>NZ_JBHMIS010000001.1:0-785809 GCF_048060415.1 Micromonospora sp. LOL_024
CTCATCTGGCTACGCGCGAAACCGGACCGCCCCAAACCATGATCCAGGAGACACGGCCTAGGGGATTACAAATTCGAGCCTCGGATTGGAAACCCGCAGCTCAGGACGGCTTTCTTACGGACGTTTCCGGGTGGTGGGCGTGTCGAGGACCAGGGTCGAGGTGGCCTCGTTGATCACGTCGGCGTACGGGTCGGGCAGCTCGCCGGAATCGATCGCGGCCTTGAGCCGGGCGACGGCGGCGGTGCGTCGCTTGTAGAGGTTCCAGCGGGGCTGGCCGGTGCGTTCGGCGTAGGCGGTGAGGCTGACCTCTTCCAGGTAGGTCGCGCCGATCAGCTCGGCCTCCTGGACGGTGATGACCTCGGCGTTGACCGCGCGGGCGAGGACGAGATCCGGGTGGCCGTACGGGGCCGGCGGCACCACCGCCCCCGGCGCGTGGTTCGGCACCCCGGACGGCGCCGGTTCCAGATCCCGCAGCTCGGCGCGGGCCTTGGAGAACGCGGCGGACATTAGATTCCCGACCACGCCCGGCCTGTCCAGGTCGACCGTGCCGAGAGCGCGAAGGAAGTGCTCAACGATGGCGGCCTGCACATCGCCGGTGAACAGCTTCGCCAGCAGGTACGCCTTGAACCGCAAGCCCGGCAACGCGACACCGACCGCACCGGCACGCCACGCCGGGTCACCGGTCCGGGCGCGCTGCACCAGCAGCCGCCATGCCGCGTCCCGGGCGGCGTAGCCGCAGGACGGGTGCATGAGGATCGCCGACAGCTCGGGCAGGGCGATGGCCCGGCGGGGCAGGCCGTGGCCGAGGCTGCGGCCGTCCACCGACAGCGGGCTCGGTCCCTGCCCCATCAGCCGGAACCGGTACTCGATGTCATTGAGCAACGTCTCGCCGCGCCGGGAGACAGCCGGCTCGGCGGTGGGGGTACGACGGTCCATGGTGGTGCTCCCTCGTGATGACCGTGTGCCGTCCGGCGGGACTGCCGGTCGGTGCTGTGCCACCACGCCACCAGGGCCTTTGAACAGATCATGAACACTGTTGATCTTGTTCAAGGTGTCTCGACAGATGTTCAACCCAGCCGTAGCTGGTCCCGGTCAATGCGTCTCGACGTCAGTCGGCGGGCACCCCGGGCCGGGGTGTGCAATCCGTGGTCAGGCTGTTCAAGTGACCGCGCGCCGGCCGCAGCCGCGTCGAGACGGCACCCTTGAACACGCGCGCCCACGAGGCGAAGCGGGACGGCCACGGGCGGCACTCGCCGGGCTCGCTCACGCGCCGTCGCGATCGTGTTCAAGGTCGCGAGGCGGGTAGCCGCCTCGTGTTCAAGCAGATGACGATCTTGTTCAAGCCAGCGCGGATCTTGTTCGACCAGTCACCGATCGCGTCGGCAATCCGCGCGGCTCGCGTGACGTCGGCAGCCACCTCCTGCCGTTGCCCATCGCTTGCAACCCACTGCCTACGGGCCTCAGCTGCCAACTGCCTCCAGTGGGTGGGGCAACGTCCTCCTCGCCGTACGCCCGGCGACCAGATCCGGAACGTCGGCCGGGATGCTCGACCCCCTTCCGGCCGCCGCTCCTGTACCAGCACCGCGGTCCGCAGGAGCATGCGGCGGCCCGCAGACGAACTCGCTTCCAGCGGGAGAGGGTCGTCAACGGCCGGCCGGTCAACCTGGGCGAGCGCACCCACGTCCACTACGGCCGCAACCGCCTCGGACACAGGGGCGAGGCGCAGTGCGCCGACGCCGCGCTGTGACGGCCACCGACACCACCGCCGGCCGGTGGATCGTCATGATCGAGCGCCGCGACGGCGGCGGGGTGGGCGCTGCCCGGCGGCTACATCGAGCCGGGCGAGATCGCGGCCGGCGCGGCGGCCCGGGAGCTGACCGAGGAAACCGGGCTGGTCGTCACCCTCACCGACCTGCGGGTCGAGATAATCGATCGTCGAGAAGATCCGGAGTCACGGCAACGTTTGCTGGGGTCGAGAGCGTAAGTAGTGGCCGTGAGATTCAACCTGAGGGCGTGGGTGGCTGATGCATGATCGCGAGGATAAGGAGGTGACAGCCTTTGTGCGGGCGCGTTACGGATCGCTGCTCCGGACCGCCTTCCTGCTGTGCGGAGACCGCGGGAAAGCCGAGGATCTGGTCCAGACGACGTTGGCCAAGACGGTTGTGGCGTGGTCTCGGCTGCAACACTCAGAAGGCGTCGATCACTACGTTCGGCGCATTCTAGTCAACACCTTCGTGACCTGGAGACGGCGCCGATCCTGGTGGGAACAGCCCTTGGGTCGGCTGGTGGAGACTCAGACACGCGACGAGTACGTGGGGGTGGAACAGCGGGACTTGCTCCGCCGGGCGTTGGACGGGCTGCCAGCACGACAGCGTGCCGCCGTCGTACTGCGCTTCTACGAGGACCTGTCCGAGCAGGACACGGCGCACGTACTGGGTTGTTCGGTTGGCACGGTCAAGAGTCTTTCATCAAGGGGTCTGCAGACTCTGCGTAAGCAGTGGGTTGAGGCCGATGCTGTTGCTGATCAAGAGGTGCGCTATGCATAACACGACCGAGTTGCGTGACGGCCTGGCGGACCTGGCCGAGTCGGTGGTACCGGCCGAGGGCTATGAAGACAAGATTATGCGGCGGGCAGACCGGCGTCGCGGGCGGCGGCGTATCGCCGCTGGAGCCGCAGCTGCACTGTGTTTGGTGGTGCTGGTCACGATGTTTCGGGTTGTCGGATTCGGGTCCACACCGCAACTCGCTGCACCGCCGCCGGATGGCCCGTTTCTGGGCTGGTCCCCGGTGGGAGACGTGGACGCTGGCCTGGTACGTGAGGCCACCAGCGTCTGGGACCGTACCAACTCGGCAGGCCCGCACACTGATGTGCGGGCCCTTGTCGCGACGCGCCATCCACGCCTGCGCTCGACGGTGGTCGTCTTGCAGGGATACGACAAGCAGGGCGACGCGCGGTTGGCGTTCTTCACCGGTGATTCCGGTGCGGCGGACGCCTTGCGGATGCGGGTTGATCGGCCGGCGCCCGACCCGGTGGAGACTCAGGTGATTAGTCTGGTCAGTCCACGGTTGTCCGGACCCGCCGGCATGGTTAGTAATGACTCCTGGGGGACCTATGCCATCGCTATCGCCATGCCGGGCGTGACAGCGGTGCGGGTGTCGAGTACCGCGGTCGATAATGAAATCGTGCAAGAACCGGACGGAGCTACCAGTCGCCTTGTTGTAATACGATTGCCGATCGCTGCGACCGCGCAGACGACGACGATCGCGGGGTTCATCAAGCCGAAGCGACCGTTCGCCAGCGCCTCGAAGGTGTTCGAGGTACCTGGTGAGGGCGGTGTAGACGGCGACGCGCGGGCCGTACCCGCTGAGGTAGTCAGCAGGACCGGCCAACAGATAATCGTCGCGTTCCCGAAGGACCAGGGAGTCCGGCAGGGGCAACTAGCCGTCGTCGCCGAAGGCTTGGTCGGACGCGTAACGGCAGTCGATACCGTCCGCGGCGAAGCCACTGTCGACCTCATTACCAGCACCGGATTCGCCGGCGAGGTGTACACGAATATTAGTAATGTTGCGGGTTCCGTACGCGGCACCGGTGGAAAGCTAGTCATGGAAGGCGTTCCCGCAGACGGTGAGGTTTACCAGACCAACCGTGTCTTGATGCCAGATCCGTCCCAGCGGAGCAATCAGGTTGGCGCTGTCACGATCGGGCGAGCGGCTACGGACAAGGCCGCAGGCGCGACCACGGTGGAGCTTACGCCGACAGCCGACCTTGCCAACCTGACTAGATTGTGGATCATGACGCCATCCGCCCCCTGACGACGACCCGCCGACGCAAAGGATGCGCGGAGGCGACTCGCCTCCGCGCATCCTCAACAGGTCTGCAGGTCAGTAGTGGACCGAGCCGCTGCCCGAAGCCTTTGCGATGTCACCGCCGGAGTTATTCGTAGAGAAATAGCGAAAGTGCATAGTTGTGTTCGTCGGAACGTTCGACCAGCACCAGGTACGCATTACGCCGTCAGTAGGAACGGTGATAGTCCCGCCCGCTGAAAGGGCAACCTTGAACTCATGCCACGACTCCTCGGGGTAATCCCACGTGGCTTCGATGTCCTTACAGAAACTCGTCCGCGTGGATCGGAAGTCTCGGCCGTCCATGCTCCACACGCCACTGAAGGTGTAGGAGAAGGGAATTGCGTCCACCGCGAAAGGAGTCACTCCCGTCGTGACCGTAGGACCGTTCTGAGTGTAGTGGTCGATCGGGCCCTGAAGCTTGGGCCTCTTCCCGGTAACCGTCATGGTCACGTTCGGCGGCAGCGACGCCCACACGGCAGCATTGTTCGCCTCGATCTCGGCGGCACTAACCTTCGGTTTCACCTGCTCGCCGCCGGCCGCCTCGGTTTGAGGTGCGGCTTGAGCCGGAGAAGCCAATAGTAGCAATCCTGTGGCCACGGCAGCGACGGTTCCAAGGGACCGCTTCATCAGCGAATGTGACACTCTGTGATCCTCCCCGTGCGTTTGTGTGATAGCCCGACCGTGTAATCTATCGAGCCATCGCCACAAGACCGACTACGGTCTATCTTTGTGCGGCTTCTCACCAGCAACGGGTCAACGCGTCCTGCGGGCATATGGTATCGCCAGGAGTCTCTACGTGAGGGGCAGTTCGGGAGGCGGCTCCGGCAAACGTGCCAACGCGAGGAGGGACCTGCGCGAACGGCTCGACAGTCGGCTGGCACGGGTTCGTTGACGTCGACCTGCCCGGGACCACTGAGCCGTCCGGCTGTTGGAAGGCGAAGAGCGCGATCGCCGGTGGGCCGAGGAGGACCGCCTCGTGGAGCAAATCGTGGACGCGCTCGAAAGCTCGGGGGTGCCCCTGGTGATCAAGCCCGAGGACATCAAGGTCGTGGGATCGAATTTCGCCGCGCGACGACGAGGTCGAGGCGGCCGACTGAAGCCAGGGGTCGCTCCTGATTCCCCGGAATCCAGCCTCCCCGCTCATGCCTTCACAACTCGGAGTTGCGGTGTCGCTCGTAGCAGGCATCTGCGGTGATCTTCCCGGTTGCGACCTCCAAGGCCGCGAACAGTGTGGTGCCGTGCCGGCGGTAGTCGCGGGGTGCGGCGTTCGGCCTGGTCGCCCGCCCGCCTGTTGCGATACGGCCCTGCCCCCGCGACGTGCAAATACTTTAGTTGTAACGGTGGGATCAGGTGCGTTCTCTGACACAGCGGGTCGGTTCGAGGTCAGCCATCACCCCGAAGGTGTATCAACGGCTCTGACCTGCGGTTCGACCCGTTGAGGAGGTTGTTCAACCGGGCGGCGGCGCGCGAGGTACCCGGCTCGGCAGCGGGCGCGGTTTCCAATCCGGGGCTCGGATTTGTAATCCCCTAGTGTCAGCGCTTGTCGGCGGACGTGGCCCACACGCCCATGCCGAAGCCCAGCTCCACCGCCCCCGGTGACCGGCCTCAGCCGGCACCGGTCGGGCTGCTTCTGCCCCGCACCCGCGTCCCTCGCACGCCCCGTCCGGGAATGCCGGACTGGTACGGACTACCCCCGAGCCACCTCGCCTACCTCATCCGCCGCTACACCCACGTCGGTGACGTGGTGCTCGACCTCGAAGCGCACCCCGCCGCCATCGCCGCGACCGCCTACCTGAACCGGGTACCGGCCCGACTGTTCACAGGTCGCCACGGTCTACACGTGCGGCTCCTAACGTCGGCCCCCGAACGCCGGACGCGCCACGCCATGCGACGCCCCGGCCCACGTGTCGACCTCATCCTGGCGACCCTGCCGCAGGGCGCACAGGCCCTCGCCCGAGACGGCATCGCCACAGCAATGAGCACCTGGCGGCCTCTGCTACGCTCCGGCGGGTTCGTGCTTGTCGGACTCACCGCCTCGCAGCCTCAGCCGGGCGAGCTCAGCCACCGCGCCACGGTCATTGCCGCCGCCCGCGCCGCCGGGCTCTTCTACCACCAGCACATCCCCGCCGTCCTCGTCCCGCTGCCCGAGCACGAGCCGCGCACCGCCCCGGAACACCCCGACGAGGCCGACGACGGGCGGCGTCTGCTCGCTGGCCGTCACCTTCCGACGTTCCGGGATCTGGTCGTGCTCAGGACCACCGCCACCGCCACCGGTGAGGAGAACGCCCGTGCCTGAGCCCCGTCCGCCGTTTCACCCCGGCGACCCCCACGACTCCGAACCGCCCTGCCCCAGCACGTCCGACCTGGCGGCACTGCTCGCCGAGGGCTACCTCGGTTCGGTCTGGCTCACCGGTGAAACCGCGTCGCGTGACCTGCGGCGCGGCCGGTACACCCCGGAGTCGTTGACCCACCCCGGCAAGATGCTGCCGACCATCCCCCGGTACGCCATCCGCACCTACACCAACCCGGGTGACGTGGTCCTCGACCCCATGGCCGGCATCGGCACCACCGTCATCGAGTCCATGCACCTCGGCCGGCACGGCGTCGGGATCGAGTACGAAGCCGAATGGGTCACCAAAGCGGCCGACAACATCCGCCACACCGTCCAGGCAGGGGCACCGGGCCGGGGCGAGATCTACCACGGCGACTCGACCACGCTGCCGACGCTGCTGCCGGCGGCTCTGCACGGGCGGGTCTCGCTGGTCATGACCTCGCCGCCGTACGGGCCATCCACCCACGGGCACGTCCGCACCCCCGGCCCGAGACGCGGCAAGGTCCGCAAAATCCACCACAAGTACGGCAGCGGCGACAACCTCGCCTACCGCAGCCACAATGAGTTGGCCGACGGGTTCACCGCGATCCTCGCCGGCTGCGTCCAGCTCCTGCGGCCCGGCGGACACGTCGTCGTCACCGCCCGGCCCTACCGCCGACACGGCGAACTCATCGACATCCCCGGCATGGTCGCCGCCGCTGGCATCAACGCCGGCCTCGAACTGGTCGAGGAATGCATCGCCCTCATCTGCGGCGTCCGCAACGGCCTGATCATCCCCCGCGCCTCGTTCTTCCAGCAGAAGAACACCCGAGACGCCATCGCCACCGGCGACCCGCAATGGCTCGTCCAGCACGAAGACGTGGTGATCTTCAAAGCCTCGACTTCGCAGGACGCCCGGCGTGACTCGGCAGCGAGCGGATTCGCCCCGGCCACTGCGCACACCGGCCGCAGGCTTGATGTCTTCACCCCGGCCCGCGTGGATCGACGTCCACACGCGCACGCCGTGAATGCCAGTCCCAGCGGCAGCGCCACCGGCACCCGGTCCGAGCCCGACCGGGACGTTGAGAGGACACCCGATTCATGCCCGCCCTCCTCACACCCCATCCTGGGGGACGTACGGCCCGACACCACCGCCGCCCGGCGGCCCACCGCCCCCGCCAAGCCCCACCCGCAGGACGGTTCGTCCACTACGGCAGGCCGGCGATGAGCATCCCGACTACCGCCGAGTGGCGGCCCGACCCACTCCTGACCATCGATGATGTCGCGGCCTGGCTGGGTAAGCCGGAGAACACCCTCTACGCCTGGCACAGCCGGGGCAAGGGACCGCGCGCCATCCGCGTCGGCAACACCCTGCGCTACCGGCGCAGCGAGGTCGAACGCTGGCTCGACGCCCACACCGACCCGGAGCGCTGAGCCATGGCCCGACCTCCACTACCCATCGGAACCTGGGGCAACATCCGCACCGAGAAGCTCGGCCCAACCGGTACTGCGCCCGAGCCCGATTCCGCGACTACGACGGCAAAACCCGCGACGTCGAGGCCACCGACACCACCGGCCCGGCCGCCATCCGAGCGCTGAAGGTCAAACTCCGTGACCGCACTGCACCGAACGACGACGAGATCACCAGGGATACCCACATCAGCAGACTCGCCGAACTCTGGGTCGAAGAGATCCTCGCTGAGGAACGGCTCGCGCTACAGACCATTCACCGATACCAGACCAGCCTGCGCACGCGGATCGTGCCTGCACTCGGCGGCCTGCGAGTCCGTGAGGCCAGCGTCGGGCGGCTCGACAAGTTCCTGCGGGATGTCGCCAAGGAACACCCGTCGGCGGCCAAGGGCGCGAAAGTTGTCCTCGGCCAGATGTTTGCCCTGGCCGTACGCCGAGGCGCGCTGACGGCCAACCCCGTGCGCGACACGGGGCGGCTACGCAAACCGCGCCGCAAGGTCGTCGCCCTAAGCGACGAGCACCTTCAGGCCGTCCGGTCGGCGATCCGCGACTGGCAGCAACCGATTCCCGGCAAGCCCGGACCTCGGCACTCCGGAGACCTAGCCGACATCGTCGACCTGATGCTCGCCACCGGCGCCCGCATTGGCGAAATCCTCGCCCTGCGCTGGGAAGACCTGGACCTTGCCGCCGAACACCCGACCCTGACCATCTGCGGCACGATCGTCTACCTCAAGGGCAAGGGCTTCTTCCGACAGGAGTGGACGAAGTCCGACGCCGGTTTCCGAACGGTCGTCCTGCCTCGGTTCGCAGTCGGGATGCTGATGGCCCGTAAGCTCAACGCCGCCGACAACCCGCACGATGCGATCTTTGCCTCCCGGCGCGGCACCTGGCTGTCCCCCCAAAACGTGCGCCGCCAGTGGCGACAAGCCCGCGCCGACACCGGCCTCGAATGGGTGACTCCGCACACGTTCCGCAAGACCGTGGCCACGCTCATCGACAAGGAGGCCGACACGAAGAGCGCCGCAGCCCAACTCGGGCACGCCAACGAGGAGGTCACCAACACGTACTACGTCGCCAAGCCTGTCCTCGCACCGGACGTCTCCGACATCCTCGAACGGTTCAGCGCCGATCGGGCAACGGGTCACCCCGACCGCCGCGACCGGCCGTCTAAGCGGACCACATAGGGACGAACTGGCGGGTCCGATGCCCCACGGCCGATGCGACGGCGAATCTGGTTGCCGACCGGGTTAGTGAGGGGTTTCCGGGGGACGATTCAAGAATCCATAGACAAACGTGAACGCCCTGACCAGCATCAATGCTGGTCAGGGCGTTTCCTCTGGTCGGGGTGGCCGGATTCGAACCGACGACCTCTTCGTCCCGAACGAAGCGCGCTACCAAGCTGCGCCACACCCCGAGGCGTGCCGACAAATAGTAGCCCACCCGTCCTGACGGTCAAACTTGGTACCCGTTGATCAACAGGGTCAGCGGGGGATCAGGGTGAGCAGGCTGGCCTCCGGCGGGCAGGCGAAGCGGACGGGGGCGGTCGGGTGGGTGCCCAGCCCGGCGGATACGTGTAGCCAGGAGTCCGAGCCGGGCCAGCGGTGCAGGCCCTTCGCCATGGACCTCGGCAGTCCACAGTTGGTGACCAGCGCCCCGACCAACGGTACGCAGACCTGGCCGCCGTGGGTGTGGCCGGCCAGCAGCAGGCCGAAGTCGTCGGCGGCCATCTCGTCGAGCAGCGCCGGTTCGGGTGAGTGGGTGAGCGCGACGGAGAGGTCGGCCTCGGACGAGATCGGGCCGGTGACCGAGGCGTAGTCGTCCCGCTCGACGTGCGGGTCGTCGACGCCGGCCATGTCGATCGCCCGGCCGCCGGCCTTGACAGTGACCCGCCGGTTGTTCAGGTCGGCCCAGCCGGCTCCGGTAAGAATGTCACGCAGCTCCTCGGCGGGCAGCTCGGTGCCCTCGGTGTACTCCCGTTCGGTTTGGAAGTAGCTCAGCGGGTTCTTCCAGACCGGCCCGGTGTAGTCGTTGGAGCCGAAGACGAACGCGCCAGGGAGGTCGAGCAGCGGTTGGAGGGCCCGGAGCACACCCGGCACCGCCCCCGGGTGCGCCATGTTGTCCCCGGTCACCACGACCAGGTCGGGGTCGAGGGCGGCCAGCGAGGCGACCCACCGCTGTTTGCGTACCTGGTTGGGCGTCATGTGCAGGTCCGACAGGTGCAGCACGCGCAGCGGCTCGGTGCCGGTCGGGAGCACCGGCACGTCGAAGCGGCGGAGGGTGAACATGTTGCGCTCGATGAGCGACGCGTACGCCAGGGCGGCGACGCCCGTCGCCGCGGTTGCGGTCGCGAGCCGGAATAGTGTGCGCTTTCGCATGCCGATCAGGGTAGTTTGACCGTCCATGAGCACGCTGAAGGACCGCCTCACCGGCGACATGCGCGCCGCTTTGAAGGCCCGCGACGAGCTGACCACCTCCACCCTGCGGATGGCCCTGGCCGCCATCGGCGCGGCGGAGGTATCCGGCAAGGCAAAGCGCGAGCTCAGCGACGAAGAGGTGCTGACCGTGCTGACCAAGGAGGCCAAGAAGCGACGCGAGGCCGCCACCGCGTTCGCCGACGCGGGTCGCGCCGAGCAGGCCGCCAAGGAGACTGCCGAGGGTGAGGTGCTGGACCGCTACCTGCCGAAGCAGCTCTCCGACGCCGAGTTGACCGAGCTGGTGGCGGGGGCGCTAGCCGCGGGCGGTTTCACCGGCAAGGCCCAGATGGGCCCGGCGATGAAGGCGGCCCAGGCGGCGGCGGCCGGTCAGGCCGAGGGGGGCAGGGTGGCTGCCGAGGTGCGCCGCCAGCTCGGCCTCTGACGACACGAGGTCCCCGGCCGCACGTCTGGCGGCCGCTGCCCGCCGACGGACTGGCCCGGCTCGCCGCCGACGCGGAACACCATCCCTGCGACACGAAGGGGCGGGCACCCCATCGGGTGCCCGCCCCTTCGTTGGTCGGTCGGAGGACTCGCGGCGATCAGCCGCCGGGCCGGTCGTCCGACGTCCGCCCGGGGCTGCTGGGCGGACCGGAGGACGGGCCGTTGTCCGGCCGGTCCCTGTTGCCGTTGCCGGCGCTGACCCGGATCGTCACGATACCGCCCTTGATGGTGCGACCGTCGGGGCTGGTGCCGGCGGCGGTACCAGCCGGGCAGTCCGAGGTGACCCGGTTGTTGGAGACGATCGGCTCGAAACCGGCGCCGGAGATGCGCGACTTTGCCTGGTCGACGGAGACGCATCGGACGCCGGGAATGCTGCGCTGGTCGCCCAGGGAGATCTTCTGGCCGGGCGCATCGAAATTGATCGACTTTTTGCCCTTCATGGCGGCCTTCAAAGTCTGCCAGACCGGCGGATTGATGCCGTCGTTGGTCTTGTGCTTCATCTTGACGTTGGTCTGTGGCCAGTCCGGATCGGCCATGATGCCGGCCACCGCGTACTGCTTGGTCATCGCGACCAGCGAGGCCGTCTTCTCCGAGTCGGTGGTGCCGGACTTGCCGGCCACCGGCTTGTCCACGTTCCACTTCACCTCGGCGGCGGTGCGGCTGCCGCCGCACTTGCTGGTGGAGGAGTTGTCGCCGACCGGGCAGCGGGCGGCGTCCACCGCCGCCCGGGCGACCTCGGTGCTGAACCGCTTCTCGCAGCGCGGGTTGGCCACGTCCAGCTTGTTGCCGTCCAGGTCGCGGATCTCCTGCACCGGGATCGGCTCACAGTACTTGCCGTCGGCGGCCAGGGTGGCGTACGAGTTGGCCAGTTCCAGGGGGGTGACCTGCGAGACGCCCAAGGTGAACGCGCCCCACTGGTGCGCGGCCTCCTTGTTGTTGGCGAACTTCGCGTCCTCGCTCTGCCGGAACTGGATGCCGAGGCGCTTGGCCACGTCAACCACGTTCTCCGCGCCGACCTGCTGCTGCAGTGGCACGAAGAACGTGTTGATTGAGGCGGAGAAGGCGCTCCACATGTTCTGTACGCCGCCCGCTTTGAGGCCCGAGTTTGTCGGACAGTAGAAGTGGGTGCCGTCGCAGGCGGCGGGGTTGCCCCGGTCGATGATGTACTCGGACCTGAACTGCTGCGGCGCGTTGAAGGTGTAGCTGAGCGGGATGCCCTTCTCCAGCGCGGCCACGATCGTGTACATCTTGAAGACCGAGCCGGCCTGGTAGCCGGTGATTCCGTCACCGCCGGTCAGCAGCGGGTTGACCGTGTTCGGATAGTTGCCGCGTTTGCCCTTGTCCCGCTGGACCGGGTCGCTGTGCGGCTTGTTCTTGGGCTTGTCCGGGTTGTCGAGCTTGAAGTTCCGGTTGACTGACAAAGCCCGTACCCTGCCGGTACCGGGCTCGACGACCGCGATCATCGCGGCCTCTTTGGCGTTCACCGACTTCGCGGCCCGCACGGCCTTGTCGGCGCCGTTCTGGGCCTGCTTGTCCAGCGTCGTGGTGATCGTGTAGCCGCCGCTCTTCAGCAGCCGCTCCCGGTCGTACGAGGTTGAGCCGAACGTCGCCTGCGACATCCACCAGCGGTAGAAGTAGTCGCAGAAGAAGCCCCAGGCGTTCTTGTTGGCGGCGACGCAGCCGTTCGGTGCCCGCTTGCCCTTGACCACGAGCTTGACGGCCTTGGCCTTTTCGGCCTGCTCCTTGGTGATCGCGCCGATCGTGACCATGTGGTCGATGACGTAGTTCCGTCGGGGGACCGCCTGCTGGTAGCCGGTCTTGGTGGTCGGGTCGAACGAGGTCGGTGCCTTGACCAGACCGGCGAGCAGGGCGGACTCGTCGATCGTCAGATCCTTCGGCGGTTTGTTGAAGTAGACCTGGCTGGCGGCGTAGATGCCGTAGGCGCCGTTGCCGAAGGCGGCGAGATTAAGGTAGCTCTCCAGGATCTGGTCCTTGCTGAGCGTTTTCTCGATCTGCAGTGCGTAGTTCATCTCGCGCAGCTTCCGGGCGCTGGTGTCCTCGGTCGCGGCGAGCACGTCGGCCGGGTGGGTCGCCGAGTAGGCGATGCCCATCCGGACGTACTGCATGGTCAGCGTCGAGGCGCCCTGCCGGTCGTTGCCGGCGGCGCTGTTGTTGACGAAGGCCCTGGCCACGCCGTTGAGGTCGACACCGTTGTGCTTGTAGAAGTGGTGGTCCTCGGCGGCGATGATGGCGTTGCGCATGTTCTCCGAGATGTCGTCGAACGTCACGTCCCGCCGGTTCTCGTCGTACATGGTGGCCAGTGGCGTTTTGCCGTCCGACGCGAGCAGATAGCTGATCTGAGGTGCGCGGGACACTGTCAGCTCCTTGGGCAGCGCCCCGAAGGTCTCCGCGCCGGCTTTGGCGGCCAGTCCCGACATCGCCACCGCAGGGAAGGCCGCAGCGGCGACCACCACGCCGGCCAGCAGCCCACAGATGAGCAGCGATGCGGCGTTGGTCAGGACGTTGTGGTCACGTTTCCGCATCCAGGTCACCTCGACAGGGTACGCGAACAGGTAACGAGGGGCGCTGGGGCGTCTTTTCCCCATTTCCTGCGCGCGCCCTTCTCGTTGTGCTAGACGCGTGGCACCGGGTTTCTGGTTGCGTGGATCCGAGCCGAGTTTCCTCCTTGCGGAGGCAGCCCGCAGCGTTTTCCCGGACTCCGGTGGGGTAAGCGGCGGTCCCTGGCCCGAGAAGCCGGGACTGTCCGAAATGATGGATTTAGCCGACAACGTTGCGTAATCGTGCAACTACAGAGCATGATGGGGGCGGCGACAGTGCCATGTCGTCCGTGCCGTCTTGGGGTAAGGCGTGCCGGACGACCGGGGGAATGCCGGCTGGCCCGCGACGGCGTCGGTAGTACTGCAAGGGGGGACGTGTACAGATGGGCATGATCACTGACTGGCCGTCGCTGGCGGCGTGTCAGAACGGGGACCCGGACGCGTTGTTCGTACAGGGCGCCGAACAGAACGTGGCGAAGCGGATCTGCCGGAGCTGCCCAGTCCGATACGAGTGCCTGGCCGACGCGCTGGACAACCGGATCGAGTTCGGCGTGTGGGGCGGCATGACCGAACGGGAACGCCGCGCGCTGCTGCGCCGCCACCCGCAGGTCACCAGCTGGCGGAAGATGTTCGAGGCGGCGATGAAGAAGAACGCCAAGGACAAGTCCGGCCAGGACCAGATCCTGGCCGCCGCCGGCAGCTGACCGGGCCGAGTCAGGAGCGGCTCAGCGCCGCACCGATCGTCCGCAGCCCGTCGACGTCGTGCACGTCGGCGGGCTGCGCCAACACCGCAACGGCCGGCACCTGCGGGAACGCCTCGGTGAACCGCGCGGCCACCTGCTGCTCGCGTACCGCCTGCTCGGCCAGGGCGGCGTGGGCCCGCAACACCTCCACTGTGCGCTCGTGGCCGCCTGCCGACGCCAGCCGCTCGGCGGCGGCGCGGCTGGCCAGCGCGTCCAACGCCGACACCGCCGCGCGGTGCACCCGGTTGAGTACCAGGCCGGCGAGTGGCATCCTCTCCTCCCGCAGTCGGCCGGCGAAGTAGGCGGCCTCCCGGACCGCGTCCGGTTCCGGCGCCGCGACCAGCAGGAACGCCGTCTCCCGCGCCTGCAGGATGCGGTACGTCTGTTCCGCCCGCTGCCGGAACCCGCCGAACATCGAGTCGAGGGCGGCCACGAAGCCGGACAGGTCGGTCAGCAACTGTGTGCCGATCACCTTCTGCACGACCCGCGAGAACATCCCGAAGGAGGCGGTCACCAGGCTGAACATGCTGCGCCCGCCGGCCCGCGCCGGGGCGAGCAACAGCCGTAGCATCCGCCCGTCGAGGAAACGGGACAGCCGGGCGGGCGCATCGAGGAAGTCGAGTGCCGAGCGCGACGGCGGGGTGTCGACCACGATCAGGTCCCACTCGCCCCGCGCGTGCAGTTGGCCCAGCTTTTCCATCGCCATGTACTCCTGCGTACCGGCGAAGGTCGAGCTCATCGCCTGGTAGAAGGGGTTCCCAAAAATCTCCGCGGCCTTCGTCGGGTCGGTGTGCTGTAGCACCACGTCGTCGAAGGTGCGCTTCATGTCGAGCATCATGGCGTGCAACTCGCCGCCGCTCTGCTCGACGTCGATCCCCTTGACCTGCCGAGGCGTGTTGTCCAACTCGGTGAGACCGAGCGACTGGGCCAGCCGGCGTGCCGGGTCGATGGTGAGCACCACCGTACGGCGACCGTGCCACTCCGCCGCGCGCAGCGCGAGCGCTGCGGCCGTGGTCGTCTTGCCCACCCCGCCAGCCCCGCAGCAGACCACGATCCGGACACCCGGGTCGGCCAGGATCTGGTCGACGTCCAGCATCGGCGCGGCGTAGTCGGAAGGCACCAATCGAGCGTATCGGGCCAGCTGGCTCCGCGCGGCTGGCCGAGGTCAGGTGTGAGTCAATCGCCGCGGACGAGCGTGCCGGCGAGCACATCGAGGCCGGCGCGGTCGACCCCGTCGGGCAACAGCGGTAGTTCGATCATGGGCAGGTCCAGGTCGACCAGGTCGGCACGGAGCGAATCCTCCAGCTCCCGGCGGATGGCCAGGTCGCGAGCCTCCTCGTGCAGCCCGGTCACGACCCGCTGGTCGGCCGGCAGCCCGGCGGCACGCAGCCCGCGCTCCAACTCCACCTCGGTGACCAGGCGGCCCGCCGGCAGGGGCGGCCGGGTGCCGTTGACGATCACCCGGCCCACCCCGAAGCCCAGCGCGGTCAGTTCGGCGATCGCGTCAGCGGTCTCCTGCACCGGCATCTCCTCCAACAGGGTCACCACGTGCACCGCGGTCATCGGCGAGCGCAGCAGCGCCGAGACCCCCTCACTCTGGGTCTTGATCGGGCCCATCTTGGCCAGCCGGGCCGTCTCCGCGGTGACGTTCAGGAACCGCCCGATCCGGCCGGTGGGCGGGGCATCCAGCACCACCGCGTCGTACACCCTGCGTTGGTCGACGGTGCGGGTGGTGGCCTCCTTGACCTTGCCGGTGAGCAGCACGTCACGCAGTCCCGGGGCGATGGTGGTGGCGAAGTCGATCGCGCCGAACTTGCGCAGCGCCCGGCCGGCTGCGCCCAGCTTGTAGAACATGTCCAGGTATTCGAGCAGCGCCTCCTCGGCGTCCACCGCGAGCGCGCAGACCTCGCCACCGCCCGGCGCGTCGGCCAGGTGCAGTTCGGCGTACGGCAGCGGCTCGGTGCCGAAGAGCTGTGCGATGCCCTGCCGCCCCTCCGCCTCGACCAGCAGCGTGCGCCGGCCACCGGCGGCCATACCCAGGGCCAGGGCGGCGGCCACGCTGGTCTTGCCCGTGCCCCCCTTGCCGGTGACCACGTGCAGGCGGGCGGGCCAATCGGTGCCGGCCCGGTCAGCCGGGCGCTGCGCTGCTCCCACCCGTCGAGCCTATCCATCCGACGAGGTCAGCCGACCTCGCAGACCCACCAGCCGGTTTTCCGGATCACGGTGAAGCGCAGGTCCTGGTCGGCGATCTTCTCGTCGGCGGTGGTCACCGTCACGGTGGTGGTGACGGTCGCCCGGTCGCCGGTCTCGTTGTCGACCGTCGGGGTGTCCCACCGGAAACGGGGACTCTGGTAGGTCGAGACGTACTTCTCGACCTCGGCGACCTTCGCCCTGATCTTGTCCTGGTCGCGGGCGGCGGTGCAGACCATCTCGGCCGCCTTGACGGCGTCCCGATCCTGATAGATCGCGGTGAGGAAGTCGTCGACCGCCACCGACGGATCCGGTGCGCCCTCGCCGGACTCGGTGTTGCGCAGGGTGAGGAAGGCGGCCACGCCGCCACCGGCGCACAGCAGCAGCACCGCGACCAGCGTGATCGAGGCCAGCAGTGCTCCGCGCCGACCCGGAGGAACCTGCTGCGGGTACGGCGGGTGGCCGGAGTTCGGCGCTTGGACCGACGGATCGTGGTCGACGGCCGGGGCGGCCGGCGTGGAGGGCTGGGCCGACCGGCCGGCCGGCGGGAGGTGGGCGGGGCCGGTCGGGTCGCCGGCGGGTGGCTGGGTCATCGGTCCCCCGGGGTGCGGCGTGGCACCGCGCGAAGGCGGTGGGCGTGGGAGGTGGCCGGGCGGGGTGCCCGTCCAGACCGGAAGGGTAACGGTCCTCGACCCCGCCGCGGATAGCCCGGTGTCTCCCGGACGGACACCGCGATCAGCTTTCCGCTGGTCGGGTGTCGCAAATGTGACCGAATGCCATCGGGTGCGCGCGTCCTGTTGATGGGACCGGCCAGCCGGTCCTACCGTCGCTCCGGCACGCCCGGCTTCGGGCCGTGCACAAGGTTCCCGGATCGGCGGCAACGTCGTGACCAGGTACTACGCCGGGAGGCAGCGCATGCGCGACACGGACAACACCCCACGAGCCCAGTTCCCGGCCGGGCCACGGCGGGGCACCCGGGCGGCCGGCGGCGCCTTCTCCGGCCGGCTGCCGATCAACGAGCGGTCCTACCGGCGTCCGACCGGGCCGGTCACCAACATCGAACCGGCCGGCGGGCGGGAGGAGGATGGCCCCGGATACGTGATCCACCTGCCCATCCGGGTGACCGACCTGGCTGCCGCGACCGCCCTGGCGGGGCGGGTGGCGATCTCGCTGGACTTCCTGCTCGAACTGGACGCCGGTGAGACCGAGGTGTCGACCGTCGACGACCAGAACAACCGGCACCGGGTCTTCTGTGACCTGCTGCTGTCCGACCGCTCGCGCTGCCCCCAGCCGTACGACCACTCCGGCCCCTGCGGCGAGTTGCCGCCCGCACCGGAGCAGCGGCCCGCGTCCGAGCAGTTGCCCGCGTCCGAGTAGCGTCCCGCAGCCCGGACGGGCGGTGGACCGTAGGCTGTGCCCCGAAGTGTCCAAGTCACCGAGGGAGCTCTCCACCGATGCAGAAGTGGGAATACGCCACCGTTCCGCTGCTGGTCCACGCGACCAAGCAGATCCTCGACAACTGGGGTGAGGACGGCTGGGAACTCGTCTCCGTCGTACCCGGACCGAACCCCGAACAGCTCGTCGCCTACCTCAAGCGACCGAAGGCGTGAGTGTCGTGACCAACGGACCGCACGGAAAGCTGGCGGAGTTGGGGCTGGAGTTGCCGGAGGTGGTGCCGCCGGTGGCGAGCTACGTACCGGCGGTGCAGTCCGGGCAGCACGTGTACGTGTCCGGGCAGCTGCCGATGGCCGAGGGCAAGCTGTTGGCCACCGGCAAGGTCGGTGCCGGCGTCTCCGCCGAGCAGGCCAAGCAGCTCGCCCAGCGGTGTGCCCTCAACGCGCTGGCCGCCGTCGACTCGCTGGTCGGTCTGGAGAACGTGGTCAAGGTCGTCAAGCTGACCGGCTTCGTCGCGAGCGCCCCCGGTTTCACCGGCCAGCCCGGGGTCGTCAACGGCGCCTCGGATCTGCTCGGCACGGTCTTCGGTGAGGCTGGTCGGCACGCCCGCAGCGCCGTCGGCGTCGCCGAACTTCCACTGGACGCCCCGGTCGAGATCGAGGTCATCGTCGAAATCGCCTGATCCGGGCGAGTAGCCGGCCACGCGATCTTGCAGTTCCGTCTGGACGAAAAGCCCTAACAGGGGCGAATCGGCGACCAGAACTGCAAGATCGCGGAGGCCCGCCCGGGGAGTCGTACGATCGCAGCCATGGGAGGGCATGTGACGGGGGCGGTGACCGCCCTCGCCAGCGAACTGCCGGACTGGGTGACGCTGCTGCGTGCGCCCAACCCCGGGCCGATGACGCTGGACGGCACCAACACCTGGCTGCTGCGGGCCGCGCCCGGCGAGCCAGCCGTGGTGGTCGACCCCGGGCCGGCCGACGAGGGACACCTCGCGACGATCGCCGCGCGGGGGCCGGTCGGACTGGTGCTCATCACCCACGGCCACCCGGACCACACCGACGGCTCGGCGCGCCTGCACGAACTGCTCGGCGGCGCTCACGTCCTCGCCGCCGACCCGGCACACACCATCGGCGGCGAGCCGCTGACCGACCCGGACGAGCACTTCGGTGGCTTCGGCCTGACGATCCGCCTGCTTGCGACTCCCGGGCACACCGCCGACTCGGTCTGCTTTCTGGTCGAGCACGGCGGTCGGCAGGTCGTGCTGACCGGCGACACGATTCTCGGCCGAGGCACCACCGTGGTCGCCCACCCCGACGGCCACCTCGGCGACTACCTGGCCAGCCTGGAACTGCTCGCCGCGTACCGGGGGATTCCGGCGCTGCCCGGCCACGGCCCGGCACTGGCCGACTGCGGTGCCGCCGCCGACTTCTACCTCGCCCACCGCCGCGCCCGTCTCAACCAGGTCCGCTCGGCGCTCGACGAGGGCGCGCGGACCGCGCCTGAGGTGGTCGCCAGGGTGTACACGGACGTCGACCGGTCGCTGTGGTGGGCGGCCGAGTGGTCCGTCCGCGCCCAACTGGAGTATCTGGGCCGGGAATCCGACGGCGGCACCGCGAGGTTGGACCGACCGTGACCTGCCCGGTGTGCGGAACCGTTGCTGTGCCCGGCGCCCGGTTCTGCCACAACTGCGGCGCCGCGCTGCCGGCCGCCGCGACGCTACCCGCCGCCGAGCGCCGGGTGGTGACCGTGCTCTTCGGTGACCTTTCCGACTTCACCTCCTGGTCGGAGGACCTCGACCCGGAACGGGTCGGTGCGGTGACCGACCGGGTGCTCGCCGCCCTCGCCGGGGCGGTCAAGACCTTCGGCGGGCACGTCGACAAGCTGACCGGCGACGGGATCATGGCGGTCTTCGGTGCCCCGGTGGCGCACGAGGACGACGCCGAGCGGGCTGTCCGCGCGGCGCTGTCCATGCAGCGGGCGGTCCGCCGGGTGCTTGACGACGAGCGGGGCGGCGGCGCGCCGCTGGGCCTGCGGGTCGGGCTCAACACCGGCGACGTGATCGCCGGCATCCAGGCCGCCATCGAGTACACCGTCATCGGTGACACGGTGAACACCGCCGCCCGGCTGGCCGACGCCGCCGCTGTCGGCGCCGTCTACGCCGGCGGGCGCACTGCTGCGGCCACCAGGCACGTGGCCAGCTGGCGGGCGCTGCGCCCGCTGCGGCTAAAGGGCAAGCGCGAACCGGTCGAGGCGTACGAGTTGCTCGGCCTGTTGGACGCTCCCGGCACCCGGTCCGGCCTCGGCGACGAGGCGCCGTTCGTCGGTCGGGAGACCGAGGTCGGCCGGGTCGCCGGCCGGCTCGCCGAGGTGATCGACCGCGGCGTGCCCCGGGTGCTGCTGATGACAGCCGAGGCGGGCATCGGCAAGTCGCGGTTCGCCGCCGAGGTGGAGCGCCTCGCCGCCGGCTACGACGTCGGTGCCGGGCGGTACGCCGCGCACACCGGAGCGCGGGTGCTCTCGGTGCGCTGCGCCGCGTTCGGCGAGCGCCGTCGGCTCGCACCCCTCGCCGACCTGGTGCGTGCCGCCACCGGCCTGCCCAACGACACGGCCACCGCGGTCACCCGCCCGGCCGTCGAGGAGCGGCTGCGGCGGCTCGGGCAGCGACTCAGCCGCGCCCGCACCGAACCGGCGCCGGTCGCCGTAGACCAGTTGCTGGTCCTGCTCGGGTACGCCGAACTGCCCGCCGGCGGCCCCACCGACCAGGGTGAGTGGAGTAGCGCCCAGCCGCCGCTCGACGCCGACGCGGTGCCCAACGCCGTGGCCGACCTCCTCAGTGCGCTCGCCGAGGAGGCGCCACTGGTGATGGTGGTGGACGACCTGCACGACGCCACCGCCGAGACCATCCGGGCCCTGGAGGTGACGCTGTCCAGGCTCAGCGGGCCGGTGCTGGTGCTGCTGCTCGGCCGGCCCGAGCTGGTCCGGACCGCCGGCACCCTGGCCCGGGTCGCGGACGCCGAGGTGCAGCCATTGCCGCCGCTGCGCGGCGCCGACGCGGCCCGGCTGCTGACCACCTACCTCGGTGGCGGGCGACTTGCCCAGGGCGACACCGACCGCCTGCTCGCCACCGCCCAGGGCAACCCGTTCTACCTGGCCGAGCTGATCACCCTGTTGATGGAGCGTGGGGCGCTCACCGCCGGCATGGGCAACAACTGGCGACTGGCCCCAGGCTCACTGGGCAGCAGGCTGCTCTCCCGTGACCTCGCGGCGGTGCTGGCCGCCCGGATCGACGCCCTGCCCGCCGAGGCCCGCTCGGCGCTGCGGGACGCCGCGGTGGTCGGTGACACGGTGCCCGACGGCGCGTTGGAGGCGCTGCGGGAACAGCGGGCCGGCCGCGACGGCCGCCCGGCCGCGGTCGCCGCGGTCGAGCTGGAACGCGCGGTCGAGGAGTTGCTGCAACGTCGGATGCTGCACCGCACCCGCAGCGGTTACGCGTTCGCCACGCCGCTGATGCGGGAGGCCGCGTACTCCGGGATAAGCAAGGCGGAGTTGGCCGAGCGACACGCCGCGCTGGCCCGCTGGGCGGCTCCCGTGGCCGGGCCCGCGAGCGGCCCGGGTGGCACCGCGAGCGGCCCGGGCGGCTTCAGTGCGGCGGCCCGGGACGACTTCGTGGCCGAGCACGTCGAACGGGCCACCGTCCTCGCCGACGCGGTCACGTTGCGTCCGGACGCGCCGGCCCGGGCGGTCGAGCCGCTGGGTGTCGCCGCGCTCGGTCGGGCCACCCGCCGGTCACTGCACGCAGGTGAGCCGATACTCGCCGTCGAGTACTCCGAACGCGCCGCCGAACTGGCCCGCGACGGCGTTCCGGCGGTTGACCGGGTGGTACACGCCCGCGCGCTGTTGCAGGTCGGGCGGGTCGCGGATGCGCTGGCCTCCGCCGAGAAGATCGCTGCCAACGTCGGGGACGCGGCGACCCGAGCCGGTGCGCTGCTGCTCGCCGGGCAGGCCCAGCAGGTGATGGGTGACCTGCGGCGGGCCGAGTCCTGCTGGCGAGAGGCGTTGCAGGTGGCCACCGAAGCCGAGTTGCCGGCCCTGCGGGCGTCGGCGATGCGCCGGCTGGGCATGGCGGACTTCCTGGCCGGACGGCTGGGGCAGGCGAGCAGTCGGCTCGCCGCCGCCTACCAGGTCAGTCTGGGTGCGCAGGATCGCCGCGGGCAGGCGTGGTCGTTGCAGAACCTGGCCTGGGTGACCACCACCCGGGGCGACTTCGCCGGCACCAACGCGGTGCTCGGCCGGGCCGCCCGGCTCTTCGCCGAGCTGAGGGACCCGTACGGAAGGGCGTGGCTGCGCGGCACCACCGCCTTCGCCCGACTGCTCGCAGGCCGGTTGGGGGAGGCACGTCGCCTGGCCCGGATCTTCCTCCCCTTCGGCGAGCGGGTCGGCGAGGCGTGGGCGGTCGGCACCCTCCGGGCCGTCGATGCGTACGCGAACGCCGAGCTGGGTGAGCTGGTCGACGCCGACCGGGAGGCCCGCCGGGCCTCCCGGGACTTCGCCGCCGCCTCGGACGACTGGGGGCAGGGCTTCGCGCTGGTGGTCCGCGGCGTGGTCGCCCGGGGGCTGGGCGAGCCGGAGCACGCCGCGGACCTGCTGACAGACGCGCTCTCCTACGGGCACCGGACGGCGCATCCGCTGCTCACCGGGATGGCCGGCACGCTGCGTGGGTTCGTCGCCCTGGACATGGGTGACGTGGCCGCCGCCGAGCGGGACGCCCGGGCGGTGCTGACCAGCGTGGAGCCGCACAACCCGCAGGCGCCCGCCCAGGTGGCCCCCCGGGTGCTGCTGGCGACGGCCCGGCTGGCGGCCGGCGACTCCGGCATGGCGGTCGGCCTGCTGGCACCGGTCGCCACCGCGGCGGCCACCACGCCGTCGCTGCTCTTCTCCCGGCGGCAGTCGATGGCACGCTACGCCTCGGCCCTGCTCGCCCACGGGCAACGGGACCAGGCGCTGGACTGGGCTCGCCGGGCGGTGAACCTGCCGTCCGAGGAGGTCCGAAGCCAGGTGATCGCGATGAGCGTGCTCGCCGAGGCGCTGGCGGCCTGCGGGCTTTCGGCGGAGGCGTTGGCCAGCGCCGAGGATGCGGTTCGCCTGGCGTACGCTACCGAGCAGCGCAGCGAGCGGGCCACCGCCGTGGCGTTGCACACCCGCCTGCGAGCACCCGAATGACCGAACCTCCCGCAGCCGTTGGCGACCTCGAACGGCCGGCGTTCGGTGCGGCCTGACTCGTCCGGCGATGCGTGACCGGTGCGGTTCTGGCGGTTTCGGGGATGTGGTCTGTCGGGGCCGGCGGCTAGCGTGGCAGTTGCACGCGGCCGTCGACGCCGATGGTCGTGCCGTCGATGGGGAGGGCTCAGATGAGGTTGCCGCGTTCGGTCGCGGGTTGGACGATCGCGGTGTTCGGCGTGTTGGCGCTGGTGATGGGCGCGGTCGGCCTGCTCTGGCCGGAGGCGCTGCTGCGTATGATCGGCTTCGAGATCCCGGAGGCCCGCGCGGCCGGCGACTACACCGGTGTGTTCGTGACGGCGTCGTCGATGGCATCGTTCAACATGGGGGTCTACTACCTGTTGGCCGCCGCCACGGAATGGCGGGCCTTTTACCGCTTCACGGTGGTCTTCCGGCTGGTGACGTTCACGGTCTTCACCGTCGCGGTGCTGGCCGACGTCGCACCGGGTCGGTTCTTCGGGGTGGCGGCCTGGGAGGGTCTGGGCGCGCTGGCCACCGCTGCCGGGCTCTGGTGGGACGCCCGCCGTACCGCTTCGGGCGGTGCCGGATCGACTGCTGCCGAGCCGTTGTCGGGCGAGCACGGCGGCGTCGGAACATCCGGTGTGCGACCGGCCTCCTCCGATGCGGTTCGCTGAGCCGTCGGCCCCATTCGGTATTTTCGAAGTTGTGACCGACACCCCGCCCGGCGCCCTGCCGACGCCCATCGTGCCGGGTCTGACTGATTTGCGGGTTTTTGCCCGAGGCGGTTACGCCACGGTCTACCGTGCCACGCAGATCTCTGTGGGTCGTGAGGTCGCGGTCAAGGTCGAGAACCGGACCTTGGTCAGCGAACGGGACCAGGCGCGTTTCCTGCGCGAGGCGCGAGCGGCCGGCCGGATGTCGTCTCACCCGCACGTGGTCGACCTGTTCGACGTCGGGGTCACCATCGACCAGCACCCTTACCTGATCATGGAACTGTGCGACGGATCGTACGCCGAGCGGATGCGCAATTCGCCGCTGGGCGCCGCCGAGGCCCGTGACCTGGGCATCAAGATCGCAGATGCGATCGCGCATTCGCACGCCGCCGGCGTGCTGCACCGCGACGTGAAGCCGGCGAACATCCTCCACTCACACTTCAACCCGGCGGTCTTGGCCGACTTCGGGCTGGCCGTGGTCGCCGAGATGCGGGACGCATCCGTCGCCCTGGAGGTGCTCACCCCGGCGTACGCGCCGCCGGAGATGTTCAGTCACAGCCCTCCGTCGCCGACCGTCGACGTGTACGCGCTCTGTGCCACGCTCTACGCGGTCATGCACGGGCGTCCGCCCCGCTGGCAGGCCGAGCACAATCCGAGCCTGGTCACGTTGATGGAGATGTTCCACCAGCCGATTCCCAGCCTGCCCGGGATTCCCGACGAACTGGTCGACGTGTTGCGTGCCGGCATGGCCAACGATCCCGGCGACCGACCCTCCGCCGCGGAACTGCGCGACATGCTCACCAACCTGTCGCTGGGCACCCCGGACTCGGGGGCCGGCGGCACGAACACGCCGACCGACACCGCCGCCGACCGCCCGGGGCAGCCAGCGGCGGCACCTGCGGAAAGCTCCACCGACCGTCACCGCCGGCGACGTTGGTTCCTGGGCGCAGCGGCTGTGGTGGCGCTAGCCGCGTCGGCGGGTGTCGGCGCCTGGGCGGCTGGTGGCGTCCCGTCGTCGCAACCCACCCTTCCGGCCCGCCCGGCGGCGACCGGAGTGCTCCGTCCGGGCTGTGCCACCCTGCCAGGCTCGCTGCCCGAGGGCGCTCAGTGTGCTACGGAGCTGGAGTGCTTCGGGCCGGTGCAGGTGCGCGGCCAGCGGGCCGAGGCGAGCCGGGTGCCCTGCGACGCCCGACACACCTGGGAAAGCTACGCCCAGGGGCAGTTGCCCGCCATCCTGGTCGATTTCGGCTACGACGAGATCGTGGCTGATCCGGCGGTACGCCGGGTCTGCAACGAAGACACCTTTCGGCTTCTCACCGGGCTGCGGCAGACTGTCGGCTGGAATCTCGAGGTGCTGCCGCCGGCTGGCGGCGACATCGACCGGACCTATCGATGCCTGGCCGGGCGGGGCCTGGATGGGCTGGCCTCACCCACGCTGACCAGCGGCTGATCGCACCGCCCGATGGTCAGCGGCTGCGGTCGTCGCGGCGGTGACGTTCCCGCATCGCGCGGATCGCGTCGCGATCGCCCAGTGTCTCCAGCGTGTCGGCGTCGATGCCGGGCGGCTCGGCCGCCGCGGGTGCGGCCGGGGCCGGTCGGCCGTCGGCGTCGCGTTGCCGGGCGGCGTTCACGGCCACCGCGGCGACCGTGGCGAGCAGGACGCAGAGCAGCGCCATGGCGACGCCCAGCAGGTCCTGTC
Organism: Micromonospora sp. LOL_024; assembly: GCF_048060415.1. Classification (NCBI taxonomy): domain Bacteria; kingdom Bacillati; phylum Actinomycetota; class Actinomycetes; order Micromonosporales; family Micromonosporaceae; genus Micromonospora; species Micromonospora sp. LOL_024. The sequence goes on from NZ_JBHMIS010000001.1 coordinate 25,082, forward strand.
GGCGCCCGGCGATCAGCACGATCAGCAGCCAGAATGCCCCGAGCGCCGCGACCGCCGCCACGGTCCGCGCGTCGGGTCCGGGGAACCGTCTCACCCGTCCAGAATGTCGGAGATCGCCGACCTGTCAACAGCGGCAACGGGCCGAGTCGTGCCAGCGGACAACACATCTACGCAGTGTGAATGAGACATCACCCAGGCGTCGGATCGCCCGGCGGGCCAGCCTGTCCTGCGGATCGGGGTGGCGGCGGACGAGCCGCTGATGGGTGACGTCCACAACGGTGTCCAACGTGGGGCCGGTCCACCGGGTGGACGCCGCCTGCCGTTGACGGCGCCCGGCCCCGCAGGCACCTCAGTACGACTTGTCCTGGCCCAGTACGTGTTGGGCGACGAAGTTGAGGATCATCTCCCGGCTGACCGGCGCGATCCGGCCCGCCCGAACGGCACCCAACAGGGTGGCCACCCCGTACTCGGTGGTCATGCCGGCGCCGCCGAGCGCCTGCACCGCCGTGTCGACCGCGAGGGCGGCGGCCTCACCGGCCGCGTACTTGGCCATGTTGGCGGAGATGCCGGCCTCCAGATCGCGGCCGGCGTCGTAGAGGGTCGCGGCCTTCTGGATCATCAGCCGGGCCAGCTCCACCTGGACCGCGGCGTGCGCCAGCGGGTGCGACACGCCCTGGTGCGAACCGATGGTCCTACCGCCCCACACCGACCGGGTCGCGGTGTACTCCGACGCCCGCTCAATGGCGTACCGGCCGGTGCCGGCGCCCATCGCGGCGACCGTGATGCGCTCCGGGTTCAGCCCGGAGAACAGCGCCGGCAGGCCGGCGTCCAGGGACTCACCGACCAGCGCGTGGCCGGGCAGCCGCACCTCGTCCAGGTAGAGCAGGAACTGGTTCTCCGGAGACACGATTTCCATGTCCAACTTGGACCACGTCATCCCGTGGGCGTCGGTCGGCACGAGGAACAGCGCGGGCTTCAGTTTTCCGCTCGCCGTGTCCTCGGTACGAGCCACCACGAGGACATGACCGGCCTCGTCCACACCGGAGATGTAGCACTTGCGGCCGGAGACGAGCCAGTCTTCGCCGTCGCGGCGGGCCGTCGTGCCGAGCCGATGGAAGTTCGAACCGGCCTCCGGTTCGGTGATCGCGAAGACGATCTTCTGTGAGCCGTCGGCGAGGCCGGGCAGGTGGCGCTTGCGCTGCTCCTCGGTTCCGTGCCGGTTGATGACGGTGGCGGCGATGGCGGGGGAGACCACGAGCAGCAGCAGCGGACAGCCGACGGCGGCCAGCTCCTCGCAGACGATGGCCAGGTCGGTGATGCCGCCGCCCCCGCCGCCGTACTCGGTGGGGATGTTCACGCCGAGGTAGCCGAGCCGGCCGGCCTCGTGCCACAACTCGGTGGTGTGCTCGCCGGCCTTCGCCTTCTCCACGAAGTAGCGGTGACCGTACCGCCGGCCCAGCGACCGGACTGCGTCGCGGAGCTGGTCCTGCTCTCCGGTGGGGTCGAAGTTCATCACGATGCCTCCTCAACAGGGCCGACCACGGCCAGCACGGCACCCGTGTCGACCTGCCCGCCGGCCAGGACCGGCAGCTCGGTGACCACGCCGTCGGTCGGAGCGACCACGGGATGTTCCAGCTTCATCGCTTCCAGGGTCAGCAGCAGATCACCGGCGGCGACGCGCTGCCCGACCTCGACGTGCACCCGGGCCACCGCGCCGGGCAGTGGCGCCAGCAGCGATCCGGCGGCCAGCTCCGCACCGGGCACCGGGAAGCGGGGCAGCTCGACCAGGCTCGCCGCCCCGTCCGGGCCGTCCACGAACACCTCCGACCCGACCCGGTGTACGCGGTACGCCCGCCGTACCCCGTCGACGTCGAGTACCACCCGCTGCCCGGCGGCACCGACCAGGGTCACCGTCGGCGGCGGCTCATCGCCTGTCGACGTCGACCACTGCGCGAGACCACCGGTGCGGTCGAGGCGGTACCGGACCTCGACCTCGTCGCCGTCGGGGCCGACGAAGCGGGCGACCTGCGGAAAGGCCGGCACGTTGCGCCAGCCCGCCGGGAGCCCGGCGAGCACCGGCGCGGCGGCGCGGCGGTCAGCGGCCGACGCGAGCGCGGCGGCCAGGGCGGCCAGGGGAAGCTCGCCGGCCGGCAGTAGTGGGGCGAAGACCTCGGGGTGCCGGTCCAGGAAACCGGTGTCGACCTCGGCCGCGCCGAACTCCCGGCTGCGCAACACCCGGACCAGCAGGTCGCGGTTGGTTCGCACGCCGTGCAGTTCGGCGCGGGCCAGCGCGGCGGCCAGCGCACGGGCGGCCTCGACGCGGGTGGGTGCCCACGCGACCAGCTTGGCCAGCATCGAGTCGTAGTGGACACCCACGGTCGAGCCGCTCTGCACACCGGAGTCGAGCCGCAGCCCGCGCGGCGGCGTGAAATCGCCAACCACCCCTGGAACAGCGAAGCGGTGCAGGGTGCCGGTGGCCGGACGGAATCCCTGGGCCGGGTCCTCGGCGCAGAGGCGGACCTCGATCGCGTGGCCCGCGACCGGCGGAGTCGCCGTCAGCGGCAGCGGCTCGCCCTCGGCGACCAGCAGTTGCAGGCGGACGAGGTCCAGCCCGGTCACCGCCTCGGTGACCGGATGCTCCACCTGAAGCCGGGTGTTCATCTCCAGGAAGTAGAACTCGCCGTCCGGGGCGAGCAGGAACTCCACCGTGCCCGCGCCCAGGTAGTCGACCGCCCGGCCGGCGGACACCGCCGCCGCGTGCAACCGCTCCCGCAGTTCCGTGCCGACGATCGCCGGTGCCTCCTCGACGATCTTCTGGTGCCGGCGCTGGATCGAGCAGTCGCGCTCACCGAGGGCCAGCACCGTGCCGTGCCGGTCGCCGACGATCTGCACCTCGACGTGCCGGCCACGCTCGACGTACCGCTCGACGAAGACCGTCCCGTCGCCGAACGCTGCAGCCGCCTCGCGGCGCGCGCTCGCGACGGCCCCGGCGAGCCCGTCGGTGTCACGGACGATCCGCATGCCGCGACCGCCGCCCCCGGCCGACGCCTTGACCAGCACCGGAAAGCCGGTCACCTGCTCCGGCTCGGTCCAGCTGGGCAGCATCGGTATGCCCGCGTCGGCGAGCAACGCCTTGGCGGCCAGCTTGTCACCCATCGCGGCGATCGCCTTCGCGGGCGGGCCGACCCAGGTCAGCCCGGCATCGGTGACCGCCGCGGCGAAGCCGGCGTTCTCGGCGAGGAAGCCGTAGCCCGGGTGGATGGCGTCCGCGCCGGACCGACGGGCCGCGTCCAGGATCAGCTCGATCCGCAGGTACGTCTCGACGGGAGTGTTCCCCGGCAGCCGGACCGCGTGATCGGCCTCGGCGACGAAGGGTGCCTCGGTGTCCGCGTCGGAGTGCACGGCGACCGTCTCGACGCCCGACGCCCGACAGGCGGCGAAGACCCGACGGGCGATCTCCCCCCGGTTGGCCACCAGAAGTCTTGAGATCATGTGAGCTCACCCAGCCTTTCGTTCGCGACTGCGGGACCCCGCCTCACTGCGTTCCTCGTGTGCACCAAACTCGTCTCCTACATCCGGAAGACGCCGAAGCCGTCGGCGCCCCTCACTGGTGCGTTGTGGACGGCCGACAGGCAGAGGCCGAGGACGGTACGGGTGTCCCGAGGGTCGATCACCCCGTCGTCGTAGAGCCGGCCGGAGAGGAACAGCGCGCCGGACTGCGACTCGATCTGCTGCTCGACCATCATCCGCATCGCCGTGTCGGAGTCCTCGTCGAACTCGTGGCCCCGGGCGGCGGCGGCCTGCCGGGCCACGATGGACAGCACCCCGGCCAGCTGCGCCGGGCCCATCACCGCCGAATGCGCGTTCGGCCAGGTGAACAGGAACCGTGGCTCGTACGCCCGGCCGCACATGCCGTAGTTACCCGCGCCGTACGAGGCGCCCAGGTTGACCGTCAGGTGCGGCACCTTCGAATTCGACACCGCATTGATCATCAGGGCGCCGTGCTTGATGATGCCGCCCTGCTCGTAGGAGGTGCCGACCATGTAACCGGTGGTGTTCTGCAGGAAGATCAGCGGAGTGTCGGCGGCGTTGGCGAGCTGGATGAACTGGGTGGCCTTCTGCGCCTCGGGGCTGAACAACACGCCCCGGGCGTTGGCCAGCACGCCGACCGGGTAGCCGTGCAGCTCGCCCCAGCCGGTGACCAACGCGGTCCCGTAGGACGGCTTGAACTCGTCGAACTCGCTGCCATCGAGAACCCGGGCCAGCACGTCACGCGGGTCGAACGGCACCTTCAGGTCTGCGCTGACGATGTCGAGCAGCTCCTCCGGGTCGTACTTCGGTGGTTGCGGCGTCGGGTTGCGCGGCGCCGGACCCCTCTTGCGCCAGTTGAGTCGGCGTACGCACTGCCGGGCCAGCCGGATGCCGTCGCGCTCGTCGGCGGCGAGGAAGTCGGCCAGGCCGGATAGCGTGGCGTGCATGGCCGCGCCGCCCAACGACTCGTCGTCGGCGTCCTCGCCGGTGGCCATCTTCACCAGCGGCGGCCCGGCCAGGTAGACCTGCGACCGTTCCCGGATCATGATGGTGAAGTCCGACATCCCGGGCACGTACGCCCCGCCGGCGGTGGCGTTGCCGAAGACCACGCTGACCGTGGGAATCTTCTCGGCCGAGAGCCGGGTCAGGTCGCGGAACACCCGGCCGCCCGGAATGAAGATCTCCGCCTGGGTGGGCAGGTCGGCGCCGGCCGACTCGACCAGGTTGACCATCGGTAGCCGGTTGGCCAGGGCGATCTCGCCGGCCCGCCGGGTCTTGGCGAGCGACCACGGGTTGACCGCGCCGCCGCGTACCGTCGGGTCGTTGGCGACGATCAGGCACTCGACGCCTTCGACCACGCCGATCCCGGTCACCACACTGGCCCCGACCGGGAAGTCGGTGCCGTACGCGGCCACCGGCGACAGCTCCAGGAACGGGCTGTCCTGGTCCAGCAGCAGTTCGACGCGCTCCCGGGGAAGCAGCTTGCCGCGCTTGTGGTGCCGGGTCACGTACTTCTCGCCGCCGCCCTGACGCGCCAGGTCCAGCGCGCTGTCCAACTCGGCGAGGCGCTCCAGCAGCGCCTCCCGGTTGGCCCGTCGGGCCGGTGCGGCGGGGTCGACCTTGCTCTCCAACGTGGTCACAGGCCCATGCCCTTCGCGACGATCTCGTTCATGATCTCGGTGGTGCCGCCGCCGATGCCGAGGATCCGGGCATCCCGGTAGTGCCGTTCCACCTCGGCGTCGCGCAGGTAGCCGAAGCCGCCGTGTAGTTGCAGGGCCTGGTCGACCACCCAGTCACCGGCCGCCACCGCCACGTTCTTCGCCATCGCCACCTCAATCACCACCGGTTCGCCGGCGGCTACCCGCGCGGCCACCTGGTGCACGTACGCCCGGGCGGACTCGGCGCGGGTGTGCATCTCGGCCAGCCGGTGCCGGACCAGTTGCCGGCTGGCCAGCGGCCGGCCGAAGGTGGACCGGTCCCGACACCAGCTCACGGTCAGCTCGACGCAGCGCTGCGCGATGGCGTACGCCTGGGTGGCCATCGAGAGCCGTTCGGCGGCGAACTGCTGCATGATCGCGAGGAAGGCGGTCTCCTCCTCGCCGATCCGGTTCGCCACCGGCACGCGTACGTCGACGAAGGAGAGTTCGGCGGTGTCCGAGCAGTGCCAGCCCAGCTTCTCCAGTCGACGCCCGACGGTGAACCCGGGGGTGCCCTTGTCGATCACCAGCAGGCTCAACGAGCCGCCGCCCGGAAGGCCGGTGCTGACCGCGGTGGTCACGAAGTCGGCCCGTACGCCGCTGGTGATGTAGGTCTTCGCGCCGTTGACCACGTAGTGGTCACCGTCGCGGCGGGCATGGGTGCGGATGCTCGCCACATCGGAGCCGGCGTCCGGCTCGGTGATCGCCAGGGCGCCGATCATCGCACCGGCCAGCGTCGGCCGGGCGTACCGGTCGATGAGATCCGCCTCGGCCGCGGCGACCATGTGCGGCAGCGCGATACCGTGCGTGAAGAGGGCGGCGACCAGCCCTGACGAGCCGCCGGATCGGATGATCTCCTCGGTGACGATGATCGAGTCCAGCAGGTCGCCGCCGCTGCCCCCCACCGACTCGGGAAAGCCGATGCCGAGCAGCCCGAGCCTCGCGGCAGTGGCGTGCAACGCACGGGGTACCTCGCCGGCCCGCTCCCAGTCGGCCAGGTGCGGCAGCACCTCCCGGGTCACGAAGGTCCTGGTCAGCTCGCGCAGCTGCCGCCGCTGCGGGGTGTCCACTATGGTCACTGCCGCACCGGTACGGTGGGCAGCTCTGCGGGCAGGTCGACGATCCGGGAGCGGAGCAGCTCACCGAGCGCCTTGGCCTGCGGATCGAACCGGGTGGAGGCGGCCACCCCCTGGCCGAGCAGCCCTCCGATCATGAAGTTGACCGCCCGCAGGTTCGGCAGCTCGTACCGTGCGACGGCCAGCGGGGCGGTCTCCGGCAGCAGCTCGGCCAGCCGTTGGACGGTGAGCCAGCCGCGCAACCAGGCCCAGGTCGCGTCCGTACGTGCCCAGACGCCGAGGTTCGCGTCGCCGCCCTTGTCTCCCGAACGCGCCCCGACCAGCTCACCCAGCGGCGCCCGCCGACTCACGCCGCCGACGTGCGAGCCAGGGCCCCCTGTTGACGCCTCGTGTTGTACAGGGGATCCCGGCAAACACGTCACCGGCGGTGGGGCGATCGGTTGCCGGGTGCCGTCCGGCAGCACGGCGACGTGGGCGACCGCGTCCTGCGGCACGGTGTCGGCGGTGAAGATTCCGTACGCGGTGGCGTCGCCGGGCAGCGTGGTCAGCGTGCAGCCCGGGTAGGACGCCAGCGCCAACTCCACCGCCGCCGCCGAGAAGGCCCGTCCGGCCCGCGCCCGGTCACCGTCGCGCAGGTGTACGTGCAGCAGCGCACTCGCCGATTCGGTGTCGGTGGCGTCGGGGTGGTCGGTGCGGGCCAGCGTGAACTCCAGCCCCTCCTGGCCGACCGTCTCCGCCAACTGCCCGCGGATCAGGGCCGCCTTGGCCGGGATGTCGAGCCCGCAGAGCACGAAGGTCATCGAGTTGCGGAAGCCGCCAAGGTTGTTGACACCGACCTTGAGTGTGTCGGGTGGGGGCGTGCCGCGGACGCTGGAGACGCGTACCCGGTCCGGCCCGTCCTGACCCAACAGCACCGTGTCCAGCCGGGTCACCACGTCGGGCCCGAGGTAGGCCGGCCCACCCACCTCGTACAGCAGTTGGGCGGTGACCGTCTCGACGGTGACCGCCCCGCCGGTGCCGGGATGCTTGGTGAGCACCGCGGAGCCGTCCGGGTGCAGCTCCACGAGCGGAAAGCCCGGCCGGTGCCCACCGTCGGGCAGTTCGGTGAAGAAGCTGAAGTTGCCGCCGGTGACCTGGGCGCCACACTCGATGAGGTGGCCGGCGACGGTGGCGCCGGCCAGCGCGTCGAGGTCTTCGCGCCGCCAGCCGAATCGGGCGATGGCCGGGCCGACGACCAGCGAGGCGTCGGTGACCCGGCCGGTCACCACGACGTCCGCCCCCGCATCGAGGCAGGCGGCGATGCCGAACGCGCCGAGGTACGCGTTGGCGGTCAGCGCGTCCGGCCGGGCTTGGGTGTCGCCCTCGACGTACCCGATCCGGACGGGCAGGCCGAGCCGGTCGGCGAGCGAGCGGATCGCGGCGGCCAACCCGGCCGGGTTGAGCCCGCCGGCGTTGGTGACCAGCGTGACCCCGCGGTCGAGTGCGGCGCCCAGGCAACCCTCCAGTTGGCGGAGAAACGTCCTCGCGTAGCCGAGATCGGGGTCGCGTATCCGGTCCCGGCCGAGGATGAGCATGGTCAACTCGGCCAGGTAGTCGCCGGTCAGCACGTCCAAGTCGCCGCCGTCGAGCATCTCCTGCCATGCGGAGAACCGGTCGCCGTAGAAGCCGGAGGCGTTGCCCACCCGCAGCACCCCACTCATGTCGGCGTCCTGATGCTGTCGTCGCCGGTCGCGCGGTCGTCGCCGCTGGCGGCGGCGGACCGTGGGGCGCGGCCGGCGCCGGGTGGGCCGGCGAACACCTGCGCCACGTCCAGCCACTCGTCGGCGACCGGCCCGGTGGCCACCAGGGCGAGGTCGGCTCGGTGTCGACGCTGCGTCACCAGCAGGCAGAAGTCGCGCGCCGGGCCGACGACCCGGTCGGTCGCGTCCGGCGGCCCGAAGGCCCAGATCTCCCCGTCACCCGTCGGTGCCGCCAGCTCGATCTGGACCGGCGTCGTCGGCACCGCCCGGCCGTGCGCGGCAAAACCGTGCCCGAAGGTACGGAAGCCCAGGTACGCGATGTGCCGCAGTCGTGCGGTGGCGGGGCGGGAAACGCCGAGCGCGTCGGCCACATCCTCGCCGTGCGCCCAGGTCTCCATGATTCGAGCGGTCGCCATCGAGGCCGGGGACATCCGGGTGCCGTACCACGGCAGCTTCTCGCCGGTCGCGACTGCGGCAAGGGACGCCGCAAGCGTCGAACGGCCGGTCCGCCAGCGGCCCAGCAGCGCGGCCGGCGGGGCGAGGAACGCCTCCGCGCCCGCATCGACGAGGCGGGATACCTCCGGTGTGGAGCTGATCGAGGCATAGAACGCGCCGGCGTCGGTCGCGGCGAGGTTGGCCACCTGGTCGGTCCAGGCCAGGTGGGCGATCTGGTGGGAGATCGTCCAGCCGGCCGCCGGTGTCGGCCGGCCCCAGTCCGGTGGTGGCAGCGGCGCGACGATCGCGTCGAGCTGCTCGGATTCGGCGGCCAGATCCGTGAGCAGTGCGGTCAGGTCGACCATGGTGCCTCCGGGCGGTGTGGACCGGTCAGGACGTCAGTGCCGTCCGTTCCCGGGCGGGTCGTCGGCGGGGGTGAGTAGATTGCTGAACTGGCGCTTCCAGGCGTGCAGCAGGGCGGCGCGGCGGGCCGAGTCGTCATTGAGCAGGTTGGCCACGCCGAGGCCGCGCAGCAGGTCGAGGCTCGCCTGCACCGCCTCGCGTACGCCGGGCTGCCGTTCGTCCACGCCGAGTAGCTCGACGGCCAGCCGGTGCATCTCGCGGCCGACCCTGGTCTCCAACGGAAGCAGCGCGGCGCGTAGTTCACCGTCGGTGCGGGCGGCCACCCAGAGTTCGAGGGCGGCGACGAAGAGCGGCCCGGTGAAGGCGGCGGCGAGCAGGTCGACCACCCGGTCCAGTCGGCTCGGGCCGGCCGGGAGGGCCTCGGCCTCGGCGCGCAGCTCCGTCGCCCGGCGTTCGGCGAGGTGCGCGACAGCAGCGGTGACCAGGGCGGTCCGGGTCGGGTAGTGGTGCAATTGGGCACCCCGTGAGACGCCCGCCCGGGCCGCCACGACGGTGGTGGTGGTGCCGGACCAGCCGTGGTGGACCAGGCATTCGACGGTCGCCTCCAGCAGCCGGGCCTGGGTGGCGCGGCTGCGTTCCTGCTTCGGGACGCGGGTCGATGCGGGAGGCACGGGCACAGCCTGCCGGGCGCAAAACAAACAGTCAAGACTGACTTTTATGAACCAGTGTAGCGGCTTCGGCGGGCAAGCCCCGCGTGGCTGCCACCGGCACAGGCTGTCGTCCGCCGTGCGCGAGGTTGGAACGCCGGCCGAGCTGACTCGACCAGGCGCCCGCTCGGGCGGACCGGGTCAGACCCGCGCGCGGCGGGCCAGGCGCTCCGGGTCGAGGATGATGATGCTCTTGCCGTCCAGTCGGAGCCAGCCGCGCGAGGCGAAGTCCGCCAGTGCCTTGTTGACCGTCTCCCGAGACGCGCCGACGAGCTGGGCGATCTCCTCCTGGGTCAGGTCGTGCGTCACCCGCAGCACCCCGCCGTCACGGGTACCGAAGCGGCCGGCCATCTGGAGCAGGTTCTTGGCGACGCGACCGGGCACGTCGGTGAAAATCAGGTCGGCCAGCGCGTCGTTGGTCCGGCGCAGCCTGCGGGCGAGTACCCGCAGCAACTGCTCGGCAATCTCCGGCCGGTTGTTCAGCCACGGCCGCAGGGCCTGCTTGCGAAGCCGGGCCAGCCGGCTGTCGGTGACCGCAGTGGCGGTCGCCGTACGCGGACCCGGGTCGAACAGCGACAGCTCGCCGACCATGTCCGACGGACCCATCACGGCGATCAGGTTCTGCCGGCCGTCCGCCGCCCGCCGACCCACTTTGATCTTGCCGGACAGGAGGATGTAGAGACTGTCGCCGGGCTCACCCTCGTTGAAGACGACCTCGCCCTTGCGGACCTCGATCGTCTCCATCTCCTTTGCGAGCGCCTCGGCAGCCTCAGGGTCGACACCCTGGAAGATCCCGCTGCGAGCCAGTACCTCGTCCATCGCGCACCTCCAGTTGCGCATGCCGTCCATCGGCCGGGTCCGCCGTCCGCTGATCCCTCGCGCGCCGACCAGTCTAGGCGCACGTGAGCAGGAATCAGAGGTCCACCCCTAAATCTTGATCGTTGGGCGCAACGCGCCCGCCATGAGCGACCATCAGGATCGCGTGCCAGGTCGGGCAGGGTGCGAGCGTGCCTGGGTCCGGTCGTAGGGTCGCGATGTGCGAAATGGGCTGCTGCTGACCACCCGCCGTGAGGGCGGACAGGACATCCCGCTACTCATGTGGCGTTTCGGGCGGTCACTTCGGGCAGTCAGCTCCGCGCCGCTGGGCGGCGGGATCGGCCTACGGCGGTGGGTGCTGAACGCGACGGTGCCCATGTCGTACGACCGGGACGACCCCGCCGACCACCTGGCCGCCATGGCCCGGGGCCTCGGCCTCGACGGGCCTGGGGTGGGCCTGCTGACCGGCGTCGACGTCAGCGAGGTGGTGGCGCGTACCGACACCGGCGTGCAGGTCTGGGCCACCGTCGGCCTGGGTACCCCGATCCCCGCCGCCGCCCCCACGCAGGTCAGCGCCACGCAGCCCGTCGGCACGGTCAACATCGTGGCGTACGTGCCGGCCCGGCTCGGTGACGCGGCGCTGGTCAACACGGTGGCCACGGCCACCGAGGCGAAGGCCCAGGCGATCACAGAACTGGGTCTGCCCGGCACCGGCACCCCGACGGACGCCGTGGTCGTGCTCTGCCCTGCGGGCGGTCCGGTCCACGACTACGGCGGGCCCCGCTCGACCTGGGGGGCGCCGTTGGCCAGAGCAGTGCACTCAGCCGTGCTGGCGGTCGGCGTCGACACCGTCGTGCCATGGTCGGATCGGCTCTGGAGCTGAAGCTCCCCAACCGATCGGCTGTCGTCGTGGCGTTTCCGGCACGGTAGGGTCGCCCACGATGTACGCTCGCGCCCCCCTCGCGCACCGACCGCGCCGCCACGCTGTGGCCGCGCTCGCTGCCCTGCTCGCCGCCGTCCTACTCGCTGGCTGTGCCACGACCGAAGAGGGCCCGCTCTGGCAGCCCGGTGCGGGCGGCGGTGACCCGGGTGCGCCAGTCGAGTCGAGCCCACCCGAAGTCAAGGAGATCTCGCTTTCCGCCACCGGCGACATCGTCATGGCCATGGCGCCCGACCGGCTGCCACCTGACAACGGCATTGGCTTTTTCGACTCGGTCAAGAAGGCGCTCGCCGCGGACCTGGTGATGGGCAACCTGGAAGAGCCGTTGACGGTGGACACCGGCGCCGGCAAGTGCGGGGCGAACTCCACCCGCTGCTTCCAGTTCCGGGCCCCACCGGACTACGCAGCACATCTCGCCGACGCCGGATTCGACCTGCTGAACCAGGCCAACAACCACGGCTACGACTTCGGGCCCAAGGGTTACGAGAACACCCAGAAGGCGCTGGAGGAGTACGATCTCGCCCATACCGGGGCCCCCGACCAGATCACCGTGGTCGAGGTCAAGGGCATCAAGGTCGCCGTGGCCGGATTCTCGTCGTACCGCTGGTCGAACAGTCTGATCGACATCCCGGCCGCCAAGAAGGTGATCGAGGAGGCCGCCGACCTGGCCGACATCGTCGTGGTGCAGGTGCACATGGGGGCCGAAGGGTCGGAAATGACCCGGGTACGCCCGGGCACCGAGATGTTCCTCGGCGAGAACCGGGGCGACCCCGTCAAGTTCTCCCGAGCGATGATCGACTCCGGTGCCGACCTGGTCGTCGGCCACGGGCCGCACGTGCTGCGCGGCATGGAGTTCTACGAGGGCCGGCTGATCGCGTACAGCCTGGGCAACTTCGCCGGTGGCGGCAACTCGCTGAGCAACAACGGACGCCTCGGCTGGGGCGGGGTCCTCAAGGTGTCGCTCGAAGCGGACGGGTCGTTCGCGGGCGGCTCCTTCGCCTCCACCTACATGGACGGCGTCCGCAAGCCGGTAGTGGATCCCGACGACCGGGGCCTCGGGCTGCTCCGGGACCTCACCGAGCTGGACTTCCCGGAGACCGGCGCCCGGTTCACCGACACCGGCAAAATCAACCTGCCGGCCGCGGACTGAGCGCACGCGCCAGCCGCCGGTGGGCATGGGCCGCAGGAGGTGTCGTCCCGGCGACGTAGGCTGGCCGTCGTGACCAGAAGCGCCACCGAGACCGACCTGGGCCGAACGCGTCGGGCGCGGCGGATCGGCCGCCTGCTGACCCAGACGCATCCCGACGCGCACTGTGAACTGGATCATGGCAACGCGCTGGAGCTCGCCGTCGCCACCATCCTCTCCGCCCAGTGCACGGACAAGAAGGTCAACGAGGTCACGCCGAAGCTCTTCGCCCGTTACCCGACCGCTGCCGACTACGCCGGGGCGGATCGCGGTGATCTGGAGGTGATGATCCGGCCGACCGGCTTCTACCGCAACAAGACCAACTCCCTGCTCCACCTCGGTCAGGCGCTCGTCGAGCGGTACGACGGACAGCTCCCCGGCCGGCTGGCCGACCTGGTCACGCTGCCCGGGATCGGGCGCAAGACCGCCAACGTCATTCTCGGCAACGCCTTCGACGTGCCCGGCATCACCGTCGACACCCACTTCCAACGCCTGGTGCACCGCTGGGAGCTGGCCACCGAGAGCGACCCGGTCAAGATCGAGCATGTGGTCGGGGCGATGTTCCCCAAGCGCGACTGGACCATGCTGTCGCACCGGATCATCTTTCACGGTCGCCGGGTCTGCCACGCCCGCAAGCCCGCCTGCGGGGCGTGCACACTGACACAGCTCTGCCCGTCCTACGGCACCGGGCCGACCGAACCGGCCGCCGCGGCGAGGCTGCTCAAGGGACCCCGGGCCCGCGACCTCGCGGCCGCCGCCGGAGTCGATCCCGACCTGGTCCCGGTGCAGGCGGTCCGGGCGGAGGCCCCGTGATCCGCCGGCTCGCCCTGCTGTCCCTGCCGCTGTTGCTGCTGGGCACGACGGCCTGCACCGCCGACACCGGGAGACCGGCGGCGAACCGGCAGGACTCGGCCGCCGCCCGCCCGTCGCCGTTCCAGGACTGCGCCGACCTTGCCGGCGGCCCGGCCGGCACCGACGCCGTACCGGGCGACCCCCTGCCGGAACTGGTCCTCACCTGCTTCACCGGCGGCGCACCGGTCGCGCTCCGGGACATACCCGGGCCTGCCGTAATCAACATCTGGGCCTCCTGGTGCCCGCCCTGCCGCAAGGAACTGCCCGCCTTCCAGCGGCTCAGCGAACGCGCCGAAGGGCAGTTGCGGGTGATCGGGGTGAACAGCCGGGACAGCCGCGGCGCCGCCCAGTCGATCGGCGAGGACTTCGGCGTACGGTTCCCGATGCTGTTCGACCAGGGTGAGGCGGTGCAGCGGGCGCTGCGTCGCAACGCGGTGCCACTGACCATCTTCGTGGACGCCCAGGGCGGCATCCGGCACATCGACAGCTCCGGGGCGTTGGACGACGACCGCCTCGCCGGACTCGTCCGGCAGCACCTCGACATGTCGGTACCGGCATGAGCGAAGCGCCAGTGAACGATCATCAGCGAGCGCACCTCCAGCCACCGCCGGACTGGCTACAGCCACTGCTGGGGCGGCTCGGCACCGCACGGACCGAGGATTTCACCCAGCTGCGTACGCCCGAGCACGGCGGCCGGGAGAGTGCGGTGCTGGTGTTGCTCGGTGAGGACGCCGTCACCGGTCCCGACGTGCTGGTCCTCCAGCGGGCCGCCACGCTGCGCAACCATGCCGGCCAGCCGGCGTTCCCCGGTGGTGCCGCGGACCCGGAGGACGCCGACGTCGCGGCGACGGCGCTGCGGGAGGCGAACGAGGAGGTCGGTCTCGACCCGGCCAGCGTCACCCTGCTGGCACAGTTGCCGAGGCTGTGGATTCCGGTCAGCGAGTTCGTGGTGACGCCGGTGCTCGCCTGGTGGCACGCCCCGCACCCGGTGCATTCGCGAGAACCGGCCGAGGTCGCACACGTCGCCCGGCTGCCGATCGCCGAGCTGGTCGAGCCAGAGAACCGGGTGCGGGTCCGCCACTCCAGCGGCTGGGAGGGTCCGGCCTTCTTCGTTCGCGGGATGCTCATCTGGGGATTCACCGCCGGTGTGCTGGCCGCGCTGCTGGAAATGGGCGGCTGGAGTCGGCCATGGTCCTCCGGCCGGCTCGTCGATCTTCCGCCGGTCGGTGCGTGGCCCGCCCCGTCGGCCGGCACGGACGACGTCGACGAGAGCGCCCTACGTTGATCTGACCGTCACCTTCCGCAAGCGATCGTCATTCGACGAGCCTGCGGCCCGTACGCTGGAGCCGTGTCGGCCGTGGATCTCGTACTGCTGTTGCTCATGCTCGTGTTCGCGGTCAGCGGATACCGACAGGGTTTCGTCATCGGTGTGCTCTCGTTCTCCGGGTTCTTCCTGGGCGCCCTGATCGGTCTCCAGGTCGGGCCGCTGCTCGCCCAGCAGTTCGTGGACAGCGGCACCCGGGTGCTGATCTCGTTGGTCGCCATCTTCGGCCTGGCGGTGGTCGGGCAGGCGCTCGCCGGCTGGCTCGGCTCGCACCTGCGCCGCACCATCGCCAGTGACGTGGGACGACGGGCCGATGACGTGGGCGGCGCATTCGTCTCGCTCTTTGCGGTGCTCCTGGTCGCCTGGCTGGTCGCGGTACCGCTCGGTTCCTCCTCGCTGCCCTGGCTCGCCGCCTCGGTGAAGAGCAGTGCGCTGCTCAACGTGGTGGACCGGGTCATGCCCGACCAGGCTCAGCAGCTCTCCACCGCGCTGCGGGACACCGTGGACACGAACGGTTTCCCGGACGTCTTCGACGGGCTGCGCCGCACCCAGGCCCGGCAGGTGGAGCCACCCGATCCGGCGCTGGCCGGCTCGGCGGTGGTGTCCAGTGGCCAAAGCTCGGTGGTCAAGGTGCTCGGCTCGGCACCAAGCTGTTCCCGGCGGATCGAGGGCTCCGGCTTCGTGTACGCCGACGACCGGGTGATGACCAACGCGCACGTGGTCGCCGGTACCCGGTCCGTGGCGGTGGAGTTGCGTGGCGACCGGTTCGAGGGTGAGGTGGTCGTCTACGACCCGGACCGGGACCTGGCCGTGCTCTACGTGCCCGGGCTGCCCGGGCCGTCGATGCGGTTCGCCGCCGGCAACGCCACCACCGGCGCGGACGCCATTGTGCTCGGGTTCCCGCTGGACGGGCCGTACAACGCCCAGTCGGCCCGGGTGCGGGACGTCGACCGGATCGAAGGGCCGGACATCTACTCCTCGGGAAGCGTGAACCGGGAGATCTATACGATCCGGGCGCTGGTTCGCAGCGGCAACTCCGGCGGGCCGCTGGTCTCCTCGAACGGCCTGGTGCTCGGCGTGATCTTCGCGGCGGCGGCCGACGACCCGAACACCGGCTTCGCGGTCACCGCTGCCGAGGCCCGACCGGTCGCACTGACCGGTGCGCAGCGTACCCGGGGCGTCGGCACCGGCGAGTGCACCTGACAGTCGTCGACGGTCAGCCGGCCCGTCCAGGCGGGGCGACCGAGCCGGTACCGGCGGCCGGTCAGCGGTGCTGTCGGAATCGACGCACCATGAGAGCCGCTCCGGTGAGCAGGGCGACGAAGATGGCCGAGCCGATCCAGAGCCGTTCGGAGTCGGCGTCGTCCTGAGCCCCGGCGGCCTGGGCCCGCCACTGCGTCTCCTGCCGCGACCCGGTCAGGCCGAGCTGTTCGGCGTCGGCGTCGCCTGCCAGCATCGAGCCCGGCGCCGAGCCGAACCCGGCGACCCCCGGCGGGTCGTTGTCGTCCAGCGGGTTCCGGTACGTCGGCGGCACCTGCGCGGTCAGTGCCGCGATCGGATCGACCAGGCCGAAGCCAAACCGGTCGTCGCGACCGGTGGGACCGATGTCCCTGGCGGTGACGAGTAGCCGATTCACCACGTCACCGGCGGACATCTGCGGGTAGCGGGCCCGGACCAGGGCAGCGGTGGCGGCCACCAGTGGCGCGGCGAAGCTGGTCCCCTGGACCCGCCAGTACCCGCCGGGCGGGCGAGCACCGACCAGTCCGCTCGCCGGGGCGGCGAGGACCGTGGCGCGGCCGGTGATCGCACCACTCCACAGGTTGTCGCTACTGCGTTCCAGTCCGGAGACCGCGACGACACCGGGCTCCCGGGCCGGGTACCAGACCTTCGCGTCGGGGGAGGTGGCGAGGTTTCCGGTGCAGGCAACCACCACCACGTCCTTCGCGAAGGCGTAGTCGATCGCCGCGGCCAGCGCGGCGCTGTCGCCGCTACCACCGAGAGACAGGTTGATCACGTCGGCGCCGTTGTCGACCGCCCACCGCACGCCCTTCGCCACGATCAGCGCGTCGTCGTAGCGGTTCTCCTCGTCGAGGACCCGGACCGGCAGGATCCGTGCGTCGGGCGCCAACCCCACCACGCCCTGACGGTCGTCGTTGCGCCCGGCGATCAGGCCCGCCACCGTCGTGCCGTGCCCGACCGGATCGGGCTCGGACGCCCCGCCGGGGGCGACCAGGTCGAGGCCGGGCAGCACCTGACCGGCCAGATCCGGATGGGTGGCGTCCACCCCGGAATCGATCACCGCGACGACCACGTCGCGCCCGGTCGAGGTGCGCCAGGCGACCTGCGCGCCCAGCTTGTCGAGTTGCCACTGCTCGTCACGGACCTGGTCAGCGCGGGTTTTCGAGTCCGGGTCGTGGGCCACCGGCACGCCGAGGGCGGGCGCGGCGACCGGCGTGCCGGTGGCGGGAACGACCGCGACGGCGGCCGACAGCACGGTGCCGGCCGCTGCGAGCAGCGCCCGGTGAGCGAACCGTCGGGCCCCTGGCGGGCCGCTGTGCCGCACCCTGGTCACATCCTCAGCCGTTCGTCGCGGGATACATGACGATCGGAGATTACCGGTTCCGTCCTGCCTCTAGGGACGTTCCGTGGAGTCGGCGTCACTGTGGCGGAAGATGGGCCAACTGGACCAGGCGTACACCCTCACGTCGGGTGTGCAGCCGCCCACGTCCAGGCGGCAGCGGACCGGGCCGGACCGGGCCGACCAGCGCACCCTCCTCGGGGCTGCCCGACATCACCAGGCCCGAGGTAGACAGTTCACGCAGCCGCTGCACGAACGACTCGTACTGGGCCCGGGCGGCACCGCCGGAGCGCCGGACCAGCACCAGGTGCAGCCCTACGTCGCGGGCGTGCGGCAGGTGCTCCTCCAGCGCCCGCAGCGGGTTCGCCGGGCCGCTTGCCACCAGGTCGTAGTCGTCGACCAGGACGAACAGCTCCGGGCCGGACCACCACGACCGCTCGCGCAGCTGGGCCGGGCTGACCTGGGGCCCGGGAATCCGGGCCTGCAGGTAACCGGCGGCCGACTCGACCAGCTCGGCGGTGTGGGCGGCCGTGGTGCCGTACCCGATCAGGTGTGGCGTGGAGATGGCACCGAGCAGGCTGCGCCGGTAGTCCACCAGGATCACCCGGGCCTGTTCCGGCGCGAACCG
Source organism: Micromonospora sp. LOL_024 (assembly GCF_048060415.1). Classification (NCBI taxonomy): domain Bacteria; kingdom Bacillati; phylum Actinomycetota; class Actinomycetes; order Micromonosporales; family Micromonosporaceae; genus Micromonospora; species Micromonospora sp. LOL_024. Next base: position 42,954 of record NZ_JBHMIS010000001.1, read on the forward strand.
GGTGATGATCGAGGTGGCCAGAGCGCGGAGGAACGACGACTTGCCGCACTCGGCGTCGCCGTAGACCACGAAGTGCGGCTCGGTGGCGAAGTCGAGGACCACCGGGCGCAGATCCGCCTCCGCGATGCCGACCGGGATCCGCAGACCGGTGGCGGCCGTCAGGTCGAGGTCCGGGTACGGCAGCACGGCCGGGAGCAGCCGCACCCGGGGCGCCAACGGCCCCGACCAGCCCTGCCTCACCTGTTGCACCAGACCGGCGGTGTCCGAGCCGGCCAGCTGCGGCAGCGCGGTGAGAAAGTGGAGGCTCGCAGAGGTGACACCCCGCCCCGGCGTCCGCTCGGGCACGTGCGTGGCGGCCCGCCGGGCGACCAGCGAGTCGGACGGGTCACCGAGCCGCAGCTCGACCCGGGAGCCGAAGAGGTCCCGGATACCCGGCCGGAAGTCCAGCCAACGCACCGCGGAGGCCACCACGTGCACGCCGTAGGACAGCCCTCGGGTTGCCAGGTCGGTGATCAACGGCTCCAGGTCGTCGTACTCGCCGCGCAGGGTCACCCACCCGTCGACGACGAGGAAGACGTCACCGAACCGGTCGGAGCCGGATCCGGCGACGCCGGCCTGGGCGTCGCGTCGCTGCCGCCAGGCGGCCATCGACTCCACCCCGAGTTCGGCGAAGGCCCGCTCACGGTCGGCCAGCAGGCTGGACACCTCACCCACGGTGCGTCGCACACCGGTGGGGTCGGCCCGCCCGGTGACACCGCCGACGTGCGGCAGGTCTCGCAGCGCGGCCAGTCCACCGCCACCGAAGTCGAGACAGTAGACCTGCACCTCGGGCGGGGTGTGGGTGAGCGCCAGCGCACAGACCAGCGTACGTAGCGCGGTGGACTTGCCGCTCTGCGTACCGCCGACCAGCGCGACGTGGCCGGCAGCGCCGTCCAGCGCCAGCCAGAGCAGGTCCCGGCGCTGTTCGTACGGCTTGTCGACCATCGCCACTGGTACCTGCAACGCGCCGTGCAGTTCGGGATTGTCGAAGGTCAACCCTCGGACCGGGTGTGCGGTGACGGGACCAACCAACTCGTCCAGTGCGGGAGCGTCCGCCAGCGGCGGCAACCACACCTGGTGCGCCGGTGGCCCCTGCCCGGCCAGCCGCGCGACCAGCAGATCCAGCAGGGTCTCCCGGCCGTCCTCCTCATCGACGACGGCTGGCGGAGCGGGCTGCGGCTCGGGAGTGAAGTGGGTGGAGAAGGCGAGTGGCCGGGGCCGGCCGGTCGCGGCCGTGCCGGCCGCCGCGCCGCGCCCCCGCACCGGGCCCGACACGTACGCGGTCTTGAACCGGGTCAGCGGCTCGGTGCCGAAGCGCAGGTAGCCGTGCCCCGGCGAGCGGGGCAGTTCGTACGCGTCCGGCGCGCCGAGCACCGTGCGGGACTCCAGCGTGGAAAAGGTGCGCAGACCGATCCGGTACGACAGGTGGGTGTCGAGTCCACGAAGCCGCCCCTCCTCAAGGCGCTGACTGGCCAGCAGCAGGTGCACGCCGAGCGACCGACCCAGCCGGCCGATCTGGACGAACAGGTCGACGAAGTCGGGTTTGGCCGACAACAGTTCCGAGAATTCGTCGCAGATCAGCAGCAGCGACGGCAGCGGGGCCAACGGGCTGCCGGCCGTCCGGGCCCGCTCGTAGTCGCGCAGGCTGGCGAAGTTGCCGGACCGGCGGAGCAACTCCTGCCGCCGGACCAGCTCGCCGTTGATCGCGTCGACCATCCGGTCGACCATCGGCAGCGCGTCCGCCAAGTTGGTGATCACCGCGGCGGTGTGCGGCAGCCGGTCGAACGAGGCGAACGTCGCCCCGCCCTTGAAATCGACCAGCACGAAGTTGAGCTGCTCGGAGGAGTGCGTGGCGGCCAGCCCGAGCACCAGGGTGCGGAGCAGTTCGGATTTACCGGAACCGGTCGCGCCGATGAGCAGCCCGTGCGGGCCCATGCCGTCCTGCGCCGACTCCTTCAGGTCCAGCTCGACAGCACCGCCGTCCACGCCGACGCCGATCGGCACCCGCAGCCGCTCCCGCGCCGCCGTCGGCGCCCAGCCCTGCTCGGCGGTGAAGCCCTCCGGTTCACCGATTCCGAGCAGCTCCGGCAGGCCCGGTTCGGCTCCGGGGGACGCCTCGGCGCCCCGGGCGGCGGCCAACCGCAGCGGCGCCAGCCGGCGCGCCACCGCCTCGGCCTCGGTGACCGTCAGCGCGTCGACCGTACCGACCTCGACGGTCTCGTCCACCGAATGGGAGTGCAACCGGCCGTCCCGCAGCTCCAGCCGCAGCGCGAACCGGTCCAGCAGCCGGGGCGCAGGGGTGTCCAGGTCGACCAGGGTCACCGCGTCGATGCCGCCGTCCCCGGCGAACTCGGTGGCGCCGGTCAGGTCGCCGCCGTCGAGCACCACCACCAGGTGCGGACCGTCGGTGGCGGGCCCGGCCGGGCTGAACCGGGACCGGCTATTCAGCACCTCGTGGAGTAGCCGTTCCAACTCCACCGCCGAGCTGGTCACCAGCCGGATCGGTCCGAGAGCGTCGGTGCGGGTCGGATGTTGGGCGTGCGGGAGCCACTTGACCCACTCCCAGCTGCTGCGCCGCTCCGGCCCGGCACAGACGGCGACGAGCAGCTCGTCCGGTGCGTGGAACACCGTGAGCTGGGTGAGCATCGCCCGGACCAGCGCCTGTGCGGCCGGAGACCCGGTGGTGCCGGCCGCCGTACCCTGGACGAAGACCCGGGCGAAGCTGCGCAGCGACAGGGCCACCGGCAGGTCCGGCACCACCGAGTACGCGTCCAGGAAGCGACGTAGCGCCCCGGCGGTCATCGGCTCCAACTCCTCCAACGGGCGGGTGACCGGCGGCACCAACGGTGTGGCCAGGGTCTGCGGCCCGACGGCGATCCGGACCACGGCGAAATCCGGATCGGTGGGGCGTCGCTCCCAGACCCGGTGGCTGTCCACCGTCGACCACAGCAGGGCCGGATCCGGGTGCCGGTAAGAGAGGCCGGCCCGCTGTCTCACCGCGGTCTGGCGTACCTGCCGCCGCAGCGTCGTCAGATGCCGCAGGTACTCCCGGCGAGCCGCCATCATCTCGGACTTCCTCGGCGTGCCCGAGGCGCTGCCCCAGGAGGTCACCAGCATCGCCAGCGAGGAGAGGCCGAACATGCCGCCGATCAGGTACGAGGACGCACCGCCGCCACGGCCGAACATCAGCGCCATCGCCACGGAGCCGCCGAGCAGCGGTAGCACCATCAGGATCTGCTGCCAGCGTGCGCCGGTGACGGCCGGGATCTCCGGAGGGGCCTGCACCGGCAGCTCACCGATCGGAATATCGGGTGCCGGACGCCGTGGTGGCCGCCGGATGACGACAGTGGACACATTCAACCTCCCGACGGCACAGGGTGACCCGAGCCTGGCTCATGGTAGGTAGGGTCCTCTCGTCCGCGCAGCCTCAGCCGCCGTCGAGATGGAGGTCGGTCGATGACAGTCGGGCTGGCCCGGGTCACCGTCAGCGCACCCCAGCGGCGGGTCGACGTGGCTCTACCGGAGCAGGTTCCCCTCGCCGAAGTGCTGCCAGAGCTATTGCGGCACGCCGGCGTCGGGCTCGCCGACGACGGGGAGCGGCACGGGGGCTGGCTGCTCCGGCGGGCCGACGGCAGCATGCTGGCCACCGGGCAGGCCCTACTCGCCCAGGGTGTCCGCGACGGTGAGGTGCTGCACCTGGTGCCGGCCCGCGCGCAGTGGCCCGAGCTGGCGTACGACGACGTGGCGGAGGCGATCGCTGATGGCGCCCGCCGCCGGGGCGACGCCTGGTCACCCCGGGCCACCCGGGCGGCCGCGTTCGCCGCCGCGGCTGTTCCGCTCGCCGTCGGCCTGCTCTCGTTGGCCGCCGGTGGCTCGGGTGAGCCCGCTGGCTGGCTGGCCGCCAGCCTGGTGGCGGCGCTGCTCCTGCTGGCCGGCACCGCGCTCTCCCGAGCCCAGGGCGACGGACTGGCCGGCGCCACCGTGGGCGGCTACGCGCTGCCGTACGGCGCCCTGGCCGGAGCCCTCGCCGTCAGCTCGGGCGACCCGGTGGGCCCGTTCGGCCCGCTGCGCTGGATCGGCGCCGCGGAGCTGCTCGCCGGCTCGGTGGCCCTGCTGCTGGTGTCGGTGCTCGGCCTGCTCGGGGTCGCCACCGGCCAGCGGGTCTTCGTGGCCGGCGTGGTGGTGGGCGCGGCCAGCGGACTGACCGCGCTCGGTGCGCTGCTGCTCGGTCCGGCCGGTGCGGGCGCCACGCTGCTCTGCGTGCTGGCCCTCGCGATCGGGGCGATCCCGCTGCTGGCGATCCGGCTGGGCAGGGTGCCCCTGCCGCCCGTCGACCTGCCGACCGGCACCCCCAACGACCCGTACGGAGCCCGTGACCTGCCGGACCGAGGGCGGGTCTACGCGGCCGTGGCGCGCACCGAGGAGATGCTGACCGGGATGCTGATCGGCCACGCCGTGCTGGCCGCGGCCGCCGCGATGGTCCTCGGCGTCACCGGCGGCAGCGCGGGCCGGCTGCTCGTCGGGGTTTGCTCGGCGGTGCTGTTGCTACGCGCCCGGCTCTTCGTCGCGGTCCGGCACCGGGTGCCACCGCTGCTCGCCGGCCTGGGCGGGTACGCGGTCCTCGGCGCGTCGCTCGCCGGTGTCGCCGGCCCGGCGGCGCGGCTCGCCCTGGCCGCCGGAGCAGTGCTGATCGCCCTGCTGGCGGTGGCCGGTGGCGCCACCTACGCCCGCCGGCCAGTCTCCCCGTACGTCGGGCGGGTCGCCGACCTCGCCGACACCGCCCTGGTGGTCTCCGTGGTACCGATCACCTGCGCGGTGCTGGGCCTGTACGAACGGGCCCGAGGGTTGCTCGGCTGAGCCGCCTCCCGGACAGGTTCGGGGCTGGTCAGTGCGGCGACTCGCCGCGCTCTTCGGCCTCCTTGGCCCGCCGGTACGACACGTGGATCTCGGCCTCGGCTTCGATTCGGCCCACCCACGTCGCGCCTTCGACCGACTTGCCGGGCTCCAGGTCCTTGTACACCTCGAAGAAGTGCTGAATTTCGAGCCGGTCGAACTCGCCGAGGTGGTGGATGTCGCGAAGGTGCTCCTGACGCGGGTCCTCGTAGGGAACGCAGAGGACCTTGTCGTCGCCGCCCTTCTCGTCCGTCATCCGGAACATGCCGATGGTGCGGCACCGGATCAGGCAACCCGGGAACGTCGGTTCGGGCACCAGCACCAGGGCGTCCAGCGGGTCGCCGTCGGCGCCGAGGGTGCCCTCGATGAAGCCGTAGTCGGCTGGATACTGGGTGGAGGTGAAGAGCGTGCGATCCAGCCGGATCCGGCCGGTGACGTGGTCCACCTCGTACTTGTTGCGGTGACCCTTGGGGATCTCAACCGTGACGTCGAAATCCATCTGCACGCTCCCTCGTTTGCCCACGCTGGCCTTACGGATCCGGAGACCGGCCCCGGCAGGCGTCAATGCTCACCCACCGACTCCGGCCGCCGCATAGTCTTCGGACCGAAGTAGTGTCACCCAGGCCGGTTCCCAGCGGGGAAGGAGGGGGTCGTGGGGAGGGAAGATTCACACAACCGTCCGGACGGCGCCGCCGACAATGGTAACGGCCAGCCACCGCCCAAGCCGGCGGCCGGGCGGGTGCCGGTGCCGGAGGCGCAGGTCCTCCGGCCGCAGTCCTCGACGCCGCCCACCTCGCCGGCCCCGGACAGTCCCAGCCCCACCACGCAGTCCGCGACGATCCCGGCCCGGGGCGCCGCCACCGTCGACCCAGCCGGGTACCCGCCTGACGGCTTGGTGCCACCGCCGTCCCCAGGTCGGCGGTTGCCGCTGGTGCTCGCCGCTGTCCTGGTGTTCGTGCTGGTGGCGGTAGGGCTGGTCGTGGTCCGGCCCGGCCCGGTCGGCCGATGGTTGGGCGACGGTGCCGCCGCCCCGGCGACCACCGAGCCGGCGGAGCCCACCCCGGTCGCGGTGCTGGCCGCCGCCGACATCGGCGCGCCGCAGCCAAGCGGGACGGGGCTACGGACGGTGCTCGACCCGCTGGTCGGTGACGCCGCCCTCGGCGGCCGGGTCAACGTGGCGGTGGCCGACGCGCTGACCGGGGAGTCGCTCTTTGACCGCGGTGGCGCGACGGGGACCGTGCCGGCCTCGGTGACCAAGCTGGTGACCGCGGTGACGGTGCTGACCGCCCGTGGCCCCGGCCACCGGATTCCGACCCGGGCGGTGGCCGGTGCACAGCCGGGCGAGGTGGTGATCGTCGGTGGCGGGGACCCGACGCTGGCGGCCGACGCCAAGGGCTTCTATCCGGGGGCCGCCAACCTCGCCGATCTCGCCGAACAGGTGCGGACGGCGCTCGGCGGGACCACGCCGACCAAGGTCACTGTCGACTCCTCGCTCTATCCCGGCCCGGTCCACGGGCCCGGGTGGGACGACGACATCCCCACCGGCGGATTCGGCGGGGCGATCACCGCACTGATGCTCGACGGGGCACGCGAGGACCCGAGGGCCGGCCGGGGCTGGGCCGAGCGGGTGCCACAGCCGGACCTGACCGCCGGCCGCGCCTTCGCTGAACTGCTCGGCGTACCAGCCGGGTCGGTGCGCAGCGGCACCGCGCCGCCAGCCGCGACCGGAGCGGCCCAGCCGTCGACCGGCGGTACCCAACCCGGCGCCGAACTGGGTGTGGTGAACTCGCCACCACTGATCCGGCTGGTCGACATCATGATCAGCGAGAGTGACAACATCGTCGCCGAGGCGCTGGCCCGGCAGGTCGCCCTGGCACGGGAACGGCCCGCCTCGTTCGCCGGTGCCGCCGAGGCGATGACCGAGGTGGTCTCCGAACTGGCCCTGCCGGCTAGCGGGCTGACCCTCGCCGACGGCAGCGGCCTGTCGCGGAAGAACCTGATCAGCCCGCTGCTGCTGACCGAGTTGCTGGTGCTCGCGGCCGGACCGGACCGGCCCGAACTCGGTGGCATCTTCGGTGGGCTGCCGGTGGGCGGCTGGTCCGGCACGTTGCGCGACCGGTACGGCGCCACCCCCGGAACCGTTGCCGGCGCCGGAGTTGTCCGCGCCAAGACGGGCACGCTGACCCGGGTACACGCCATTGCCGGGGTGGTGACCACGGCCGAGGGTCGTCTGCTCACCTTTGCCGTGCTCACCGACGACGTTTCGCCGGACGGGATGGAGCCGGCGCGGGCGGCACTCGACCGGATCGCCGCCGCCCTTGCCGGCTGCGGCTGCCGCTGAGGTGTCGCGGCGCGGGTACGGTGGGTCGCATGGCGCAGTTCGTGGACTGGGATCTGGCCACCGCTACCGCGGGGGCCCTGGGCAAGTCCGGCCCCCGGGTGACGTACGGCGAGGCCGCCGAGGTGGTCGCCGAGCTGCGCCGGCTGACCGACGAGGCGGCCGGGCACGTCGCCGACTACACGGGACTCACCTCGCAGGTGACGCATCCGCCGGTGCGGGTGGTCGACCGGCGTGACTGGGCCGCCACCAACGTCGCCGGCCTGCGCGAGGTGATCACCCCGTTGGTCGGCCGGCTCTCGCAGGACAAGCAGCCCGGCGCGCTCACCGAGGCGATCGGCTCCCGGGTCACCGGGGTGCAGGCCGGCACCGTGCTGGCGTACCTGTCCGGCCGGGTGCTGGGGCAGTACGAGGTCTTCTCCGCCGACCCGGGGAAGCTGCTGCTGGTCGCGCCGAACATCGTCGAGGTGGAGCGCAAGCTGGGGGCCGACCCGCGCGACTTCCGGCTCTGGGTCTGCCTGCACGAGGTCACCCACCGCACGCAGTTCACTGCCGTGCCCTGGATGCGGGCGTACTTCCTCGGTGAGGTGCAGGCGTTCGTGGATGCCGCGCAGGGCGGCGAACACCTGCTGGAGCGGCTGCGCCGGAGCGCGAGCACCCTGGCCGACGTGGCCCGTGACCCGCAGAGCCGGGCCAGCGTGCTGGACATCGTGCAGACACCAGGCCAGCGGGCCGTGCTGGACCGGTTGACCGCGCTGATGACCTTGCTGGAGGGGCACGCCGAGTTCGTGATGGACGGCGTCGGGCCGCGGGTGATTCCGAGCGTCGAACGAATCCGGGCCGGCTTCAACAGGCGCCGCGAGGCGGGCAACCCGGTGGAGAAGGCGGTCCGGCGGCTGATCGGCATCGACGTCAAGATGCGGCAGTACGCGGAGGGCCGCAAGTTCGTGCACAAGGTGGTGGACCGGGTCGGGATGGCCGGCTTCAACCGGATCTTCGAGTCGCCGCTGACCCTGCCCCGGTTGACCGAGCTGAGCGATCCGGACGTCTGGGTGGCGCGGGTGCACGGATCGGTCGGTCCAGTGTCGAGCGCCGGCTGAGCGCGACGTCGATGGCCGCGCTCGCCCCGCCGGTCGCCGCGATCCGGGTCGCGGTCCGCCGCGCGATGGCCGGTCTGCCGGCGTCCGGGCCGGTGCTGGTGGCCTGCTCCGGCGGGGCGGACTCGCTGGCGTTGGCTGCCGCCGCGGCGTTCGTAGCGCCCCGGACGGGTGGCACCGCAGGTCTGGTCACCGTCGACCACGGGCTGCAGGAGGGGTCGGCGCGGCGGGCCGAGGCGGTGGCGCGGTGGGCGGAGCGGGCCGGTCTGGCACCGGTGGACGTGGTCCGGGTCCAGGTGGCCGGCCGGCCGGGTGGACCCGAGGCGGCCGCCCGCGAGGCCCGCTACCAGGCGCTGACGGAGGTCGCCGGGCGGCATCGCGCGGTGGCCTTGCTCACCGGGCACACCCGGGACGATCAGGCGGAGACGGTGCTGCTCGCCCTGGCCCGAGGCGCCGGCCCGCGTGGACTCGCCGGCATGCCGCCCCGCCGGGACCTCGCGGGGACACCGCTGGTCCGGCCGTTGCTGGAGGTGGGGCGGCTGGAGACCCGCGCCGCGTGCCTGGCACTCGGGTTGACGCCGTGGGAGGACCCGCACAACCTGGATCCCGCGTACGCCCGGTCCCGGATCCGCGCCGACGTGCTGCCGGCACTGGTCCGGTCGCTGGGTCCGGGTGTGCTCGACAATCTCGCCCGTACCGCTCGGTTGACGGCGGCGGACAACGAGTTCCTGGACGAGTTGGCCGGCAAGGCCCTGACCGGGGCGCGACACCCCGACGGCGGATTGGCCGTCAAGGTGCTGGCCGACCTCGCTCCCGCGATCCGTGGCCGGGTGCTGCGCGCCTGGGCTCACGAGTTGGGTGCGCCGCCGGCCGCACTGTCGTATCGGCACGTCGTCGCCCTGGAAACGCTGGTCACCGCATGGCGTGGACAGCGGGCCACCTACCTGCCGGGCGGGCTGCGGGTGCTCCGCCGCGCCGACCGGCTGGTGTCGGAGGAACCCGGGGGATGACCTACCCGAGGCAGCCGCTGCTCGCCCCGCACGCCGCGGTGGCCACCAGCCAGCCGTTGGCCGCGGCGGCCGGGTTGGCCGTGTTACGGCGCGGCGGCAACGCCGTAGACGCCGCGCTGGCCACCGCCATCACCCTGACCGTGGTACAGCCGCCGTCGAACGACATCGGTGGCGACCTGTTCGCCATCGTGTGGGACGGGCACCGGCTGTACGGTCTGAACGCCTCCGGTCGATCACCCGCCGCACTGACCCGCGACCTGGTACTCACCGCGACCGGCGGGCGGGGTGCCGAGCCGGCCGACGCGCTGGGCGGCGCCCAGGCTGCCGGCCGGGCGTTGCCGGCCCGAGGCTGGCTGCCGGTGACCGTGCCGGGCGTGCCGGCGGGCTGGCGTGACCTGCACGACCGGTTCGGTTCGGTGCCGTTCGCCGACCTCTTCGTCGATGCGATCGGCTATGCCGAACAGGGGCATCCCGTCTCCACCGCCACGGCGGCGGCCTGGGCCCGGGCGGTGGCGGCACACGCGGACCTGGTCGGCCCCGAGTACCCGGAATTCGCTCGGGTCTTCGCGCCGGGCGGCCGGGCGCCCCGGGCGGGCCAGCGGTGGCGCAACCCGGACGCGGCCCGGACGCTGCGGTTGATCGCGCAGAGTCGGGCCGAGGACTTCTACCTGGGCCGGATCGCGTCGGCCCTGGCCGACCACGCCGCCCGTACCGGCGGGCTGCTCACCGCCGACGACCTGGCCTCTCATGCCAGCACCTGGGTCGACCCGGTGTCGGTGCGTTACCGGGGCCACGAGGTGTGGGAGCTGCCGCCGAACGGGCAGGGGCTGGCCGCTCTGCTTGCCCTGGGCATCCTTAACGGGTTCGAGCCGGGTGAGCCGACGCGGTGGACGCACCGCAAGATCGAGGCGGTCAAGCTCGGCTTCGCCGACGCGCACGCGCAGGTCGCGGACCCCGACCGCACGCCGGTGCCGGTCGCCGCGCTGCTCGCGCCCGGGTACCTGGCCCAGCGCCGGAAAGCCGTAACGGAGGCCGCCACCGACCCGGTGGCCGGCGAACCGGAGCGCGGCGGCACGGTCTATCTGTGCACGGCCGACGCCAACGGCATGATGGTCAGCCTGATCCAGTCCACCTATCTGTCCTTCGGCTCGCACGTGGTGCTGCCCGGGTATGGCTTCGCGCTGCAGAACCGTGGCCTCGGCTTCCGGCTCGACGCCGACCACCCGAACGTGGTCGGCCCCGGGAAGCGGCCGTACCACACCATCATTCCCGGCTTCCTGACCAGGCAGGGAGCGCCGGTCGGGCCATTCGGGGTGATGGGCGGGCACATGCAGCCCCAGGGTCACGTCCAGCTGATCTCGGCGACCGTGGACGCGGGGCTCGACCCGCAGGCGGCGCTGGACGCGCCGCGCTGGTACTGGCACGCGGGCCGTTCGCTGCTGGTCGAGGAGCAGTTCGCCACCGGGCCCGGTGGCGCGGCGCTGATCGCCGACCTGCGGTCCCGGGGCCACGAACTCGCCGTCGCGCCCGAGCCCTCCGTCTTCGGTTACGGCCAGGCGATCTGGCGCCGTGCCGAGGGTGGTTACGTCGCCGGTTCCGAGTCTCGGGTCGACGGCGGTGTCGGCGGCTTCTGAGCTGCTCGGCGGGTCGGCGGACCGGCCGATGTGTCCCCGCGGATCAGCAGGCCGGCGCGCGTTCGCGGAACGTGGTGCGGTACGCGTGTGGGGTGGCGCCGACCCGGCGGGTGAAGTGGTGGCGCAGTGCCGCGGCATCACCGAAGCCGGCCCGGTCGGCGACCGTCTCCACGGAGAGTCCGGTCTCCTCCAGCAGCCGGCGGGCCAGCAGCACCCGCTGGTTGGTCAGCCAGTCGTGCGGAGTGGTGCCGGTCTCGGCCCGGAACCGCCGGGCGAACGTACGCGGGGACATGCCGGCCCGCGCGGCCAAATCGTCGACGGTCGTCTGTTGCTCCAGACGCCCCATCAGCCACTCCAGCACCGGCTCGAGGGTGGGCGCGGACGGCGCCTTCGGTATCGGCGCCTCGACGTACTGGGCCTGTCCGCCGTCGCGGTGTGGCGGCACCACCATCCGCCGGGCCAGTCGGGTGGCGACGGCCGAGCCGTGTTCCTGGCGTACCAGGTGCAGGCTGGCGTCGATGCCGGCGGCCGTGCCGGCACTTGTGAGCAGCCGACCGTCCTGCACGTAGAGCGAGTTGCAGCGGACCTGGGCGTGAGGGTGTCGACGCTGCAACTCGTCCACGTACAGCCAGTGGGTGGTGCACTTCCGGCCGTCGAGCAGTCCCGCCTCGCCCAGTAGGTACGCGCCCGCGCACACGCTGAACAGGTAGGCCCCCCTTTCGGCGGCCCGGCGGAGCGCCTCGTGTACCTGGGCCGGGGCGGTGATCCTGGGATTGTGCGCGGGGACCGCGACCAGATCCGCCTCCTCCATCGGTTCCAGGTCGGCGTTGGGCACGAGGTGGAAACCGGCCGAGGTGCGTACCGGGGCCCGGTCCGGGCTGCACACGTCGAAGCGGTAGCTGGGCAGTCCGTCGGCGGTGCGGTCGGTGCCGAACACCTCGGCGAGTACGCCGAGTTCGAACGGGGCGACGCCATCCAGGACGACCACTGCGACCGAGCGAAGCATGTGACGAGGTTAACCGCACAGGTGGCTGAAAGTCGAGCATGTATGGCATTCCTGCCACTGTCTGGGCGCTTTTCGGGTACGCAGACCGACAGATGTCCGGTGCGCACCGGCGGCGACAGACATCCACGAACGCCAGAAAGCGAGCGCCGCCATGGGTTTCCTGATCTTCCTGCTCTTCTTCCTCCTCCTTGTCGTGCTCTCCGCCACCGGGCTGACGGCCGACAGCCGGGACTCGGCCGACTGGAAGCCGTCCGACGGCGGACACCGGTGGCGATCCCGCCCCTGATGAGATGATCTGTACCCGGTGTGGCATAAATCCAGGCCGGAGTCGCCCCGCAAAGGTGCGGCCCCGGCGACGGCGTACCCGGGGCGTACGGCAGGCTATGGGCATGGCTGACGGCTCCTGGTACGACGCCGACATCGACCACGTGATCATTTCCGAGGCGCAGATCCGCGAGAAGACCGTGGAGCTGGCCAAGCAGGTCTCCGCGGACCATGCTCACGTCACCGACGGGTTGCTGCTCGTCTGCGTACTCAAGGGGGCGGTCATGTTCATGGCCGACTTCGCCCGGGCGCTGGGCCGTCAGGGCCCTCCCGCCGAGCTGGACTTCATGGCCATCTCGTCGTACGGACAGGGGACCACCTCCTCGGGCGTGGTCCGGATTCTCAAGGACCTCGACCGGGACATCGCCGGCCGGCACGTCGTCGTCGTGGAGGACATCGTCGATTCCGGGCTGACCCTCTCCTGGCTGCTGCGTTATTTGGAGTCACGGTCGGCGGCGAGCGTCGAGGTGGTCGCGCTGTTCCGCAAGCCGGACGCCGTGAAGGTGACGGTGCCGGTCAAGTACGTCGGCTTCGACATCCCGACCGAGTTCGTAGTCGGGTACGGCCTCGACTTCGGCGAGCGTTACCGCGAGCTGCCGTACGTCGGCGTGCTCAAGCCGGAGGTCTACGCCCGCTCGTGACCCTCCACCCGCCGGCCGACCCCAGACCCGGCCGGCCCAGACCCGGCCGCCCGCGCCCGACCGACATTCAGCCGACTTTCAGCTGACCGGACTACCGTGAATCCCGGTGGTACGGAGGTCTGCTCCGAGCCACGCCGGCTGACATCAGGTTCGCCGTGCGCGTAAGTGCTGGGCTCGCCAGCTCACACCGGTCTCGTACGGTGTACCGTCGAATGACCGTGGTGCGGCAATCCGCGCCCCGGGGTCGAGGCCGGCCCGCACGGCGGCTCCGGCAGCCGCCCAGGCGGCGACACCCACAGTCGGTCAGGACGTCGATCAGGAGGATGCGGGCGTCTCGGCGCTCGACAACAGCATGGAACGTACGCGTTTCTTCCGCCGACCGGTGTTCTGGGTCATCCTGGTCATCCTCGGCGCCGTCGTGCTCAGTCAGTTGTTCACCGGTGGTCCCAGCTACCACCGCGTGGACACATCCGTCGCGCTGGACCAGCTCAACAAGGGCGGCATAGAGAAGGTCGTCTTCCAGGACAAGGAACAGACGATCCAGCTCGAACTGGCCGAGGAGGCCGAGTTCGATGACACCACCACCAAGCTGATCGAGGCTCAGTTCCCGTACGAGGTCGGCAACGAGGTCTGGAACCAGGTCCTCGACGCCAAGGCCAACAACCGGGTCACCGGGCCGGCCGACACCGAGGTGTCGTCGGACAGCATCTGGGTCAGTCTGCTGGTCAACCTGCTCCCCATCGTCCTGCTCGTGCTCCTGCTGCTGTTCTTCATGTCGCAGATGCAGGGCGGCGGCTCCCGGGTGCTCAACTTCGGCAAGTCCAAAGCCAAGATGATCACCAAGGACACGCCGAAGACGACGTTCGCGGACGTCGCCGGCGCCGAGGAGGCCGTCGAGGAACTGTACGAAATCAAGGATTTCCTGCAGAACCCGGCGAAGTACCAGGCGCTCGGCGCGAAGATCCCGAAGGGCGTACTCCTGTTCGGTCAGCCCGGCACCGGTAAGACGCTGCTCGCCCGGGCCGTCGCCGGCGAGGCCGGGGTGCCGTTCTACTCGATCTCCGGATCCGACTTCGTGGAAATGTTCGTCGGTGTCGGTGCGAGCCGAGTCCGCGACCTCTTCGAGCAGGCCAAGGCGAATGCGCCCGCCATCGTCTTCGTCGACGAGATCGACGCCGTCGGCCGGCACCGTGGCGCCGGCATGGGCGGCGGCCACGACGAACGCGAGCAGACTCTCAACCAGTTGCTCGTAGAGATGGACGGGTTCGACGTCAAGGGCGGCGTCATCCTGATCGCCGCCACCAACCGGCCGGACATCCTCGACCCGGCGCTGCTGCGCCCGGGCCGGTTCGACCGGCAGATCCCGGTCGACGCCCCCGACATGGAGGGCCGCAAGGCCATCCTCCGGGTGCACGCCAAGGGCAAGCCGTTCACCCCCGACGTGGACCTCGACGCGGTGGCCAAGCGGACGCCGGGTTTCAGCGGCGCCGACCTGGCGAACGTGATCAACGAGGCGGCCCTGTTGACCGCCCGCAAGGACCAGCGGGCGATCTCCAACGAGTCGTTGGAGGAGTCGATCGACCGGGTCATCGCCGGCCCGCAGCGGCGTACCCGGGTGATGAGTGACCAGGAAAAGAAGATCACCGCGTACCACGAGGGCGGGCACGCGCTGGTCGCCTGGGCGCTGCCGCATGCCGCGCCGGTGCACAAGGTGACGATCCTGTCCCGCGGCCGGTCCCTCGGTCACACCCTGGTGCTGCCGACGGAGGACAAGTACACCCAGACCCGGGCCGAGATGATCGACACCCTGGCGTACGCGCTGGGCGGCCGGGCCGCCGAGGAACTCGTCTTCCACGAGCCCACCACCGGTGCCGGCAACGACATCGAGAAGGCCACCCAGTTGGCCCGCGCGATGATCACGCAGTACGGCATGAGTTCCAAGCTCGGCGCGATCAAGTACGGCACCAGCGGTGACGAGCCCTTCCTCGGCCGCAACATGGGCCACGAGCGGGACTACTCCGACGTGGTCGCCGCCGAGATCGACGGCGAGATGCGGGCACTGATCGAACTGGCTCACGACGAGGCCTGGGAGATCCTGGTCGAGTACCGGGACGTTCTGGACAACATCGTGCTCGAGCTGATGGAGAAGGAGACTCTCTCCACCGCCGACATGGCCCGGATCTGTGCCCGAGTGGTCAAGCGGCCGCCGATGGCACCGTACAACGGCTTCGGCAAGCGGCAGCCCTCGACCGAGCCGCCCGTGCTCACCGCGGCGGAAAAGGACTCGCTCAAAGTGCAGGCCGAGGCTGACGGCGCCCAGGCGACGGTCGGTGGCGCCAGTTCGAACAACTCGGACGGTTCGCACTGAACACCGACGACCCGGCGGCCAGTCCTCCACAGCGGGGACTGGCCGCCTCCGCCACCGAACCCGACACCGACAATCTCGACTACATCGCCGCACGGCTGGTCAACGGCCGGCTCACCGGCCGCCCAGTCGAGGACGCCGTGGATCTCGGACGGATCGAGAAGGCCGTCCGCGAGATCCTGATCGCGGTCGGGGAGGACCCGGACCGCGACGGGCTCCAGCAGACCCCCGCACGAGTGGCCCGGGCGTACGCCGAACTCTTCGCCGGCCTGCGCGTCGACCCGGCCACCGTGCTCACCACCACCTTCGAGGCCAACCACGAGGAGTTGGTGCTCGTCCGGGACATCGACGTGATGAGCCTCTGCGAGCACCACCTGCTGCCGTTCCGCGGCAGTGCCCACATCGGCTACATCCCCGGTCCCGACGGACGGATCACCGGCCTGTCCAAGCTGGCCCGGCTGGTCGAGGTATTCGCGCGCCGGCCGCAGGTACAGGAACGGCTCACCTCGCAGATCGCCGACCTGCTGATGGAACGGCTTGCACCGCGCGGCGTGATCGTCGTGCTGGAGTGCGAACACATGTGCATGGCGATGCGCGGCATCCAGAAATCAGGTGCCAGGACGATCACGTCAGCGGTACGGGGTACCCTCCAGCGGGACGCCAAGTCCCGCGCCGAGGCGATGGCCCTGATCTTCCACCGCTGACCGGCGGCCTCTCAGCCAGCCAGCATCGCCAGGACGATTCCCGCGGTGGTCGCCACCGCTGGGGCCAGACAGGCGAGCACGCCGAATCGAACGGTGCGATCCACTTGTTCCCCAGGCCTGGGCGGGAAGAACCGCCCCACCGCCCACCAACCCACGCCGGATGCCACAGCCGGCCCCGGCAGCCCCACAACCAGTGCCAGGACGGTCACGGCACCGGTGCCGGCCACCAGGAGCACCGCCACCAGCAGTAGTGGCACCAGAAGCCCGAGTGGCCCGTACACCAACAGGTTGCGCGGTCGGGCCGGCCAGTGTGCCACCCGCGACAGGCCGCGGGCGGTGAGCGTGTAGTCCGCGTTGAGAGCAAACCGCCGGGCGTCCCGCAGCGCCGACAGCACCGACCTCGGGCCACCAACCATCGAGCGCGTCGCCTCGGTCAGCTCTGGCGGCGTCGGCACCAACGAAATCGATGGTACGCCCAGCTCACGCAGCCGCGCCTGCTGCGGTGCAAGCAGAGTGCGAACCGTAGCCAGCTCCGTACGGGCGGACTGGACCGTGCGGGCCTGCTCGCTCGCGGCGGTCGCCGCACCACGGCGCACCCCGTCGAGCTGTCGGGTGGCGGCCAGGTAGTCGGCCCACGCGGCCGGCACCGGATCCTCGGAAAAGCCGGCCGTCCGCTGCCGGCCCGGGCCGGCGACCTGGGTGCGCGACTGGCTGAGGGTCATTCCGTCTTCCCCACCTCGTCGTACGGCACCAGCACCACGCCGCGCTCTCCGGGCCCGTCCCACAACACCATCCGGTCAGGCCGGGGCCGCCAATCGACCGGCCGACCGAACACCGGCGTGAGCTGCGCCCCCGGCACACCCGCCACCGCCACCGCGGTCAGCTTGTCGACCGTCTCGTCCTGCTCGATCAACGCCGAGAACGACGGCACCGTACGCCACCAACCCAACAGGTGCTGCCCGGCCGGTGGCCCGTCCCGCAGCAGCGCCCGCAGCCTGTCCGGTGGCAGCTGTTCGGGCGGCGCCACGTCCAGCCCGAAGACCACCAGGTAGGCCGGCTCGCCGGCGTCGATGACGGCGCACAGCCCGGCCAGGTCCACCGACTCGACCGGGTGTCGACCAGCCAGCTCCGCCGCCAGGGCGTCGGCGACCGGCCGCGCCTCGGCATCCGGTGCGGCGACCACGAACCGGGCCGTGCCCGGTGGATGGTGGACCGAGGTGCTGCGACCTGCCGTCGCCAGCAGCCGGCTCGCCTGTGGCCGCGGGCCGAGGACGGCGAGATTGCGGCCCGCAGCCGGTCCGAACGGCACCGCCACCGTGCTTCGTGCGACGTCCACCGCCCGCCCGAGCAGCGCGGCCGGACCCATCGCCTGCCCGGCAAGGGCCGCCCGGTAACGGGGGTCATTGCTGAGCAGCGGCCGGGCGTACCCGGCGAAGACCACCGGCGGGGTGGCGGTCTGCGGGCGGGACGCCCAGAGCCGGTGGCGTAGCCGCTCCACAGTCTCCGGCTCGTCCTGCGAGTCGGGGAACCGGACCATCCGCTCGTGGCCCCGGATCGCACCCCGGGGACCACCGAGCCCGCCCGCGGTGTTCACCACCGCGCTGCCCACCGGCAGGCCGGCCGCGGAATCGTTGGTCGGCTCCAGCACCGCACCACCGCCGGGCAGCGCGACCCGCACCGGGAACTGGCCGAGCAGCGAGTCCCGCTGCCCCCCGTCGGATCGGCTGCCCAGCGAAAGGTCACCCTCGCCGGCCAGCACCAGATGCACACCGTAGGCCCGACCGCTTCTCGTCAGCGTTTCCAGCCGGGCGGCCGCCTCGACGGCCAACCGATCCCGCTCGGCGAAGAGCATCGGCAGATTGTCCAGTACGCAGACGACCCGAGGCAGCGGGCGATGCCGGCGCAGCTCCGCGAAACGCTGCCCACCGGCCCTTTGGGCAGCGTCGGCACGCCGGTGGACCTCGTCGATCAGCTGGTCCAGGAGATCCAGTACGTACTCCCGGTCGGCGGCCATCGCGGCGGCCCGGACCTGAGGGATCCAGGTCCGGTCCCGTTCGGTCTGAAGGAACTCCGCGTAGGACTCGCCCTCGCCGAGATCCACCAGGTACAGCGACAGCTCGTCCGGTCCGTACCGGGCGGCAAGGCCGAACAACGCGGTGGACAGGAAGGCGGACCGGCAGGCCCGGGAGCGACCGCTGACCAGCCAGTGCGGTGTCAGCTCGGTGAAGCCGAGCGACACCGGCCGGCCACCGGCGTCACCAACCGTGCCGCTCAACCCGTTGGTCGCCTCCACCTGCCACAGGTCGTCCTCCGGAGACGGCAGCAGGCCCGAGAGGGACAGCCGGGTGCCGGCCTCGATCTGGGCGGCGACCCGGCGACAGACGGCGTCGACGAGGCCGGCAGGTGGATCCGGTTCGACGAGCACCGGTGAGTTCAGGCCGCCCGGCGACCCGGCGCCAGCGGTCGCGAAGGACCCGCCGGGCGGATCCCCGAGCAGCGCGTACGCCGTCCGCATCGACAGCGTCGTGGCGCGCGCCAGCCCGTCGCGGCCAGTCCTTTTCCACCCCGCGACGACCAGATGCAGTCCGGCCGCCGGCCCTCGCTCGGCGAGTGCCTCGATCCGGGCCAGATCGTCCGGCCCGGTCGGCTCCGGCAGAGCAGCCACCATCAGCAGTAGCGACCGGTCGTGCCGGCGCGGACCAGAAGGCCCCGGCACCACCCACCGCTCCGCCTCGGTCAGCAGGGCCTGGAGCCCCGCCGCGTCCGTGGCCGGTGGGGACAACAATCCGGCATCGCCGAGCGTCGCGAACGGTGCGAGCGTCTCGCCGGTCGCGTCCACCGCTCGCACAAGTAGAGACCCCGCCGGCGTCGCCGCCAGCAACCGCAGCAGCACGGCCCGGAGCAACCCGGCCACCCGCAGGTCCCGCGCATCGGAGTCCATCACGAGGTGGCCGCTGCCGAGCAGGGGAACCAGCGCGGGAAAACGGGTGTCGTCCAGCGGTGCGGCGGCGCCGACCCGGACGAACGGTGGCGGCCCCTCTCCGGCGGGGGCACTCGGCTCCACGGTGTCCAACGCGCAGCCGGCCCAACCGGGAGCAAGAACGGCCGCTGCGGCACGCAACCGCTCGGCAAGCGCGTACTGGTGCCGTTGGTCGGCCGGAGCGGGCCGGATCTCGTCGAGGACCGTCGCCGCCGCCGCAGCCGTCGCGGCGGCCCTGCGGTGCAGCGCGGCGGCGCGGAGCGTCCGTGCCTTCGGACCGCCCACCAGGTCCACCTCCTCCGCCCGAGGTCGGCACCCAATCGCCGGGCAGAGACGACGGTATCCCAGCGGAGGCCCGACGTCCGGGATGCGCGACGGCGCTGCGCCGCTCTAGTCGCGGATCTCACCGGCTGGCAGCGATCCATCACGATCGGCTGAATCTGGGCATTGGGTCCGCAGCCGCCAGCCGATAGCCTCAGGGGGTGGAATCAGTGCCGCCCTCCGCCGGTTCCCAGGTCTCCCGCGTACCGGCGCAACGGTCCCCGCCGGAGGAGGTGGCGCCGCCCGCGATCGCGCCGGCTCTGCCACCGCCCCGGCGGCGGCTGCGTACGGTGTTGACGGTGGTCGCCGGCGTGGTCGCTGCCCTCTGTCTGGGTGGCGGAGTGGTCGGATACCTCGTCTACGACCGCGCCACCACTCCAGACCGCAGCGCTCCGGCAGTGGTAGTGGACAACTACCTCCGAACGTTCCTGGTGGATCACAACGACGTTCGCGCGGAACTTTTCACCTGCGAGGGCAACACAGATTTGGAGCAGCTTCGGCTGCTCAGGAATGACCTAACGGCCCGAGAGGAGCGGTTCGAGACCACGATGTGGGTCAGCTGGGAAAGGCTGCATGTCGTTTTGGACGATGACGGCGCACAGGTGCGGGTGGACCTTACCTTTTCTGCCCAGGTGGACGGCATCAGGCAGAGCGACCGGCAGTCGTGGACGTTCAGCACACGATTGGGTGAGGACTGGCGGGTCTGTTCCGCTACGGTAAGCTAGGTCGGTTCACTCCACCCACAACAGGTGGACGGGGACCTCCAGGGTGGTCGGTGCCTGGCCGCGCCAAGCCCAGCGGTACCACTCCAACTCGGGAGCGACGCGTACGCAGATGTCGCCCTCGGTGCCCGAGTAGGTCTCGGTGACGGCACGCAGGTCGCGGTGCTCGACGGGGCCGTCCATCTGCACCACCCGCCGCCCGGTGACCGAGCCCGCCTCGAAGACGGGGGTCGGCGCCGGATGTGCGGGTGCATCCAGCGAGACGAGGCGTAGGCCGCCGTCCGGCGTAGGGGTGCTTCGCCGGCCCACCGTCTCCACCCAGACCCGCTCCACCGGGACCAGCGGTGCGAACAGCTCCACCTGCTCGGACTCGGCGCGGTACCACTCGTGTTCGGCAATGACCGGAACGTAGGTGCGGCTGTTCTGTACCACCCGATCGTCGGCGCGCAGGTCCGCCCGCCAACCGAGCCCGGGAAGCCCGACCAGTACCCGTTGCCCGCGTAGCTCGACGCGTCCGACCGCCGGGACGATCTCGATTGGCCGGGGTGGCTGCGGTGACCAGTCGGGCTGGTCGGCGAACGGGTCGGGAAGTGGCTCGGTCATGACGGCGGATCGATCACCCGGCGCCCTTCAACGGCGCACCTCTGGACCGCATGAACGGCACCGGATCGATGGCACCCCGGCTGCTACGGTCGCCATCGACGTGCACCTCGAAGTGCAGGTGCGGCCCGGAGGACTGGCCGCTGCTGCCCACCTCGCCGATCACCTCTCCAGCCTGCACGGTGTGGCCCACCGCGACCCGGGGACGACTCACCAGGTGACAGTAGCGGGTGATGACGCCCTGGGCATGCAGCACGTCGACGAACCAGCCGCAGCCACCCTTGCCCGGCCAGCCGTCCACATCGCAACTGAGCCGTCCTCGCCGGTCCGGGTCGCAGCGGGCGACCAGGACCCGGCCGGTGGCCGCGACCCGGATCAGGGTGCCCTTCGGAGCGGCGATGTCCACGCCATTGTGTCCGGGACGGCTGGCGGTCCGGAAGCCGGAGCCGACGCCGCCCGGGATCGGCGCCGTCCAGCCGGAGGCGGCGACCTCACCCGCTGCCGCGGCGTCGCACACCTGTTGGCCGGCGATGAGAGCCGTCCGGGCCGCGCCGCCGGCCAGCGCGTCGACGATGCGGGCGGCGAGCTCCTCGTGCTTGGCGTACGCGTCGGGAAAGGCACTGATCTGGACCCGCTGGGCGGCCGCGGTCAGCGGCAGCTTCTCCCAGGCGGGCACGTCGACCAGCTTCTCGTAGAACTTGCGGGACGCGTACTCGCGGTCCATCCGTTGGGCGACCGTCCCCCAGGAGGCCCGTTGCTGGAAGAGACCGACCGAGTCGTGGTCGGCACCGACGCCCTCGTTGGGAATCTCCCGCGACTCGTCGACCGTGCGGTTGGCCAGGTTGAGCAGCCGTGACTCCTGCATCGCGGTCGCCACCGCGACCACCCAACCACGTGGCGGCACCTCCATCTCCTGACCGACCTTGATGATCACTGCCGCGTTGCGTAGCTGGCGCTCGCCGTACTGCGCGAAACGTGGCATCTTGCCGGTGACGTCGACGTCGAAGTCTCCGGTGCACGTCATGCTGGCCGGAGCCAATTGTTCGGCGCCGTCTCCGCCCAGCTCGGTGAGGAAGAAGGCGCCGGCGCCTCCGGTGCAGCAGAGCAGCGCGAGCGCCGCGGTGAGCGCGGCGGTGAGCGCGCCGAGCCGGACCGGCCGGCGCCGCGGACGGCTCTCGTCACTCATCCCTGCTCCAATCCACGGCGTCCACCAGCCACCGTCCGTCCGGTGCCACCAGTTCGAGCCGGAGCTGCCCGGTGTCGAGCGGGATGAGCGCCTCCACGAGCGACTCGCCGAGCGGGCGGACGGTCGGGGTGTCCGTCACCTGACCGTTCGGAACGGCCGACTGGTCGACGCCGCTGAACTTCTCGGTGAGGGCGGCGGTCGAGAGCGGACGGAGCTCCTCGAGCCAGTCCGCCGCCGTCTGACCCGGACGGCCGAGCCAGGCGGTGACGAAGCGTTCGGCGACCAGTTCCGGGTTCGGCTCGCCCGGCCGGGTCACCGGCGAAGGTGTGGTGGTCGTCGAGATCGCACCATCGTCGCCCGTGGTGGGG
This sequence comes from Micromonospora sp. LOL_024, assembly GCF_048060415.1. Classification (NCBI taxonomy): domain Bacteria; kingdom Bacillati; phylum Actinomycetota; class Actinomycetes; order Micromonosporales; family Micromonosporaceae; genus Micromonospora; species Micromonospora sp. LOL_024. Next base: position 65,182 of record NZ_JBHMIS010000001.1, read on the forward strand.
TGCACGGTGGTGATCGGCTCGGGCGGGCGGCTGCTCAGTCCCGCAGTCGGGTCCGGGGGCCCGGCGACCAGCCGAGCCGCCGCGACCACGCCGAGCACCAGCACGGCGATGCCCAGGGCGATGCCCAGCCGCGATCGCAGCAGCCGGGTGACCAGGAATTCGATCGCCCGCCGCACGGCACTCACCGTGCCTCGGAGCGGACCCGGGGCGGTGCCTCCCCGGAGGAGCGCTCCGGGGATCCCGGGCGGTAGATGGCGAAGGACGGATTCTCTTCCGGTACGTCCGGCTCGATCCAGCCGGCGGGTTGGCGTCGACGCGGGCGCGGAGCGACGCGCTTGACCTCGCGGGGCTTCTGGGCGGGGTCGGGGCCGTCGGGTGTCTCCCGACTGCCCGGACCTCCCGGAATGGTGGTGGGACCAACCGTGGGCACCGGGTCCGGGCGGGCCTCCGGACGTACTCTCGGCTGTTCCGCGGCCGGTGCCCGGCGTCGTCCCAGGTGGGGTTCGGCGGTGCCGCCTGGCTCGGCGACGTCGAGCCGGGCGGCGGTGCGCATGTCCCGGAAGAAACGCCGGTGCCAGGAGCCCGCCGAGCTGACCGCCTCGCTGCTGTCCTTGCCGCCGAGCTGGGTGATCCGCCGGTAGGGGCGGAGCAGCAGCCAGCCGACCACCCCGCAGAGCCAGACCAGCACCACCTGGAGCCAGCCGGGCAGCGTCGGTGTGCTCATGATGAGGTCGACCGCGAAGAGATAGATGGCTGCGCCGGTGCCGAAGATCGCGATGTTGAAGAGCGCCGCCACCACCGCGTTGCCCAGCCGGCGCAGCCCGGCGCTGGCCGGGCGGAGCAGGCCGATCGTGCCAAGGATCGGCGCGGCGATCACCGCCCACCGGAAGATCAGGAAGCCCAGTAGCACCAGCAGCGACGCGGTCAGGTCGAACATCGCGAAGAGCAGGGCGGCGAGCACCGCGATGAAGCCGGCGCCGACCCGGTCCATGTCCCGGACGCCCTGCAGGTACTCGTAGGCTTCTGGGTCCTCCCGCTCAATCTGCGCCGCAACCGTCATCCACTGCTGCTTCTTGGCGCTGATGGTGGCCTCGCGAAGCTCTGGGCTAGTGCGAATCTTGTCCGCCTCTCCCCAGGAGAGAGACTTGGCGTCGTACAGCGCCGCGCCGTACTTCTTGGCGGTCTCGCTGTCGGCCGAGCCGAGCACGCCACGCAGCCAGTTGCGGTAGAGCATCGCCTCCGCCGCGGTGTCGCTGGCCCGGACCGCCGGCGGGCGCTTGTCCGTGCAGGCCTCCGGGTTGGGCATCGCGCAGCGATCTGGCGGGACGTCCTTGGACGCCGGACCCACCGCGTTGTGCACCACCCCGAGCGTGGAGACCAGGGCGTCGTCGGCGAGGTTGGCGGACTTGACCGGCCAGGCGGCCAGCGCGGTGACGGCCATCATCACCACCAGCGCCCACCCCGCCGTGGTCATCGCGTTGCTCATGTCAGACTGGCGTGAGCGCCACAGCAGGTAGAGTCCGACGACGCAGAGCGTGACGATGCCGAAGACGCTGAACACCTTCTGGTAGATCGCCTTGGTCGCCTGATCCACCAGCGGATCCGCCCAGCCCCACATCGTCCCCGGATCCCAGGCGCGCTCGCGCAGGGCGTTCGAGGCGCCGATGATCGCCGTGGCCATCATGAACTCGCCGTTGGCGACGGTGTTGGTGAACTTGTAGTCCGGGTGGAGCAGGGTGGTCGCGCAGCCGGTTTCGATCTTGTAGGTGCTGTAGCTGTAGCCGGCGTAGCCGTAGTCGCTGTAGTAGCCCTTCGGGCCGGGCAGCTTGGAGGCCTCGGGCCGGGACGCGAACCACCCGGCGATGCCGGAGTCCGGCGCGGTCGGCGTCGGCGGATTGAGGCAGGTCGCCTCCGACTCCGCCACCTGGTGGAGCCGGGACACGCAGGCGCGGAAGTCAACCTGCCACTCCTGGGTGGTGCACAGGTCAGCGGCGGCCTGGTACGCGGCCGGTGCCCCGTACGCCGGTGCGACGGTCAGCCCGGGCCAGCTGACCGTGGCGGCGGCGAGGACGCCGAGCGCCAGCAGGAGCCCCGTGATCCGTGACCGGGCCCTCACCATGTCACGCCTCCAGGTCGGGCAGCACGGTCGGCAGCACCCCTGCGGCGGCGGCGATGGCGGCGGGGGTGGTGTCGAGGTAGTCCAGTAGTCCATCCACGTAGGAAACGTCGACCCGGACCTTCTGTACCCGGCCGTCGACATCGCGCATCACGAACTCCCGGAAACCGAGCCGGTGCGCGGAGGCGGCGTCGGCGGCGGAGAGCGAGGCGAGGGTGGCCTCGTAGCCGTCGTCGACCGGTACCCGCAGCAGGCGAAGCGCCTCGGCGGCGATTTCGGCGTCCTCGGCGATCCGGCCGACGAAGACGGTGGAGACGAGGTTCTGGACGTCGAGGCCGAGAATGTCACGGGGGTTCTGCGAGGCGACCAGCGCGGCGAGGTTCCACTTGCGGGAGTCGCGGGCGAGCCGAACAAGAAACGAGCGGCCGGAGCGCCATCCTTCCATGAAGTGCGCCTCGTCCAGGCCGACGAGTTTGCGGGACGACATCGAGCCGCCGTAACAGCGCCGCACCGCCAGCCGGTGCGCGGTGTGCAGCATCGGCAGGGCGAGCGCCTCCTCGGCCGACCAGTACTCGCGCTCGATCTTGAGGTCGGGCAGCCGCAGACCTGCCATGGTGATGACGGTGAGCGCTGCGTCCGCGCCGAGTAGCCCCTCCGGTGGGCGGCCGAAGAAGAGCATCGCCAGCGGCATCTCTGCGGTGTCCAGCAGCAGGTTGGCCAGTTCCCGGCCCGCGTCGTCGTCGAGCTGCCCGAGGCAGGCGACCACGTCGTCCAGGGTGGAGGCCTCCTCGGCGGGCACCTGGCGTACGGCGTGCCGGAAGAGAGTGGCGGTGGAGGCTTCGCGGGCCACCTGCGGCGGCACCAGCATCATGCAGATGTCCTGTACCAGCATCCGCCGCTCGGCGCGGGCGTTGGACACCGCGATCTCGAACTCCCGGTCGCCGGTGGCACCGACGCCGAACTCGCTGCGCAGCGGCGTCGGGATCAGCGAGTACGGCGCCAGTGTGCCCTGTTCGGAGCCGGTCAGGTTCAGCACGCGGGCGTACGGACGCAGCTCCGGCATCTCGCAGAGTCGGGCCAGGGGACCGGAGGGATCGAGCAGGGTCACCTGTACGCCCCGGCGGGCGGCCAGGTAGCCCAGCGCGCCGAGCAGGGTCGACTTGCCGCCGCCCGGCTCGGCCACGAAGACGGCCAGGCCGGAGCGTTCACGGATCTCCATCGGGAAGTGCAGGTCGAGGAAGACCGGCCGGCGGCAGGTACCGGCGGTGCGCCCGATCAGGTCGCCGCGCCGGTCGCCGACCGTGGACGCGGCCTGCGGTAGCGCCGCCGCGAGCAGGGGAACCGGCATCCGCCTGACGTATCCGGTGTTGGCGATCGGTTCGCCGGGGATGAACTCGCGGGCCAGCCAGTCCTGGTTCTTCGGATGTTGGAGCGAGATGCGCAACTCCCGGGAGTAGAGCTGGATCAGCCTGCGGGCCCGTTCCAGACACTCCTCCCGGGTACGCCCGCCCACCGCGATCCGGTGCCACCCGTGCGCGCGGGCGGAGTCGACCGGCAGCCCGGTGGTCATTTCGTCGCCGATCACCAGGGCGCGCTTGGCCAGGCGTTCCAGCTCCGGTGGGGCGTCAATGCCGTGCTCCGCGTAGTCGAGTTGCTGCGAACGGATCATCCGGAGGCGGTGTTCGAGGTTGCGGAAGGAGTCACCGGAGCCGAGGACGTCGACCCGGGTGGAGAGCTCCATCGGCCACGGCAGGCGCTCGTGGAAGTGCAGCCACGGCTCGTGCCGCTCGGGAATCTCCAGCGGCTCCATCCGGCCCACGGCGAGTACCGCGACGTGCCGTTCCTCGCCGGTCATCCGGTTCACCAGTTTGACGGTCGAGCCGTACGGGGTGCGGTAGCGCTCCACCTGTTCGGTGAGAGCGAGCAGGTCGCCGCGTTCCCAACGGCCGTCGGTGATGGGTGACAGCGTGCCGGGCGGTGCCATGCAGAGTGCCACCGACCGGTAGAGCAGCCATTCGAGCTCCTGTGCGGTGACCCGGCGTCCGCGCATGCCGAACGCGCCCAGCACCTCGTCGAACTGCTCGACGGTACGGCCGAGCCGGCGTCGCTCGCCGTCGGCGACGCCCCGACCGAAGGTGCGCAGCAGCCGCTCGGTGAGCGAGTCGCCGAGCGAGCGACGGGCGAAGGTGACCCCGAGGTAGGTCTGACCCTCGGCGTGGTTGACCGAGAGCAGGTGGCGTTGCGCGGAAACCAGGTGGTCGGCCCAGCCGGGTGTACCGGGTACGTCGGGCAGGGGCGCGGTGGTGTTGGTGTCGATGGTGCGGGCCCACTCGTCGGCCGGGAAGGGCCGGGTGGTGCGGCGCAGGTGCAGCCGGAAGCCGGCCAGTCCGGCGTACTGCTCGGAGATGGCCGCGAGTAGGGCTTCGCGTTCTGCGTCCGGTCGGAACGCCCAGCGCACCTCGGGTAGCCAGTACCAGGCGGTGACCGTGTTGGGGGTGAAGGTCAGGTGCCCGGCGATCTCGGTGACGGCCAGCTCGACCGAAGGGTCCCGGTCGCCGAACTTGATCTTAGGTGGGTGGACCCGGACCGGCTTGATCGGCCGGTCGCGGTGGTCGACCGAACGCTGTCGGGGGGCCGAGGTGGTGCGGGTGGCAGGTGGCGCTGCCCAGTGTGACGTCCGGGTGGCCGTGGCGGCGGGCTGCGCCACGTCGCGGCTGGGAGGCTCGTTGCGGGTCGGGCGTCCGTCACGGGCGGGGCGGTCGTCGGCCGGCGGTCGGGCGTTAGGCAGCCGGTCTCCGGGCGGAGACGGCCGTGCCGTGGCCGGTGGCCGGTCGGTGGTCGTCGCGTCGTCGACCGGGCTGCTCGGCGGCGCGGCCGGTATGGGGCTGGACGGTGGCGCCGGCGATGGGGACAGCGCCGGTCGGTGGGCCACCGGTGCGGGCCCGGCGGGTCTGGGCGCGGCGGGAACCGCCTGTTGCGGTACGGCACTTGCCGGGAGCGCGGTGCCGCGCTGGGCCGTCCCGGGCCTGGGGTACGCACCGCCGAACAGGTCGAGGAAGGGCGAGTCGATGTCGGCGCCGTCGCGGGTTGTCGGCGCGGGCTCGGCCGGAATCGCCCGGCGCTGCGGTGGCCGTGGGGACTGGAAGACACCGACACCACCGTGACCCGCGGTGGCGGCGAGCGCCGGATCCAGCGTGGCGTCGTCGAGTTCACCGGCTTCGGGGTAGTCAAACGAACGCGCACGGTTACCGTGTGGAGCGGCAGAGTGCCCGGCCGGGGATCCCGGCGTGGAGGAGCGGCTCATGCGATCGTCCTGCCCGTGTCCTCGTTCGGCCCGTACGGCGTGCAGCCGGTCATGCCAGTTCCTCCCGGATCCTGATCCTGCTGCCGACCAGGCGTGGATCGCGCTGCTCGGCGGCCGGCTCCCGGGTGCGTCGCCAGTCGGTCAGCGCGGTACGGATCACCATGCGCGCCGGACGGTCCGGGTCGACGTACCGGAAGACGAACGAGGTGGACACGATGGCGAGGGCGATCTCCCAGGCGGGAAAGAGCTCGACCTGCAACGTGAACAGCCAGTGGATGAACATGTAGAGGGGAACGAGCAGGATGAACAACCCGTACTGGGCGTACGGGAGGTGGACCGGAAGGGTGTAGCCGGGCGGCCCGAGATAGACCAGGCGGGCCCGGTAGATGTCGTCGTCGGTGCGCAGCCGCATCTCGTGCCCGCGCCTACTGGAAGATCAGGTTGATCAGGAAGTCACCGATGAAGAAGAGGGTGGCGGCTCCGGCGATGAAGGCCAGCCCGACGATCGCGATGGCGGAACTGGTCAGCACCTTGGAAATTTCGCCACGGCTGGCCCGGCCGATGAAGATGACGCCCAGCACGGCGAGCAGGATCGGAGCGATCTTGCTGGCGAAGAAGGTGACGACGCCCTCGGTGTTGATCCCCTTCGGCTCTTCGGCCGCGAGCGGGATCGACGATGCCATGGTGGAGAGCAGGTGGGCGGCGTTGGTTGACGCCGCTTCCATCAGCTCGATGGCGATCACTGGAACCTCCCCAAGTCGCGGCCGGCGGCGCCGCGGTGGTGCAGTAGGCAAGCCTTGCGGGATTGGTGCTCAGGCTGCGCGGCGTTCGAGACCCTGCGTGTGTCGCTCGCCACGGAGGGTGGCGATTTTTGGGCGGGTTGTCCCTCTTTGGCCCTCCCTTAACCGCGTCGCCATCTCGATGCTGGGCAATTTCACAGCGTACGGGCCGCCCCCCTTTGCGACAAGCCGCGAAGAGTCTGCCCGATCTGACCCGGACGACCGATCGTACGACTGTTCCAATTCGCATGTCAGGCCCTCGACCCCGGGCTGCTGAGGACGGTCGAGGAGACCGGTACGGTCCTAGTCGTGACCGATCTGGTACGGGCCTCGGCCCCGGTGGTGATGGGCGTCCTGAACGTCACGCCCGACTCGTTCTCCGACGGCGGACGCTACGCCGACGTCGAGGCCGCTGTCGCACACGGCGTCCGGTTGCGGGCCGACGGAGCCGCGTTGGTTGATGTCGGTGGCGAATCGACCCGACCCGGCGCCGACCGGATCGCCGCGGAGACCGAAGCCGCCCGGGTGGTGCCGGTCATCCGGGAACTGGCCGCGGCCGGCGTGCCGGTCAGCATCGACACCACCCGAGCGCGCGTCGCGCGGGTGGCCCTCGACGCCGGGGCGGTGGTCGTCAACGACGTCTCCGGCGGCCTCGCCGACCCGGACATGGCCCGGGTTGTCCGCGACGCCGACTGCCCCTGGGTGCTGATGCACTGGCGCGGCCACTCCCGACGGATGACCGAGCTGGCCGACTACGGCGACGTTGTCGCCGACGTACGCGCCGAGCTCGGCCAGCGGGTGGACGCCGCGCTCGGCGCCGGGGTCGCCCCGGATCGCATCATCGTCGACCCGGGCCTCGGCTTCGCCAAGACAGCGGCGCACAACTGGCAACTCGGCGCCCGGCTGCCTGAGCTGCTAGACCTGGGTCTTCCACTGCTCTTCGGCGCCAGCCGCAAGTCATATCTGGGGCTGCTGCTGGCCGGTCCCGGCGGCACGCCACGTCCCACCCGCGAGCGGGAGACGGCCACTGTGGCCACCAGCCTGCTCGCGGTCGCCGCCGGTGCCTGGGGCGTCCGGGTGCACGACGTACGCGCCACCGTCGACGCGCTCGCCGTCTGGCGGGCCACCGGCCGTCCCAGCCTCGGCACCGGGTCGAACCGGACCGCCGCTGCCTCCGGCGGCGAGCACCGCGGTACCGACCAGGAGGCCCGGCGGTGACCGACCGGATCGAGCTAACCGGCCTGCGGGCGTACGGCCGGCACGGGGTGTACGACTTCGAACGGGCCCGTGGGCAGGACTTCGTCGTCGACGCGGTGCTGGAACTGGACCTCGCACCGGCGGCCCGCTCCGACGACGTGGCGGACACCGTGCACTACGGGGAGCTGGCCGAGCGCCTGGTCGCGGTGGTGACCGGTGAACCGGTCGATCTGATCGAGACCCTCGCCGACCGGTTGATCGAGGTCTGCCTGGCCGATCCACGGGTCAGCGGCGCGACGGTCACGGTGCACAAGCCCGAGGCGCCCGTACCGCACTCCTTCACCGACGTGGCCGTGACGATGCGCCGGGCGCGTGCCCGATGACCCGGGCCGTGCTCTCCCTCGGCAGCAACCTCGGTGACCGGCTCGATCATCTGCGTACCGCCCTGGCCACGCTCGGCGATGCCGTCCTGGTGGTCTCCGGGGTCTACGAGACCCCACCGTGGGGCGAATCCGATCAGCCGGCGTACCTGAACGCGGTGCTGCTGGCCGTGGATCCGATCGCCGGACCGTACGACTGGCTGGCGCGGGCGAGGGCGGCGGAGCGTGCGGCCGGCCGCGTCCGAGACCCGCGACGGCGCTTCGGCCCCCGCACGCTCGACGTCGATGTCATCGCGGTCTGGACCGACGACGACCGGCCGGTGCTCAGTGACGACCCCGAACTGACCCTGCCGCATCCCCGGGCGCATCTCCGGGCCTTCGTGCTCCGGCCGTGGATCGACATCCAGCCGTACGCCCAACTGCCCGGACAGGGCTGGCTGACCGACCTGCTGACCTCGGGGCCGGCCGCCGTGCAGGTGTCGGAAATGAGCCCTCGTCCCGATCTGCCGTTAGAGTCGAAGCCATGAACGAGCGCGTCCAGCGAATGATCAGGCGCAGCGCGGCGGTGCCTGGTGTCGGCACACAGCGCGGCGGAGGCCCAGCATGACGCGGTCCGCGCCGCCCGACGGGTCGATGGGGCTCACCCGTGTCTCGACACTGGTGGTGGCCGCGCTCGCCGCTGCGGCCCTGGCCTGGCTGCTGATCAGCACCTTCTACTACGACGGGCTGCCGGCGCTGCCGTGGCTGCCGGTGGTCACCCTCGCCGGGCTTGCCGTGCTGGAGGCGTACGCGGCGATCAACACCCGGGGCCGGATCGAGCGCCGACCGGGCCGCGAACCGGTGAACCCTCTGGTGGTCGCCCGATTCGTCGTGCTGGCCAAGGCGTCGGCCCTGGTCGGCGCGATCTTCGTCGGCGCGTACGCGGGACTGGCGGGCTGGTTGTTCGTGCAGGCGACCCGAGCGGCCGCCGACGACCGCCCGGCCGCCCTCGCTGGCCTGCTGGCCGCGGCGGCACTGGTGGCCGCCGCGCTGTGGCTGGAGCGGTCCTGCCGGGTACCGGACCGACCCGATGACGAAGACGAGCCGGACCACGACTGGGAGACCCGCCCGGGCCGGCGCTAGCCCGGGGGTGCGGCCGACGCCGCCAAGACTTCGACACCTCCCTTGCCGGGGGTTACGCCCGGCTCCGGGGCGCGGGTACGGTGCCTGCGACCGTAAGGCAACGCCCCGCCGCAGGTCCGCCCGCGCGTCGGTGGAGTCCGGGCGGCCGCTGGGAGGCAGGAAAATGGGGTACGACGAACCGGGCCGGAGCGGAGTGCCGGGGCCGACCTCGGCCGTTCCCGCGATCGGGGCGGACACGATCCTCGACGACCCTCACGCCGAGCCGGGTGGGGACCGTTTCGGTGTGCACGTCGTCTGGGAGACGCTCCTGCTGCTCGGCTTCGGCGCGCTGGTCTACCTGGTGTGGCGGGAGGACCCCGCGCTGCTGCGGGGCAACGGCCTGCGCGGTCTCATCGTCGACGTGGTCGGCCTCGGCATGCTGGCCCTGGCCGCCGGGCTCAGCCTGCGTTGCGCCGCGGTGAACCTCGCGATCGGACCGGTGGCGATCGCGGCCGGACTGCACTTCGCCGAGCAGAGTGACCTCGGCGTGCTCGCCACCGTCGGCACGGCCGCCGCGGTGGCCGCGCTCGGCGGCCTGGTGCTGGGGCTGGTCGTCGTGCTGCTGCACGTGCCGGGCTGGGCGGCCAGTCTCGGCGGCGCGGCCGGCGTCATCGTCTACGTCGAGCAGCGGGCCACACCCGTACTCGTGCAGGGCGACTACGACCCGCTCAGGACCGCCGGGCAACTCTTCGTCGGCTTCGCCGCGATCGCGGTGGTAGGCGGGCTGTTCGGGGCGGTGGGGCCGATCCGTCGGCTGGTGGGTCGGTTCCGTCCGGTCGCTGACCCGGCCCGGCGGCGAGGTGTCGCGGCTGCCGTGGCCGCCACCGGCGGGTACGTCTGCTCCACCGTGCTGGCGGTGCTCGGCGGTGCGTTGATCGCCTCGGCCGACGGCACGGTCACGCCAGCGGCGGGGCTGGACTGGACGGTCCTGGCGGTCGGTGCCGCGCTGCTCGCCGGGACCAGTGCTTTCGGCCTCCGGGCCGGGGTGTTCGGCACCCTGCTGACGTCGGCCTCGATCGGCTTGCTCCTCGCGTACGCGCAGGCGCGCGGGTGGACGTTCGGTCGCTGGGCGGTCGGTGGCGTCGCGCTGGCGGTGGGACTCGCGGCCACCCGCCTCGTCGAGACGTACGGCCGGCCGGCGTCGGGACCGATGACGTTGCCCGCCGCGCCGTCACCGGACACGGACGTCAACACCGGCGTTGGGTGGAGCGTGGCGCAGCACGAGCCGGTCGGGGACTGGCCGCCGGTGATGCCGGCCCAGCCCGCCGTTAGCAGCACCGACCCGTGGGAGGCCCGGCGTTGGGAGACCGGCCAGCGCACCTGGGACGGCGAGGACCGTTGAGGGCAGGCAGTCGCGTGCGCCGTCGACGCGCCAGATGTGATCTCGGAGGTTAGGCTCGGCCCATGACCGACACATCATCGACCGCCGGCAGCCGGTCGTTCGAGGAGTTGGACGCACTCTCCACGGAGGATCTGCGCGTGCAGGCGTTCGCGCTGGCCCGGGAGCGCCGGGACATCAGTTTCTTCTGGTCGGTGCTGCGGCACCTGCCGAATGCGGACGAGGCCGCCGCGCTGGACGGGGCTCCGAACTCGGTGGGGCCGACCATCGACGAGGCGGCTGCCCTCTGGCGCGAGATGACCGGTCACGGCTACGAGGAGTCCGCGCCGCTGCTGCGTGCCGCCTTCATCGACTATCTGATGAAGCACTGACAAGCATTACCTGATGATGCACTGACACGGCAGCGACCGGTCGAGCCCGGCGTACCACCATAAATCAGGCTCCGCGTTTGCTCACGTCGATCCGCTGGGAACTAGCGGGGCCATGGCTCTCACCAATCGATACAAGTCCGCACCGGCTGCCGGCACACTCGCCGCGCTCCTGCTCGTCCTGGTCTTCGGCAGTCCCTGGTACGTCGACTGGGCCCGGGACAACACCGCCCCGGACAGCGCCGGCGGGTGGTTCCTGCGCCTGCTCGCCTGGCCAGCCTGGCGATTCGACTCCTCCGACTCGATCCAGGAGATCTTCGCCGACGACCTGAAAGCGATCCTCGTGGTCGTCCTCACCCTCGTGTTCCTCTACCTGCTTCCCGGCTCCCAGCTGGCCCGCGCCCGGGGCACTCTGAGCCAGTTCTTCGCCGGCTGGGCAGCGTACGTCTTCGCGGGTGCCTTCGCGGCCCTGCTCACCACGCTGATCCGGACCGACCCGTCACTGCTGGGCGCCTTCCAGGCCGCTGGCGACGGTGCCGAGTACGGGCTCTTCACCGGCTGGATCATCGGCATCGCCACGCTGGGCGGCTACCGGGGACGGCGCTGACGGCGTGGCCGACCCGGCGATGAAAGCTGCGGGGTGGGCCCTCGGGGCGATCGACCATCCGCCGTGGCGTCCCGGTCGGTCCGCCAGCACGGGAGGCCCGATCGGGGCGAGCCCTGCTGGCGGACCCGCCGCCACTGCGCTGGCTGCCCGGAGGCAAGGTGCGCAGCGGCGACACCCCCGTTCAGCCGGCCGACTCGGCCAGTGCCAGGATGCGCTCCCGGCTGAGCATTCCGACCGGACGGCCGTCCTCGGTCACCACGGCCTGCCCGCCGGCCGAGGTGAGCAGCACGGCCAGCGCGTCGTACGCCGAGCCGCCCAGCGGCACCGCCGGCAGCTCCGCGCCACCGTCGGCGGGCAGCGGATCGAGCACCTCCCGGGTGACCGGGGTGACCGCCAGCCGGCGGATGCCCCGGTCGACACCGACGAACTCGCGGACGAACGGGGTTGCCGGGTCGCCGAGCAGTGCAGCCGGATGGTCGTACTGCTCCAGCTGGCCGCCCTCGGAGAGCACCGCGATCCGATCGCCGAGCCGGACGGCCTCGTCGAGGTCGTGAGTGACCAGGACGATGGTCTTGCGTACCTCGGCCTGCAGCCGCAGGAACTCCTCCTGTAGCCGGGTGCGCACAATCGGGTCGACGGCGGAGAACGGCTCGTCCATCAGCAGCACCACCGGGTCGGCTGCGAGCGCCCGCGCCACACCGACCCGCTGTCGCTGGCCGCCGGAGAGTTCGTGCGGGTAGCGCCGGCCGAACTGCGCCGGATCCAGGCCGACCAGCTCCAGCAGCTCCGCCACGCGGCCTCGGGCGCGGTCACTGGACCAGCCGAGCAGCCGCGGCACGGTGGCGACGTTTGCGGCCACGGTCTGGTGGGGGAAGAGCCCGACGTTCTGGATGACGTAACCGATCTGCCGCCGCAGCCGCACCGGGTCGACCCTGGTGACGTCGTCCTCGCCGAGCAGGATCCGGCCGGCGGTGGGCTCGATCAGGCGGTTGATCATCCGTAGGACGGTCGACTTGCCGCAGCCGGAAGGGCCGATGAGCACGACCAGTTCGCCCGCCTCGACGTGGAGGCTGAGTGCGCGGACCGCCTCGGTGCCGTCCGGGTAACGCTTGCCGATGCCGTCGAGAGTGATCGACGCCGCGCGCTGACCGCCGTCCGCGACCGGAGTAACGTCCACGTGTGTCCTTCCGCCTGAGCTACCGGGCCGACCCGGGAAACCCGTGGTTCTCCTGGCAGTACGTGCGGGACAACTCTGACACGGTGCTCGCCGCCCTGCGCGACCACACCACGCTGACCGTCCGGGCGGTGCTGATCGCCGCGCTGATCGCAGTCCCGCTGGCGGTGTTGGCGTACTGGTACCGGCCGCTCACCGGCCCGATTCTCGCACTCACCGGGGTGCTCTACACGGTTCCCTCCCTGGCCCTGTTCGCGTTCGTCGCGCCCTATCTCGGCATCGGCGTGGCCACCGTGCTGTCCGTTGTGGTGCTGTACGCGCTGCTGGTGATCGTCCGCAACACCGTCGCCGGGCTCAATCAGGTGCCGGCGGAGGTCCGCGAGGCGGCGGAGGGGATGGGGTACGGCCGCTGGGGGCGGCTGCTCCGGGTCGAGCTGCCGCTGGCCGTGCCCGGCATCCTCACTGGTCTGCGGCTGGCCTCGGTCTCCACGGTGGCCCTGGTCACCGTCGGCGTGGTGATCGGTCGTGGCGGGCTCGGGCAGATCATCTTCGCCGGCTTCCAGAACAACCTCTACAAGGCCCAGATCATGACCGGGACCCTGCTCTGCGTCCTGCTGGCCCTGGTGCTCGACCTGCTCCTGATCGGGGCCGGTTGGCTGCTCACGCCGTGGCTGCGCGGACGGACCGGATGAGCGCCAGCGCAGGTGGTCGGCGGGGCACGACCCGGCGGAGGCCGCGATGAACCCGGTGGAGCAGGCGGTGGTCTGGCTCAACGACCCGCTGAACTGGACTAACCCCGGCGGCGTCCTGGACCGGCTCGGCGAGCACATCAGCATGTCGGCCGTCGCGGTGCTGCTGGGCTGCCTGGTGGCCTGGCCGCTCGGGCTCTGGCTGGGCCACGCCGGCCGTGGGGGCGGGCTGGTGGTGCTCGTCTCCAATCTCACCCTGGCGGTGCCCACGCTGGCCCTCCTGACCATCCTGCCGCTGACCTTCCTCGGGTTCGGCCGGCCGGCGGTGGTGATCGCCCTTGCGGTGTTCGCGGTGCCGCCGCTGTTGGCCAACGCGTACACCGGGGTGCGGCAGGTCGACCCGCAGACCCGGGAGGCGGCTCGCGGCATGGGCATGACCGGGATGCAGGTGCTGCGCCGGGTGGAGCTGCCTCTGGCGGTGCCCTACCTCGCGGCCGGCTTCCGGACCGCTGCGGTCCAGGTGGTCGCCACGGCGGCGCTGGCGACCTTCGTCAACGGTGGTGGGCTCGGCGAGATCATCCGCTTTGGCTTCGGCCTCAGCATCGCGGTCGGCGGCGGCCAGATCCTTGCCGGCGGCCTGCTGGTCGCCGGTCTCGCACTTACCGCCGAACTGCTGTTCGCGTTGGTCGAGCGCCTGGTTACCCCCCGTCCGTTGCGCCGGGCCCGGCGGCGGGCCGGGCGACGTGCGGCGGACGCGGTCACCGGCTCCTGAGCCGGGTGGGCCGCCACCGGTACGGTGCGGCGCGGACGGTTGGTGACGTTCCGGTGACGAATGCCTCGTTGAGTTGTCGGTGGCCCGGGTCAGGATGTTGGGTGGACATCGCGGGCGGCCGGAAGGCGGATCGCCCGTCGGACACGCGGCCGGCCCGGGACGGGTCGCGCCGGGACACGGAAGGCGGGCTCATGCGCCCAGGTAAAAGACTGTCCATTGCCTTCGTAGGGGCCATCGCCGCAGCGACGGTGCTGACCGGTTGCGGCGATGCCGGCTCCTCCGGCACCGAAGCGCCCCAGCAGGCAGCGTCGGGCGAGGGCTGTGCACCGGTGGCCGGTGAGCAGTTGGTCGCGCTCGAAGACGACAAGTCCCTCCAGAACGCCGACAACATCATCCCGGCGATCAACAGGGAGGCGGCGACGCCTCAGCTGGTCGCGGCGCTCGACAAGGTCTCGGCCGTGCTCGACACTCCGAAGCTGGTACTGCTGAACAAGGCGGTCGACGTCGACCGCAAGAGCGCGCAGGTCGCAGCGCAGGAGTTCGCCGACGCCAACGGCCTCACCGACGGCGTCGAGCAGGGGGCTGGCGGGCGGATCACGGTGGGGGCGGGCAACTTCACCGAGAGCGAGATCATCGCCGAGCTGTACAAGATCCAGCTGACCGCCGCCGGCTACCAGGTCACCGTGCAGCAAATCGGCAACCGCGAGCTGTACGAGCCGGCGCTGGAGAAGGGCGAGATCCAGGTTGTTCCGGAGTACGCGGCCACCATGGCCGAGTTCCTCAACGGCAAGGCGGACAGCGGAGCGCAGCCGGTCTCCTCGCCGGACGTCAACGAGACCGTGACCGCGTTGCGCGGTCTGGGCGACAAGGTGGGGCTGAGCTTCGGCGCACCGGCCGCCGCCCAGACCCAGAACGCCTTCGCCGTCACCAGGAAGTTCTCCGAGAAGTACGGCGTGCGGACCCTGTCGGAGTTGGCCGAGAGGTGCTCTGGATCGGCGACGGTGCTGGGTGGCCCGCCGGAGTGTCAGGAACGTCCGTTCTGCAAGCCCGGGCTGGAGCAGACCTACGGGTTGGCGGTGGGCTCGTTCTCCTCGCTGGACGGGGGCGGGCCGCTGACCAAGACCGGTCTGCGCAGCGGCACGATCAGCGTTGGCCTGGTCTTCTCCACCGACGCGGCGTACGCACAGGGCTGAGTCGCCCGAACAACCGCGGCGCTCCGGCAGAGCTGGCCGGGGCGCCGCGTTGTTACCCGCCGACTCCCGCCGCCGCCGAGCCGTTCCCACGTGACACAACTCTCGGTAGGCTGCGGACCCATGCCCGTCCCGGTCACCGCCGATTCGCGCCAGCCCCAGCTGCTCGTCGTGCTCTTCTGGGGAGGGGCCGCTCTGGCCCCGGTCGCGGCGCTGATACTGCTGGTCGCCGACGGTAACGGACCGCTGCGCTTCGCCGCTGTGCTGGCCATCCTGGCGGTGGTGCTGATCGGGCTCTCCATCACCTTGCGCACCGAAGGTGGTGGTCAGGCCCACGCCGAGGTGCTGCGGGAGGAGATCGACGAGCTGCGGCGGGAATTGCGCGGTGAGATCGTGGCTGCCGCCCAGCGTGGTAATCAGGCGCTCGACGAGGTCCAGCGGGCGCAGGCGGTGTTGGCCGGGCTGCGGCGGCGAGTCGACACCGGCGGCTCCAGGTCGACCGGGGCCGGGGAGCCGCCCGGCCCGGGCCGGGCCCGCGTGCCGGAGCCGGAGGCCAGCCACGCCGAGCCCCCCGCCAGCCAGGCCGGTGTGTACGGCGCGGGGCAGCCGCCAGGGCGTTTGCCGGAGGGCGGGTACGCGGCGGACCGGGCGCACGGGTACGGTGCGGACCGCGCGCCGGGGCACGGGGGAGACCGCCCGGCAAGCGGTTCCGCCGGGGTCTACGGTTCGGCAGCCCGTCCAGAGCAGGACGCCCGTCCCGGCGATCCGGGGCAGCGCCCGCTGGGGATGGTCCGGCACACCGAGACCGTGCACGTCACCACGCGGCACACCGTCCTTGGCGGTGGTGTGGGCGAGTCCGGCAACCGCTACGGCGGTTACCCGGCCGCGTGGCCGGAGGAGCAGCCGCAGGGCGGTCATGGGCAGGACCGCGATGACCGGTCCTGGTCAGACGAGGGCGACGGATCCCGCCGGCACGACGAGCGCGGCTGGGCCGGTCCGGTTCAGCACGACGAGCGCGGCTGGGCCGGTCCGCCGCGTGGGGAGGAAGGCTCCTGGCCTCAACCGAGAGACGAGCGGCAGTTCTCCGGTGAGCGTGACGACTGGTCCGCCCCGCGTGCCGTCCACTACGACGAGCCGTTGGTGAGCCGGGAGGAGAATGACTGGGGCGCGCCCCGCGACGACCCGGGCTGGGACGGTGGTGCGCCGCAGTGGGAGGTAACCGCCGACGCGGCTCCGGCCGGCCGCGCGCACCGGGTCGATGACACCGGCCAGTACTGGGCACAGCTGCGCGCCGGCGACCGCTGGGCAGCGGTGCGGGACGACGAGCAGGGCCGTGAACTGCGGGTCGGCGAGCGTCGCGCCGAGTTGCACGCCGAACCCGGCGGCACCGAGTACCGGGTGGCGGATCGCTGGGCCAGTGTGCGCCGCGACGGGCACCGAGGTGGCGACGGGCACGAGGCGCGGCGGGACGCCTGGCGCGAGCCGGAAAGCGCTCCGGCGCTACCGGCCGGAGGGGTGCCGGTGCCTGCGGAGTGGCGCCCGGACCGCCAGCACGGGTACGAGCAGCCACCGGCCGGCGGCTACCAGCAGGAGGCGGCGCGCGGCTACCAGCAGCCCGCTCGCGGGTACCAGGCTGAGCCGGTCCGCGGACAGCGATCGGATCCGGAGCCGTACGGTCGGCGACACCAGGCCGAGGAGCCTGACTACGGGTACCCGGTCCGCGACGGCGGCGCCAACCGCTGGCGTTGACCTGGCCGACCCGGTCGGAATACCGGCGGGACGCCGCGACAGTTGCGGCCGGCGGGCCGCTCCGGATCACTTGTCGATGTCGCCGACCACGAAGAACATCGAGCCGAGGATGGCGATCAGGTCCGGCACCAGACAGCCGGGTAGCAGGGTGGCTAGCGCCTGCACGTTCGCGTACGAGGCGGTTCGTAGCTTGAGCCGCCATGGTGTCTTCTCGCCCCGGGACACCAGGTAGTAGCCGTTGATGCCGAGCGGGTTCTCCGTCCAGGCATAGGTGTGCCCCTCGGGGGCCTTGAGTACCTTCGGCAACCGGGTGTTGATCGGCCCGGTCAGCCGGTCGACCCGGTCCAGGCACTGCTCGGACAGATCGAGTGAGGCGTACACCTGATCGAGCAGCACCTCGAAGCGGGCGTGGCAGTCGCCGGTGCTCCGGGTGACCACCGGAACGTCGAGCTGGTCGTAGGCCAGGTACGGATCGTCGCGGCGGAGGTCCAGGTCCAGCCCGGAGGCGCGGGCGACCGGCCCGGACGCGCCGAACGCGGCAGCGTCGGCCGCGGAGAGCACCCCCACACCCACGGTGCGGGCCAGGAAGATCTCGTTGCGCCGGATCAGGTTGTCCAGGTCGGGCATCCGGCGGCGCACCTCCGCGATGGCGGACCGGGCCCGCCCGGTCCAGCCGGCCGGTACCTCCTCCTTGAGCCCACCGACCCGGTTGAACATGTAGTGGATCCGGCCGCCGGAGACCTCCTCCATCACCGCCTGCAACGTCTCGCGCTCCCGGAAGGCGTAGAACATCGGGGTGATCGCGCCGATCTCCAGCGGGTACGAGCCGAGGAACATCAGGTGGTTGAGCACCCGGTTCAGCTCGGCGAGGGCCATCCGCAACCAGGTGGCCCGCTCCGGTACCTCCATGCCCATCAGCCGTTCCACCGCGAGCACCACGCCAAGCTCGTTGGCGAAGGCCGAGAGCCAGTCGTGCCGGTTGGCCAGCACGATGATCTGCCGGTAGTCGCGTACCTCGAACAACTTTTCCGCACCGCGGTGCATGTAACCGATGATTGGTTCGGCGGCGAGTACCCGTTCGCCGTCGAGGACGAGCTTGAGCCGCAGCACACCGTGCGTGGAGGGGTGCTGCGGCCCGATGTTGAGCACCATGTCCGTGCCGAGTTGCTCTCCGCCGTCGCCCGCCACCAGCCCGGCGCCGGTGCCGACGGTCAGCTCGCGCAGGTCGCCCGTGGTCATGCCCGCCATCGTGCCATGAACGTCCGGTTCCGGCGGTGGGCGCCCGGTCTCCGGTCCGGTCAGGATCCTGGTCCGGATCGACCTGCCGGGGGGGTGTCGCGGACCAGGAGTTCTTCGACGGGCAGGCCGACCGCCTGCCAGAGCCACCAGTGCCCGCCGAGGCCGGCCGGGTCCGTCAGCTCAGCCGCCGCCGACGCCTCGGCCAGCGCGCGCACGTATCCGGTCGGGTCGCCGGCGGCCATGCTCAGCGGTGGCCGTCGGCTGTCGGCCCCGAGCGCCCGCAGCCCGTCCCGCTGCGATCCCAGGGAGTACGCGCACCGGGCGACCCGCGCACCGGCGGAGGCGACCGCGTCGATGGCGACGTGCGCGGTCACGTCGCAGGAGCCGTCCGGCACCGGTCGCACCTGCCGCCCGCCCCGGTACCCGGTCAGCGTCCCGTCGGGTGGCCGTTCGCCAAGCAGATGCCCGTAGTCCACGGCCAACGCGAGCCCTCGGTCGACGTGGCCCACGGCGTCGGCCCAGGCCTCGTCCCTGGTCCGTCCGATCTCCGCGCGCTCCGCCGTGGGGGAGTGATCCGTGGGGGTGGGGTCCGTGGGGGCTGCCCGGAAATCTGACCTGGTCGGTCTCTGGCCGTCCGGCACGGTCGGTGGCGGGTGGGCCGGGCCACCCTCCCTCGGCCGGAGCCACCAGGTTTGTAGCCAGGCGGCGTCTTCGTGGCTGACTGGTTCGCCTGTCGTCTCGTGGCCGGTGGCGGGGTCGACCAGGAGGTGGTGCCAGCGGTCCTCGGTCCGGGTGGCCAGGTCGAGGGGGACGTTGTCGAGCCATTCGGTGGCCAGGAGCAGGCCGGTGAGGTCGGCGGGAATGGCGTTCGTCCAGATGATCTGTTGAGGGAGGTCGTCGGGGCGTGGGGCGAGTTCGACGGCGGTGAACCGTACCCGCCGGGCCAGCGGCACCGGCACGGCGGGCGACGGATCGGAGGACCATGGCCCGGAGGCATCCGGCACGGTATGGACGGCGGCTGTGGTGGTCGGGGTTTCCGGGTTGTTCGGCCGCGCAGGGATCAAGCCTGACTGCCCGGAGTGGGCGGGCTCCCCGTTTACCCCCACCGAGAGAGCGCGGAGCAGTTCACCCCGCCCGGCTCCCACATCCACCACGTCGAACCGATCGGGGAAGTCGAGGGCGGCGTCGAGGTGGTGGATCAACTGGAGCAGGGCCGAGGCGAAGATCGGCGAGGCGTGCACGCTGGTGCGGAAGTGCGCCGCCGGCCCTCTTCCGGAGACGAAGAAGCCCTCGGCTCCGTAGAGCGCCGACTGCATCGCGTCCCGCCACCGCATCCACATCGCCGGACCTCCTCGCACGTCGGTGAACGATTTCACACATCCTTGTTTCAGGTCCGTGTCAGCGACGCATACTTGCCCTCGACCGGTACCCACCTCGAGGACTGGATCGTGACATGAGCGCACCGCTGCGCACCCGCTCGACCGCTCGTCGGCGCTCCGCGCCCATGGCACCGACCCGGGCCGCCACCCCAGCCGTGCTGACCGTCGGCGTCATCGGCGCCGGCCGGGTCGGCGCCGCCCTGGGCGCCGCGCTGACCGCCGCCGGCCATCGGGTGGTCGCCGCCACCGGGCATTCCGGGGCGTCGCAGGCCCGTCTGGCGCTGCTGCTGCCCACCGTCCCCCGCCGCCCAGCCGCCTCGGTCGCCCGGGCCGCCATCGACCTGCTGCTGATCGCCGTGCCCGACGACGCGCTCGCCGGGGTGGTCGCCAACTTGGCCGCTGGCGGCGCACTGCGCCCCGGCCAGGTGGTCGCGCACACCTCCGGGGCACACGGCATGGCGGTGCTGGCCCCGGCAGCGGCCGTGGGCGTCCGGCCGCTGGCGCTGCATCCCGCGATGACGTTCGCCGGTACGCCCGACGACCTCGATCGGCTGCCGGGCATCTCGTACGGCGTGACCGCGCCGGCCGAACTGCGCCCGCTGGCCGCCCGGCTGGTCACCGACCTCGGCGGCGTACCCGAGTGGATCTCCGAGGATGCCCGGCCGCTTTATCACGCGGCGTTGGCGCACGGTGCCAACCACCTGGTGACCCTGGTCAACGAGGCGGCCGATCGGCTGCGCGACGCCGGGGTGGGTCAGCCCGAGAAGGTGCTTGCTCCGCTGCTGCACGCCGCCCTGGAGAACGCGCTGCGTCTCGGCGACGACGCGCTGACCGGCCCGGTCTCCCGGGGCGACGCGGGCACCGTGCAGCGGCATCTCTCCCGGCTCGCGGCCACCTCGCCCGAGTCTGTCGCCGCCTACCTGGCCCTGGCCCGACGCACCGCCGACCGGGCCGTGGCCGCCGGCCGGTTGCGTGCCGTCGACGCGCAGTCCCTGTTCGGTGTGCTGGGCGGTGCCCAGACCGAGGTGGCCCAGACCGAGGTGGCGGCGTGACGGCGGGCGGGACCGGGGAGTCGAGCCAGGTGGATCACGTGACGGGGCTGCTGCACACCCGGGCCGAGTTGGCTCGGGCACGGGCCGCGCTCAGCGGGACGGTCGGGGTGGTGATGACCATGGGCGCCCTGCACGAGGGCCACGAGACGCTGTTGCGGGCCGCCCGGGAGCGCGCCGACCACGTGATTGTGACGATCTTCGTGAACCCGTTGCAGTTTGGGCCGAACGAGGACTTCGACCGCTACCCGCGTACCCTCGAATCCGATCTTGCAGTGTGTCGGCGGGCCGGCGCCGACCTGGTCTTCGCCCCCTCGGTCGCGGACATGTACCCCGGAGGCGAGCCGGCGGTGCGGGTCAACCCGGGCCCGCTCGGCGAGGACCTGGAGGGGCTCAGCCGGCCTGGTTTTTTCCACGGCGTGCTCACCGTGGTGCTGAAGCTGCTGCAACTCACCCGGGCGGATCTGACCTTCTTCGGTGAGAAGGACTATCAGCAGGTGACCCTGGTCCGGCGAATGTGCCTGGATCTGGACATCTCAGTCGAAGTGGTCGGGGTGCCCACCGTCCGGCAGCCGGACGGCCTGGCGCTGTCCAGCCGGAACCGCTACCTCTCGAGCGCTGAGCGGCAGGTGGGGCTGAGCCTGTCCCGGGCGCTGCGGGCGGGTGCGGACGCCGCCGAGGCCGGCCGGGATGCCGCGGCCGTGCTGACCGCCGCGCACGCCGCCTTCGGTGCCGGCGGGTCCGGTGCGCGGCTCGACTACCTGGTGCTCACCGATCCCGATCTGGAGCCGGGACCGGTTCGCGGCCCGGCCCGGCTGCTCGTCGCCGCCTGGGTGGGTGGTATCCGCCTGGTCGACAACGCCCCCCTCAGGCTCGATCCGCCCTGCTGAACCGCATCCGACCCGACCCGCGAAAGGCGACCCGATGTTCCGCACGATGCTGAAGTCCAAGATCCATCGAGCCACGGTGACCCAGGCAGACCTGCACTACGTCGGCTCGGTGACTGTCGACGAGGATCTGCTCGACGCGGCAGACCTGCTGCCCGGCGAGCAGGTCGCGATCGTGGACATCACCAACGGCGCCCGGCTGGAGACGTACGTGATTCCGGGTCGGCGGGGCAGCGGTGTGATCGGCATCAACGGCGCCGCCGCCCGCCTGGTGCAGCCGGGAGACCTGGTGATTTTGATCTCGTACGGGCAGATGGACGACACCGAGGCCCGCGGCCACCGCCCGCGGGTGGTGCACGTCGACGCCGAGAACAAGGTGATCGACCTGGGTGCCGACCCGTCGACCGCCGCCTCCGGCACCGCCGGCACCCCCATCCCCAACCCGCTCTCGGTGTAAGGAAGGGCGGCCGGGCCGTCAGCCAGCCGCGACGGGCGGCCGTGATTCCGGTCTGTCACCGGAAGGTCATTTCTGGTTACCCTGGGGGTGCCGTCGGAAGACGGCCGCTGACTGGGGGAGGCGGCGCCATGAAGCGTGCGACGAGGACCCTGGTAGCGGCCTCCGCCATGGCG
The DNA here is from genome assembly GCF_048060415.1 of Micromonospora sp. LOL_024. Classification (NCBI taxonomy): domain Bacteria; kingdom Bacillati; phylum Actinomycetota; class Actinomycetes; order Micromonosporales; family Micromonosporaceae; genus Micromonospora; species Micromonospora sp. LOL_024. Next base: position 87,191 of record NZ_JBHMIS010000001.1, read on the forward strand.
GTGCTGCTCGCGGGCTGCGCGGCGCCCGCCAGGCTGGACGGTGACCTGGTCGACGACTGGAAGGCCATGCCGCCGCCCGGCCCCTTCATCCCGGCGGCCGGGGTCTGCCACGAGCCCGCCTTCGTCGAGGCGGTGTCTCTCGGGGCGTACGAGCCGGTGGACTGTGCCGCGCCGCACCGGGTGGAGGCCGTGCATGTGGGCGTCTTTCCCGGTGCGGTGAGCGGGCCACCGTCAACCACGTCGACCGAGATGCGCACCGCCTTCGCCGACTGTGACAACCGGGCCCACGGATACGTTGGCGACAACTGGCGGGCCGGGCGGCTCCGGTTGGCCGTCGCGGTGCCGTCCGGGCCGGGCTGGGTGGCCGGATCGCGGTGGTACCGCTGCGACCTGATGGAGGTCGACACGGTGGAGTCGGGGGCCGCCGTGGTGCTGCGTACCGGATCCCTGCGCGACACGCTGCGGTCCGCGTCGGCGTTGCGGCTGGGCTGCCAGCGGGTCCGTACCGGTCGGGACACAGTGGTGCAGAGCCTGGTGCCGGTGGAGTGTGCCGAGCGCCACGACGCGGAGTTCGTCGGCGTCTGGCCGGCACCGGACCGGCCGTACCCGACGCGTACCGCACAGTGGGCGCCCTTCTACGCCGGCTGTCGGTCGGTCCTCGCCCGGTGGGCCGGCCTGCCCGACGACGGCGATCTGGTCTTCCGCAGTGACGTGGTGGTACGCCCGCCCAGCGCCGGTCGATGGCGGGTCGGCGATCGGGGCGTGCGTTGCTACCTGTGGCTCAGCGATCGCAGCGTCACGGGTTCGCTCAAGGGCGTGGGACCGACCGGGTTGCCGGTACGGACGAAGTAGCCGGAACCACTCGTCCCGCCCCGGCCACCCGAGCAGAGAAGCATTCGGGTTGACTGGGGCCATGGACCTGTCGACCGTCGGCCTACCGGCGCTGCCGAGCCTGCTGGCCGCTCCGGCCCCCGGTTGGGTGGAGACCACCGACGTGATCGTGGTCGGCTCCGGAGTGGCCGGGCTGACGGCAGCGCTGCACCTGCGTGAGGCGGGCCTGCACGTCACCGTGGTCACCAAGGTCAAGATCAACGAGGGGTCGACCCGGTGGGCGCAGGGCGGCATCGCCGCGGTGCTCGATCCCGCGGACACCCCGGCCATGCACGCCTCCGACACCCAGATCGCCGGTGTGGGCCTCTGCGACCCGGCTGCCGTACGCGTGCTGGTGGAGGAGGGGCCGACCCGGCTGCGGGAGTTGATCCGCCTCGGCGCCGAGTTCGACCGCAACGTCGACGGCTCGCTGATGCTCACCCGGGAGGGTGGACACCGGGCCGACCGGATCGTGCACGCCGGCGGCGACGCCACAGGTGCGGAGGTGCAACGGGCCCTGCACGAGGCGGTCCGCCGCGATCCGTGGATCCGGCTCGTCGAGCACGCGCTGGTGCTGGACCTGCTGCGGGCACCTGGCGACAGTCCCGACGGCCCGGGCCGAGCCTGCGGCATCACCCTGCACGTGCTCGGAGAGGGCAGCGAGGACGGCGTCGGCGCGCTGCTGGCCCGGGCGGTCGTGCTGGCCACTGGTGGAATGGGCCAGGTCTTCGCGGCGACCACCAACCCGGCTGTCTCGACCGGCGACGGGGTCGCCCTGGCGATCCGGGCCGGGGCGGCGGTCACCGACATCGAATTCGTCCAGTTCCACCCGACCTCGCTGATCGTGCCGGAGCAATCCCGGGTGCCGGGCACCGGTCACGCCCAACAGCCGCTGGTCTCCGAGGCGCTGCGGGGCGAGGGCGCGTACCTGGTCGACGCTGACGACAAGCGTTTCATGCTCGGCCAGCACGACCTTGCCGAACTGGCGCCGCGGGACGTGGTGGCCAAGGGCATCCACCGGGTGCTGCTGGCCACCGGCGACGACCACGTGTACCTGGACGCACGCCACCTCGGCGGCGACTTCCTGGCCCGGCGCTTCCCCACCATCGTCGCGTCGTGCCTGGCGATCGGCGTCGATCCGGTGACCGAGCTGATCCCGGTGGCGCCGGCCGCGCACTACGCTTCCGGTGGCGTCCGCACCGACCTGCACGGCCGAACCTCCATTCCCGGCCTGTACGCCTGCGGCGAGGTCGCCTGCACCGGTGTGCACGGCGCCAACCGGCTGGCCAGCAACTCGCTGCTGGAGGGGCTGGTCTTCTCCCGGCGGATCGCCGACCACATCGCTGCCGGGCTTCCGGAGCAGGCCCGTCCCGCGGACACCGGTGCCTGGCGCGGCAACCATGGATGGGTGGTGCCCGCTGCGGCAACCCCGAAGGTGCAGCGCGCGATGACCCGGGGCGCCGGCGTGCTCCGCTCGGCGGCGACGCTCACCGCGACCGCGGCCGAACTGGTCGAGGTGGGTGCCGGTCGCGGCACTTCCGGTACCGCCGACTGGGAGGCCACGAACCTGGTCACGGTGGCCGCGACGCTGGTCGCCTCCGCGTACGCCCGCCGGGAGACCCGGGGCTGCCACTGGCGGGAGGACTTCGGCTCGGCCGACGAGCAGTGGCTCGGTCACCTGGTCGTCGGCATCGGGGAGCAGGGCAGGCTGGCCACCCGGTGGGAGCAGGTTCCATGGTCGAGCGAGCGGAAAGGAGGGCCGGCGTGACGGCCGACACGGAACGAGAGCTGCGCGGGGCCGGGCTGGATCCGGACCAGGTGCGCCGGGTGGTCGAGAACGCTCTCGTCGAGGATCTCGGCCCGGACCGGCTCGACGTCACCAGCGTCGCGACCATCCCGGCAACCCAGACCGACACCGCCGACCTGGTGGCCCGGGCAGCCGGCGTGGTGGCCGGGCTGGCCGTCGCCGCCGCCGCCTTCGAGCTGGCCGGCGAGCTGACCGGGACGGGCCGTACCGTCGAGGTGTCGTTGGTGGCCCGCGACGGCGAGCGGGTGACCCGCGGCGACGTGCTGGCCACGGTCACCGGCCCCACCCGGGTGCTGCTGACCGCCGAGCGGACCGCGCTCAACCTGCTCTGCCGGATGTCCGGTGTGGCCACCCACACCCGAGCCTGGGTGGACGCGCTCGCCGGCAGCAAGGCGCTGGTCCTCGACACCCGCAAGACCACCCCGGGCATGCGCGCCCTGGAGAAGTACGCGGTCCGCGCGGGCGGCGGCACGAACAAGCGGATGGGCCTGCACGACATCGCCATGATCAAGGACAATCACAAGTACGCCGCAGGCGGGATCACCGCCGCCTACCGACGGGTCCGGGAGGTGTTCCCGGACGTGCCGGTGCAGGTGGAGGTGGACACGCTCGCCGAGGCGGTGGAGGCGATCGAGGCCGGCGCCAAGTTCCTCCTGCTGGACAACATGCCCCCTGCGACGCTGGCCGACGTAGTGGCCGCTGTGGGTGACCGGGCCGAGCTGGAGGCGACCGGTGGGCTGACCCTCGCCGACGCCGCGGTGGTGGGCGCGACGGGGGTGGACTTCCTCTCCGTCGGCGCGCTGACCCACTCGTCACCGATCCTGGACATCGCCCTGGACCTGCGCACGAAGTGAGCCCGTCTAGGCTGCGTGCGTGCTGCTCTGCATCGACATCGGGAACACCAACACCGTGCTGGCGACCTTCGACGGCGACAAGCTGGTGCACTCCTGGCGGATCAAGACCGACGCCCGTTCGACCGCCGACGAGTTGGGCCTGATGTTCCGGGGACTGCTCGCCGGAGACGCGGTGGAGATCACCGGAGTGGCCGCCTGCTCGACCGTCCCGGCCGCCCTGCGTTCGCTGCGCACCATGCTGACCCGCTACTACGGGGAACTGCCGAGCGTGATCGTCGAGCCCGGGGTACGCACCGGGGTGCAGTTGGCCATCGACAACCCGAAGGAGGTCGGTGCCGACCGGGTGGTGAACACGCTGGCCGCGTACACCCTCTTCGGTGGGCCGTCGATCGTGGTCGACTTCGGCACCACCACCAACTTCGACGTGATCAGCGATCGGGGCGAGTTCCTCGGTGGGGCGTTCGCGCCGGGCATCGAGATCTCCTTCGACGCGCTCGCCGCCCGCGCCGCCCAGCTGCGCAAGGTCGAGGCCACCAAGCCTCGATCGGTGATCGGCAAGAACACCGTCGAGTGCCTCCAGGCGGGGCTGTACTTCGGCTTCGCCGGGCAGGTGGATCGGATCGTCGAGCGGATGGCGGCCGAGCTGGGTGGGCTGAAGGCGGTCATCGCCACCGGCGGGTTGGCGCCGCTGGTGCTCAACGAGTGCCGGACGATCACGCACCACGAACCGATGATCACGCTGATCGGGTTGCGCATGGTGTACGAGCGGAACGTCTGACGGGCTGCCCGGAAACCCTCCGGGTGGTACGCGTCATCCGTCCCGTTGGGCGGGCGGCTTGCGGACAGCGGGGCCGGAACCGGTCGCACTGGGCGGCGGCCACGCCGGACGAGAGGGCGGCGGTGGGGTTGGTCATGACCGGCAGGCTATCCAGTAACGGTCGACCGGGCGCTTGAGTACGCTCGGGGCCTGACCCCGCCCGAAATCTCCCGCCGAGGAAGCGTGCCGTGACCCAGCAGAGCCCCGTACCAGTCGACCCCGCCGACGACCTTCCGGAGCAGATGAAGGTCCGCCGGGAGAAGCGGGACCGGATGCTCGCCGACGGCGTCGAGCCGTACCCGCTCAGCTATCCGCGTACCGCCACCTTGGCGGAGGTGCGGCAGCGCTACGTGGATCTGCCCACCGACACCGCGACCGGCGACCGTGTCTCGATCACCGGCCGGGTGATTTTCGTCCGGAACTCCGGCAAACTCTGCTTCGCCACGCTGCGGGAGGGCGACGGCACCGAGCTTCAGGCCATGCTGTCGCTGGACCGGGTCGGCGCGGAACGCCTGGAGGACTGGAAGCGCCTGGTCGACCTCGGCGACCATGTCGGGGTCACCGGTGAGGTGATCACCAGCCGCCGGGGTGAGCTGTCGGTGCTGGCGGAGCAGTGGGCGGTCACTGCCAAGGCACTGCGCCCGCTGCCGGTGGCCCACAAGCCGCTCAGCGAGGAGGCCCGGGTCCGGCAGCGCTACGTCGACCTGGTCGTCCGGCCGCAGGCGCGCCAGATGGTGCGCACCCGGGCGGCGACGGTACGAAGTCTGCGCGATTCACTGCACGGGCAGGGCTTCATCGAGGTGGAGACTCCGATGTTGCAGTTGCTTCCCGGTGGCGCGACGGCCCGACCTTTCGTGACACACAGCAATGCGCTCAGCACAGATCTGTATCTCCGAATCGCGCCGGAACTATTTCTCAAGCGGACCGTCGTCGGCGGCGTCGAGCGGGTCTTCGAGATCAACCGCAACTTCCGTAATGAGGGCATCGACTCCTCGCACTCGCCGGAGTTCGCGATGCTGGAGGTGTACCAGGCGTACGGTGACTACAACACCATGGCCGAGTTGACCCGCAATCTGGTGCAGCAGGCGGCGATCGCGGTCAGCGGCTCGACGGTGGTCAGCCATGCCGACGGGCGGGAGTTCGACCTCGGTGGTGAGTGGCGTTCGGTCAGCCTGTTCGGTGTCCTTTCCGAGGCGCTGGGCGAGGAGGTCGGCGTCCACACCGAGCGCACCCGCCTGGTCGAGTACGCGGACAAGGTTGGCCTCGGCGTCGATCCCCGGTGGGGGCCGGGCAAGCTCGCCGAGGAGCTCTTCGAGGAACTGGTCGTTCCCGGTCTTGAGGCGCCCACCTTCGTCCGGGACTACCCGGAAGAGACCAGCCCGCTGACCCGGGGCCACCGCGGCGAGCCGGGGCTGACCGAGAAGTGGGACCTGTACGTGCTCGGGTTCGAGCTGGCCACCGCGTACTCGGAGCTGGTCGACCCGGTGGTGCAGCGGGAACGGCTGGTCACGCAGGCGCAGCTGGCCGCCCGGGGCGACGCCGAGGCGATGCGACTGGACGAGGACTTTCTCCGGGCGATGGAGTACGGAATGCCGCCGTCCGGTGGTATGGGAATGGGAATCGACCGGCTCCTGATGGCGCTGACCGGCCTGGGAATTCGGGAAACCATCCTCTTCCCCTTGGTCCGCCCCGAGTAGTCTCACAAGGACCTGCCGTGTTGTTGCCGCATCCTATTGACGCGGCAAGCATCTCACGGGTTATTGTGCTCTTGCGGTTGGCAGGCGCAAGCAACCCTGCTCGAAAGGAATGTGGGACGTGGCCAAGCAGATCATTCACAAGCTGGTTGATGACCTGGACGGCGGGGACGCGGACGAGACCGTCAAGTTCGCGCTCGATGGTGTTCAGTACGAGATCGACCTGTCGGGTTCGAACGCAGAGAAATTGCGTGACGTATTCGCCCAGTACATCGCCCACGGCACCAAGGTCGGTCGCGGCGGTGTGGTCGTCGGTGGGCGTGCCGCCCGTGGCAGGGGCGGCGCGACCGCTGACCGGGAGCAGAACAAGGCGATCCGGGCGTGGGCCCGCAAGGCCGGTAGGGACATCTCCGACCGGGGCCGGATCCCGCAGGAGATTGTCGAGGAGTACCACTCGAAGGCCGGTCACTGAGACTTGGTGATCGTGGTCGTCCACGACGCCGGTCCGCAGATCTACTGCGGGCCGGCGTCGTCGTCTGCGGGACTCTTCCCGTGCGGCAGGACGTTGTCCACAACCAGTGGATGAGTTGTCCACAGCCTGTGGACGCCGCCGGCGGGACCCGCCGGCGGTCGAAGCGCCTCCTGGTGGCGTCCCTGGCGGTCCCGGCCGCCGACCGAATTTCGCTCTCCGCGTACAGATGCCGTGCCCGGAACACCCGTTGAGCGTGGATGGTTGTGCAAAACGACGCGTACCGGGCCTGCGACGCAGACACACGAGGTCAGCCGAGTCGGCTCGCGGCGATAGAGTAGAGAGGCGCGTACGCCCGTCCCGGGCGCTCGCGTATCCGGCCCCGCCGAAGTCTTGACCACCAAGATCGAGTGCGCACGGCACGTGAGGAGCACGAGGGCATGTTCGAGCGGTTCACCGACCGAGCGCGACGGGTTGTCGTCCTGGCCCAGGAAGAGGCCCGGATGCTCAACCACAACTACATCGGTACTGAACACATTCTGTTGGGCCTGATCCATGAGGGTGAGGGTGTTGCGGCGAAGGCTTTGGAGAGTCTTGGTATCTCTCTGGAGGGTGTCCGTCAGCAGGTCGAGGAGATTATTGGTCAGGGTCAGCAGGCGCCGAGCGGGCATATTCCGTTCACGCCGCGGGCCAAGAAGGTGTTGGAGCTGTCGCTGCGTGAGGCGCTGCAGTTGGGTCACAACTACATCGGTACTGAGCACATTCTGCTGGGGTTGATCCGTGAGGGTGAGGGCGTCGCCGCGCAGGTGTTGGTGAAGCTTGGTGCGGATCTGAACCGGGTGCGTCAGCAGGTGATTCAGTTGCTGTCGGGTTATCAGGGCAAGGAGCCGGCTGCGGCGGGTGCCGCGCCGGGTGAGGCGGCGCCGTCGACGAGTTTGGTGTTGGATCAGTTCGGTCGGAACCTGACTCAGGCGGCCCGGGAGGGCAAGCTTGATCCGGTGATTGGGCGGGAGAAGGAGATTGAGCGGGTGATGCAGGTGCTCTCCCGCCGGACGAAGAACAACCCGGTCCTGATCGGTGAGCCCGGTGTCGGGAAGACTGCTGTGGTGGAGGGGCTGTCCCAGAAGATCATTAAGGGTGAGGTGCCCGAGACGCTGAAGGACAAGCAGCTCTACACGCTTGATCTGGGTGCGTTGGTGGCTGGTTCGCGGTATCGCGGTGACTTCGAGGAGCGCCTGAAGAAGGTGTTGAAGGAGATTCGTACCCGCGGCGACATCATTCTGTTCATCGACGAGATTCATACTTTGGTGGGTGCGGGTGCCGCCGAGGGCGCGATCGACGCGGCGAGCATCCTCAAGCCGATGTTGGCCCGGGGTGAGCTGCAGACCATCGGTGCGACCACGCTGGATGAGTACCGCAAGCATTTGGAGAAGGACGCCGCGCTGGAGCGGCGGTTCCAGCCGATTCAGGTGGGTGAGCCGTCGCTGGCGCACACCATCGAGATTTTGAAGGGTCTGCGGGACCGGTACGAGGCCCACCATCGGGTGAGTATCACCGACGCGGCGCTTGTGGCTGCCGCGACTCTGGCTGATCGGTACATCTCCGACCGGTTCCTGCCGGACAAGGCGATCGATCTTATTGACGAGGCGGGTGCCCGGATGCGGATCCGTCGGATGACCGCGCCGCCGGATCTTCGTGACTTCGACGAGCGTATCGCGCAGGTGCGTCGGGACAAGGAGTCCGCGATCGACGCGCAGGACTTCGAGCGTGCCGCCCAGTTGCGGGACAAGGAGAAGCAGCTGCTGGGTCAGAAGGCGCAGCGGGAGAAGGAGTGGAAGGCCGGCGACCTGGACGTCGTCAGTGAGGTCGACGACGAGCAGATCGCCGAGGTGTTGGGTAACTGGACGGGTATCCCGGTCTACAAGCTGACCGAGGAGGAGACCTCGCGTCTGCTGCGCATGGAGGACGAGCTGCACAAGCGCGTCATCGGGCAGGAGGACGCGGTCAAGGCGGTCTCGAAGGCGATTCGGCGTACCCGGGCCGGCTTGAAGGACCCGAAGCGTCCGTCGGGTTCGTTCATTTTCGCCGGCCCGTCCGGGGTTGGTAAGACCGAGCTGTCGAAGGCCCTCGCGGAGTTCCTGTTCGGGTCCGAGGACGCGCTGATCCAGCTCGACATGTCGGAGTTCCACGACCGGTACACGGTTTCTCGGCTGGTGGGTGCCCCTCCCGGCTACGTGGGCTACGACGAGGGTGGGCAGCTGACGGAGAAGGTGCGGCGTCGGCCGTTCAGCGTGGTGTTGTTCGACGAGATCGAGAAGGCCCACCCGGACGTGTTCAACACGCTGCTGCAGATCCTGGAGGACGGGCGGCTCACCGACGGTCAGGGCCGGATCGTGGACTTCAAGAACACGGTCATCATCCTGACCACCAACCTCGGTACCCGGGACGTCGCCAAGGCGGTGTCGTTGGGTTTCCAGGCGTCGGAGGACTCCGACTCGAACTACGAACGAATGAAGCAGAAGGTCAACGACGAGCTCAAGCAGCACTTCCGGCCTGAGTTCCTCAACCGGATCGACGACACCATCGTCTTCCACCAACTGCGTCAGAACGAGATCCTCCAGATCGTCGACATCATGATCCAGCGCATCGAAACCCAGCTGCGTAACAAGGACATGGGCCTGGAGTTGACCGACAACGCCAAGAAGTACCTGGCACTCAAGGGCTTCGACCCGGTACTGGGCGCGCGGCCCCTGCGCCGCACCATCCAACGCGACATTGAGGACAACCTCTCCGAGCGGATCCTGTTCAACGAGCTGACCCCCGGTCAGATCGTCGTGGTCGACTGTGAGGGCGACCCCAACGACATCGACAAGTCCAAGCTCGTCTTCCACGGATCCGACCGGCCGGCCCAGGTGCCGGACGCCGTGCCGGCTGACCTCGGCGGCAGTACCACGCCGGCGAGTGCGGACGAGTAGGTCTCAGGCAGCGCAGCAGCGGCCCGGTGGCGATTGCCACCGGGCCGCCGTTGTGGGCTGCTTCTAGACAAGACCGACAGAATTCGCGTCTCCGCGGGCCGTGTCGTGTGACTGCCGTCACGATTTGTCGGGGCATGGACCCCGGCCGGGGGCCGTTGTACAGGGGGTAACGCAACGGCCGCCTTCGAGGTGCCCGGAATGCCGGGCAAACCGGAGCCGTTGCATCCAGGCCGGCAGCCAAAGGCCCAGGCCGCACTTCGGGCGCTCGGCTCTCCCTCCCGACGCGGTATCCACACCCCCCCCTTCAGGTGTCGTGTCGATCCCCCGAGACGGAAGGTGAACGATGATGACTACGTTGGTTCGTAAAGCAGTCCTGACCGCGGCCGGTGCCGTCTGTGCCGGTGGGATGATCGCCGGACCGGTGGGCGCGATAGCCGCTCCGCACAGCGCCAACCCGCTGGCCGCCGTCGTCGATCGTGGGCACGGCAACGGCGAGCGGCAGCTGAGCGTGCGCTACGAGGCGCAGCCGAACTTCTACTACTGTGGCCCCGCAGCGGTGCGCAACGCCCTGACGACCATGGACAAGGACGTCTCCCAGGACGACCTGGCCCGGGAGATGGGCACCACGGAGCGGGGCACCGACTCCGCGCACCTGATCACCGAGGCGCTGAACAACAAGGCCGGTGAGGACGTCTACCGTACGGTGGAGATCCCCGGCAGGGCAGCGGACGATGCCCAGACCGACCGGCTGCGGGCCGACATCATCCGCGCCGTCGACGACGGCCGGGGTGTGGTCGCCAACGTCATCGGGACCGCCTCGGACACCGACGGCGTGAGCCACTCGTTCGAGGGCGGTCACTACATCTCGGTGACCGGCTACCGGGACGACGGCGACCAGGTGAGGATCGCGGACTCGGCCAACCCCGCCCAGGCCGAGTACTGGATCGATACCGACACGCTGGCCGACTGGGTCGCCAGCCGCGGCTACTCCGCCTGAGCCGACAGCCAGCAAGACCGACGACAGGGCCGGCCTCGTACGGGGCCGGCCCTCAGTCGGCCACCGGCGCTGGCGGACCATCCCCGACCAGGCGGAACGACGTGTCACCGATCGGCTCGACCAACCCGTCGGTGACCAGTCCGGCCAACGCCCGGGCCCGTTGCGCCTCGTCCGGCCACACCTGGTCCAGGCGTTGATGCGGAACCGGGCCGGTCGACTCCCGGAGTATCCCGAGCAGCAGGCCGCGCACCTGGCGGTCGGTTCCCGCGTACCGCTGGGGTCGGCGGGTCGGGCCGACCGGGGCGAGCCGTCCGGAGGCCCGCCAGGCACAGCTCGCGTTGACCGGGCACGCGCCGCAGCGTGGCGATCGGGCGGTGCAGATGACCGCACCCAACTCCATGATCGCCGCACTGGCCAGGGCTGCTGCCGCTGGTTCGAGGGGTAGCAGCTCCTCGGTTGCGACCAGGTCCGCAGGCCGGGTCACCGGACCGGCGTCCGGTTCTCCGGCGACCGCCCGGCAGACCACCCGCCGCACGTTGGTGTCGACCACCGGGTGCCGCTGACCGTACGCGAAGGCGGCCACCGCCCGGGCGGTGTAGGTGCCGACGCCGGGTAGGGCGAGCAACTGCTCCAGCCGGTCCGGCACCTTGCCGCCGTGGCGCTGCACGATGGCCGCCGCGCAGTCGCGCAGCCGTACCGCCCGGCGCGGATAGCCGAGCCGCCCCCACATCCGAATCGCCTCGGCCGGGCTGTCACCGGCCAGGGCGGCCGGCGTCGGCCAGCGGTCCAGCCACGCCTGCCAGGCCGGCAGTACCCGGGCCACCGGGGTCTGCTGGAGCATGACCTCGCTGACCAGGATCGCCCACGGGCTCACCTCGGGCCTGCGCCATGGCAGGTCCCGGGCGTTGTCTTCGTACCACCGGCTCACCTGGCCGGCGAAGGTGCTCTCTGTCATCGCGCCGCCGATGATGTCACGCCGGCCGGTCCCGTCGGTTGGACACCTCCGGGCGTCCGCCGCCGGCCGGCTGCGCTGATCGGGCAGAATGCCCGGATGAACGAGCTGGGGATCACCGTCATCGGCCGGGACCGACCCGGCATCGTGGCCGACGTCGCCGAGGTGCTCGCCCGCCTCGGCGCCAACCTCACCGACAGCACCATGACCCGGCTGCGGGGCCACTTCGCGATGACCCTGATCTGCGTCGGCCCGACCGCCGCGGAGGTCGAGACCGCGCTGGCCCCGCTCGCCGCCGACGGTCAGTTGCTGGCCACCGTACGCGCGGTGACGCCCGACGGCGCGACCCCCTCGGCCGGCGAGCCGTACGTGATGGCGGTGCACGGCGCCGACCGGATGGGCATCGTGGCCGCGATCACCCGGGTGCTGGCCGACGCCGGTGGCAACGTCACCGACCTGAGCACCCGATTGGTGGGATCGCTCTACGTGGTGGTCGCCGAGGTCGAGCTGCCACCGGGGGTGGCCGACGCGCTCGCCGGCCGGCTGGCCGGAGCTGCCGCCGGTCTGGGTGTCGAGGTGAGCCTGCGGCCTGCCGAACCGGACCTGCTGTGAGTGGCGTGCCGGACCGGCCGGACCTGGACCCGCCGGCCGAGACGCACGAGGGTCTCGGCGACTGGATGCCGGAGGTGCTCGGCGCCGGGCGGGTGATCCCGGTGGTCTGCGCCCCGAACGCGGTGCTCAGCCGGGCGGGCGCGCAGGTCGATCCGACCGCTGGGGAGACGGTGCAGTTGGCGGCCGACCTGATCGCCACCATGCGGGTGTCACCCGGCTGCGTGGGTCTGGCCGCCCCGCAGGTGGGGGTGGCCGCCCAGGTTTTCGCGGTGGACGTCACCGGCCACCCCAAGGCGGTGACGTTGCACGGTGCGTTCGCTCTCTGTAACGCCCGGGTGGTGGAGGGGACCCGGTGGAAGGTCGGCCGGGAGGGGTGCATGTCGGTGCCGAACCTGACTGGTGACGTCAAGCGCGCCAGCCGGCTGGTGGTCGAGGGCGCCCTGCCAGGCAGCGGCAAAATTGTGCAACTGGTGACGGACGGTTTCGAGGCGCGGGCGCTGCAACACGAGATCGACCACTGCACCGGCCTGCTCTTCCTGGACCGGGTCGCCGGCGCCCACGCGATCTACCAACGCAAGGTCTACCTGTGAGCCGGACAGCCCGTCCCAATCGGTGACTCGATGGGTCCTGTCCCGTCCCCGAACGTCGACATAGGAGAGTCAGGTTCGGAAGGGCGCATGTGCCACGGCGCGTCGCAACCGTCCGTCCCTCACGACGCCGCTACGGTGGGGCATCATGCGTCTGACGGTCGGCCCCCTGTCTCCCACCGTGTACTGGCGGCGTCGCGCCGTCGTGCTCGGCGCGGTTCTGCTGTTCCTGGTTGTCCTGGTCCACTCGTGTAACGGGCAGGACGGCGGCAACGACGCGACCGGCAACGGTGAGTCCGATCCGGGCGTGGCGACCGGCACTCCGACGCCCACCGGACCGGTGCTGACCCCGCAGACCGGTTCACCCCCGTCGGGCGACGCCGGCGCCGACCCGTCCATCCCGCCGGGCGACGACCCCGATACCGAGCCGAGCCTCAGCAACGATCCGCCAGCGGTCGATCCGGCGTCGGACAGTGGCACCTGCGCCGACACCGAACTCTCGGTGACGGCCTTGGCCCTTCCCGGGCAGGTCGCCGCCGGTGCCGCTGTCGATCTTCACCTAAAGGTCCGCAACCGGTCCGACCGTACGTGCAGCCGTGATGTCGGCGCGACCGCCCAGGAGCTGTACATCAAGTTCGGCGCCGAGGTGGTCTGGTCGTCGGACACCTGCGGCACCGCCTCCGGCTCGGACGTGCAGTCCTTCACTCCCGGATTTGAACGCGCCTACCAGGTCGGCTGGAACGGCAGGCACAGCAGCCGCTGTGCCAACGGACTGGCGAACGGCCCCGTGGTGCGGTCCGGGACGTATGAGGTCTTCGCCCGGGTGGGCACCAAGCTGAGCCAGCCGGCAAAGCTCGTCGTCGGCTAGCCGCAGTACCACGTCGGTCCGGCGGCTAAACCGACGCCGGTCAGACGTAGCGCTCCAGAATGGACGCCTCCGCGAGGCGGGACAACCCCTCGCGTACGCCCCGGGCCCGGGCGTCGCCGACACCCTCGACGGTCTGTAGATCCTCCACCGTGGCACCCAGCAACCGCTGGAGGCTGCCGAAATGCACCACCAGCCGGTCCACGACCGCCACCGGAAGGCGGGGCACCTTGGCCAACAGCCGGAACCCCCGCGGGCTGACCGCCGCCTCCAGCGCGTCCGTGGCCGCCGGGTAGCCGATCGCCTTGGCGACGGAGACCAGATCGATCAGCTCGGTCGCACTGAGCAGGTCCAGCTCGACCAGTGCCTCGTCGAGCGTGCGGGGCCTGCGGCCAGCCGGCAGGTAGTCCCGGATGACAAGGGTGCGGTCGGCGTCCACGCCGGCCATCAGCTCGTCCAGTTGCAGGGCGAGCAGCCGGCCGTCGGTGCCCAGCTCGACAACGTACCCGGCGATCTCGTCCGCGATCCGGCGGACCATCTCCAGCCGCTGCACCACGGCCACCGCGTCCCGCACGGTGACCAGGTCCTCAATCTCCAGAGCGGAGAGGGTGCCGGAAACCTCGTCCAGGCGAAGCTTGTACCGCTCAAGGGTGGCCAGCGCCTGGTTCGCCCGGGAGAGGATCGCCGCCGAGTCGTCCAGCACGTGGCGCTGACCGTTGACGTAGAGGCTGATGATCCGCATCGACTGGCTGACCGAGATCACCGGGTAGCCGGTCTGCCTGGCAACCCGCTCCGCGGTGCGGTGCCGGGTGCCCGACTCCTCCGTCGGGATGGTCGGGTCGGGCATCAGGTGCACCGCCGCCCGGACGATCCGGGTGCCGTCGCTGGAGAGCACCACCGCGCCGTCCATCTTGCACAGCTCACGGACCCGGGTCGCGGAGAACTCGACGTCCAGCGGAAAGCCGCCGGTGCACAGGCCCTCGACCACCTTGTCGTAGCCGAGCACGATCAGCGCGCCCGTCCGCCCGCGCAGGATGCGTTCGAGCCCGTCGCGCAGCGCGGTGCCCGGCGCCATCAGGGCCAGGTTGGCGCGGAGCGGGTCGCCGGTGCCGCCGCCCCCGGTCACGCTCACGCTGATCGGACGGGCTGGCGAGCCCACGAGGCTGGTGCGGGCGTGCGGTGTCGCGCCGGCAGGCTTGGTGGTGTCGCGGTCGATCGGCACCGGCACAGTCTACGGACTGCCCTGCGGTGGGTGCTCTCGTGGTTACTGTGATGTGTCACGATTCGGCCCCACCCGTCCGCGCCGTCCACCAGAGACGCGGCTCACTCCGCCGATGCCCGAGCCGCGGCCTGCAACGCCGACCGAACGTCGCCGACTTCGATCACCCGCATCTGCTCAGGGCCGGCGCCGGTGCTCGCGGGCCCGCAGTCGGGCGGCACCAGAGCCAGCCGGAAGCCGAGCCGGGCGGCCTCGGCCAGCCGGCGTGGCACCGCGCCCACCCGTCGAACCTCACCGGTCAGGCCGACCTCGCCGATCGCCACCAGGTGGGGGACGATCGCCAGGTTGAGCCCGCCGGAGGCGACGGCGAGGGCGACGGCCAGGTCGGCTGCCGGCTCCACCACCCGGATGCCGCCTACGGTGGCGGCGAAGACCTCCCGGTCGTGCAGGGTGAGTCGTTCGGTCCGGCGCTGGAGAACCGCCAACACCATCGCGAGCCGGGCCGAGTCCAGGCCCGAGACGGTCCGCCGGGGAGAGCCCGCGACCGTCGCGCCGATCAGGGCCTGCACCTCCGTGACCAGTGCCCGGCGACCCTCCATCGCGACCGTCACGCAGGTGCCCGGCACCGGCTCGGCGTAGCGGGTCAGGAACAACCCGGACGGGTCGGCGAGGCTGCTGATGCCGCCCTCGTGCATCTCGAAGCAGCCGACCTCGTCGGCGGCGCCGAACCGGTTCTTCACCCCGCGCACCATCCGCAGCGACGAGTGCTTGTCGCCCTCGAAGTGCAGCACCACGTCGACCAGGTGCTCCAGCACGCGCGGGCCGGCGACCTGGCCGTCCTTGGTGACGTGCCCGACCAGCACGATCGCTATCCCGCGTTCCTTGGCGACCGCGACCAGGGCGGCGGTGACGGCCCGGACCTGGGTCACTCCGCCCTGCACCCCCTCGCCGGTGGCGGAGATGGTCTGCACCGAGTCGAGGACGAGCAGGCCGGGCTTGACGACGTCGAGGTGGCCGAGCACCGCCGCGAGGTCGCTCTCGGCGGCCAGGAAGAGTTGGTCGTGCAGAGTGCCCATCCGCTCGGCGCGCAGCCGTACCTGGCTGACCGACTCCTCGCCGCTGACCACCAGTGACGGGCTGCCCGCCCCGGCCGCCCACTGTTGGGCGACGTCGAGCAGCAGGGTGGACTTGCCGACTCCCGGCTCGCCGGCGAGCAGCACCACCGCGCCGGGCACCAGGCCGCCACCGAGGACCCGGTCGAGCTCGCTCACCCCGGTGGGCCGCGCCCGGGCCGGCGCCGCGCTGATGGTGGCGATGGGTCGAGCCGGCTCGGCGGGCACCCGGGAGCTGACCACCCGCCCGGACACGGTCGGGCCGGAATTGGTGCACTCGATCACCGAGCCCCACTCGCCGCACTCGGGGCAGCGCCCAACCCACTTCGGTGGCTGGTGACCGCAGGCGTCGCACTCGTAGGCGGGACGAGGCTCGCGTGCGGCGGCCCTGCCTCGCCCGCCGGCCGGGGCACGGGAGGGGGTCGATCGGGAGATGCTCACCCGAGGGACGCTAGACCCCCGGTACGACGGCACCGCCGTCGGCGTGGATTCACCACGCCGACGCGGCGGAGAATTGTGGAACGGGGCTCAGTGGCCGCCCTCGCCCTCGCCCTCATACTCGGTGTGCCGCTCGATGATCGGCGACGGCTGCGGGGCGGGACTGAGTGGCACGGCTACCGGGGCGGCAGCCGTGACCGTGTCGCCGCCGCCGAAGTCGAAGGTCAGCGTGACGGTCTGGCCCGCGAGCAAGGCTCCGCTCAGACCGACGAGCTGTAGAACCTGCTCACCCTCGGTGTTGAGCTGGACGAAGCTGAGTGGCGAAATCTCGATCCGGGCCGGGCCGGCGGCAGGGGATCCGGAAGGACCGGGGGAGGGCGAGCCGTCCGGGGACTCCGGCGACGGGGAGGTGGTCGGCGACGGGTTGGTCGCGGCGTCGACCGTGGTCAGCACCACCTCGCGGGCGTCCGGTGAGGTCACGGTCACGGTGAGCGGATCGGGCGACTCGTTGTAGAAGACCACGTTGAGCACGGCGTCGTCGCCAGCTTGGTAGCCCTCAAGACCGGGGTAGGCGACGAGGGCGCTGCGTACGCCGTACTTCCCGTCGCCGGCCTGGATGTTCGCGCCCTGGATCGACGGCACCTTGTTGGCCGTCTCGGAGATCTGGCCGGAGCCGCAACCGGACAGCAGCAGCCCCGCTGCCGCCGCGATCCCGGGCAGCAACACGCCAGCTCGCCGGGAACCCCTGATCGAGCGCGTCACGTCGGTCCTCCTCCACACGATCACCCCGGCTACGCCGCCGGACCCGCTGGCCATGCCCGCGCATACCGCGCTCCAGGGTAGTTGGGGCTGCTCGAGACCCGCACGCCGACCCTGAGCTGCCACCTGCGGGAGTGAGGCTCAGATGAGCCGACCACTCGTGACCAGCAGGGCGACGTCGATCAGCGCGACCAGCATCACGGCCCGGAAGGCGACCACCGGTCGGGCCACCGCCCGGTTGGCGGCACGGCCCGCGTACCAGGCCAGGAAGAAGATCACGACGGCGGCGGCGATCGCCGCGAGCCCCACGCCCGACGGTGGGCCGGGCGGCCCCAGCACCAGCGTGCCGGTTGCCGCGATCAACAACCCGACGGCAGCGGCCCGGCTACCCGTCGGGCCGAGCCGGTGCGGCAACCCGCGTACCCCCGTGCGGGCATCGTCGGTGAGGTCGGGCAGCACGTTGGCGAAGTGCGCGCCGGCGCCCAGCAGCGCCGCGGCGGACACCAGCCACACCGGCGGTGCCGGTGCGCCGGGCAGCGCCAGCACCACGAAGGCGGGCAGTGCCGCGAAGGACACCGCATACGGCAGCACCGAGGCCGGCGTCGACTTCATCGGCCAGTTGTAGAGCAGCGCCGAGACCAGGGCGACGATGGCGCAGAGCGCGGCCAGCGGGTTCGTGGTCAGTGCCAGCGCCACGGTGGCGCCGACGGCCACCGAGGCGGCCACGGTGACCGTGCCCCGGTCGAGGGCGCCGGCGGCCACCGGCTTGTCGGTACGCCCCACCGCGGCGTCCCGGCCGGCGTCGAGCAGGTCGTTGGTCCAGCCGACCGCGAGCTGGCTGGCCGCCACGGTGAGAGCCACCCCGAGGATTGCGCCGGGTGGATGGCCGACGCCGGCCGCGAGTAGACCGGCCACCGTGGTGACCGCCGCGGTTGGCTCCGGATGGCTCGCCCTGACCAGCCCTAACACCGTTGACGACATAACGGAAGTCTGGTCGTTACCGGGGAGTCGTGCCACGCTGCTTGCCATGCGCGATGCCGGCCCGAGCCTGCCCCGCAACGATCCGCGCCAGTACGACGACCTGGCCGGCGAATGGTGGCGGCCCGATGGCGCGTTCGCCATGCTGCACTGGCTGGCGCGGGCACGGGCCGCGCTGGTGCCGCCGGCGGCGCGGCCCGGTGCGCTCCTGGTCGACCTGGGTTGCGGCGCCGGGTTGCTCGCCCCGCACCTGGCCGGCAAGGGTTACCGGCATGTGGGGGTCGACCTGACCCGATCTGCCCTGGCCCAGGCGGTCGCACACGGCATGACGGCGGTCAACGGCGACGCCACGGCGGTGCCGCTCGCCGACCGTTGCGCCGACGTGGTGGCCGCCGGTGAGCTGCTGGAACACGTCCCGAACTGGCGCGCGGCGGTGGCTGAGGCATGCCGTCTGCTGCGCCCTGGCGGCCTGCTGGTGCTGGACACCCTCAACGACACCGCACTGTGCCGGCTGGTGGCCGTGCACATCGCCGAGCGGTTGCCCACCGTACCGCGCGGAATCCACGATCCACGGTTGTTCGTGGACGACCGTGAACTGGTGGCCGAGTGCGCCCGACACGGCGTGGACCTGCGCGTGCGCGGCATCCGTCCGGGCGTGCCCGGGTTGCTGCGCTGGCTGGTCCGTCAGGTGCGTGGTGGCGCTACGCCCGTCGATCGGGCGCCGCACATCGTGCCGGCCCGGTCGACGGCTCTGCTCTACCAGGGCCGCGGGGTGCGCGGCGGATAGCTGATCCCGGTGAGGGGTATGGAATGGGCGAGGAGGGGGTTCCATGAGCCAAGGCGGCAGTACGCGGGCACTGGACGCCGCGCGTCGGCTGGCACCCAGACTGGCGGCCCGAGCCGCCGCACACGACCGGAACGGCTCGTTCCCGGCCAACGACTTCGCGGAGCTGCGCGAGGCCGGGTTGTTCGGGCTGATGGTCCCCGCCGAGCTGGGCGGTGCCGGTGCGTCGTTCGCCGGGTACGCGGCCGTCGCCACCGAGCTGGCACGGGGTAACGGCGCCACCGCACTGGTGTTCAACATGCACGCGTCGGTCACCGGTGCGCTCGGCGCGGTCACCGAGGAGTTGGCCGAGGCGCTCGGCGTACCGGCGGAGGCGCTGGCGGCCCGCGACCGGTTGTTGCGGGCGGCGGCCGAGGGTGCCTGGTACGCGGTGGCTATGAGCGAGCGTGGAGCCGGTGCCCGGCTGTCCCAGTTGGCCACGGTCTACGAGCCGGTCGACGAGGGCTGGCGGATCAAGGGCAGCAAGACCTTTTGCTCGGGTGCCGGTCACGCCGACGGTTACCTGGTGGCCGCCCGCAGCGCCGCCGACCCGTCGATGGTCTCGCAGTTCCTGGTGCCGGCCGGCGACGGGCTGACCGTCGAGCCCACCTGGGACGCCCTCGGCATGCGCGCCACCGCCTCGCACGATCTGCACCTCGACGTCACGGTCCCCACCGACCGGCTGCTCGGCGGGGTGGAGGGTCTGGCGCTGGTGGTCGCCCAGCTCATGCCGCACTGGCTGGTGGCCAGCTATGCAGCCGTCTACGTGGGGGTGGCCCGGGCCGCGATCGACGCGGCTGCGGAGCACCTCAACGCCCGCAGTCTTGCCGGCCTGCCGGCGGTACGTGCCCGGCTGGGGCGCGCCGACGCCTCGGTGGCGGCGGCCCACCTGGTGGTCACGGAGGCGGCTCGTCGGGTCGACGAGGCGCCGGGCGACGCGGAGACAAACCGGTGGGTGTGGCGGGCCAAGCTGCTCGCCGGTACCACCGCGGCGGAGGTGGCCGCGTCCGTGCTGGAGGCGGCGGGTACCTCCGCGACCCGGAGGGGCCACCCGCTTGAGCGTCTCTACCGGGACGCCCGTTGCGGCTCGCTGCACCCGGCCACCTCCGACGTCTGTGCCGACTGGCTCGGCATCGCGGCTCTCGGCGGCGACCCGGACCGTGATGGAGCGACACCTCGTTGGTGAGTGTGGGGAATCCGCGCGAGAGGAAGGTGGAACCGTGTCCGTACCGGTGATCGCGGGCCTGGGCACGGCCCATCCGCCCTCCGCCAATCAGCAGGAGTTGTGGGAGAAATTCTTCTCCGAGCACTACTCGGGTACCACCCGGGCGCTCGCCCAGCGGATCTTCGCCAACTCCGGTGTCACCCGCCGACAGGCGGCGGTCAGTCCGCTGATCGAGGACGTCTCCGACTGGCCGACCGAGCGGCGAATGCGTCGCTACCAGGTCGAGGCGTTGCCGTTGGGCAAGGAGGCGGTCGGGCGGGCGTTGACCACCGCCGGCCTGCACGCCGGTGACATCGGGCTCTTCGTGGTCTGTTCGTGCACCGGGTACGCGACGCCGGGGCTGGACATCCTGCTCGCCCGGGACCTGGGCATGGCACCGTCGACCCAGCGGATGTTCGTCGGCCACATGGGCTGCTACGCGGCCCTTCCGGGGCTGGGGGCGGCGAGCGATTTCGTCACCGCCCGAGGGCGTCCGGCGCTGTTGCTCTGCGCCGAGCTGACCAGCCTGCACCTACAGCCTTCGTCGGCCCGGGTGGACACCCAGCAGATCGTGTCACACGCCCTCTTCTCGGACGCCGCGGTCGCGGTGGTGGTCGTCCCTGGCGGCCGGGGGTACGCCGTTCGTGAGGTCGCTTCGGTTACCGACACCTCCACCGCCGACCACATGACCTGGGACGTGACCGACACCGGATTCAGGATGGGCCTGTCGCCCAAGGTGCCGCAGGTGCTGTCGACCCACGTCCGTGGGCTGATCGACGATGTGCTGGCCCGGCACGGCACCGACGTTTCGGGGGTGGACGGTTGGGCCGTACATCCGGGCGGGCCGCGCATCCTCAACGTGGTCGAGCGGGAACTTGATCTGGCACCGGCGGCGCTGGCCGCATCCTGGCAGACTCTGGAGGAGCACGGAAACTGCTCCTCACCGACGGTGCTGCTGATTCTCGACCGCCTGCTCCGATCCGCGCCGTTTCCCCGCCGGGTGGTGATGCTGGCTTTCGGACCCGGGCTCACCCTGTACGCCACGCTGCTGGAGCGCCATCCCTGACCGAGCGCGAGCTACTTCCTTCGAGTTCCACCGTCTTGCACGGGCGGGTGGCCTCAGCCGGTCAGTAGGGCCAGTTCGGCATGGTGGTCGGCGATCGAGTCGAGCTCGGGCAGCACCAGGGTGATTCGCCCGGATCGGTCGGCGAGCAGGGCGGTTACCGTTCTCTGGCTGGCCGGTAGGCGCAGGAAGGCGCGCAGACCGCCGGCCGGATCGGCGAGCGCGCGTACCCGGGTGCCGGTGGGTGCGGCCCGAGGGTGGGCGCCGGCCACCGTGACCACGTTCACCCCGGCCGGCGCCATCGCTGCTGCCTCGGCGACCGCACCGGGGCAGACGCACCCGTCCACCAGCAGCACCACGGCCGGCAGCAGCCCGCGCAGGGCCACCGGTGACTGCTCGACGTCGACCAGGTCGAGGGCTGGTAGCGGGCGGCCGGTCAGCTGCGCCGGTGCCGGGTTGGGAGTGCTGACCCCCGGGCCGGGGGATCGGCCGGCCCGGGGCCAGGTGACCACCGCCAGGCCGACGACGGCGGTCACCACCGCGACGACGAGTACGAGTACGGGGCCGGCCGGTGGACGCCAGCGACGGTGGCGGGCCGACGTCCGGTGGCGTAGCTCGTGACGGAGCTGCTCGGCCTCGTCGGCCAGGGCGGAGGCGTCGTCCGGGACGACCAGTCGGCCCCACTCGGGCGGCAGGTCCGGCATTCCGGGACCGTCGGCGTCAGCCTTGCCCATGACGACTCCCTGGAACCTCGCGGGTGCGCGGACGGGGCACCCGTCCAGGGTCCCGCATCGGGCCCGGTCCCGCCACCGCTGCCCGGACCTGGGCGAGGGGAGATAGCATGGGGTGGGTGCATAGGCCCTGATCCCGGCGTTCGTGCCCCGGAATCTCGGCGCTGCGCCTCGCCAAGCCCGGGGCTCGCGCCAAGTGCGTCTTTGCGCTCGCGTCGACGAGTTTCGACTTTGCGTCTCGGATCTCGATCTTCACGGTGGCCGTGTTCCGGTGGTCATCTTTAGGTAACGGAGCGTGTTCGGATCATCGGCCGGGTCGTCTGTCAAGCCGGAGAAAGACCTCTCACAGGCCCCCTGAGCTGCGCCAACGGTCAGGACAGTCGTGAGACATCGGTGCCTGAGCGTGTTACCCTAGACACAGCGAAAGGGGTTTCGAACCTATGGTTTTCAGTGTCGGCGAGACCGTTGTTTACCCCCACCACGGGGCCGCACTCATCGAGGCAATCGAGACTCGAGTCATCAAGGGTGAGCCCAAGCAGTACCTCGTCCTGAAGGTCGCGCAGGGTGACCTGACGGTCCGGGTGCCGGCCGAGAACGCCGAGATCGTGGGTGTCCGCGAGGTGGTGGGCGAAGAGGGCCTCGGTAAGGTCTTCGACGTTCTGCGGGCTCCGCACACCGAGGAGCCGACCAACTGGTCGCGGCGTTACAAGGCGAATCTGGAGAAGTTGGCCTCCGGAAATCCGCTCAAGGTGGCCGAGGTCGTCCGCGACCTGTGGCGCCGCGAGCGGGAGCGGGGGCTGTCCGCGGGCGAGAAGCGCATGCTCGCCAAGGCCCGCGACATTCTCGTCGGCGAGGTGGCGCTGGCCGAGAAGAGCACCAAGGACGAGGCGGAGACGCTGCTCGACAAGGTCCTTACCGAGGCCTAGTCGGCACAGCATCGTCGTACCCTATTCCTAGCGAAGAAACCATCGAGGACCGCGACGTGACCGCGCAGCTCAATCCGCGCGGTGACGTCGCGGTCCTCGTGCCTGCGGCTGGTGCCGGGGTACGCCTGGGGCCCGGCCGACCGAAGGCGCTACGGCTGTTGGCCGGAGAGCCGCTGCTGGTGCACGCGGTCCGTCGACTGGCCTCGGCCTGGTCGGTGCGCACCATCGTGGTGGCCGCCCCAGTGGCGGAGGTCTCCGCCGTACGCGAACTGCTCGCGCCGGTCGCCCCGGTGACGGTGGTGCCCGGCGGGGCGGAGCGGCAGGCCTCGGTGGCCGCTGCGCTCGCCGCTGTGCCGCCCGGACCGGACATCGTCCTGGTACACGACGCGGCGCGCGCACTTGTCCCGCCCGAGCTGGTGGAGTCGGTGGCCGCCGCGGTGCGGGCGGGCCATCCCGCGGTGATCCCGGTCCTGCCGGTCGTCGACACGATCAAGGAGGTCGACGCGGCCGAAGTTGTGCTCGGCACCGTCGACCGGGCCGCGCTACGCGCCGTGCAGACCCCGCAGGGATTCCGCCGGGCGGTGCTGAGCGCCGCGCACGCCGCCGCCGCGGACGCACTCACCGATGACGCCGGGTTGGTCGAGAAGCAGGGCGTGCCGGTGTACTGTGTGCCCGGCTCGGAGCGGGCCCTGAAGATAACCAGGCCCTTCGACCTGGCGCTGGCCGAGCACCTGCTGGCGACCGGGCGGTAGCGCGTACCCTCAGGTCATGATCGTTCCTCGGGTGGCCATCGGGACCGACGTGCACGCCTACGAGGTCGGCCGGCCGTGCTGGGTGGCCGGCCTGCACTGGCCGGAGCAGGACGGTCTGGCCGGGCACTCCGACGCGGACGTGGCGGCACACGCCGCCTGCAACGCGCTGCTCTCCGCCGCCGGCCTGGGCGATCTCGGCGCGAATTTCGGGGTGGGTCAGCCCGAGTGGGCCGGGGCGAGCGGGGTGGCCCTGCTCACCGAGGCGGCCCGGCGGGTGACCGCCGCCGGTTTCGCCATCGGCAACGTGTCGGTGCAGGTGGTGGGGGACCGTCCGAAGATCGGTCCGCGTCGGGAGGAAGCCCAGCGGGTGCTCTCCGCGGCGGTCGGCGCGCCGGTCGCCGTCGCCGCCGCCACCACCGACGGCCTGGGGTTCACCGGGCGCGGTGAAGGGCTCGCCGGGATCGCCGTTGCCCTGGTGTACGAGCAGCCGAGCGCCTAGGCTCGCCGCGATGTCCGCCGATGTGCCCATCGACCCGCCCGCCGCCGACGGCTACCTCGAACGCGCCACGCTCCTCGCCGAGCTGGGACGTTACGACGAGGCCGTGGCCGAGCTGGGCTTCGCCATCGCCCTCGACCCCACCGCCGCCGAGGTGTCGACGATGCTGGCCCGGGTACAGCTGGCCGCTGGCCGGCCCGCAGAGTCGCTCGCTGCGGCCGAGGCCGCCGTGGCCGCCGCGCCGGGGCAGATTCCCCCGCTTGTCGTGCGCGGGCTGGCCCTCGGTGACCTGGAGCGGTACGTGGAGGCGGCTCGTACCGCCGACGGCATCCTGGCGCTCGGTCCGGAGGACGCGTACGCCCAGCGCAGCGCGGCGGCGATCCTGGCCGGCTCCCGCAACGGGCAGCCTGCGTTGAACGCGGCCTGGCGCGGGGTGGAGCTGGCCCCCGAGGAGCCGCAGGCGCATCTGGTGCTGGGCCTGGTCGCGGCCAACCTGCGGTTGTACGACCTGGCCGAGCGGGCCTACCGGGAGGCGCTGCGGCTCGACCCGAGACTGGTTGAGGTGGGCGACGACGTCGGAGTGCTGCGGCTGGAGCAGCGGCGCTGGATCGCGATGCTGGAGCGGCTGGCCGAGGCCGCGGTGGGTAGCCCGGCCCCGCCGGAGCCCGGCCGACCGGACGCGACCCGACCGGAGGACGCGACCCGACCGGCCGCGACCCGACCGGACGCGACCCGGGACGAGCCCGCGCGGCCCGACCAGGCTCCCGAAGGGCTGAGTCGATCGACGGAGGATCCGAGTGGACGGAACCGCCCTCAGGTCGACGCGAGTGCGGAGCCCTCGGCGTTCGGCGCACCCGGGGTGCTCGGGTCGGGCCAGGTCGGCAGTGGGCCGGGCGGTGCGGGGCCGGCCGTCGCGCGCCGGACCGTGCCGGCCGGTCTGCGGCAGCTCGTGCTCCGGGGTGCCGGCTGGTCGTTGGTGTCGGCGGTGGTGGTCGCCTGCTCCGCCGCGACCGGCCCCGGGTTCTCCCGGCTGGTGGCACTGCTGGCCGCCGTTGGTGGCGGCGCGCTGGTCTGGCGGCAGGCGGCCCGGCTGCCCGGCCTGAGTCGGACCGTCCTGCCCGTTCTGCGCCGCACGGATCGCACACTCGCCGTCGCCGTCTACGCGACGGGCGTCGGACCCGCGTTGATCCTGCTCTACGCCCTGTCCGGTAACCCGTGGCCGCTGGTCCTGGCCGTCGCAGCCGCCACCATCGCGGTCTCGACGGTCTTCTCCCGCCCGGTGGCTTGACCGCCCCCGGCAGCAGCCCTCCCCGTCGATCTAGGGGTAGGTGTCGTCTGTTGATCTCCAGGGACGACGAAAGCCCCTAGATCGACGAGGCTGAGGGGCGAGGGCGGGGGCTAGGGGCGGCGGGCCCAGGTCCAGGCGTACGCCTCGTCTTCGCACTCGGGCGCGGCGTCGCAGAGGTCCAGGGGGCGGAAGGTGTCGACCATCACGGCGAGTTCGTCGAAGAAGTCCGCCCCGATGGAGCGTTCCGCCGCGCCGGGCTGCGGGCCGTGCGTGAAGCCGGACGGGTGCAGCGAGATCGAGCCCTGCTCGATGCCGGAGCCGCGACGGGCCTCGTAGTTGCCGCCGGTGTAGAAGAGCATCTCGTCGGAGTCGACGTTGTGGTGGTGGTACGGCACCGGGATGGCGTCCGGGTGGTAGTCGACCTTCCGGGGCACGAACGAGCAGATCACGAAGTTCGGGCCCTGGAAGGTCTGGTGTACCGGCGGCGGCTGGTGGATCCGACCGGTGATCGGCTCGAAGTCGTGGATGGAGAACGCCCACGGGTAGAGGTGCCCGTCCCAGCCGACCACGTCGAACGGATGGTTGGCGTAGACATGACGAGTCCACCCGCGTCGGTGGCGGACCAGCACCTCCACGTCGGTGCCGTCGACCAGCAGCGCGTTGTCCGGTCCCCGGACGTCGCGTTCGCAGTACGGCGAGTGCTCCAGGAACTGGCCGCGTACGGACAGGTAGCGCTTGGGCGGGCCGATGTGCCCGGCGGCCTCGATCGCCAGTAGTCGGGTCGGCGCGTCGCCGGTGGGCACCAGGCGGTGCACGGTCGACGTCGGGACGATCACGTAGTCGCCGGCGACCGCGTCCAACACCCCGAAGGTCGACTCGACCCGCATCGTGCCCGCCTCGACGTACAGGCAGTGGTCGCCGGTGGCATCGCGGAACAGCGGGGAGGGGCGGTCGGCCAGCACGTAGGCGATCCGCACGTCGTCGTTGGCGAGCAGGTAGCGGCGACCGAGGACCGGGTCGCGTCCGGTGCCGTCGAGCCTGTGGGTGCGCAGGTGCCGGGGCTTGAGCGGCAGGTTTGGCGCCCGGGGGGTCGCGGGCGGGGTGAACACCTCGGCGGCGACGATCGCGGTCGGCGGGTACCGGTGGTAGAGCAGGGACGAGTCGGAGGAGAACCCCTCCTGGCCCATCAACTCCTCGGTGTAGAGGCTGCCGTCGGGCTGCCGGAACTGGGTGTGGCGCTTGCGTGGCAGCTCGCCGACGCTGCGGTAGTACGGCATGTCGCCTCCCGGTCACCAGCTAGCGCGTCCGATAGTCGGACGCTGTTGTCCGCTTCTTGTAGCGTCCCGTAGATTGTTGTCTCGTGTCAACGCAGCTGCCCGCACTCGTCGCCGGCCTGGTCGACGACGCCGCCGTGTTCCCGCCGGGCAGCGCGTCGCTGCCCTACGCCGTGGCCGCCCACCGGCGGCACCGTGCCGCCTGGTACGCCGATCTGGTCGGCCCCCTGTTGCTACCCGCCTCGGCGATCACCACGGGAGAGCTGAGCGGTCTGGTCGATCCGGCCGAGGGTTTCGCCATCGGGCTGATCGGCGACACCGGCCTCGACCGGCTGCCCTTCGCGCTGTCGTTCCTGCCCCCGCTCGGAGTTCTCGCCCGGCAGATCGAGGTGCCGGTCGCCCGGCGCGGCGAGGACCCGCAGCCCGGCCTGGCCGAGCTGGTGAAGCTCACCGAGCGGCTGGACGGCGTGCCCGTCTACGCTGAGATCCCGCTGACCTTCGGGCTGATGGGCGCCCTGGACGCCCTCGCCGACGCGCGGGCCGACGGGCTGCCGGTCGCCGCCAAGTTCCGCACCGGCGGGCTGGCCGTCGAACTGTTCCCCACACCGGTCGAGCTGGCCGCGGTGATCTGCGCCTGCCGGGACCGGAAGCTGCCGTTCAAACTGACCGCCGGGCTGCACCACGCGGTTCGGCAGGTGGACCCGGAGACCGGGTTCACCCATCACGGCTTCGGCAACGTACTCGCCGCCACCCTGGCCGCCGCCGCCGGGGCCGCCGTCAGCACCGTCGCCGAACTGCTCACCGTGCGCGACGAGCGACCGCTGCTCCAGTGCACCGACGGGCGGCACGACTCGGCGCGCCCCCTATGGGTGGGCTTCGGCTCGTGCAGCATTACCGAACCGCTGACCGATCTGATCCGGCTGGGGCTGGTGAACGGGGGCTACGAGGCATGACCGCTGGCAAGAGTTGGGTGACGGGCGCCGACGGATCCGGGTACGGGGTGCACCACCTGCCGTACGGGGTCTTCCGGGCGGGCGACGGCGAGCCGCGGCTCGGCGTACGCGTCGCAGATCTCGTGCTGGACCTGGCCGGCGCGGAGGACGCTGAGCTGGTGCTGGCCGGTGGGGCGCTGGGCCGGCCGACGCTCAACGCCTTCCTGGCACTGGGCCACCCGCAGTGGACCGCCGTGCGGCAGCGGATCACCGAGCTGCTCACCGACGTAGCGTACCGGGCCGCGGTGGAGCCGCTGCTGATCCCGCTGGACGAGGTGCGGATGGAGCTGCCGTTCGAGGTGGCCGACTACGTGGACTTCTACTCGTCCGAGCAGCACGCCGGCAACGTCGGTCTGATATTCCGCCCCGGCCAGCCGCCGCTGCTGCCCAACTGGAAGCACCTGCCGATCGGCTATCACGGGCGGGCCGGCACGGTGGTGGTGTCCGGCACACCGGTGGTGCGCCCGCACGGCCAGCGGCCCAGCGGCGTGGGGCCGGTCTTCGGCCCCACGGCCCGCCTGGACATCGAGGCCGAGGTGGGATTCGTGGTCGGCGTGCCGAGTCCGCTCGGTCGCCGGGTGGCTGCCGCCGACTTCGCCCACCACGTCTTCGGCGTGGTGTTGGTCAACGACTGGTCGGCCCGGGACATCCAGGCGTGGGAGTACCAGCCCCTGGGGCCGTTCCTGGGCAAGTCGTTCGCCACCTCGGTCGCCGCCTGGGTGACCCCGCTGGACGCGCTGCGGCATGCCTTCGTGCCGGCGCCGGAGCAGGACCCGCCGGTCGCCGAGTACCTGCGGGACGAGCCGCGCCGAGGGCTGGACCTGCGGCTGACGGTGAACTGGAACGGCCAGCCGGTGACGCGACCGCCGTTTGCCGGCATGTACTGGACACCGGCCCAGCAACTGGCCCACCTGACCGTCAACGGCGCCTCGTTGCGCACCGGCGACCTGTATGCCTCCGGCACCGTGTCGGGCCCCCGGCGTGACGAGGTGGGCTCGTTCCTGGAGCTCAGCTGGGGCGGCACCGAACCGGTCACCGTCGGCGGCACGGAACGCACCTTCCTCGCTGACGGCGACACGGTGGAGATCACTGCCACCGCCCCCGGCCCGGACGGCCTCGTCATCGAGTTGGGCGAGGTGGCGGGCACCGTCCTGCCTGCTGACTGACCTGAACCCGACACCAGCCCTTGATCGCACCCGCTGTGCGATCGAGGACCGTCACCGGCGTCGTTGATCGCCTCGGAATTCCTGTCGCCACGCTGCGCCGGGCCGACCGGTGCCCCCCGTTCCGGTCGGCCCGGCCCTGGCTGGCGAGACGTCTGAGCTGAGGGAGATGACGACGATGCACGATCTCGTGGGCGCGGTCTGGCGGACCAGCAGCCGCTCGAACGACCAGGGCCTCTGTGTGGAGGTGGCCGACAATCTGGCCGGTGTCCACGGTGTGGTGGGCGTACGCGACTCGAAGGACCAGGCGGGGCCGGCGCTGGTGGTCAGCCCGGTGGGCTGGACCGCGTTCGTCGACGCGATCCGGGCGGGGCGGTTCGCCGCCTGACGCGTGAAGGGGGTCTCCGGCAGAGGAATCTCTTCTCCAGGGACCCCCGAGCCGCGTACCGTCGGTGCCACGGGAGGTGGCATGTCGACTGTTGCGGTCAGGGGTCTGGTCGGGGCATCCGCAGCCGACCTGTGGCGGGTACTCGTCGACCTGCCGCGGCGCGCACCCGACGGCGGGCCGGTCGAGCTGTTGACTGCCGGGGAGTTCGGTCCGGGCACGGCCTGGCGCGAGACTCGGCGTCGGCCTGACGGCGGCACGCTGGCCGAGGAGTTCGTGGTCCTCGCGGCCGAGCCGCCACGGCGGCTGGTGCTCGGCTCACCGGGCGAGGGCGTCGACTACCGGATCACCTGGGCGCTGCGCGACGTGCGGCGTCGGCGGCGCCGCTGTGCCGCGGTGACCGTGACGGTGCGGGCGCAGCCCGCCGCCACGTCCGGCCGGGCCGTCGCGCTGCTGCTCGGCGGCCTGGCCGCGCGCGCGACGGAGAAGGTGCTGCGGCAGGATCTTGCCACGTTGGCCGCCGCCTGTCAGGCCGAGGCGGCCTGACCGTCCGGTCCGGTCCCGCTGGCTGGTGCGCGCCGGTCGGCCCAGGCCCGCGAGGTGCCGCGACCGGTGGCCCCAGACCTGCGGCGCCGGCTGGGTAGGGTGCCGTGCGGAGGTGCGGCATGGGGTGGGCGACGGGTTGGCGGCGGATCGTGGCGGTGGTGGCGGCGACAGGTGTCGCCGCGGCGGTCGCGATCGTCGCGTACCGGGTACTGGCCCCGGCCGAGGTCAGCACCACCGCCCGGGGCGACTACCCGGCGCTGCACGTGCCGGAACCCGGGGTGGTCGGCCGGCTGCCGGTCGCCCCGCTGTTCGTGGACGGCCGGCTGCGGGTGTACGCGGCGGCCCGCCAGGTCTACGCCGACAGCCCGGTCGACAGCCGCTACCGAGGCACGCCCTTCTGGTCCTACCGGCGCTGGCCGGCGACGTTGGACTCGGTGGTGGCGGGCGGGACGATGGTGGTGAGCCGGTGGTCCGACGGGCTGCTGGTGGCGCTCGACGCGCGTACCGGTCGGGTCGCCTGGCGGGCCGACGGGCCGAGACCGGACGGGAAGCGCGCGGTGCGGCGGACCGGCACGGTCACCGTCTGGCAGCCGAGAGGGCTCACGGTGAGCAGGATCCCCGACGGCCGGCACGTGGTGGTCACCTCTGGCGACGGAGAGCTGCGCGCAATCGGCCTGACCGACGGCCGGCAGTTGTGGCGCGTCGAGGTGGACTCCGACTGCCGCGACCTGGTCAGCGCGGGAACCGGTGGCCAGCTG
This sequence comes from Micromonospora sp. LOL_024, assembly GCF_048060415.1. Taxonomy (NCBI): domain Bacteria; kingdom Bacillati; phylum Actinomycetota; class Actinomycetes; order Micromonosporales; family Micromonosporaceae; genus Micromonospora; species Micromonospora sp. LOL_024. The sequence goes on from NZ_JBHMIS010000001.1 coordinate 117,597, forward strand.
GTCACTTCGGACCGCTGTGACGGGCCGACGGTGATCGAGTTCCGGGACTCGGCCACCGGGGTGGTGGGCGCCCGGTGGCGACCGCCGGGCGTCGGTGACGAGCTGGCGGCGTCGCCGATCGGCTGCGGTTCGGCCGGTGCGGGTTGCGCCGCGCTGCGGACCGTGGGGCCGGGGGATGCGGCCACCCGGGGCTGGCTGCTCGGTCCCGGCGATCCGGTCCCGGCAACGGCGCTGGACGACCCGGACACCGAGCTGGTCGGCCGGATGGCGGTGAGCCTGTCCGACGGGGTGCTCGTCGGCCGCTCGGTTCCCGACGGCGCGCAGCGCTGGCGGGCGGCCGTCGGCCCGGGCCGGGTGATCGCCGTTCAGCGCGACCGGGTGCACGTTTTGACCGAGGAGCACCAGCTGGTCACGCTGGATCCGGCGACCGGTGCGCAGCGATCCCGGTTCCTGCTGGACATCGGGTCCGACGGCACCGGCTGGGCGCCGGGTGCCGCGTACGCGGCCGACGGGTATGTGGTGGTGGAGCGGCTGCGCCGGCCGGTCGATCCCGACGGGGACGACCAGCGGTACTACCTCACGGCCGAAGCGTTGATAATAGCCGCGACCGGATAGCGGCAAACCACCCAAGGGTGGACAAAAGGGACGTAGGCTAGCTGAGGGCTTCCGGGCCGGTCCGCTGGGGGATGGCGGACCGGCCCGGCCCAGGACTGCCGGCGGGCCTGCCGTGGACGTCCGGCGGATCAGCCCAGCGCCGCCTCGGCCGCGGCCAGGAAGGCGTCGTTCTCGGCCGGCGTGCCGACGGTGACCCGCACCCCGTTGCCGGCGAACGGACGGACGATCACGCCACGCGACTCGCATGCCCTGCCGAACTCCACCGACCGGTCGCCCAGCGGCAACCAGACAAAGTTCGCCTGGCTGGCCGGCACGTCCGGGACGAGCTTGCCGAGCGCCTGGCCGACCCGCTCCCGCTCGGCCACCACCAACGCACACCGCCGGTGTACCTCGTCCACCTGGGCCAACGCGGCCAGCGCCCCCGCCTGGGCGGCCATGCTGGTGGAGAACGGGGTGACGACCTTGCGTACCGCCGCCGCCACCGCCGGCTGCGCCACCAGGAAGCCGATCCGCAGACCAGCCAGACCCCACGCCTTGGACAGGGTGCGCAGCACCGCCACGTTGGGCCGGTCGGCGTAGCTCAACCCGTCCGGTACTTCCGGGTCGGTCACGAACTCCCGGTACGCCTCGTCGATGACCACCAACACGTCGTCGGGCACCGCATCGATGAACCGGTCCAACTCGGCCCGGCGCACGGCGGTGCCGGTCGGGTTGTTCGGGTTGCAGACCAGGATCATCCGGGTACGGTCGGTCACCGCGGCGGCCATCGCCGTCAGGTCGTGCCCATGTGCTGCGTCGTTGGACACCTGCACGCTGGTCGCGCCGCTGGTCGCCGCGATGATCGGGTACGCCTCGAACGACCGCCACGAGTAGACCAGTTCGTCGCCGGGCAGGCAGGTGGCCCGCACCAGGTGCTCGGCCAGTGCCACCGAGCCGCAGCCGGTGGCCACCCGGTCGAAGTCCACCGCGTACCGCTCAGCGAGCGCTTGGCGGAGCGCGACGACGCCCATGTCCGGGTATCGGTGCGCTCCGGCGGCGGCCTCGGCGACCGCCTCCACCACGCCGGGCAGCGGGCCGTACGGCACCTCGTTGCTGGCCAGCTTGATCGCTTGCGGCAGGCCCAGTTCCCGGGCCAGGTCGGCCGGGCTGCGGCCGGGCACGTAGTTCGGCAACACGTCCAGGTCGGCGCGGGTCAGCCGCACTGTCGGCTGTCGCTGTCCATCGGTCATCGGGTCTCTCCTGGGGGGTCGGCGCGATCGTCGGGGGTGCGGGGAAGCTGAACCACCAAGGTCTGCGCCCGCTTGTCGTGTAGGGCCTGCCGCATCGGGTGATCGAAGAGTGGGGAGAGCGCGTCGACCAGTTGGAGCAGCAGCCCGAGGCCGCAGCAGTACCAGAGCAGGGTGGGCAGGCCAAGAGTGTTCCACCGGCGCAGCGCCCGGCCGAAACCGAGCGGCGCGTCCGCCTCGACGGGCACCGCCCTGACGCGCAGCAGCCGCTTGCCGAAGGTCTGCCCGTTGGCCGCCATCGAAGGCACCTCGTACGCCAGCCAGAGCGCGGTGGCGATCAGCAGGATCACCACGACCAGCGCGCCGGCCTGGTCGCCCGCCGCGGGTAGCGGATCGGTGGTGCGGTCCTGTTCCCGGACCCGGCGCCAGAACTCGTTGAAGGCGGGCGAGAGTTCCTGGAGGTAGCGCCAGACGAACCAGCCGTTCACCAGCGCGTTGAGGGCGAACACGACGCCGAAGTCGATCAGGCGGGCGGCCAGCCGGGTGCCGAACGAGGCCAACGGCATGCCGTGCGGCCGGGGCGCGGGCGGGGGCCCCGGCCAGGTCGGGTACGGCCAGCCGGGCGGCGGGCCCTGCGGCGCGTCACCGGCCGACCAGGCAGGTGGTGGGTTCTGGCCCCAGCCGGTCTGCCGGTCTGCCGGCGAGGTGCTGCCGGGCGGAGATTCGGCCGCGGGTGGCGCGGAGGCGGGCCCAGTGGCCTGAGCTGTCGGCTCGGGGGTCGGCTCGGGGGTCGGCTCCGGCTCGGGCGGCGGCGGGCCGTCAGGCGGTGTGGCGTCGACCGGGATGGGCGCGCCGAGCCAGCCCTCGCCGTCCCAGTACCTGCGGGTCCGCGGGTCGGCGGGGTCGACGTACCAACCGGCTGCCACGCTCATGACGGGGCCTCGCTGCGCTCATTCACCTCGACACCTTAACGACGACGGTTCCGGCGAACTTGTCGTGGAGGCACTGTTGCCAGGGTTTGTCCCACAGCTGCCAGAGTCCGTCGACGTGGCTGCCGCCGGGCACCAGGGACCCGCCGACGAACTGCACCAGGTACCGCTTCCCGGCCGTGCGCCGGTCGAGCGTGCGGGTCGCATCGAGCGGGACCACGCAGAACATCCGGAACCAGATGAAAAGGAACGGCGGCGTGAACAGCACCATCATGATTCCGGTCGCGATGGCCGCGTCGATCCGGTACGCCAGCAGCCGGTCGCTGAAGGTCGCCAGCGGCTGCCCGCCCGGCCCCGACGCCGGTGGCCCGGCAGCCCACCCGGGTGGTGGCGACACCGCCGGCCGAGGGCTTGCCGGCCGGCGGTGTCGGGTGCGCGGGAGGCTGGGTCACGCCCGACAGTGTCACAGGTTGCCGCGCTGCTCCTGCTCCCGCTCTATCGCCTCGAAGAGGGCCTTGAAGTTGCCCTTGCCGAAGCCGAGCGAACCGTGCCTCTCGATCAGCTCGAAGAAGACGGTCGGGCGGTCCTGCACCGGCTTGGTGAAGATCTGCAGCAGGTAGCCGTCCTCGTCCCGGTCGACCAGGATCTTGCGATCCTTCAGCTCCTCGATCGGCACCCGTACCTCACCGATGCGGGAGCGCAGTTCCGGGTCGTCGTAGTACGAGTCCGGCGTCTCCAGGAAGTCGACTCCGGCGGCCCGCATAGCGTCCACGCTGGCCAGGATGTCGTTGGTGGCCACGGCGATGTGCTGGGCGCCCGGGCCCTGGTAGAACTCCAGGTACTCGTCGATCTGCGACTTCTTCTTCGCGATGGCCGGCTCGTTCAGCGGGAACTTCACCTTGCGGGTGCCGTTCGCGACGACCTTGCTCATCAGCGCCGAGTAGTCGGTGGCGATGTCGTCGCCGACGAACTCCGCCATGTTCGTGAAGCCCATGACCCGGCGGTAGAACTCGACCCACTCGTCCATCCGTCCCAACTCCACGTTGCCGACGACGTGGTCGACCGCCTGGAAGAAGCGCTTCGGCTGCACCCCGGCGTCGATCATCGGCCGCCGGTCCACGATCGGCCTCCGGGAGGCGAAGCCGGGCAGGAACGGCCCCTGGTAGCCGGACCGGTCCACCAGCGTGTGCCGGGTGTCGCCGTAGGTGGCGATGGCGGCCAGCCGTACCGCGCCGTGCTCGTCGGTGACGTCGTGCGGCTCGACGAGGCCGGTGGCGCCCTGCGCGGTGGCGTGGGCGTACGCGGCGTCCACGTCCGGCACCTCCAGCGCGATGTCGCTGACGCCGTCGCTGTGCCGGGCGACGTGACCGGTGCCGTCGGCGTCCGGCCGGACCGCGCCGGTGAGCACGAAGCGGGCGGATCCGCTGGTCAGCACGTACTCGGCGTGGTCCCGGTAGCCCTGTTCCGGGCCCCGGTACGCCACGCAGGTCATGCCGAACGCGGTCGAGTAGTAGTGAGCGGCCTGCTTGGCGTTTCCGACCAGGAAACGCACGTGGTCGAGGCCCTTGACCGGAAACAGGTCACTGCTGGTGTCGTGGTCGACGGCGCCGATGAGGGCGTCGACGTCGACCTCCTCGGCCGGTTGGGGTCGGTCGATCGCCTGGGTCATGGTGGCCTCCCTCGCGTACCGGCCGGCCTGGTGGGCCGACGGGATCGGGTGTTGCTGGTCCGAGCATCGCGGTGCGCGTGCCCACTGAGCAACACACTCCATCTGCGCTGGTCAGGTTGCGCAAACGGTATGGTGTTCAGGCATGAGTGCTGGTCAGGTTGTACAGATCGACGAGCTGGACGCGAGGCTCATCGAGCTGCTCGCCGAGGAGCCCAGGATCGGGGTGCTGGAATGCTCCCGCCGGCTCCAGGTCGCCAGGGGCACCGTCCAGGCCCGGCTCGACAAGCTGATCGGGCGGGGCGTGATCGCCGGGTTCGGGCCGGATCTCGGCCCCGCCGCGCTCGGCTTCACGGTGACCAGCTTCGTCACCCTGGAGATCAGCCAGCGGCTGGGTCACGACCCGGTGACCCGCCATCTGGCGGCGATTCCGGAGGTGCTGGAGGCGCACACCATCACCGGCTCAGGTGACCTGCTCTGCCGGATCGTGGCGCGCTCCAACACCGACCTCCAGCGGGTGATCGACCAGATCGTCGCGTACGAGGGGATCACCCGGGCCTCGACGATCATTGCCCTCGCCGAGCAGATCCCCTACCGCGTCCTTCCCCTCCTCCGCTCCGCCCTGGGTGAGGAAGGTGCGTTCAGCTCTCGGTGAGGGCGTCGCCGAGCGGGTACGCCGATAGCGGACGGTTCGGCAGGCCCGGACGCGGGCGACCAGGCCGGCGTCGCGCAGCACCGACAGGTGGTCGCCGACTCCGCCCAGACTCAGTCCCAGCTGGGCGACGAGCTCGTCCGGTGGCGGCTGGATGAAGTCGGCGTTGTAGCCGCCCCGGCGCAGCAGGGCCAGTAGGGCACCCACCGCATGGCGGGGCAGGGGCTGGCCGCGGCGGGTGCCGGCGCACTGAGCGAGGTGTTGGCCCCGGGCGCGGTGATGGCGGTCGCGGGTGCCGCGTCGGCGGTCGCGACGCTGCTGCTGTGGCCGATCCTCACGCCGAGCCGCCCGAGCGCGCCGGCCGCTCCTGCCCGGTCGGCCGCCTGATCGTGCCCGCCGGCCGCCGCCCGCCTGCCGCCTGCTCCCGCCGAGTCTTGAGCGGGGCCCCTTTTGATACGTCAGGCGTCAACCGGGGGCCCTTCCTTGAGCGACACGCGGGGCGGTGCGGGCGGTGGCGGGTCGGGATGGCTACCGTGTCCCGGTGGCGAAGGGGAGCGGCCTCGGCGTACGTGGCTGGCTGCTGCTCGGCCTGATCACCGTCGTGGTGCTCGCCGCGACCGGAGTCTGGAACCCCTTTCCTGGTATGTGGGAATGGGTCAACCGGCGTCAGCCGATCTCCGAGCCGGACGTGGCCTGGCAGCAGCGCATCGGCGGCACCCCGCGCAGCGTCACGATCGCCGGCGAGGCCGTGGTCGTCGAGCAGCGCACCCGGGTCGAGGCCCGCAGCCTGGCCGCCGGCACCCAACTCTGGGAGCGCAAGGCGGAATGGAGCGCGGTGACCGGGGCCGGGCAGGAAGCCGTGGTCGTCGTGGGCCGGCTGCTGGTCAAGGGGTACGAGGTGCTGGACCCGACCACCGGGGTGACCCGTCGGCGCGACGACGACGCGGTGGCCGTCTGGACCTACCGCAGCCTGTTGCTCGACGCGAGCTGCGTGGCGCCCACCGACTGCACCCTGAGCGCCTGGGATCCGCGTGGGACGGCACCGCTGTGGACGGCCTTCCTTCCCGGGGTCAGCGCCGGCCTGTTGGCCGACAACCCGAACCTGCTCGGCACCCGCCGGCTCACCACCGTCCGGATCGACGGTGAGGTGGCTGGTCCCGAGGCGGTACCGCCGCTGCTCGGCTTCCCGGTCGACGGCCGGGTACACGTGGTCGACACCGCGACCGGGCGGGTGCTCCAGAACGTCGAGCCGGGCCGTGACGAGCGACTGACGGTGATCGGTGGACGGCTGCTGCGCATCACGGCCCGGTCCCAGGACGGCAACTGCTACTTCGCGATCTCCGGCCAGGACTCGGCCACCGGCCAGGAGGTGTGGCAGCAGTCGGGGATCAACCTGCGGACCGCCGACAGCGCCGGCTGCGTGCAGCGCGAGGATCCGTACGGCGCCCGCAACGTGCTGGTCGGCGTCTCGCCCGACGGCCGGGAGGCCGTCCTCGACTCCTACGACGGGCGCCTGTTGCTGGTCGCCGCCCACGGTGAGCGGGTGTTGGCCGTCGACGACCGGTACGCGGTGGTGCGCGCCGCCGACGGCGCCACCGTCTCGGGCCGGGAACTCGGCTCCGGCAGGGTCCGCTGGAAGCGGCCGGCGGGGGAGAAGGCGGGTGCCGCCCTGACCCCGTACGCCGCGATCGTCGCCGACCAGAAGCCCAGCCGGCTGGTCGCCCTCGACCCACGTACCGGACGGGAGTTGGCCGTGCTGCGTACCTCGGCGAACGCCCTCGCCGTCGGCCCCGCCGGCATGGTCATCGGGGAAGGACGGGAGATCGGCTACCTCCGTTTCGGCGGTACCGGCGCGGACTCGCCGGTCGGCGGCAACGGAAGCAACGGGAACAACGGCACCGCCCGTGGTGGCGGAGACACCCCGGCACCGCAGGACAGTTGCGGTCCGAAGAACGAGTCGTGCGCCGTCCCCGATCCCGGCAAGTGATCCCTCACCGGGCGGCTGGGAGCGTCACCGCGGTACCCCACCCGGCGGGTGGGACCGACCCAGCCGCCTGCCCTAGGCTTTGCCGTCATGAGCGAGCGCCAGCGAGCGAATAATCAGCGCAGTGCGGCGGTGCCTCATGGCGGCACGCAGCGAAGTGGAGTGCAGTCATGAGCGGTGCTGAGTTCTCGTACGCCCCCCTGCTGCCGACCGGACCGGACCAGACCGAGTACCGCCTGGTCACCGACGAGGGCGTGGACGTCGTCAACGGTCCGGGTGGGCGTCGTTTCCTGACCGTGGAACCGGCGGCGCTGACCGCGCTGACCGCCGAGGCGATGCACGACATCGCGCACTACCTGCGCCCCGCGCACCTGGCCCAGCTGCGGTCGATCATCGACGACCCGGCGGCCTCCCCGAACGACCGTTTCGTCGCGCTGGATCTGCTGCGTAACGCGAACGTCGCCGCCGGTGGGGTGCTGCCGATGTGCCAGGACACCGGCACCGCGATCGTGATGGGCAAGCGCGGCCGGCATGTGCTCACCGACGGCGGTGACGCCGAGGCGATCTCGCGCGGCGTGTGGCAGGCGTACACCCGGCTCAACCTGCGCTACTCCCAGCTCGCCCCGCTGACGATGTGGGAGGAGCGCAACACCGGCAGCAACCTGCCGGCCCAGGTCGAGCTGTACGCCGAGGACCCGGACGGCCACCCGGACGGGTACAAGTTCCTCTTCATGGCCAAGGGAGGCGGCTCGGCCAACAAGTCGTACCTCTACCAGGAGACCAAGGCGCTGCTGAACCCGACGCGGATGATGCAGTTCCTGGAGGAGAAGCTGCGGCTGATCGGCACCTCCGCCTGCCCGCCGTACCACCTGGCTGTCGTGGTCGGCGGCACCAGCGCAGAGCACGCCCTCAAGACCGCCAAGCTCGCCTCGGCCAAGTATCTCGACACGCTGCCCACCACCGGCTCGATGGGTGCGCACGGCTTCCGTGACGTGGAGCTTGAGGCCGAGGTGCTGGAGCTGACCCGCAACTTCGGCATCGGGGCGCAGTTCGGCGGGCGCTACTTCTGCCACGACGTACGGGTGGTGCGGCTGCCCCGGCACGGCGCGTCGTGTCCGGTGGCGATCGCTGTGTCCTGCTCGGCGGACCGGCAGGCGGTTGCCAAGATCACCCCGTCGGGCGTGTGGCTGGAACGCCTCGAAACCGACCCGGCCCGCTTCCTGCCCGAGGTCACCGAGGCGCAGTTGGACGCCACCGAAGTGGTCCGTGTCGACCTGAACCGGCCGATGGACGAGATCCGCGCCGAGCTGTCGAAGTATCCGGCGAAGACCCGGCTGTCGCTCAACGGTCCGCTGGTGGTGGCCCGGGACATCGCGCACGCCAAAATCGCGGAGCGGTTGGACGCGGGCGAGTCGATGCCGCAGTACCTGCGCGACCACGCCGTCTACTACGCCGGTCCGGCGAAGACCCCGGAGGGCTACGCCTCCGGCTCGTTCGGCCCGACCACGGCCGGTCGGATGGACGCGTACGTGGAGAAGTTCCAGGCCGCGGGCGGTTCGATGGTGATGCTGGCCAAGGGCAACCGGTCGGCGCAGGTGACCCGCTCCTGCGAGCAGCACGGCGGCTTCTACCTCGGTTCGATCGGCGGCCCCGCCGCCCGCCTCGCCCAGGACTGCATCAGGCACGTCGAGGTCCTGGAGTACGCGGAGCTGGGCATGGAGGCGGTCTGGAAAATCGAGGTGGAGGACTTCCCGGCTTTCGTCGTCGTCGACGACAAGGGCAACGACTTCTACGCAGATGTGACGAGTCCTAGGAGTTACCTAACGATCGGGAACCGCTCGGCCACCTGACGGCAGATACGACGGAACCCCCCGATTGCCGCCGGGGGGTTCCGTCGCGCCAGGGGTGTTCGGGTCACCCCCGGCGCTCAGAGGGGGTCTTGTTCCTCGGGGTCGTACGAGCTCCAGAGGGCCTGGGCGTTGGCCAGGACGTGCAACGCCTCCACGTCCTCCGGCTCGGGCCGGCGCCCGCGACCCGCTGGCGGAGCTGGTCGCCGGAAGCCGCTCCGTCGGCGACGCGTTCGCCCTGTCGTACGCGCAGGTGTCCCCGGCCGCGCAGCGGCTCTTCCGGCTGCTCGGCCCGCACCCCGGCGTCCGCTTCGACAGCCGGGTCGCCGCCGCGCTGGCCGACCTGCCTCTTGACGGCACCCAGGATCTCCTGGACGAACTGGTCGACGCGCACCTGGTGGAAGAGCCCGGAGCCGGCCGGTTCCGCCTGCACGACCTTGTTCGGGAGTACGCCCGGCGCCTGCTCACCGCCGCCGGCCAGGGCCGGGCGTGGTTCGAGGAGAACCACGCGGCGTTGACGGCGCTGGTCGGGCTGGCCGAGGCCGAGGGTTTCCTGGCTGGTTGCTGGCAGCTCGCCCGGGTCTGCTGGCGCGCCAACTACGACGGTGGCCACCTCGACGAGCTGATCGAGACGCACACTGCGGCCCTACGTGCCGCCGAGAAGCTCGGTGACGACGAAGCCGTGGCGAACACCTTGAACTATCTCGCCTCGGGCCATCGATCCTCGAACAGGGCGACGCGCCCAGTGCGCTGGACCTGTTCCGCCGGGTGCTGCACGACGCCATGAAGATCAACCATCGGTTCGAACAGGCTCAGGCGCTCGACGGCATCGCCCGCTGCCTGCGCGCCACCGAGGTGCCTGCGGCCCGCGCGCACTGGGCTCGGGCGCTCGCCCTGTACCGCCAGCTTGACCTGCCGGAGCGGGACGAGGTGGAGCGGCTGCTGGCCGAGCTGGGCTGAGCGGCTCGGCGCGATCATCTGCACGTGCTCGCCCTACGCGGCAGGATGGTGTTCGTGACGACTACGGAGACGACGGGCTACCGGATCGAACGCGACTCGATGGGTGAGGTGGAGGTGCCTGTCGAGGCGTTGTGGCGGGCCCAGACGCAACGGGCGGTGCAGAATTTTCCGGTCTCGGGCCGGGGTATCGAGCCGGCCCAGATCCGGGCGCTGGCCCAGATCAAGGGCGCGGCGGCCGAGGTCAACGGAGAACTGGGCGTGATCGAGGCGAACGTGGCAGCCTCCATCGCCGCCGCCGCCGCACATGTGGCCGGCGGCGGGTACGACGACCAGTTCCCGGTCGACGTGTTCCAGACCGGCTCCGGCACGTCGTCCAACATGAACTCCAACGAGGTGATCGCCACGCTCGCCGGCCGGGAGCTGGGCCGCAGCGTGCACCCCAACGACGACGTCAACGCCTCGCAGTCCAGTAACGACGTCTTCCCGTCCTCGATCCATCTCGCCGCCACCGAGGCGGTCGCGCGTGATCTGCTTCCGGCGCTGGCCCACCTGGCCGGCGCGTTGCAGGGCAAGGCCGACGAGTTCGAGACCGTGGTCAAGGCCGGGCGTACCCACCTGATGGACGCCACTCCGGTGACGCTCGGGCAGGAGTTCGGTGGTTATGCCGCCCAGATCCGGTACGGCATCGAGCGGGCGGAAGGGGTGCTGCCTCGACTCGCCGAGCTGCCCCTCGGCGGTACGGCGGTAGGTACCGGCATCAACACCCCGCTCGGTTTCGCCGCCCGCGTCATCGAGAAGCTGCGCGACTCGACCGGCCTGCCGTTGACCGAGGCGCGCAACCACTTCGAGGCCCAGGGTGCCCGGGACGCCCTGGTCGAAGCCTCGGGTCAGCTACGTACCGTCGCGGTCGGGCTCTACAAGATCGCGAATGACATCCGCTGGATGGGTTCCGGTCCGCGCGCCGGGCTGCGTGAGGTGCGCGTCCCCGACCTCCAGCCAGGCTCGTCGATCATGCCCGGCAAGGTGAACCCGGTGGTCTGCGAGGCCGTTCGGCAGGTCTGCGCGCAGGTCATCGGCAACGACGCGGCCGTGGCCTTCGCCGGCTCACAGGGCGACTTCGAGCTGAACGTGATGCTGCCGGTGATGGGCCGCAACATCCTGGAGTCGATCCGGCTGATCGCCGCGTCGAGCCGCCTGCTCGCCGACCGCTGCGTGGTCGGCCTGGTCGCGGACGCCGAGGTCTGCCTGTCGTACGCCGAGGGCTCGCCGTCGATCGTCACCCCGCTCAACCGCTATCTGGGGTACGACGAGGCTGCCTCGATCGCCAAGGAGGCGCTGGAGAGGCAACTCTCCATCAAGGAGGTGGTGATTTCCCGGGGCCACCTCGACTCCGGCAAACTCACCGAGACTCAGTTGGAGGAGTCGCTCGATCTGCTCCGCATGACCCACCCCTGAGTGGTGTTGATCCGCTTCGGATGCGGGATGTCGGGGTCATCCGAGGTCAGGATGCGGCGAGATACCGCAACCCGGGACAGGCATCAACGGGCCCTTCGTCCTAGCGACGCTGCGCGACGGGGCGGAACTGGCATACCTCGGTGGGCAGGTCGGCGGCCGGGAGCTGGACCGGCATCGGATCTGTCGATGCTGCAACGAGTCTGGGAGGCTACGCTCGGTGCGGCGCTACCGCCGTAGGAGTCTACTGAGCTGTCGAAGGAGATCGGGAAGTCGTGGAGCTGACCGGTGCGAAGTGGCGCAGGAGTAGCCGCAGCGGCTCTAGCGACCAGTGCGTTGAGGTGGCGACGAATATTCCGTGGGTGGTCGGGGTGCGGGACAGCAAGGACCCAGGTGGCCGATGTTGAGCTTCGACCCGTACACCTGGCGGGTCCTTGTCGTGGCACCGCCCCGCTGACGTGAGCCTGCCTGGCCCGGAGGTCCTGGAACGGCTGGCGCGGGATCGGGTCGTCTGGCTCTGCACGCTGCGGCCGGACGGCTCACCGCACCTGACGCCGGTCTGGTTCCTGTATCTCGACGGCGAATGGTGGATCGGCACCGGCGAACGCAACCGGAAGGTCCGCAACATCGCCGCCGATCCCCGGGTGTCGCTGGCGTTGCCCGACGGCGACGCGCCCGTCGTGGCAGAGGGGACGGCGAGCATCGTCGGCGAGCCCTTCCCGCCGGAGGTGGTCGAGGGACTTCGCCGCCGGTACGACGGCTGGGACGTCACGGTGGACGGCCCGGACGGCCACTACGTCCTGCTTCGGGTCGCGGTGACCCGCTGGCTGATGGCCGGTCGCGCCCGCTGACCGGCCGGCCGGGCGGGTCAGGAGCGGGCGGCGGCCTTGCGGGCGCGGTAGGCGCTGACCGCGGCCCGGTTGCCGCAGCCCGCCTCGCAGAACCGTCGGGAGCGGTTCTTGGAGAGATCGACCAGCACGTTGTCGCAGTCGGGGTGCTCGCAGCTGCGCAGCCGGCGCAGCTCGCCGCCGCGCACCACGTCCGCTATCGCCATCGCCGCCTCGACCGCCATCCTGGTGGCCAGGGGGGCGTCCCGGGGTGCCGCGTGCAGGTGGTACGGCTCGGTGTCGTGCGTGATGAGCTGGGGCAGCGCGCGGTGTTCGCGGAGCAGCCCGTTGACGATCGACACGATCTCGTCGGTGTCGGCGTGCCAGATGCGGCGCAGCCGGGGCCGCAACGCGCGAACCGCCCGCAGCTCGGCGACGGTGTGTTCGTGTCGTCCGCTGTAGGCGTGGGCGACGTAGAAGGCGTCCAGGGCGGCGATGTCGGGCAGCCCCTCGCCGTCCGGGCTTTCGGTGTTGACCAGCGCGGCGGCGGCGATCAGCGAACATTCAGTGTCATGGGCGAACAGCAACTTGACTCCTGTCATGACCCCGGTCTAGCGTCATCGGCGTAACCCTAGTTTGCCCATGGCGGGCGAGTCGCGCCAAGGAGAGTCCGATGCGTCAACCGTCCGCCGCCGGTGCCGGCCTCACCCTGGCCCTGCTCTCCGCGACCACCTTCGCCACCTCGGGCACCTTCGCCCGCTCCCTGATCGACGACGGCTGGTCGGCGGAGGCGGTCGTCATCGCCCGGGTCGGCATCGCCGCCCTGGTGCTGGCGGTGCCCGCAGTGCTCGTCCTGCGGGGCCGGTGGTCCGTGCTGCGCCGCAACCTCACATCGATCGGCATCTTCGGGCTACTCGGCGTGGCGGTCGCCCAGGCATGCTTCTTCAACGCCGTCCGCTACCTGCCGGTCGGTGTGGCGTTGCTGCTGGAGTACCTGGGTGTCATCCTCGTGGTCGGCTGGACCTGGCTCGTCCAGGGACAGCGCCCCCGCCGGCTGACCGTGGCCGGCTCGGTGGTCGCCCTCACCGGCCTGGTCTTCGTGCTCGACCTGACCGGAGCCGGCCGACTCGACCCGGTCGGCGTGCTCTGGGGACTGGGCGCGGCGGTCGGACTGGCCGGCTACTTCGTGCTCGCCGGCCGCGTCGACTCCGCCCTGCCGTCGGTCGTCATGGCCAGCGGCGGGATGGCCGCCGGAGCTGGAGTGCTGCTGCTGCTCGGTCTGGCCGGGGCGCTGCCACTGCGGGCAACCTTCGACACCGTGCAGTTCGCCGGGCAGCAGACGAGTTGGCTCGTGCCGATCGTCGGGCTCGCGCTGGTGGCCGCGGTCGTCGCGTACCTCGCGGGGATCGCCGCGGTGCGTGTCCTCGGTTCCCGGCTGGCCTCCTTCGTCGGGCTGAGCGAGGTGCTGTTCGCGGTGCTGATCGCCTGGCTGGTGCTGGGTGAGCTGCCGACGATCGTGCAACTGCTCGGCGGGGCCCTGATCGTCGTGGGAGTGGCGCTGGTGCGCCTCGACGAACTGCGTACGCCCGTGGAACCGGCGCGGCCGAAGGCACCGGAACCAGCCCTCACGTGACACGCTGGACGGCGTGCTGACCACGGTGGTGTTCGATGCCGACGAGACCCTGATCGACCTGCGTCCGGCCGTCACCGGCGGGCTGGAGGCCGTACTGGCGCAGATGCGGAGGTTGACCCCGGCGGCAGCCGCCGTCTGCCTGGCGGATCTGGAATCGGACTGGGACGCGGTCTTCGGTCACCTGGCTGCGGCGCCGGTCACCCAGATCCGGCGGGCGGCGCTGGCGCGTTCACTGGACCGGGCCGGGCTCGCCGCCCACCTGGATGAGGCGGTAACCATCTTCTTCGCCCGGAGGTTCGCGCTGACCAGGCCCTATGCCGACGTGCTACCGGCGCTCGCCGCGCTGCGCCACCGCTGGACACTCGGCTTCGCCACCAACGGCAACAGCCGCCCGGAACGGTGCGGGCTTGCTGGCAAGTTCGACTTCGAGGTGTACGCGCACGACGACGGCCTGCCCAAGAAGCCCGCCCCGGAATTCTACGCCGCGGTATGCGCGGCGGCCGGTGTGCCGCCACAGCAGGTGGTGCACATCGGGGACAACCCGGTGCACGACGTGGTGGGTGCGCAGCGGGCCGGGCTGCGCGCGGTCTGGCTCAACCGGCGCAACGAACCGACGCCCGATCAGGTGACGCCCGACGCGACGGTGCGGACGCTGGCTGAGCTGCCTGCCGTTCTGGCCGGGCTGCCCGCCGTGCCCGCCGATCTGCCCGGCGAAGGGGATCTTCCCACGCAGATCCGGCGCCGGTCTGGCGAAACTCCCCGAGTTGATGTCTGATGACGCGACGTCCCTCAACGAGAGGATTCGATGTGGTGAGCAAGCGCTTCACCGTCGGTGCCGTCGCGACCGCGGCGGTACTGGCACTCACGGTGACGGGTATGGCGGTGCCGGCCAGTGCCGAGCCGACGACAGTCCGGACCTTCACCGTGGTCGCCGAGGACGGGGTCTCCGGCGACGCGGCCGTCGCCGCGATCCGGTCGGCCGGCGGGACCGTGGTGTCCCGCACCGACGAGGTCGGTGTCTACCAGGTGACCAGCGACCGGGCCGACTTCGCGGCGAAGGCGACCACTGCCGGGGCGCTGATCGGTGCCGCCGAGCAGCGGGCCATCGGCCGCAAGCCCAAGCTGGATCGGGTCGAGCAGGAACACCTGCTGGCCGCGGCCACCACCAAGGCCGCCGCCCGGAAGCCGGGTAAGAGGCCGGCGAAGATGGACCCGCTGGACGACAAGCTCTGGGGCCTGGAGATGATCCGGGCCGACAAGGCGCGCAAGGTCGAGCCCGGCGACCGCCGGGTGACCGTCGGCGTGCTCGATACCGGTGTGGACGCGAGCCACCCCGACATCGCGCCGAACTTCAACTGGGCGTTGTCGCGCAACTTCGCGCCCGACATCCCCGAGATCGACGGGGCGTGTGAGGTCGCGAGCTGCCTCGACCCGGTCGGCACCGACGATGGCGGGCACGGTACCCACGTCGCCGGCACCGTCGGCGCTGCCGCAAACGGGTACGGGCTCTCCGGCGTGGCTCCGGGGGTGTCGCTGGTCAACCTCAAGGGCGGCCAGGACTCGGGCTACTTCTTCCTCAACCCTGTGGTCAACGCCCTGCTGCACGCCGGCCGTTCCGGCCTGGACGTGGTCAACATGTCCTTCTACGTAGACCCGTGGCTCTACAACTGCACGGCGAACCCGGCGGACTCGCCGGAGGCGCAGGCGGCGCAGCGGGCCACGATCCGGGCGATGAAGCGGGCGCTGACCTTCGCCCACAACCGTGGCGTCACCCTGGTCGGTGCGCTCGGCAACAACCACGAGGACCTGGGTGACCCCCGGGCCGACAGCTCCAGCCCCAACTACGGCGATGTCGCACCGTACCCGCGCGAGATCGACAACGACAGCTGCTGGGATCTGCCCACCGAGGGACCGCACGTCGTCAGCGTCTCCTCCGTCGGCCCGTCCGGTGAGAAGGCCGCCTACTCCAACTACGGCACCGAGCAGACCGCCATCGCCGCACCGGGTGGCTGGTACCGCGACGGCTTCGGTACCGACACGTTCCGTACCGACGCCAACATGATTCTCTCGACGTACCCGAAGAAGGTCCTCCAGGAGGAGGGTGCGGTCGACGAGGACGGCGACATCGTGCCGGGCGCCGAGACGTTCGTGTTCAAGGAGTGCAAGAAGCACGGCCAGTGCGGCTACTTCACGTACCTGCAGGGCACCTCGATGGCGGCACCGCACGCCTCCGGCGTGGCCGCGCTCATCGTGAGCCGGTACGGCAAGTCGCAGGGCCGGGGCGGCTACGGTCTCGCGCCGGACTCGGTCGAGCGGCACCTGCTTCGGACGGCCACCGCGCACGCCTGCCCGGAGCCGCGGCTGCGGAGCTACGTCGACGAGGGGCGGCCGGTCGAGTTCGACGCCTACTGTGACGGCCCGGTCAAGTTGAACGGCTTCTACGGGCACGGCATCATCGACGCGTACGCGGCGGTGACCAAGCCGCTCAAGAAGTCCCACTAGGACCAGCCAGTCGAAGTGGTCAGGCGGCCCGGCCGGGAAATCTCCGGTCGGGCCGCCTTCGCGTCGTCGGCCGTGACCGCGCCGGTGTCATCGGCGCCAGCCGCGGTCGAGCAGGGCCGAATGAACTTCGCCGACGATCCGCCGGAGGTCCCTGTGCAGCCGACGGCTGGTCACATTCAGGACCAACCGGCCCGCGCCGACGAGTCGGTTAAGTCCTCGGCGATCGCGGTGGCGGCGGCGAGCACCTGCGCGCCGACCGCTTCGGCGTCCAGTGGGGCAAGTGCGATCACCCCGACGCTCGCTTCCAGGCCGGGCACCCCGCACACCGGGGCAGCCACCCCGTACGCCCCGGTTTGCAGCTCACCGACGGTGCTCACCGGGCCGCTCTGGCCCGACCGGCCGGCGAGGATGGCCCGCCCGGCCGCGCCACGTTCGAGCGGATGCCGGGCACCGGTCCGGTACGCCACGTGAAACGACGTCCAACTCGGCTCGACCACCGCCAGCGCGACCCCCTCGCCCCCCTCCACGACGGTTAGGTGGGCGGTGGCTCCGGCCTGCTCGGCGAGTCGCCGGAGCGCGGGCAACGCACCATCGGCGAGCAGCGGCTGAGCCCGCCGGGCCAGGTGCAGCACTCCGGTGCCGAGGCGCAGCCGGCCATCCGCGTCGCGGCGCAGCATCCCGTGCCCGACCAGCGGGCCGACCAGCCGGTAGACCGCGGCCCGACCGATGCCCAGCCGGTTCGCCGCCTCGGTCACGGTCAGGCCGCCCGGTGCTTCCGCGACCAGGCGCAGCAACCGCAGTCCCCGGTCCAGGGTCTGTGACGCCTCGCCTCCCGGCGCGGCGGGCGGCGGGTCGATGCCGGGCACTGCGGGGGTGTTCACGACCAGCAGCGTACGACCCGGCTCCGGCCGCTCGGGAGAACGACGGACAGTTACCCTTGTACGGTGACGCTACGCCTGTACGACACGGCCACCAGATCGGTGCGGGACTTTGTCCCGCGGGAAGCCGGCAAGGTGGGGGTCTACCTGTGTGGTCTCACCCTTCAGGCGCCTCCGCACATCGGTCATCTTCGGTCCGGCGTCAACTACGACGTGTTACGTCGCTGGCTGTCGGCCGCCGGTCTCCAGGTCAGCTTCATCCGCAACGTGACGGACATCGACGACAAGGTCCTGGCCAAGGCGCAGGAGCAGGAGCGGCCCTTCTGGTCGATCGCGTACGCGAACGAGCTGAGGCTCGCCGGGGCGTACCGGGCGTTGAACGTGTTGCCGCCGACCTACGAGCCGCGGGCCACCGGGCACATCCCCGAGATGCTCGAACTGATCGCCCAGTTGATCGGGCGTGGCCACGCGTACCCGGCGACCGACGACTGCGGCGACGTGTACTTCGACGTCGGTTCGTGGCCGGCGTACGGGCAGTTGTCCAACCAGTCGCCCGAGGACATGCAGTCCGCCTGCGAGGCCCCGGAGCGTGGTAAGCGTGACCAACGCGACTTCGCACTCTGGAAGGGGACCAAACCGGACGAACCGGCGGACGCCTTCTGGCCGTCGCCGTGGGGGCGCGGGCGGCCCGGCTGGCACATCGAGTGCTCGGCGATGTGCCAGCGGTACCTGGGCGCCGAATTCGACATCCACGGCGGCGGACTCGACTTGACCTTCCCGCACCACGAGAACGAACTGGCCCAGTCTCAGGCCGCCGGTCTGCCGTTCGCCCGGTACTGGGTGCACCACGGTCTGCTCAGCATCGGCGGGACCAAGATGGGCAAGTCGCTGGGCAACGCCCTCGACCTCGACTATGTCGCCTCGCTCGGGGTGCGCCCGGTCGAGTTGCGCTACTACTACGTCGCCGCGCACTACCGCTCGCGGATCGACTACTCGGAGGAGGCGCTGCGCGAGGCGGCCGTCGCGTACCGGCGGATCGAGGGTTTCGTGCAGCGCGCCGTGGAACGGGTGGGCGTCGGCCAGTTCGGCGAGGTGCCGGCCGGGTTCGTCGCGGCGATGGACGACGACCTCAACACGTCGGCCGCGCTGGCCGCGCTGCACGAGGTGCTGCGGGACGGCAACAACGCGTTGAACGGCGGGGACGATGTGACCGTCCGCACGACGCTCGCCGGAGTCCGCGCGATGCTGGATATCCTCGGGGTCGACCCCCTCGACCCGGCGTGGACCGGTGGAGCCCGGGCGGACGACCTTCGTGGTGTGGTGGACTCCCTGGTCGCCCTGGCCCTGGAACAGCGCGCGCAGGCCCGGCTCCGCAAGAACTGGGCTGCGGCCGACGTGCTGCGGGATCAACTCAAGCGGGCCGGAGTGGTTGTCGAGGACACCCCCCAGGGCCCGCGTTGGAGTATTGGAGAGCATGACTGATGGCCGGCAATTCGCAGCGCCGTGGCCGGCGGGTGGCGTCGAAGGCGAGCGCACCCAAGGGGTCCGGCGGCAAGAACAAGGACACCCTCGCCGGGCGTGGCCGGACCCTGCCGGCCGATGAGCGACCCTGGCACAAGGGGTACTCGGGCACCGAGAAGCTGCCGCAGCGCACCGCGTGGAAGCAGGACAAGGAGCGCCGGGCGGCAGCCGAGGAGGGCCGGGTGCCGAAGATCGGCAAGCCCGGCAGCAAGGACACCACCTGGGGCCGGGGCGGTGGCCGGGGTGCGCCCAACGCGAGCCCCACCCGTGGCCGGCAGCCCGCCAGCCGGGGTGGTGGTCCCCGGGTCGCGCCGGGCCGCAAGTCCAACCCCGCGAAGGACACCCAGGAACTCCTGGTCGGACGCAACCCCGTGCTGGAGGCGCTGCGCACCGCAGTGCCGGCGACCGCGCTCTACACCGCCCAGGGCATCGACGTCGACGACCGGGTCAAGGAGACCATCCGGACCGCGGCCGACCGGGGCATCGCGATCCTGGAGGTCAGCCGGGCCGAGTTGGACCGGATGACCGGGGGCGTGCTGCACCAGGGGGTCGGCCTCCAGGTGCCGCCGTTCGCGTACGAGCCGTTCGAGGACCTGATGGCAGCCGCGCTGGAGCAGTCGGCTCCGCTGCTGGTGGCGCTTGACGGCGTCACCGACCCGCGCAACCTCGGCGCGGTGATCCGTTCGGCCGCCGCGTTCGGTGCGCAGGGCGTCTTCGTGCCGGAGCGGCGGGCGGCCGGGATCACCGCGACCGCCTGGCGCACCAGCGCCGGCGCGGCGGCCCGGGTGCCGGTGGCCCAGGTCACCAACCTGACCCGGTCGCTGAAGGCATGCCGGGACGCGGGCTTCGTGGTGGTCGGTCTGGACGCCGACGGCGAGACGGACCTGTACGACCTGGAGGCCGCGGTGGGCCCGCTGGTCGTGGTGGTCGGCTCGGAGGGACGGGGACTGTCCCGGCTCGTCGGGCAGACCTGCGACCTGACCGTCAGCATCTCGATGATCTCCGAGATGGAGTCGCTGAACGCGAGCGTGGCCGCCGCGGTCACCCTGGCCGAGGTGGCTCGCCGCCGGGCCGTCGAGGGCTGAGACCGGACACGGTGCGCGGAAGGGGCGGCCCGCTGACTGCGGGCCGCCCCTTCGCGTTGCTACCTCAGATACGCTGCCCGGTCGCGGCGTGGAAGAAGTGGTTCTGGCCGGGACGCGGCTTCACGAAGATCGTGTCGCCCATGCTCGGCGTGGTCCGCCGGTCGGTACGCACCACGAACCGCTCGGAGGCGCCTTCCAGCGCGGCGTGGCCGTAGACGTTGGCGTCGGAGCCGAGGTCTTCGACCAGCTCGACCACGACCGGCATGCCGCCCTCGGTCGGGCCGACGATGTCGCAGTCCTCCGGACGGAAGCCGACGGTCACCTTGCCGTCGCCGCCCTCGGTGCGGGCCGCTTCGACCTGCTCGCGGGTCAGCGGGATGAACATCTCGGCGAACGCCGCGCCCTGCTCGGAGAACTGCACCGTCTTGATGTTCATGGCGGGCGAGCCGATGAAACCGGCGACGAAGACGTTGGACGGGGCGTCGTAGAGCGTCCGTGGGGTGTCCACCTGCTGGAGCACGCCGTCCAGCATGACCGCCACCCGGTGCCCCATGGTCATGGCCTCGACCTGGTCGTGGGTCACGTAGACGGTGGTGATGCCGAGCTTGGCCTGCAGCGAGGCGATCTGGGTACGGGTCTGGACCCGGAGCTTGGCGTCGAGGTTCGACAGCGGCTCGTCCATCAGGAAGACCTGCGGCTCCCGGACGATGGCCCGGCCCATCGCGACCCGCTGGCGCTGACCGCCGGAAAGCGCCTTGGGCTTGCGGCCGAGGTACTCCTCCAGTTGGAGCAGCGCCGCCGCCTCCTTGACCCGCCGGTCGATCTCGGCCTTCGGGGTCTTGCGCAGCTTCAGCGCGAACGCCATGTTCTCGTACACCGACATGTGCGGGTAGAGGGCGTAGTTCTGGAAGACCATCGCGATGTCGCGGGCCTTCGGCGGCAGGTGGGTGACGTCCCGGTCGTCGATGTAGATCGCGCCGTCGTCGACGTCCTCCAGGCCGGCGAGCATGCGCAGGCTGGTGGACTTACCGCAACCGGAGGGGCCCACGAGTACGAGGAACTCGCCGTCGCCGATCTGGAGGTCCAGCTGGTTGACCGCGGGGCGTTCGGTGCCCGGATAGATCCGGGACGCCTTCGCGTAGGTGACCGTAGCCATGAGGAGGCTGCTTCCTTTCACCGGCAGGAACGTGCCGGACGATCCGAGTGAAGGAGCGACCGGCACGGATGCCCGAGCCGGCGCCACGGCCGGTCGGGGCAAGCCCGTGTCGTCCGTGTCAATGCACGGTAAACGGCTTTCGTCGCGATGCCAAGGTTCGGCGACGGCCGGAAGTTCCGTAGGATTCGCATTCCGGTCACTCCGGCATGGTCGGACACGAATCGACGCTCACACGTCGGGATGTTGACGTTTCCCATGCTCGGAACCCCTGCGGAGCAGGAAAAGCTAACGTCGGTCGCTATGCTGGCCACGACACAACGCCCCTGTAGCTCAGCTGGCCAGAGCACCCGCCTTGTAAGCGGGATGTCGCCGGTTCGATCCCGGCCGGGGGCTCAATCTGTATCACGCACGGCGTACCGGGCCGACACCTCGATGTGGCCGGGTGTTCAGGCGGGCTCGTTACGCTCCGCCTCCACCCGCCACCACGAGCAGGGACGCCCGTCGCCGTGCACCACGCCAACCACTACTACGGGCACTCCCACGTGCTGGCCCGCTACTGCGGACTCGACGACCGGGACCCACCGCGCATCCACGGGTACCTCCAGCACGGCTGGAACATCGGCGACGGCATGGCGCCCGACCACGAGTTCGTGCCGGGGGTACCACTGCTCCTCTGGTCCGAACGGACCCGGCGGCGGGCCTGGTCGCTCGGGCGTCGGCAGACGTACGTGGTCGGCGCGCCGTGGGCGTACCTGCTGGCCACCGAGCCGGGCGGCCCACAGCGGCGGGAGGGCACCATCTGGTACCCGTTCCACGGCTGGGAGGGCCAGCGGGTGGTGGGCGACCACGGCCGGCTGATCGACGAGATCCGGTCCGTGGAGGCGGGGCCGGTGACGGTCTGCCTCTACTGGCAGGAGTACCGGTCGCCGCGGGTGCGGCAGCACTACGAGCGGGCCGGCTTCCGGGTGGTCTGCCACGGCTACCGGGGCGGCCGGTGGCGCGACCTCGACCCCGGCTTCCTCCACCGACAGTTGGCCGAGCTGCGTGGGCACCGGCGGGTCGCCTCGAACCGGCTGTGCAGCGCAATCTTCTACGGCATCCTGGCCGGCTGTGAACCGGCCGTCTACGGCGACCCGATGCAACTGGCCGGGGAGGCCCAGGTCTGGGGCGGCCAGCCACGGATCCGCCGGCAGTGGGCGCAGCTGCACGGTCCACGGGTCGACCCGGACGTCGCCCGCCAGTTCGCGGTGACCGAGCTGGGCGCCGATCGGCTGCTCCCGCCGGTCGAGCTGCGCCGCCTGCTCCGCTGGCCCGAGCCGGTTACCGGCACGACGGAAGCGGTCGGGGCCGATGCTGCGGTGGAACAGGCCACGCCAAGCGGCGCGGCAGGTGCGCGATCCGGGACGGAAGGGATCTGATGAGCCCGAACAAGCCGCTGCGGCCGCCCGGCGCCGAGATGCACGCCTGGTCGGATCTCGACGGCGCGCACGGCACCGGCCCGGTACGCGGGACAGGACTGGCCGCGCTGCTCGCCGTCGCGCACGGTCGCACGCTCGTGGTCGGGCCACACCATCCGGAGCTGCTCGACACGCTGCCACGGGCGGACCTGACCCTGCTGGTGCGGGGACTGCCGGACGCCGAGGCGTTGGCCGCCCGGTACGCGGACCGGCCGGGTATCCGGGTGTGCTGTGGCGGCCCGGAGCAACTGGCCGACCTGCCGGCGTACGACACCGTGGTGGCCCTGGACGGGCTGGCCCGGCTCGACTCGGTCGAGGGCGCGCCGTCGACCTGGGGCCAGGCGTTCGACCTCCTCGCCACGGTGCTGCGGCCGGGCGGCCGGCTGCTGCTCGGGGTCGAGAACCCCATCGGGCTGCACCGGCTGCTCGCGCCGCCACCGCCCAGCACCGACTCGGACTGGGCGGCGCTCGGCGAGTACGACGACACCCGCCCGGCGGGGCTGGCCCGCCTGCGGGATCGGTTGACGGCGGCTGGGCTGCGGATCGACGGCACCTGGGCGGCCTTCCCGTCGCCGCTGGCACCCGTCGCCCTGCTCGGCACGGAGCTGCTGGCCGACGCCGACCTGACCGGTTTCCTCCAGGCCACACTGGCCGATGCGGAACCGGCCCTGCCGACGTCGGCGGAGCGGGAACCGGCCTTTCCGAGGCTCGCGGATCCGGAACGGCTGGCCGGGGCGGCGGTCCGGAACGGGGCCGCTCTGGAGCTCGCTCCCGGCTGGGTCCTGCTGGCCGAACGCCCTCCGCACCACGGTGTCGACCCGGTCCGGCACGACGCCCTGTCACCTGCCGCCGGCGCGGCGCCCGCCGCGGCGGTGCGCGTCGAAGGGGTCGGGATCCAGCCGGTTCACCGTGACCCTGCGGGCGGGTGGCGGTTCGCCGGCGGTGGGACGGTCCCGTCGGGACGTACCGTCGAGGATCTGTTGGTGGCCGCGTTGCTGCGGCGGGACGTGCCCGCGGTGCGGGCGCTGCTCACCGCCTGGCAGTCCGGGGTCGAGGCCGGCGTGCCGGCGGACCGGTTGGTGGTCACGCCGGGTGGCAGCTGGCAGGCCCTGACCGGCGCGATTGAGCCGGTGGCGGTGTTACGGCGGCTGGCGTCCCGGCTGGTTGACGCGGGGCTCGCCGAACTGTGGCCGGCCGGAGAGTTGGCCGCCACACTGGCCACGATGGCCGGACAGCAGCCGGAACCGCTGACCGCCGACGGTGGAGCCGGTGCCCGCGGCTGGCGGGAACTGCTGGCGGACCGGGACCGGCTGGCTGACGAGTTGGCCGAGGCGCGTGCCCTCCACCGATGGTATGAGCGCACCCTGACCGACCGCGACGACGAGCTGAAGCGGCTGCGCCGGATCGTCTCACTGCTGCACGGCACCCCCACCGCACGAGCCGGCCGCCTCCTGCTCGCCGCCGTCCGCCGTCTCCGCCCCACCCCCTAGCCCACCCTCCCGCCGACACCTCTGGCGATCACGTAGGTGTGGTACCGCACAGATGCATGATCCGCACGTCTCCGGGGTGGGTCAGGGGAGGGGGAGAGGGAGGGCTTGATACAGGGATTCCAGCTGGCGGGTCTGGTGGTGCAGGTCGAAGTCCATTTCGGCGCGGTGGCGGGCCGCCCGGCCGAGGCGGGTGCACAGGACGTCGTCGGTGAGGAGACGGCGGAGGTTGGCGGCCAGGGCGGTGCGGTCCCCCTCGGCGCAGAGCAGGCCGTTCGTCTCGTGGGTGACGGCCTCCGGGATGCCGCTGTGGTAGGTCGAGACGACCGGCACACCGAGGCTGAAAGCCTCCAGGACCGTGGTGGGTAGGCCCTCGGTGTCCCCGTCGGGCGCGGTCCGCGACGGTGCCGCGAGCAGCCGCGACCCGGTGATGTGCCGCATCACCTCGGGCGGCGGCAGGTTGCCGGGAAACGTAGCGTCCACGCCCAGTTGCGCGGCGCGGGCGCGGACCCGCCCGCGCAACGGCCCGGTACCGACGAACAGGGCCCGGGGGCGCAGGTCCGGCAGCATTCCGAGCGCCTCGACGAGGTCGTCGACGCCCTTCTTCTCGACGAAGCGGCCGACGAAGACGACATCCCACTGCTTCGGCCGGGCCGCTGGCCGCGGCGGAACGGGAACCCCGATGTGGTGTACGCGGACCTTCGCCGGGTCCGCCCCCAACTCCACCGCTCGCTCGCGGATCGCCTCCGAGACGGCCAGGATCAGCGCGGCCCGGTCGAACATGGTCCGCAGGTTCCGTCGGTGCCGGGCCCCGCGTGGCCCCGGTGCGGCCGCCTGCCGGGTGACGTCGAGGCCGTGCAGGGTGACGACCAGCGGGATGTCGAGCTGGGTGGCGGCCCGGCTGATCAGCCAACCGTCCCCGCCGAAGTGGGCGTGCACCACCTCGGGTCGTAGCCGTCCCAGCATCCGGCGCAGCCGGGGCGAGCCGCCGGTCAGCCGCAGCCGCAGCCACTCGCGCCGACCGCGGGTGGTGTTCGGGCACAGCACGACGTCGCTGTCCCGGGAGAGCGCCGAGGACACCCGGACGGCACCGAGGTAGACCGGCCGCCAGGTGGACAGTGCGTCGCCCTGGTTGCGGATGAACGTCTCCGACCCGGGCAGGAGGCAGCTGCGCCAGATCACGGCGACTCTATCGCCGGACATCGGCCCCGATCTCCGGCGTCCCGACCCGCCCATCGGTCACGGTCTCGGCTCCATCGCCCCGGCCCGCGCCACGGCCGAGGATCCGGTCGCGGACCTGGTGCCGCAGCTGCGGGGGGATCGACCAGATCTGCAGGAACGCGAGGTAGTCGAGGACACCTGGCCGACCGTGCCGGCGGGCCTCGGCGAGCAGCAGCAGGAAGACCCGGAGACTACGGGTCGGCGCGGCCATCGAGCTGATGATGCTCATGGTGATCGCCGCGTACGCCCGGGGGGTGATCAACGGTCGGATTCCCCGCAGCCACTCCAGCTGTGCCTCCCAGGGCGAACTGAGGCTGATCCGTGGACGGTTCTCGTCCTGGTGCCAGAGCACGAGCGGCTCGGCGGCGATGAGCAGTTGGACGTCGGGCTGGCTGGCCGCGCGTACGGTCCAGTCGAGCTCCTGCTGCCGGCGTAGGCCGACGGTGAACGGCACCCGGCGCAGCAGCTCTGTCGGCGCCATGATGGTCGAGGTCTGGATGAAGCCGTCGCCGTGGAACAGCCCGCGCCGCAGGGTGAGGTACTCACAGATCGG
This sequence comes from Micromonospora sp. LOL_024, assembly GCF_048060415.1. Lineage (NCBI taxonomy): Bacteria > Bacillati > Actinomycetota > Actinomycetes > Micromonosporales > Micromonosporaceae > Micromonospora > Micromonospora sp. LOL_024. Next base: position 143,248 of record NZ_JBHMIS010000001.1, read on the forward strand.
CTCGTCCGGCTCCGGTAGCCGACGGGGCATCACGAACTCTGCCCGGGGTGTCTTGTTGATCAGCCGGCTGGCGATGATCGGGCTGGGCACCGAGGCGTGGCGGGCCAGTTCCAGCTGGGCGGCCAGCTTGCCGGGCAGCCACTCGTCGTCGTCGTCGAGTAGCGCGGTCCACGGGGCGGCCGCCTCGCGTACGCCCACGTTGCGGGCGTTGGGGGCGCCACCCTTGCCGGGCAGCTCCACCACCCGCAACCGGGGGTCGCCGATCTCGGCGAGGGCCTTGCCGGTCTCCTCGTCCGGACCGTCGACCACGACGATGACCTCGATATCGTCCACTGTCTGTGCGAGGGCGCTGCGGACCGCGCGGGTCACCAACGCCGGCCGGGCGAAGGTCGGGACGACCACGCTGACCTCGGGTGTGACTGGCATGACCACCTGTTCACTCGGGCCGGGTACGACGTGCGCGAAGGGTGACGGTAGGGGCCGCGGGCGGCCCGCCGGTGAATACCGGGCGGCGACCAGGCGTACAGCGTCGGTCGCCGGGTCGCGGCAGGCGATCCCCGGCCGGCGTGGCGGGCTAGGCTCGCAGCCATGGTCGAACTGCCGAAGGCCGAGTTCGCGTTCCCCGGACCGCTGCGGGACCGACTCGTCGCCGCGATCCTCTCCGGGGCGAAGACCTCGACCACCGGGCTGATGATCGAGTACGAACGCGACGGTGAGCCGCTGCCGGTGGTCGGCGACCGGTCGGTCCTGGTGGACTCCGACGACCGGCCGGTCGCGGTGATCGAGCTGAGCGAGGTTCGGTTGGTGCGGCTCGGTGACGTCGACCTGTCCCATGCCCGGGACGAGGGCGAGGGTTTCGAGACTGTCGCCGGCTGGCGTGCCGGGCACGAGAGGTTCTGGCACGGGCCGGAGTACCGGGCCTACCTGGGTGACCCTGACTTCACCGTCGACGACGACACGCTGGCCGTCGTCGAGCGCTTCCGGTTGGTGCGGGAAGGTTGATGGATGCCGTGACGGACGCGAAACTGGCCGTCGAGGTGGCGGGCGCGGTGGCCACGGTGGTGATCCGCAATCCGACCCGGCGCAACGCGATGACCCCGGCCATGTGGCGGCAGCTGCCGGTGCTGCTCGACGGTCTGGAAGCCGACCCGGCGGTGCGCGCCCTGGTGCTCACCGGCGCGGACGGCACCTTCTGCGCCGGTGCCGACCTGGGTGATCTGGACGAGCTGCTGGCGGCCGGAGACGGGAGCATCGCGGTGGCGGCCGAGGAGCGGCTGGCCAGCTTCGCCAAGCCGACGATCGCCGCCGTACGGGGTGCCTGCGTTGGCGGCGGATGCCAACTCGCTGTCGCCTGCGACCTGCGGATCGCCGCCGCCGATGCGCGGTTCGGCGTACCGCCGGCCCGACTCGGTCTGGTCTACCCGACGCCGACCACCCGCCGGCTGGTCCGGCTGGTCGGACCGGCGGCGGCCAAGCATCTGCTCTTCACCGGCGAACTGATCGATGCCGACCGGGCGCTGCGGATCGGCCTGGCCGACGAGCTGCTGCCTGGCGCCGACCTGGCGGCCCGGATCGATGGGCTCAGCGGCGCGATCGCCGAACGTTCGCAGCTCAGCGTCGTCGCCGCCAAGGAGATCATCGACGACCGGGCCGACGACGACCGGGCCGCCTGGTGGCACGGGCAGGTGCGGGCCAGCGGCGAGGCGGGGGAGGGGGTCGCCGCCTTCCACGAGCGCCGCCAACCGCGATTCCGCTGGACATCGCAGGGCTCCGCGACGTAGGTGACCAGCCCCGTCGATCTAGGGCTTATCGCCGCGAGTCGATCTCCAGGGGCGGCGATACGCCCTAGATCGACGCGGGTCAGGGGCGGGCCAGCAGGCCACGGGGGCGGACCGAGTGGATCGGCTCGGCCGCACCGCCCTCGGCCCTCAGGATGTGGTTGGCCGCGATGATGCCGGTGGCCGCCGCGCGTTCCATCAGGGCGCTGGGGAAGTCGGTGCGGATGCCGTCGCCGGCCAGGTAGAGCCCGTCGGCGTCGGTGCGTACCCCGGGTCGCCCGGCGTGACCGCCCGGCGCGAAGGCCGGTGCCTTCGCCTCCACCCGGGCGCGCAGCTCGCGCACCCGCAGCCGGTCCGCCTCCGGCCAGAGCTGGGCCAGGTCGACGCGCATCCTGTCGGCAAGCTCCCCGGCCGGCACGTCCACCTCGCAGGCATACGCGTGCAGCTCGATCACCGAGCCACCGGTGCGCTCTGCCCAACGTCGGGACTCGTGCTCAAGCCGGTGGTACAGGGTCACCGAGTCCAGGGTGGCCTGTCGGGAGACCCCGCTGAACACGGCCCGGCCGGGATCGACGTCCCCGTCGCACCAGTAGCGGGCGACCGCGTACGGCGGACCGGGCCGGCCGTGTCCGGGCATCGCCGCCGCCAGCTCCGGTGCCGCCTCCGCCAGTGCCGGTGAGGCCGCGACCAGCTCGGCGAGCGCCGGCGGATCGACGGCGAGCACGACGTGCCCGGCCGGGAGCGTGCCCTCGGGAGTGTGCACGCGCCAGCCGGCGGAGTCGCGGTGCAGCGCGGTCGCCGTGACACCGGTGCGGATCCGGCCGCCGTGGCGCTCGACGTGCCGGGTCAGGGGCGCCCAGATCGCCGTGGCGTAGTCCTCGTCGGGACAGTCGAAGGCCAGTCCCTGCGGGTTGCCGAGCAGGTAGAAGTGGAACTGAGCGATCATCTCGGCGGCCGACATCTCCGCCTCGTGGTTGAAGAACGAGTGGGAGAAGACTTCGAAGAGCATCGCCCGGGCCCGGTCCGGCAGCCGCAACGAGGAGAGCAGTTCGTCGGCGGTGACGTGGTCGAAGTCGGCGTAGGTGCGTACCGGATGGTAGGTCAGCAGCGGCAGGGCGGCCTCCCGGTCCATCCCGCGCAGGTCGCGCAGACGCAGGCTGGGGCTGCGGGCGAGCAGGGCGAGCAGGTTCGCCGGTGGGGCGGGTGGCAGCTTCCCGAACTCCTCGGTCGGCCACTGGGCGCTCAGCACCGGGTAGCCGTCGACGGCCCGAAGGAAGCGCAGCGCCGGGTCGACCCGGCGCATAATGTTCCGCCAGTTGTAGTACTGCCGGAAGAAGGCGTGGAAGCCGTGCTCGTTGACCTGACGGCTGCCGTCCGCGAGCGTCTCCGGCCAGGCACCGAGCCGGCCGCCCACTGCCGACGCGGCCTCCAGCACCGTCACCTCGACGCCGCGCTCCGCGAGCACCACCGCCGCCGACATGCCCGCGACGCCGCCACCGACGACCACCACGGTGACCGGGTCCGGCACTCGGGCAGCGCCACCGCCGCCCGGGTCCACCTCGTGCCGGCGTACGCCGATGAGTCGCCCGACCACCTGCGACAGGGCCATCCGTGCACCTCCCGATCGACCGACCAACCCCAGTCTGCCCGAGGTGCAAGGAAGGGCCCCAGATTTGACAGTCCTGTGTTGACAAGGGGACCGGGTACCTCACGAGGCGTTGATAGGGGCCCTTCCCTTCACGGTAGGCAGGCGTGGGGGCGGTCTGAGGAGGGCCAGACGTACTCCAGGTCGTCCGGGGTGTCGTCGCCGAAGGCGGGGCGGTAGTGCGCCGGGTCCTTGCGCAGCAGCGACGAGCGGTGGCTCAGGTGCAGCTCCGGGCGGCCGAGCCACGGCGGCAGTTCCCCGGCGGCGGCGAGTTCCGGCTGGCTGCGGACCCGCTCGATGCGGCAGGCGGCGTCGAGATCGGCGGTGAGCGTCGCCGCGCAGGTGTCGGCCCTGCCGGCCGAGCACCAGACCGCGCAGATGTCCAGCCCGTAACGGGTCAGGGCCTCCTCGTACCCGGCCCACATGCGTACCGCCGGGTGGTTGCGCCAGCCGTACCCCGGACGGGTCAGCCCGCGCAGCACCTGGATCGCCTCCACCCGCTGCTTGCCCAGCCGGCGCTGGTCCAGCACGTCGGCGCTGGCCAGGAAGTCCGGGTACGGCAGGAAGGTCTGCATACCACTGCCCTACCCGTCACCGGCCAGGACATGCCGGGCGGCTCAGCAGCCGATCATGACGGGCTGTGTGGGTTACGGCCCGCTGACTACCATGCGGGCATGGCAGAGCCGCTGCTCGACCGGGCCTGGCGGGCCAGCCGCCGGTTGCGGGTCAACGGGGAGGCCCGGGCGCACTACGTGATCTGTGGGCAGGATCCGCTGGCCTACTGGCTGGTGCGGACGTTGCTCGTGGGCGAGCCGCAGGCGGGCCGGGTGCGGATCACCCTGATCGTGCCCGAACGCCGTCGTTCCCCCGGGCCGGACGGTCGTGAACTGCCCGGCATCGAGGTGATCCGGACCGATCGGCTGGACGAGGTCGCCTTTCGGCGCGCCGGGCTGGCCGGGGCCGACGGACTGGCCCTGCTCCACCAGGACGACGTGGGCAACATGCACGCCGCGCTCTGCGCCCAGGAGGTCGAACCCCGGCTGCGGCTGGTGGTGCGGATGTTCAACACCGGACTGGCCAACGGGGTACGGCAGATCTTTCCCGACTCGGCGGTGCTCTCGGACGCGTCGATGGCCGCCCCGGCCTTCGTGGCCGCCGCGCTGGGCGAGGTCGCGCCGACGCATTTCCGGCACGGCGGGCGCACCCTCTACGTGGCCCGTCGCGACGACGTGCGCCCGAGCGAGATCGTCTGCGGGGTGGCCGACACCCGGGACCCTCAGCAGGACCTGGTGTTGCCCGCCGACGACCGGGCAGCCGACGTGGTGCTCGCTGAGGCCGCCGGCCGGCCCGCGGGCACCGAGCTGGCGGCGCGCCGGCTGGCCCGGGCCCGCCGCCGGCGCCGTCCGGGGGCGATGCTCCTTCAGGCGGTACGCAGCTTCGCCACCCGCAAAATCGGGATTGCGGTGATCCTGGTGCTCGCCATGGTGGCCGTGCTCGGCGCGCTGTACGCCAACGCGGCGCAGGTCGGCTGGGCCGACGCGCTCTACCTGACGTTGGTGACCACTCTCACCGGGCAGGACCCGGACACCGCGAAGTCGCCCGCAGAGCAGGTCATGCAGGTGGTGCTCAATCTCGCCGGGCTGACGCTGATCCCACTGATCACCGCGGTGGTCGTCGACGGTGTGGTCAACGCCCGGCTGGCCCTGCACACGGGGCGAAGCCTGCCCGAGCGCTCCGGGCACGTCGTGGTGGTCGGGCTCGGCAACATCGGCATGCGGGTGATGGCCCAACTGAACGACTTCGGCGTCGAGGTGGTGGCCATCGACAAGAACCGGGACGCGCTGGGTGCGGCGCTGGCCCGGCGGCTCGGCGTACCGCTGGTGGTGGGAGACGCGGGGCAGGAGGAGACGCTGCGGGCTGCCTCGGTCGCCACCTGCCAGGCGCTGGTGGTGGTCTCCACCGACGACGGGGCGAACCTGCGGGCCGCGCTCAACGGCCGCGCCATCAACGACGAGCTTTGGGTGGTGTTGCGGCTCTTCGACGGTGACTTCGCCGAACGGGTGCAGCGGGCCTTCGACATCGGCACCTCGCGTAGCGTCTCCTACCTGGCGGCGCCGTCGTTCGCCGCCGCACTGCTGGATCGGGCGGTGATCGCCACCATCCCGGTGGGACGGCACGCGCTGCTGGTCACTGAGGTTCCGGTGGCGTCCGGCTCGGCGCTGGACGGTCGGCCGCTCGCCAACGTCGGGCGATCCGGTAGCGTCCGCCTGCTCGCGCACGCCCGGGGCGGGCAACGTCTCGACTGGGCACCGGATCCGCGCATGGTGATCGTCGCGGGCGACCGGTTGACCGTGGTGGCCCGGCGGGCCGGCCTGAACGCCCTGCTTCGCGACAGCGCGCCACCTGAGCCGGGGCCACCGACTTCGGCCGGCGTGCCGCCGCCCCGCGAGGCGGGGGAGTAGCCGGCACCAGGTTGTCGGGTTGCGTGTCAGCTCACTCGTCGGGACGTACAGGGCCTACCTACCGGAGCCGACGGAGGGTGTACCAGGCGGTGCCGAGGGCGAGCACACCGGATCCGGCGAGCACGCTTGCCAGTGGCAGGTTGACGGCTAGCACCACGCAGCCGACCAGGCCGACCCCGGCGAGGGCTCGTACCGGTAGCTTCCGCGACGGTTCCCGGCCGAGGGTCAGCGCCGCCGCGTTGGTGATCGCGTAGTAGACCAGCACGGTGACGCTGGAGAAGCCGATCGCGTCCCGCACGTCGCCGAGCGCCACCACGACGATCACGACGGCGGCCACCGCCAGATCGGCCCGGTGCGGAACCCGGTGGACGGGGTGGACGGCGTCCAGCGTGCCGGGCAGGTCACGACGGCGGGCCATCGCCAGGGTGGTGCGGCCCACGCCGGCCAGCAGGGAGAGCAGCACGCCGGTCACCGCGACGGCCGCGCCGGCCCGGACCACCCAGGCCAGGCCGGGTAGTCCGGTGGCGGTCACCACGTCGGCGAGGGGCGCGGCGGACGTGGCCAGCCGGTCGGGACCGAGCACGCCGAGCGTCACCACCGCCAGCACCAGGTAGATCGCCAGCACGATGCCGAGCGCCAGCGGCACCGCGCGCGGGATGGTTCGCTCCGGGTCGCGTACCTCCTCGCCGAGGGTGGCCACCCGGGCGTACCCGGCGAACGCGAAGAACAGCAGACCGGCGGCGGTGAACACGCCTCGACCCAGGCCATCGGCACCGGTCAGCCGGTCAACGGAGACGTCGGTCGCGCCGACCGCCCCGACCACCGCCAGGATCGCCAGGACGAGCACCACCAGGATCTTCGTCGCGGTCGCGGTCTTGGCGACCCCGCGCAGGTTCACCGCGGTCACCGCGACGACCGCCAGCACCGCGACGAGCCGGGCCTGCCCCGGCCAGAGGTAGGCCCCGATGGTCAATGCCATCGCCGCGCAGCTCGCCGTCTTGCCGACCACGAAACCCCAGCCGGCCAGGAAACCGGCGAACGGACCGAGCCGTTCCCGGCCGTACACGTACGTGCCGCCGGACTCCGGGTAGCGGGCGGCCAGCCGGGCCGAACTGGTCGCGTTGCAGAATGCGACGAAGCCGGCCAGGGTCAGCGCGAACAGCAGACCGATGCCACCGGCCGCCGCCGCGGCGGGAGCAAAGACCACGAAGACGCCCGCGCCGAGCATCGACCCCAGCCCGATGACGACGGCATCCGGTACGCCCAGCCGGCGCGCTAGTCGATCCACAGCGACACCCTAGGGTTGCTGGATGAACGGCCGGTCCCACTGCCGTGGCAGGCCGGGTAGCGGCAGGTCGTTCCAGGGCACCCGGTGCAGCAGCCGGTCCAGCAGGAGACCGAGCAGCAGGGCGGCCAGCCCGTCGGTGAGCCAGTGGAAGTTCAGGTATGTGGTGGTGACCAGCAGGACCGCCGGTGGCGCGTACCGGACCAGCCGGTACAGGTTGGCCGAGAGCCGGCCGTCGGTCAGCGAGGTCAGCAGCAGGGCGATCACGCCGTACCAGACGATCGCGTTGGCCACGTGTCCCGACGGGTACGACATCGAGTAGGCGCCGACCGGCAGTTGGTTGAAGATCTCCACCGCCTGCTCGGGGGCCAGGAACGGCTCCTTCACCGACGCGGTGGGCGCCGCCCGGTCCGTCCAGAGCTTGAGCGGGCCGATCGTCAGGGTGGTGATCATGAAGGCTCCCGCCACCAGTGGCAACGGCCGTACGGTGTGCCGCCGCCACGCCACGGTCACGGCGAGTGCGCCGGCCACCGGCATCAGCAGCCAGCCGCCCTGGCCGAGCAGGTTGAACACCTGGGCGATCCGGTAGAGCGGGGCCGGGTCGTGCGTGAAGGCCCACCCGCTCACGGCAAGGTCGGGGCCGAGCAGGTGGCCGGCGGCGAGGGCGCCGGTCAGTGCCACGAACCCGGCGAGCAGCAGTGCGTCGAACCACCAGCCGACCGGGCGGACCGGTGCCAGGCGCAAGTTCCGGGTTGTCGGTGTCGTTTCCCGCACCCGGATCACGCTACCGGCCCGCTGCGGATGTCGACTCGTGCGGTGTGGTGCGACTGTGGGCCCAGCCACGTGGGGGAGCGTTCCGGCGGGCGAGGCGTCAGACTTGACGCCGTGCGGATCACCTCGGCCCTAGTCGACCCGGCGTTGCTCGATCTCCCCTGGTCGAAACCGCTGGAGCAGTGGCCGGCTGAACACCTGGTCGCCCTGCCCCAGGGCATCTCCCGGCACGTGGTGCGCTTCGTGCAGTTGGGCGGGCACGTCTACGCGGTCAAGGAGACCGGCGAGCGGGTCGCGGAGCGGGAGTACGACCTGCTGCGCGCCCTGGAGCGAATCGACTTCCCGTCGGTGAAGGCGGTGGCGATCGTGGCCGACCGGGAATCCGACGCCGGTGAGCCGCTGGATCCGGTACTGATCACCCGCCATCTGCAGTTCTCCCTGCCCTACCGGGCGCTGTTCTCGCACACGCTGCGTCCCGAGACGATGGGGCGGCTGCTCGACGCACTCGCCGCGCTGCTGGTCCGGATGCACCTGACCGGCTTCTTCTGGGGTGACTGCTCGCTGTCGAACACGCTGTTCCGGCGGGACGCGGGGGCCTTCGCCGCGTACCTGGTGGACGCCGAGACCGGGGCGTTGCGGAGCATGCTCTCCAACGGCCAGCGTGGCGAGGATCTGGAGATCGCCCGGGTCAACATCTTCGGCGAGGCGTTGGATCTTCAGGCGGCCGGTCTGCTGCACGACTCGATCGATCCCGAGGTCGTCTGCGAGGAGGTGGTACAGCGGTACGAGCGGCTGTGGCACGAGATCACCTACGAACAGCAGGTCGAGCGGGAGGCCCGGCACGACATCGAGGGGCGCATCCGCCGGCTCAACGAGATGGGGTTCGACGTGGCCGAGGTCGCCATGTCGACCATCGACAATTCTCGTTATCTGATCCGGCCGAAGGTGGTGGACGCCGGCTACCACCACCGCCGGCTGCTCCGCCTCACCGGCCTCGACGCCGAAGAGAACCAGGCTCGCAAGCTGCTCAACGACCTCGACGCGTACCGGGCGGAGAGCGACCTGCTCGACGAGCAGCAGGCCGCGCACCGCTGGCTGACCGAGGTGTTCGAGCCGGTGGTCCGGGCGGTCCCCGCGCAACTGCGACGCAAGCTTGAGCCGCAGGAGTTGTTCGCGCAGATCATCGAGCACAAGTGGCTGCTGTCCGAGCAGGCCGGCCGGGACGTCGGGATGCGCCACGCGGTGCACTCGTTCCTGGCGGATGTGCTGGTACACCGCCCCGACGAGCAGGCCGTCCTCGGCGTGGAGATCCCGGCGGCGGGCTGACCCGTACCGGCTGCCGGGTCATTCCACCCAGGTGCCGGCCCGCATCACCCGAACGACCTTCAGGTCGTCGTCGAGCACGACCAGGTCGGCGCGCAGCCCGACCTGGAGGGCTCCGACCCGATCGCGGAGGCCGACCGCCAGGGCCGGGGTGGTCGAGGCCATCCGGGCCGCGTCGGGGACCTCGACGCCGGCGGCCACCGCGCTGCGCAGCGCCGCGTCCATGGTCAGGGTGCTGCCGGCGATCGCGCCGTCGCGGGAGAGCCGGGCCACCCCGCCGGTCACGGTCACTTCCTGGCCGCCCAGCTCGTACTCACCGTCGGCCATGCCGGCGGCGGCCATCGCGTCGGTGATCAGCGCGCAGCGTTCCGGTCCGGCCGTCGCGGTGGCGAAGGTGAGCGTTCCCTCGTGCAGGTGGACCCCGTCGGCGACGAGTTCGCAGACCACGCCTGGTGCGGACAGCAGCGCCACCACCGGGCCGGGCTCCCGGTGGTGCACCGGGCGCATCCCGTTGAACAGGTGGGTGCCGACGGTCGCGCCCGCCGACAGGGCGGCGCGGGTCTGCTCGTACGTCGCGTCGGTGTGACCGACGGCGGCGACCACCCCGTGCCGGGTGAGCAGTTCGATGGCCTCCAGCGCGCCCGCACGCTCGGGGGCGATGGTGACCATCCGCACCGTACCGTCACCGAGTTTGATCAATTCGGTGAGCTCGTCGGCGGACGGGTCGCGGAGGAACTCCGGGTTCTGCGCGCCACAGCGTGCGGCGGAGAGGTACGGCCCTTCGAAGTGGATGCCGGCCAGCACGCCGCCGCGAACCAACGGCGCGAAGGCGGTGGTGGCTGCGCGCATCAGTTCCAGCGGTGCACTGACCAGGCTGGCCAGCAGGCTGGTGGTGCCGTGTCTCAGGTGGAACGCGGCAGCGGCCCGGGCCTGGCCGGCGTCGCCGGTGGTGAAGGTGTGGCCGCCACCGCCGTGCGTGTGGATGTCCACGAAGCCGGGCACGATCCAGTGCCCGTCCCGCGCCGACGGGTACTCGGCGACGGCGCTGATCCGATCACCCCTGACCTCGACGCAGCCCTGCCCGATCACCCCGCTCGGGGTCACCACCTTGCCGTTTACCCGAATGGTCACCGCTTCTCCAGTTGGTCGAGAGCGAGCAGGGCGGCGCCGAGGCAGCCCGCCTCGTCGCCGAGGGCGGCCGGGACCAGTCGTGGTTCCCGGTGAAAGGTCAGCCGGTCCCGCAGCGCGGCACGCAGCGGGTCGAACAGTCCGGCGCCGGCCTGGGCGAGACCGCCGCCCAGGACGATGGTTTCCACGTCGAAGAGGGCCTGGCCGGTGGCGAGACCGTCGGCCAGCGCCTCGACGGCCTCCCGCCAGACCTGGGTGGCCAGTCGCTCGCCGGCCGCGGCCCGAGCGGCCACCTCGGCGGCGCCAACCATCGTCCGGTTCGCCCCGGGTGCGGTGGCGGACCCGGGGTCCGACGTGATGCCGGTGGCGGCGAGTTCGGTGTAGCGGTGGGCGACGGCGGAGGCAGAGGCGATCGCCTCCAGGCAGCCCGGCCGCCCGCAACCACAGACCGGTCCGCCCGGGCGAACCAGGATGTGACCGAGTTCCCCGGCGGCGCCGTGTGCCCCGGTCACCGCCGATCCGGTCACCACGTGCGCGGCGGCTATGCCGGTGCCGATCGCCACGAAGAGCACGTGTCCGGCGTTGCGGCCGGCACCCAACCGCGCCTCGGCAAGGCCGCCCGCGCGCACGTCGTGGCCGAGCGCCGTGGGCAGGCCGAGCCGCCGGGACGCCAGCTCGCGCAGGGGTACGTCCCGGAAGCCGACGTTTGCCGACCAGAGTGCGACGCCGCGCGCCTCGTCCACAACGCCCGGCACCACGATGCCGAGCGCGGTCGGGGCGAGTCCGTCCGCTCGCGCCTTGGCAGCCAGCCCGTCAGCGACCGCCAGGATCGTCTCGACCACCGCGGCGGGACCGCGTCCGGCGTCGGTGGGGTGCCGTTCGGAGTGCCGTACGGCACCGTCTGGGCCGACCAGCGCGCACTTCATCCCGGTGCCACCCACGTCCAGTGCGACGGCAACCTCGCTGCCGCTCATTCGCACGCCGTCACCGGACGCCTCGACGCGATCGAAGCCGGGTGCGGATGCGCGCTCGTTGAGCGTAGTGCCGTACCAGGATCTCGTGGCGAGGAACTCACGTGAGCACCACGGAGCGGCTCAGGTGCCGGGGGGCATCCGGGTCGAGCCCACGACTGGTGGCGAGGGCGACGGCGAAGCGCTGCGCCAGGATCAGGTCGGCCATCGGGTCGACCGGGGTGCGTCCGGCCGCCCACCGGCCGAGCACCGTGTGGTACCCGTGGGTCCGGCTGTGCGCGAAGGTTGCGCCGGTGGCGGCGACATCCTCGGGCAGCCCTTCGGGCAGTTCGCCGAAGGCCCAGACCAGCCGACCGGACGCGGCCACCGAGATTGGGCCGTGCCGGTAGTCCATCGCCGGGTACGCCTCGGCCCAGAAGGTCGCCGCCTCACGGCACTTGAGCGCGGCCTCCTGGGCGAGCCCGATGGTCCAGCCGCGACCGAGGAAGGTGACCTGTTCGATCAGGCTCGGGTCGATCGGCAACGGGGAGCGGACGGCGACCTCCGCGTCGGCGACCAGGGTCGTCATGTTGTCGCCGAGGTGGGCGCGGAGCAGCGCCAACGCGGTGGTGGCGAAGCGGGTCTGCACCACCGAGCGTTCGTCGGCGAACGGCATGGTGACGGCCGCGTCGGCGGCGCGAGCCGCCGGTGAGTCGGGGTCACCAACCAGCACCGTGGTCGATGTCCGCCCGCGTAGCGCGGCGAGCAGGTCCAGCACCTCGGTGGTGGTGCCGGACCGGGTGATCGCCAGCAGGCGGTCGTAGCGGCGGTCGAGCGGGAACTCGCTGGCCTGGAAGGCGTCTGTCTCGCCCTGACCGGCGGCCTCGCGACGGGCCGCGTACGCCATGGCGATGAACCACGATGTGCCGCAGCCGACGACGGCGACCCGCTCGCCGGGGCGCGGCAGCCGGTCGAGCATCTCCGGCGCGAGTTCGGCGGCCTGGCGCCAGCAGTCCGGCTGGCTCGCGATCTCCGCGTGGACGTACGCCATGAGAAACACTCCTCGCAGGGGCGGACCGATGCGCAATATGGCTCGTTAATCCCGGCTTTCGCGCGTCATTCTGCGCGAAGGACGGGACGGAAGGCAACCGGAAGGGTGCCCGTGCAGTCGAGGGCTTTGCCTCATCGTAGTTTCGAGCACTAGTGTGCACGCAACCAATCACCGATCGTGCAGGCACGGAGGCTCCGGGGTGGACCGCTACGCGAGATGGAACGCCCTGCTCGAAATGCTGGCCGACTCCGGTCGGGTCGCCGTCGAGGATGCCGCCGTGCGCCTGGACGTATCCCAGGCCACCATCCGCCGGGACTTCGACCAGCTCGCCCAGCAGCAGATGATCACCCGTACCCGGGGTGGGGCGGTCGCCAACGGAGTCTCCTACGACCTGCCGCTGCGGTACAAGACGGCCAAGCACTCGGCCGAGAAGCAGCGCATCGGTGCCGCCGCGGCGGCTCTCGTCTCGCCGGGCACGGTGGTCGGTCTCAACGGCGGCACCACCAGCACCGAGGTGGCCCGGGCGCTGGCCGTGCGGCCGGATCTCAACACCAATGCGGAGGGCGCTCAGCTGACCGTGGTCACCAACGCCCTGAACATCGCCAACGAGCTGCTGGTCCGGTCCCGGATGAAGGTGGTGGTGGCCGGCGGGGTGGTCCGGCCGAAGTCCTTCGAGCTGGTCGGCCCGCTGGGCGGTGCGTTGCTGCGGGAGGTCACCCTGGATGTGGCGCTGCTCGGAGTGGACGCGATCGACCCACAACTCGGTGCCGCCGCCCACCACGAGGGCGAGGCGGCGATGAACAACCTGATGGTGGCCCGGGCCAAGCGAGTGGTGATCATCGCTGACTCGTCCAAGTTGGGTGGTCACGCGTTCGCCCGGATCTGCCCGGTAGACCGGGTCGAGACGCTGGTCACCGACTCCGGCGCCGTTCCTGAGGTGATCGAGGCGTTCCGCACTGCCGGCGTACGCGTCATTTGCGCCTGAGGTGCAAGGAAGGGCCCCTTGTTGGCGGGCGGTTGAGCCTGCTCTCGACAAGCTGTTCGGCGTGGCGATGCATACCGGGTATTGCGCTCCTTTGTATACCGCGTATGGTGTCGTCGTCCACCACACCAACGGGGGAGGCGCAGCTTGCCAGCTGTCCTGGAAATAGAAGGTCTACGCAAGACGTACCGGAGTCGACGACGCGGCACCCGCAACGCCCTGGACGGCTTCGACATGCGCGTCGAAGCGGGGCAGGTGCACGGCTTCCTCGGCCCCAACGGCTCGGGCAAGACCACCACACTGCGTACGCTGCTCGGCCTGATCCGACCCGACGGCGGCCGGATGGCGATCCTCGGGCACGAGGTGCCCGACATGCTGCCGCAGATCGCCGGGCAGGTCGGCGCGATCGTGGAGAGCCCGCAGTTCTTTCCGCACTTCAGCGCGCGGGACACCCTGTCGCTGCTGGCCAGCGCCAGCGACCTGCCCGAGCAGCGGGTCGACGAGGTGCTGGAGCTGGTCGGCCTGCGCGACCGGGCCGACGAGCGGGTCAAGACGTACTCGCTCGGCATGAAGCAGCGCCTCGCCGTCGCATCCGCGCTGCTGAAGAACCCGCGGCTGCTGATCCTGGACGAGCCGGCCAACGGCCTCGACCCGGGCGGCATCCGGGAGATGCGTGGGCTGATGCGCGACCTAGCCGAGTCCGGGATGACGGTGGTGCTCTCCAGCCACATCCTCGGCGAGATCCAGTTGATCTGCGACTCGGTCACCATCATCTCGTTGGGCCGGCGGGTCGCCTTCGGCCCCGTCGAGGAGGTGCTGGCGCAGCACTCGTCCGGCGCGGTCCGGGTACGCCTGGAGGCGGTCGCCGACCTCCCCGTCGCCGCCACCGCGCTGACCCGCGCCGGCATACGAGTCAACCCGAACCCGGACCACCTGATGCTCGCCGGAGTGGACAAGCCGGCCACGGTCACCCGACTGCTGGCCGATCAGGGCCTCTACGTCAGCGAACTGGCGCCGATCGCGGTCGATCTGGAGAGCGTCTTCCTCGAACTGACCGCCACCGCGCCGGTACCCGGCCAGCACCGGCAGGTCGACCAGTCCGTACGAGTCGACGGGGTGGAGTCGTCCGCGCCCGCCGGAGGAGGTTGGGGCGCGTGAGTCTCTTCCGTACCGAACTGCGCCGGCTGGCCAAGCGGCGCCTCGCCCGCTGGATGACGGCGGGGGGCCTGCTGGTGCTGGTCCTGGTGGCCCTGGGCATGTTCGTCAGCAACCAGAAGATCGGTCCCGAGCAGTGGGCCGCGGCCGAGCGGAGCGCCGAGCAGGACTACCGGTCGCAGGCCCGCTGGTCCGAGGAAGAGCGCGCCAACTGCGAGCGGGCGAAGACCTCCGGCACCGAGTTCCACACCACCGACTGCGCGAGCATCAACTCGCCGCCGCGCGAGGCGTTCCAGGCGAGGTGGTATCTCCCGTCGACCTTCGAGTTCCGCGAGACCTTCGGGAAACTGCTGGTCCCGCTCGCCGCGATCCTGGGCCTGATCGGCTTCGTTGTCGGTGCCTCCTTCATCGGTGCCGAATGGAGCACCGGCGGGATGATGAACCTGCTGCTCTGGCGCCCCAGGCGGATGACTGTCCTGCTCACCAAGCTGGGTGCGTTGCTCACCGGGCTGCTGGCGGTGGCCCTGCCCGCCACCGCAGCCTGGTTCGGCGGCATGTGGCTGATCGCGAACTGGCGCGGGACCACCGAGCGGATGACCGCCGGTGTGTGGCAGTCATTCCTGCTCACCGGGTTGCGCGGCATCGTGCTGGCGCTGGTCGCGGCGACGGTGGGCTTCGCCCTGGCGTCGCTCGGCCGGCACACCGCGATGGCACTCGGCGGTGCGATCGCGGTCATGGTGGTCGGCCAGATCGGGCTCGGTATCCTGCTGGAGCTCGCCGGGGTCCGCTTCGCCGAGGCGTGGCTGCTGCCCACGTACGCGCTGGCCTGGATGGCCAAGACGATCACGCTGCAGGACTGGCAGTCGTGCAATGCCACATTCACCGGTGAGTGTCAGCCGGCCACGTTGGACATCACCTGGCAGCACTCGTCGGCGCTGTTCACCGTCGGAGTCGTGCTCTTCCTCGGTGCGGCGCTGTGGACGATGCGTCGACGGGACATCACCTGACGGTTCCGTGGACCCGGTCGGTCAGCGGCTGGCCGGGTCCACGAGGCGTCGGGGTGCGTCGGGTGAAGGCCCTGGTTAGGCTGGGAGGCCCGGTTGGTGTCGCCCGTGCCGGCCGTCGCCGTGAGGAGCCCCATGCAGCCCGCCGACGCCACCCCGGCCGCGCAGACCGGCCCGGAGGCGGTCACCGTGCCGCCGCCGAGGTCCGCCCCCGACGTGGAGTCGGCTCCGGTGTACGCCGACACCGCGCCGCAGGACAGCGCAGCCGCGCCGGAGGACGCCTCGACCGGTGGTGGCTATCGGCCTGCGGCAGTCGCCACACCCGGCGACCTCGGCGAACAGGAGCGGGAGATCCTCGCCTTCGAACGGCAGTGGTGGCGGCATGCCGGCGCCAAGGAGCAGGCCATCCGTGACCGCTTCGGGCTCTCCGCGACCCGTTACTACCAGATGCTGAACACGCTGCTGGACAATCCGGCGGCGCTGGGCGCCGATCCGGTGCTGGTGGGCCGGCTGATCCGGCTGCGTGCCGCCCGAGCCCGCAACCGTCGCCGCTAGGGCGTCGCCCCTTGGTTTCGTCGCCCGCCGCCCGCTGGGGGTGAGCGTGGGAACCGTCGAGCCCCCCGCCACGCTGACCATGCAGCCACCGCACCGCACCGCCGCCAATCCCGACGCCGCCTCCACACGATGGCCGGGACGTCGCCGCCCGCGTGGGCCGGACACGCTGCGGCGGGCGGTGCCGCGGCAGGGGAGGACGGAGCGTGAGGTACGAGGGGAATTCGACCCGACCGGCCCGTCCCGCCCGCCGGAGGGGCCGGTCCCCGCGAACCGGGTGGACGTGGGCCTCCGGGCGCGGAAGACTGCGGCACGTGACGGGTGTGGTCCGGTTGGAGCCGGTGGACGAGCAGAACCTCGAACCGTTGCTCTCCGTAGCGGTGGCAGAGGCCGAGCCGGCTGAGGTGATGCCGCCCGTGGCGGCCCCGGCCGGGTGGTCGCACGCCCGGCGGGAGGCTTTCCGGGAGTATCATCGGGCCAGCTTCGGCGGCCTCGACGCAGCCACCCGTACCGCGATGTACGCGATCGTGGTCGGTGGCGAGGTGGTCGGCATGATCCGGATGAGCCGGCGGGACGAGCCCGACGTCGTCGAGATGGGGTTGTGGCTCGGCCAGTCGGCCCGGGGTCAGGGCATCGGCCCGGCGGCGCTACGCGAACTGTTGAACCTGGCGGCGGCGGCCGGCGTGCGGACTGTCGTCGCGGATACCGCCGCGGAGCATCGCGGCGCCCGCTCCGTGCTAGCAAGGTGCGGGGCGAAACTGCGGGACGACGGCGACCGGGTGTACGCCGAGATCTCCCTGGACGTCGCACCACCCTGCTGAGGGTCGCTCAGCCGCGCTGCTCCGCGTACGCCGCCAGCCAGGCCACCTGAGCCGGATCCAGGGACGGCCGCACCCGAGCCCGAGCGGCGGCGACGTGCGCGGCGGTGACCGTGGTAGCGGTGAGCGACTCGCGCATAGCGGCCAGCGCCGCCTCCCGGACCAGGGCCGCGCAGTCGGCGGCCGAGAAGCCGTCCAGACCCGTACCGAGCGCGGCCAGGTCGACGTCGGGGTCGAGGGGCACGTTGCGGGCGGCGGCCCGCAGGATCTCCGACCGGGCCGCCTCGTCCGGCGGCGGCACGTAGACCAGCCGTTCCAGCCGTCCGGGCCGCAGCAGCGCCGGGTCGACCAGGTCGGGACGGTTCGTCGCGCCGACCACCACGACGTTGTGCAGCGCCTCGACCCCGTCCAACTCGGTAAGCAGCGCGGCGACCACCCGGTCGGTGGTGCCGCCGTCGGTGGCCTGACCGCGTACCGGGGCCAGGGCATCCACCTCGTCGAGAAAGATCAGCATGGGCGCGGCCTCCCGGGCGCGGCGGAACAGCTCGCGGACCGCGCGCTCGCTTTCGCCGACCCACTTCGACAGCAACTCCGCGCCCTTGACCGACAGCACGTTCGCCCGGCCGGAGCCGGCCAGGGCGGTGACCAGGTAGGTCTTGCCGCAGCCCGGTGGCCCGTAGAGCAGCACCCCGCGCGGTGGTTGCACGCCGAGCCGCGCGAAGGTGTCCGGGTAGGTCAGCGGCCACAGCACCGACTCGGTCAGCGTCTGCTTGACCTCCACCAGATCACCGACGTCGTCGAGGGTCACCCGGGCCAGTTCGAGGGTGGCGGAGGCCATGGTGGTGGGCCGCACCACGTCCAGGGCGGCGGTGAAGTCCGCCATCAGCACCGTCGGCTTCTCCGCCGACTTCTGCCGCAGGGCGGCGCGTACACCGGCCTCGCGGACCAGTGCGGCCAGATCGGCGGCGACAAAACCGGGCGTACGCGAGGCGACCTCGTCCAGTCGAACGTCGTCGGCGAGCGGCACCGGGCGGGTCAGCACGGTCAGCTGCTCCCGGCGCAGGGCGGCGTCGGGTAGCGGCACGTCGATCCGCAGCGAGAGCAGGTCCGGGGCGCGCAGAGCCGGGTCGACGGCCTCTGATCGGCTGGTGGTGCAGACCACTGCCGCGCCGGCCCTGACGATCTGCGCCGCGCATTGGCGAAACACCGTCGTCACCGGCCCTGGCGCGTCCGCCGGTGCCAGCGCCTCCACGTCGGTCACCAGCAGCACGGACGGCCCGCCGGCCAGCACCTCGGCCGTCGCGGCACGCAGCCGGGCGGCGGCCGAGGAGTTGCTGAGCGCCGCGATCTCGGGAGCCCAGATCTGGTGCACCCGTGCCCGTGTCCGGGCGGCCACCGCCCGGACCAGGGCCGACTTGCCCGAGCCGGCCGGCCCGCCGAGCAGCACCCCCAACGCCACGGTGGTACCCAACCGGCCGAGCACCTCGCGGTGGTGGAAGCCCAGGTCGAGCAGCTCGGTCAGCTCCTCGGCCTGGGATCGCAGGCCGGGCAGTTCGTCCACCGACGGCGCGTCCCGGCCGGGTTCCTCGGCCGTCTCGGCACCCGGTCGATCGGAGCTCCCGGCGTGCGACGCGGTGTCGGCTCGGAAGTCCGCCGCCTGGGTGGCGGCGGTCCGCGGCGTCGCCGGTACGGGCCTGAGGCTGGCGTCGCCCTGGACGGTCGGGCCGTCCTCCCAGCCGACCAGGGTGTCCATGGTGACGAGTGCGCCCGGGTCGGGCTCGGCGGTGACGACCCGCAGGAGGGTGCTGGTCCAGGCATAGCCGACCCGCGTGGAAAGGCTACGCCGGGCGGCCTCGACCAGGGTGCGGGTGGTGGCGTCCGGCAGCACATCCTGAGGAAGCAGCGAGACGTCGTCCCCGGTGGTGACCACCTTGCCGAGCAACGCCAGCCGGAGCATCTCCGGGGAGACCACCGCGACGATCTCTGCCGGCCCGGTGAGTAGCACCCGCCATGCCGCGGTGACCGGGGTGGGTGACAACCGAACCTGCCCGCCGTCGCGCACGCCGAGGTTGCCCAGCATCAGGTCGTCGGCGTGCAGCAGGGCAGCGCTCGCCGTCTGCTCGGCCGCCGCGACGATGCCGGCGGTCACCCGACGGCCGGTCAGCCGGACCGGATCACTCGGCCGCAGCGCGAGCGCGGTCATCGCCTCCGGGTGCACCCGGACGATGCCCCGCCGGGCGTCCAGTGCGGCCGGCCGCAGACTCGCGATCAAGGTCAGCTCGGGTTCGCCCACTGCCTGACCCTAGACGGCCCGGTCATCCTGCGTCCGATCAGTCCGGCGGCTCCTCCCCACCCAGCAGGGACGGGTCGCGACGGATCAGGTCGGCCAGCCGGGCCGCCGGGTCCTCACCCAGCCCGTCCTGGCCGGTGGACGGGCCGGGCACGGCGTTCAGCGACATCGGCCAGGCCGGCGTTGCTGCGGCAGGCTGCGCGGTGGTCGTGACCTCCTGGTCGGTCCAGGCAACCCGCAGGTCGTACGCCTGCCCGTCTTGCTCGACGCGGGCCGTGACGGCCGCACCAGGGTGTGCCGCGACGGCCTCGCGCAGCGCCTCGGCGACATCCTCCACCACATGCCGTGGCGGTGCCTCGTGGGCCGGTTCGTGGGCACCGGCCCGACCGATCTCCGAGTCGCGAGGTTCCGCCCAGCCCGGTTCGGAGCCGGGCGACCCGCCCGGCTCCGAACCGGGCTGATCTGCGCCCGTGTTGTTCGGCTCCGTGGACCGTCGGCGCAGCGCCTCTTCGCGGCGCCGCATCCGGTCCAGGGTCTCGTCGAGTCCGCCCCTCATCCGCCTCACCCCTTCCCACGAGAGGCCGCAAGCCGTTCGGCTCAGGCCCGTTTCTCCCGGGTGGCCCGCTCCAGCGCACGATCCAGGACGACCAGCAGGGCGTCTCGAACCGACAGTCGGTGACGGGCGTCGAACTGCACCAGAGGCACATGATCGCCGATCGCGAGGGCCCACCGGATCGCACCTAGGTCGTGTGCCAGTTGCCCATCGAAGGCGTTCACCCCGATGACGAAGGGCAGACCGGCCCGCTCGAAGAAGTCGATCGCCGCATAACAGTCGTCCAGCCGGGCGCTGTCGACCACCACCAGCGCGCCGAGCGCCCCCCGCGCCAGGTCCTCCCACATGAAGCCGAAGCGGGCCTGGCCCGGCGTGCCGAACAGGTAGAGCTTCAGGCTCCGGTCGATGGTGACGCAACCGAAGTCCATCGCCACCGTGGTCGTGGTCTTCCCGGAATGTTGTCCCGGGTCGTCGATTCCGATGCCGGCCGTGGTCATCTCCGCCTCGGTGGTCAGCGGAGCGATCTCCGAGATCGAGCCCACGGTGGTGGTCTTACCGACCCCGAAACCGCCGGCCACCAGGATCTTGACCGGGATCGGCGGCGTGGCGCGCCGGGCACCTGTCGCGGTCGGTGCCGCAGCCGGTGGTCGGTACGGCGGCGGTGCCGGTGGCGTGGCCCGTCCGATGGACGGCGGCGTTGTCGGTGCGGGACCGCTGTAGCGGGCCGCGGCGCTGTTGGCGGCGAGCGCGCCCTGCGGGGCGACAGGCCAGTCAGGAGATTGCACGGAGTCCATCAATCACTCGCAGGATGACGTCGGGGTCAAGGGCCTCGTCGGCGTCGGTGACGTGTACGTCCAGCTGGCCGGCGGCACGTAGGTCGCCCACCAGCACCCGGGTCACGCCGAAATGCAACCGGGTCCGGGCGGAGATCTCGGCTACCGAGATCGGCTCGCCGCAGAGCGCCACGATCGCCTGGAGCTCCGGGGCCAGCCGGGCGGTGGTGGCACTCCACGATTCGGTGGCCGATCTGGCGGTCACCTGGGTCTCCAGGCCGATCGTGGGGTCCGCGCCGGCCACCCGGCCGGCGGTGAGCACAAAAGGGCGGGGCCCGCCCGGCCCTACCGCCTCGGGCTTCGACCCGACCGCCGCCGGTACCCCCACCGGCTCGGCGGAGCCGGCCGGGGAGGACTCGTGCAGGTAGGGCCGGATCCGGACCACTGGATCCTGCTCCGCACCGGCGGCGTCGGGATTCATTGCTGAACAGAGTTCTTGAGTTCAGCAATGAGGCGCGGGGTCAGCGCGCCACCGGCCCGTCCGGCGAAGAGGGTCATCTCGTAGGCGACGGTGCCCAGGTTCGCCGACCGGTCGGCGACCACGCCGAGCACCGAGCCACTGCTGATCGCGCTGATCAACAGGTAGCCCTCGGCCATGTCCACGACGACCCGGTTGAGCCCGCCGAGCGCGTACCAACTGGCCGCACCGCCGGCCAGGCTGGTCATGCCGGAGACGACCGCGGCGAGGCGCTCCGCGTTGGATCGGTCCTTAATCGCGGACATGGCCATCAGCAGCCCGTCCGACGACACGGCGATCGCCTCCAGCACTCCCGCCGTGCTTGTGGTGAAGGAGTCCAGGAGCCAGTTGAAAGTGCGCGCCTCAGGGCTGAGGTCACCGCCCGGAAAGTTCGGGTGGTCGAGATTCTCGTGTACGTGCGGGCTGGTCACCGTGGCGTTCCTTCTCCGTCGCTGCGGTCGGTACGGATATCGCGCAGAGCCCGGGCCACGCCCGTCTCGAACGCGTTGATGCGGTCGCGGACCTCGGCCGGGTCGCCCGGGTCCTGATTGATCGGTTGCTGGGGTAGCGCAGCGATCAGGTTCGCGCCCGGAACCCGCCGGGACAGCTGGGACTGGCTGGCCGGGGCGGGCGGCGCGACCGGTTCGGGTATGGCGCCGCCCTGACTCTGTTCGGCCCGGCGTACCCCCGCCTCGAAGGCCTCGACGGCGCTGCGGGCGGCGGCCGGGTCGGCGCCGGTGACGTCCACCGTCCTGGCTGTCCTGGTCCGGGTCGTCGTCGGCAGGCTGGCCCCCGGTACCCGCTGCCGGACGCCCGGCATCGGGGCGGGCGGGGCGGTCGGCACCGGCGGCACTGGCGGCACTGGCTCGGCACCCCCGGTAACCGGTTCCGCACCGGTGGACGAGGCGGCTTCCAGACTGGTGGCGAAGGCGTCCCAGGACACGGCCAGCTCGATGCTCTCGGTGGCGCGGGTGAGCAGCTTGTTGTCGAAGCTGGCCGCTGCGGAGGAGTCGATGGCCGGACGACCCACGCTGGCCGTCGCCGGCACACCGTCGTCGGGGGCGCCTGCCGGCTCGATTTGGTACCGGACCGGCGGGACGGTCACAGGGGCCGCCCGGCCGACCGCGACGGCCGGGAGAGCGGCCTGCTCGGGAGCGGTGACAACCAGCGACGACCGGGGGATCTGCAGGACAGCGGTGACGCCGCCGCCGGGGGTCGCGACGAGAGCGATCTGCCATCCGTGCCGGCGGGCCAACCGACCCACCACGAAGAGCCCGAGCACCTCGGTGGGGGCGAGGTCGAGTCGCTCCCGTCGGGTGAGTCGGGCGTTCTCGTCGGTCAGCCGGGCCTCCGTCATGCCGATTCCGTGGTCCACCACGGTCAGCCGCAAACCGTCCCCGTCGAGTTCGCCGTCGACCACGACCCGGGTGTGCGGCGGCGAGAACACAGTGGCGTTCTCCATGAGTTCGGCGAGCGCCAGCACCAGATCGCCGATGATCGCCGGTGCCGCCGCGACCTCGGTCGGGAGCTGTAGATCCACCCGGGTGTAGTCCTCGATCTCACCGAGGGCCAGCCGGACCACGTCGGTCAGCGCAACCGGCGCGACGTGCGCGACGTCCCCGGCGGCTCCGGAGAGCACCACGAGATTGCCGGCGTTGCGTCGTAGCCGGCTGGAGATGTGGTCGAGGCGGTACAGGTTCTCCAGCCGCCCCGGCTCGGTCTCCTGCTGCTCCAGCCGGTCGATCAGGGCGATCTGACGACCGACGAGGTTCTGGGTGCGTCGGCCGACGTGACCGAACATCTGCGCGACGTTGCGGCGGCTCGCGGCCTGCCGCTCCACCAGTCGGGCGGCCGTGTTCTGCACCCGTTCGAAGGCGCGGGCCAGGTCGCCGATCTCGTCCCGGGCCCGCACGTCGATCTGGTCGAGCCGGACCGGCTGGGCGTTGTCGGTCTCGTCGTCGGCGACCCGGACCAGTTCGGACTCGGCGACCCGGGCCACCCGGTCGGCGGAGCGGGTCAGTCGGGTCAGTGGTCCGGTGACCGTACGACCGATCGCCAGGGCGAGCAGGACGACGACGAGCAGGATCAGCGCGACCAGGGCGGTCACCCAGTACGCCGCGGCCAGCGCCGCCTGTCGTTGCGCGCGCACCTCGGCGGTGACGTCGGCGACCAGCTTCTTCTCCACGAACTGACCGAGGGTGACCAGCGAGGAGACGGTCGGAAAGAGCGCCTCCAGGGGGCTACCGGCGACCGCGGCCACCGGGTCCCGCGCGCTCTGCGCGAGGAATTCGGGGCTGGTCCGGGCGTCCACCGCGGTTTGCTCGATGTTCACCAGTTCCCGCTGCTCGGGGGTGAGCATGCCGAGCATCCTGTTGCTGTCCGCCTGCAGGGTCGCCATGTTGGCCACGAACGCCGTGGCGAGCTGCTGCTGGTCGGGGGCGGCGGCGATCAGCACGATCAGGGCGCCGCCACTACTGAGACCCTCGCTCTTGCGCAGGATGCCGTCCAGCGCGAGTACCTGCTTGCCGGCCGGGGTCCGCGTGTCCACGTCGTAGGGCAGCCGCAACGAGTCGATCAGCGCGATATGGACCGGCCCGTACGCGCCGATGACCTGCTCTGGGCCGGCCTGTCCGGTCTGCACGGCCGTCCGGATCTCGGCCAGCCGTTGGACACCGTCGAGGGCGTTGGTCACCTCGGCCGGCAGCTCGTCGTCGAACTCGATGCGCAGGTCGACCACCTGGTCGTCCACCTCGGCGATCTCCTGCACCAGGTCGCTGGGCGGGACCTGTCCGAGGAGCGTACCGATGGCGAGCATGCGTTCCCGCTGGAGGTGCTGGAGCAGGGTGCCGATTCGGCTGGCGACCTGGACGGTGCTGTCGATCTCGCCGGCCCGCTGGGCTACCCCGGTTCGTTCCCAGACCACCGGCAGGGTCAGTCCCAGCATGCAGAACAGGGGAATGATCACCAGCAGGGTCAGCTTGCCCCGGATCCGGAGGCTATCGAGCAGCATCGAAGGGCCTCCACCGGTCCGGCTCGTGGGCCTGTCCCAGCGGCTGCAGCTCGCCCGCCGGGCGGCTCGTCGCGGGTTTCCACCGCGTGTCGGTGGGTCGGGGCGATTCGACGAGCCCACCGCCGTCTGCCCCCGCAGCGGCGGAATTGTCCCTCGGACGGGACACCCAGAGGTTCGCCGCGAGCGCCAGCAGGAGCAGGGCGGCGAGACTGCCCGCGCCGAGGACCAGCAGGTCGTCGCGGTCCATCTGGTCGATCCGCTTCGCCAGCAGCCGGTCGATCTCGTCGAGGAGAACCGGTTGGAGCAGCTGGGCGGCCGTCTGTGCCTCGTTGCGGGCCGCGATGAGCCGGGTCGTGTCGACGGTGCCGACACGGTCGGACGGCTGGGCGTACAGCGCCATCGCCTCGAAGGCCCGTTGGTAGGCGTCGAAGGGGGTGAGCACGGTGGCGCCCAGTTCGGCGCTTTCCGTGCTGTCCACCACCGCCCGAAGGTTGTCGGCCAGGTCGTTGGCGGGTTGGACGGCGGCGCCGCGGAGGGTGGCCAGCTGGCTGAGGGACTGGATACGGTCGGTGGCCGGCCGCCGATTGATCAGCACAGCCAGATCGGTCAGCCTGCCGGCGGCGACCATCGCCTCGGGCATCTCTTCGCCGACGCCGTCCTGGAGGAAGTACGAGTCGGCACCGGAGTCCCGGATCAGGCCGGAGGTTTCGCGTACCTTGCCGTGCAGGGCCAACAGCAGGTCGGTGACCTCGCCGTAGGTGGTGAAGGCGACCTCGGGGTCGGCCAGCGGACGCTCGGGTAGTGCCTCCAGCTTGGCGCGGAGCCCGGCCCACCGCTCACTGGTGTTCAGGTCGCCGCCGACCCTGACGTCGACCGCCGTGGCCTGCTCCACCGCCTTGTCGAGGGCGTCCCGGGGCAGCGCCCGTCCGGTCACGGCGGCGCTCTGCGAGTTGACCAGCGCATTGGTCACCGGGCCGAGGGCGCGCAGGTACTCGACGCCGAGTCGCTCCCGTTCGACGACGGCCCGGTCGGCGTCGATGAGCCGGTGTGACTGTGCGACGAGGAACGCCACCGGCAGTAGCAGCGCGGTGGCGAGTAGCAGCGGTAACAGCCGGCCCGGTGTTCGGGGCCGGCGGCGGACCCGCGGAGCGGGATCGGTCATGGTTATCTCCTCCGGCGGTGGCGCGGGTTCTCCGACGGCGTCGACGAGCCGGTCCCGTGCGCCGGACCGGAAAACTAATCGACGCGGATGGCCTGGAGCCGGTCTGCGGCGGTCGGATTTGCGTCACTTCGAGTGAAGTGACTCCTGATCATCGACCTGACTACTTTGAGTGCCGGCGATTGGGCGGATCTGCACCGTTGAGTACGCAATCTGACGAAGAGCAGGAATTTACATGATGCGAATTTAGCTCAAAGGTTCGCCGATGGACGTTGTTCGGTTGACCTTTCTCGGATGACGATTGGGCGGCCAGAATGGCCGTACGGCCGATCTCAGCGAGTACTCAGGTTCCGAGCCGTACCGTGTGCCGAATGAGATCGCCGCTCCCGGCCGCACGGATCCGTCGTGCCCTACCCACCGGCCGCCGGGCCATCGCTGCCGCAGCGGCCGTCGCCCTGCTGGCGGCGGCCACAATCTGGGCCTTCTGGCCGGATCGGCCGAACTTCCGGACCGAGTCTTCGATGCTCACCGTCCGGTCCGGTCCGGACGGTGCCGAACCGGTCGACCTGGACACCACTCTGTACCTACCGCGTGACGCCTCGTCCGGGCAGAAGGTTCCGGCGGTCCTGCTCGCCCACGGTTTCGGCGGCACCAAGAACTCGGTCCGCGTCGACGCGGAGGACCTGGCCGACCGGGGGTACGCCGTGCTGACCTGGACCGCCCGGGGCTTCGGTCGCAGCGGTGGCCAGATCCACCTGGACAGCCCCGACCACGAGGTACGCGACGCGCAGCGACTGCTTGACTGGCTGGCGGATCGTCCGGAGATCCGAGCCGACGGCGTCGGCGATCCCCGGGTGGGTGTGGTCGGCGGCTCCTACGGCGGCGCCCTGGCACTGCTGCTCGCCGCCCAGGACCAGCGGGTCGACGCGATCGTTCCGATGATCACCTGGAACGACCTGTCCCGATCCTTTCTGCCGGAGAGCAGCGGCGGCGAGCCTACCGAGGGCGTGTTCAAGTCCGGCTGGGCCGGCATCTTCTTCGGCGGGGGCGGGAGCGTGGGCTCCGGCCCGGCCGGAATCTCCGGCAACAGCGAGGAGGCACCCGAGGGCGCTCCCGCCCCCGGACCGCCCAGCCCGGCACCGGGACAGGGACCGGGGACCGCACCTGGTGCCCTGACCGGCGGCGGAGGTGCCGATCCGGCCTGCGGCCGATTCGCCGCCGACGTCTGCGCCGCCTACCTGCGGATCGCCGCCACCGGCCGGGCCGACCAGGCCGCCGTCGATCTGCTGCGCCGGTCCAGCCCGGCCGGGGTGCTGGGTCGGATCGAAGCGCCCACCCTGCTGGTGCAGGGTGCGGCGGACACGCTCTTCCCGCTCGGCGAGGCCGACGCGAACGCCCGTGGCATCGCCGCGAACGGCACCCCGGTACGGGTCGCCTGGTTCACCGGCGGCCACGACGGCGGCGCGGGGCCACAGTCCGACTCCGACCGGGTGAAGTTCCTGACCGCACAGTGGCTCGACCACTACGTCGCAGCCGACGGCGACGCACCCGGCGACACCTTCACCTTCTCCCGGATCGCCGGCTTCGACGCCATGGACCGAGGGCTCGTCGCCACCGGCTACCGTACGGCCGACTATCCCGGCCTGCGGGGCGATTCCCGGCGCGAGGTGACGCTGGCCGGACCGGTGCAGCGGGTGGCGAACCCGCCCGCCGGCAACCCGGCCGCGATCTCGTCCGTGCCGTTCGCCGGCTCGCTGAGTTCGCTGCTCAGCGGGGTGGCCGGTGACATACCCGGGCAGCACGCCCGGTTCGAGTCCGCGCCGCTGGACGCCGCCGTCGACATCGTCGGGTCGCCGACGGTGCAGATCCGGGCGGCGTCGGCCGTCGGCGAGGTGGTCCTCTTCGCCAAGCTCTACGACGTCGACCAGCAGGGTGGCGCCACCCTGCCCAGCGGTCTGATCGCCCCGATCCGGGTCACCGGCCTGCCGGCGAGCATCGACGCCGCCCAGCCGGTCACCGTCACCCTGCCGGCGATCGTGCACCGGGTCGAGGCCGGGCACCGGCTCAGGCTGGTCCTCGCCACCTCCGACCAGGCGTACACCACCCCGATCGCGCCGAATGTGCACACGGTGGCGGTCGTCGACGCCCCGCTGAGCCTGCCGACGGTGGACAGCGACCCCATCCCGACCGAGGCGGTGCTCTGGCGCTGGGTGCTGGTCGGTCTGCTCGCCACGATCGTCGTCGGGCTCGTCGCGCTCGTGGCCGTGCTGCGCCTGCGGCACCGCCGCCAGGACACTTCCGTGCACCCGGAGTACGCGGACACCCCGCTGGCCGTACGCCACCTGCGCAAGGAGTACGCCGACGGCTTCGTCGCGGTCTCCGAGGTGGACTTCGAGGTGCACCCCGGGCAGGTGGTCGGTCTGCTCGGGCCCAACGGCGCCGGCAAGACCACCACCTTGCGGGTGCTGATGGGGCTGACCCAGCCGACCGCGGGTGAGATCTACGTCTTCGGGCACCGGCTGGTGCCGGGCTCGCCCGTGCTGTCGCGGATCGGCTCGCTGGTCGAGGGCCCGGGTTTCCTGCCACACCTGTCCGGCCTGAAGAACCTTCAGGCGTACTGGCTGGCGACCGGCCGGCCGGAGGCCGACGCCCACTTCGAGCAGGCGCTGGAGATCGCCGGGCTGGGCTCATCGGTGCACCGGCGGGTGGGCAAGTACAGCCATGGCATGCGGCAGCGGCTGGCGATCGCCCAGGCGATGCTCGGCCTGCCGGAGCTGCTGGTGCTCGACGAGCCGACCGACGGGCTGGACCCGCCGCAGATCGCCGAGATGCGCCGGGTCCTCCAGCGGTATGCCACCGCCGGCCGGGCGGTGCTGGTCTCCAGCCACCTGCTCGCCGAGGTCGAGCAGACCTGCACCCACGCCGTGGTGGTCAACAAGGGCAGGATCGTGGCGTCCGGACCGGTCGAGGAGATCGTCGGTGACTCGCCGAGCGTGCTGTTCGAGGTGAGCGACCCGGCGGCGGCCCGGGGGGTGCTCGACGGTCTCGGCGGCGTACGCGTGCTCGACGACGACGCCGGGCATCTGGTGGTGGACACCAACGGCACCGCCCGCAGCGAGGTCGTGGCCGAGTTGGTCCGGGCCGGGATCGGAGTGGACCGGGTGGTGCCCCGGCGCCGTCTGGAGGACGCCTTCCTTGCCTTGGTGGGCGAGAACTCACGGGGAAGTGGAGACCGGTGATGGCGGGATCGACTGTCGAGCCGACACGCGGTGCGGCCGACGTGGCGCCCTCGGGGGCGGCGGCCGGCTACCGGCCGTCCCGGACGCTGCCCTTCGGCGCGGAGTTCCGGCGGCAGGCGTCGCGGCGGCGTACCCAGCTGGCGCTCGGCTTCATGGTGCTGCTGCCACTGATCATCCTGATCGCGTTCCAGTTCGACTCCAACGACGATGACAACGGCGGGGGCGAGTTCGGCAGCCTGATCGATCTCGCCACCTCCGGCGGCCTGAACTTCGCCCTCTTCACCATCTTCGTGTCCGCCTCGTTCCTGCTGGTCGTCGTGGTGGCGCTCTTCTGCGGCGACACGGTGGCGAGCGAGGCGAGCTGGGGCAGCCTGCGCTACCTGCTGGCGATACCGGCACCCCGGGCCCGGCTGCTCACGGTGAAGCTGCTGGTGGCGCTCACCTACTCGGCGCTGGCCCTGGTGCTGCTGGCCGGTACCGCCCTGGCCGTCGGCACGCTGCGCTACGGATGGTCGCCGCTGCGCAGCACGGTCGCCGCCCAGTTGGAGCCGGGCGAGGGGCTGCTGCGACTGCTCGCGGTACTCGGCTACCTGGCGGTCGTCCTGCTCGTCGTCGCCGGTCTGGCGTTCCTGCTTTCGGTGATCACGGACGCGGCCCTGGGCGCGGTGGGCGGCGCGGTGCTGTTGTGGATCCTCTCCAGCATCCTGGACCAGATCACCGCGCTCGGCGCGATCCGGTCGTTCCTGCCCACCCACTACAGCACAGCGTGGCTGGGGCTGCTCTCCACACCTGTGCAGACCGACGACATCGTCCGGGGCGCAGTCTCCGCGATCTGTTACGCCACCGGATTCTGGGGCCTGGCCTTCTGGCGTTTCACCCGCAAGGACATCACCAGTTGAGGGCGTCGCCTGCCCCACCTGTGGTCGGCGGGCACGTGTCGAGCCGACCGTCTGTGCTGTCGTCAGGAGGGCGTGGAGTCTCGGTCAGAGCAGCGGGACCGCTGTGCTGGGCGGCGGCCTCGGCCGGGGCGGCGCCGCCGTCGGCGTCCGCTTCTCCCAGGCGCTGACCCCGAGCTGGTCGGTGTTGCCCAGGTCGATGCTGCCCTGGATCGCTACCTCCAGGGCGGGGCGATCCCGCAGTGGGGCGACCCTGAGGTGCTCGGCGTTGGTGGCGACGACGGCCGGGTTGTCGACCAGGTTGCGCCAGAGCAGAGCGGCGCCCGCCGCCTCACCCGGCGCCAGGATCACCGGTCGGGGCGGGTCGTCGAAGCCTGAGGTGATCCCCTCCGCACCGTGGATGATCCGGACCGGAATGGTGTTTCCGTCGGCGTCCCGGAGTTGTGGCGCCGGGTACCCGTGCAGTCGGTAATGTCGGTCGCCGCAGTTGACGAGTTCCAGGCCCATGGCCCGCAACCCCATGGCCGCGCTGACACCAAGGTGGCTGATCCGGACCCCGGAGGCGGGACAGGCAGCCGGCGGGTCGTTGATCAGCGGTTGCCTGGGCTCGGCAAGGTCGGGTGGCCCGGCCGTCACCTGCGGAGGACGCGCCGGACTCCCGGGTGTGCCGGCCGGCGCAGCGCAGCCGGCGAGCAGGGCGATCCCGGCGACCGCTCCGGTGAGCCGTCGATAGAGTCGCCCGGGCACCGTCCCGCTGCGGTAGTCGGCCCTTACCTCCATCCGGGCATCATCGCACCGCTTCAGAGGACACGTGCGCAGCACCGGCGAGCCGTCGCCGCCGGCATCGCCTGGCGCGGGTCGCCCACGGTGTGCCGCTTCGGAAGTTTCGGCCGGCAGGACGGGCTTGGGAGCGTTCCCACAGAGAGGGAAGTCATCGACAAAGATCCATTAAGATCGGATCCTGGTGCCAGGTGTTCAACGGCAAAACGGAGGTACCGGAATGCGTGCTGACCGGTTCGGCGGGCCAGCCCTGTCCCTGTTCCGCATGGTGATCGGCCTGCTCTTTCTCACCCACGGCCTGGCGTCGTTGCTTGGCGTCTTCGGCGGCAACCGCGGCAGCGGCGACCCCGTGCCGCTCGGCGAGTGGCCCGGCTGGTGGGCCGCCCTGATCCAGGCGCTCTGTGGAGCTCTGGTGCTCGTCGGGCTCTTCACCCGGCCGGCGGCCCTGCTCGCGTCGGGCTCGATGGCCTACGCGTACTTCGTGGTGCACCAACCCGAGGCGCTGCTGCCGCTGCGCAACCACGGCGAGCTTTCCGTGCTCTTCTGCTGGTCGTTCCTGTTGATCGCGGTGCTCGGTCCGGGCAACTGGGCGTTGGACGCGCTACGGCGACCGAGCGGTGTGGCGGAGGTCACCCCGATCCGGGCGAACGACGATCCGTGCCGGCCTGACGGCGGTGTCAGCGGCGCCGGGGCACGCGCCGGAGCCGCTGAACCCGCTCACCAGCTGGGACTGGCGGGAGACGAGCGCGGCGAGATTGCCTAGACTCGACGACACAACTGCATACCTCATCCAGAGGGGCTGAGGGATACGGCCCGATGACGCCCCGGCAACCACCCTGCGCGCTCGACGTCGAGCGTCCGGCGGGCAGGTGCCAATTCCGTCCCCGCCGCAGGGTGCGATGTGGGGGAAGATGAGAGGAACCTCGACATGACGTCGACGCTTGCCCCATCCGGCATCGACACCGCCGCCAGCCCCGCCCGTGCACTGGTCTGCCGCGCCTGCTCGGCCCGCTACCCGTTGGTCGCGCAGCACGCCTGTTACGAGTGCTTCGGCCCGCTGGAGGTCGACTACGACCCGGCCGCGCTGGCCCGGGTGACGCGGGAGCAGATCGAGGCGGGCCCGCACAACCTCTGGCGCTACGCCGCCCTGCTGCCCGCCGGCCAGGACCCGACCAGCAGGGTGACCGTGGATCCCGGGTTCACCCCGCTGGTGGCCGCCGGCCGCCTCGCCGGTGAGGTGGGCATCACCGGCCCGCTGTGGGTGAAGGACGACAGCGCCAATCCCACCCACTCGTTCAAGGACCGGGTGGTCTCGGTGGCACTGACCGCGGCCCGGGCGCTGGGCTTCTCCCGGTTCGCCTGCGCCTCCACCGGCAACCTGGCGAACTCGGTCGCCGCGCACGCGGCCCGGGTGGGTGTGCCGTCGGTGGTTTTCATCCCCAGCGACCTGGAGCAGGGCAAGGTCATCACCACCGCCGTCTACGGCGGCGAGCTGGTCGCGATCGACGGTTCCTACGACGACGTGAACCGGCTCTGTGGCGAGCTGGTGGAGACTGACGAGTTCGAGGACACCGCGTTCGTCAACGTCAACGTCCGGCCGTACTACGCGGAGGGTTCGAAGACGCTCGGCTACGAGGTCGCTGAGCAGCTCGGCTGGCGGATTCCCGCCCAGGTGGTGATCCCGATGGCCTCCGGTGAGCTGCTCACCAAGATAGACAAGGCGTTCACCGAGCTGGTCGAGATCGGGCTGGTCGAGGCGCCGGCCGGCGGCTGGAAGGTCTTCGGGGCGCAGTCGGCCGGCTGCAATCCGATCGCCACCGCCCTGCACGCCGGCAGCGACACCGTCACTCCGGTGAAGCCCACCGGGATCGCGAAGTCGCTCAACATCGGAGATCCGGCCGCCGGCCTCTACGCCCTCGAAGCGGTGCGTCGCACCGGCGGCTGGATGGAGTACGCCGACGACGACGAGATTCGCGCCGGGGTGCGGCTGCTGGCGCGAACCACCGGGGTCTTCGCGGAGACCGCCGGCGGGGTGACGGTGGCGGTGCTGCGTAAGCTGGTTGACTCCGGTCGGCTGGACCCGGCCGCGGAGACGGTGGTGTTCAATACGGGCGAGGGCCTCAAGACGCTCGACGCGGTCGCCGGTGAGGTCGGGCCGACCCACCGGATCAAGCCCTCGCTGCGGGCCGCCCGCGACGCCGGTCTCCTCGGCTGAGGGGCCGTGCCGTGCCGCCGGGTAACTAGCTTTTCGCAGGGAGTGCGGAAAACGTGCCGCCAGGGACTTGACGGCACGAACCGGACGGCGCAAGATGCTCCGTGCGGGAGGGCGTTTCGCCGTAGACTTCAAGTCGTTACGACCCAGCGCCGGAGGCGTTGTGCGATCGTCCCTCCCGACCAACGTCCGAGCGGGTCAGCGCGAAAATCGCTGGCCCGCTCGTCTGTCTCGCGTGCAAGCTGCCAGCATGAGCATCACCATCACCACCTTCGGCTCTGCCGACGAGGCGGAGATCGAGCAGTCGTGGCGCATCGGCTCGGCGTCCGCGGCGGCCGATCTCGCTGAGTTCCCGCCAGTCTGCCGGCAGCGGTTCACCGGCCGGGTTCGGCACCCGATGCCGGGCATCGTCCCGATCAACCTACTGGCCCACCTCGACGGCGAGCCGGCCGGCTACCTCGTGCTCGAAATGCCGCAACTCGACAACATCGAGAACGCCTCCGCCGACCTGACCGTGCACCCGGCGTACCGGCGTCGAGGCGTGGGCCGCGCGCTACACGAGCACGGCCTGCGCGTGCTGCGCGAGCAGGGGCGGAAGGTGGTGAGTGCGATGAGCGTGGTGCACCTGCCCGGCGAGCCCGACTGCCCGTCGCCGGCCATCGCGTTCGCCGCCACCGTCGGCGCGGTCGACGCACTGCCTGACGTGCGGCGGCGGCTGCACACCGCCGACCTCGACCAGGCAAAACTGGACTCGCTGCTGGCCGAGGCCCGGTCCCGGGCGGTCGGGTACGAGGTGCTGTCCTGGCGTGGGGGCACGCCGGACGAGTTCGCCGCCGACGTGGCGTACCTCGACGGGCGGCTGCTGGCGGACGCACCGATGGGGGATCTCGCCTGGGAGCCGGAGCAGGTCGACGCCGCTCGGTTGCGCGCCACCGACCTGGCGCTCGACGCCCGTGGCCAGCGGCGCTACCACGTCGGCGTACGCCACCAGGCGTCCGGCCGGCTGGTCGCCTGGACGCTGTTGGATGTCGGCGCCTCCGCGGACCGGTACGCCCTCCAGCAGATCACCATCGTCGACCCGGAGCACCGGGGCCACCGGCTCGGCCTGCTAACCAAGATCGAGAATCTGCGGCACCTGCTCGCCCACGAACCGGCCGTGCGGGTGATCGACACCTTCAACGCCGCCACCAACGATCACATGATCACGATCAACGAGCAGCTCGGTTTCCGGGTGGTCGACCGATGGAGCAACTGGCAGCTCAACCTGTGACGGGCGGAAGACCGACGACGGCGTACGGCGTCCGACGGTCGTCCTCGCGCCCATGGCCCCTCGCCGTCACGCCCGCGGCGAGCCGGACCGGGAGGCGCCCGCAACGGCCTTCGCGGCGGTGCGCGGTCGATGCCTGGACGAACAGGCGGTTGGCGAGCTGAGTTGTGACACGCCTCTACTGATCTGGGGGCTTTGTGTTGCATGATGGCGGGCATGACGGACACCCCGCACCCCCTTCACAGCAGGCACGCCGAGACCCTGAACCGTGCGCTGACCGCGATCACGGAGCGGGGGTACTGGTCCGCCTACCCGGAATCACCCAGCCCTCGGGTGTACGGCGAGACGGCCGCCGCTGACGGCAAGGCCGCCTTCGAGGCGTACCTGGGTGGTGACTTCCCGCTCGACCAGCCGGGTGACGGCGACCGGGTCACCACCGAGACCAGCCCGTTCGGCGTCGAGCTGAACGTGAGCTATCCGCACGCCGACGCCGACCAGCTCGTCGCCGCGGCGTCCGCCGCGCTGCCCGCCTGGCGCGACGCCGGCCCGCAGACCCGGGTCGGTGTCTGCCTGGAGATCCTCGACCGGCTGCACAAGAACATCTTCGAGCTGGCCAACGCGGTGCAGTTCACCAGCGGCCAGGCGTTCGTGATGGCCTTCCAGGCCGGCGGCGCACACGCGCTGGACCGGGCACTGGAGTCGCTCGCCTACGCGTACGCCGAGATGACCCGGCACCCGGGCACCGCCGGCTGGGAGAAGGCCGCCGGCAAGGGCGATCCGCTGCGGATGACCAAGACCTTCCACGTGGTGCCCCGGGGCGTCGCCCTGGTCATCGGCTGCAACACCTTCCCGACCTGGAACTCGTACCCGGGTCTGTTCGCCTCACTCGTCACCGGCAACCCGGTGTTGGTCAAGCCGCACCCGCGCGCCGTACTCCCACTGGCCGTCACGGTCCGCTATGCCCGCGAGGTGCTCGCCGAGGCCGGCTTCGACCCGAACCTGGTGCTACTCGCCCCCGAGGCCCCGGACGAGAAGCTGGCCTCGACCCTCGCCCTGCACCCGGCCGTGCGGATCGTCGACTTCACCGGCTCCACCGAGTACGGCGACTGGCTGGAGGCCAACGCCCGGCAGGCAGCCGTCTACACCGAGAAAGCCGGACTCAACACGGTGGTCATCGACTCCACCGACGACTTCGCCGGCATGTGCCGGAATCTGGGCTTCACGCTGACCCTCTACAGCGGCCAGATGTGCACCACCTCACAGAACATCCTCATCCCCCGCGACGGGATCGACACCGACCAGGGGCGCAAGAGCTTCGACGAGGTGGCCGGCGGGATCGCCGCCGCAGTTGGCAAGCTCACCGCCGACGCGGCCCGGGGCGTCGAGCTGACCGGCGCGATCGTCAACGACGGTGTGCTGGAGCGCCTCGCCGAGGTCACCAAGGTCGGCGAGCCGGTGCTGGAGTCCCGTACCGTCGAACACCCGTCCTTTCCGGGTGCCGTCGTGCGTACGCCGACCGTCGTCAAGCTGGACGCCGACGACACCGCGACCTACTCGCAGGAGTGGTTCGGGCCGATCTCCTTCGCCATCGCCACCGACTCCACCACGCACAGCCTGGAGATTCTCCGCTCGACGGTAGGGGAGAAGGGCGCGTTGACGGCCGCCGTCTACTCCACCGACTCCGCGGTGCTGGACGCCACCGAGAACGCCGCGATCGAGGTCGGTGTGCACCTGTCGGGCAACCTCACCGGCGGCGTCTTCGTGAACCAGTCGGCGGCCTTTTCCGACTTCCACGGTAGCGGAGCCAACCCTGCCGCCAACGCTGCCCTCACCGACGGCGCCTACGTCGCCAACCGGTTCCGCATCGTCCAGACCCGTCGACACGTGTAACCGGCCCCCCTCCACCCCCCGTCCCCTGCCCCCTCCGCCGCGCCGCGTCGATCTAGGGACGAATGTCGTCAGTCGATCTCCAGTGACGACGAGAATCCCTAGATCGGCGGGGCGGCGGGGCGGCGCATCTGGAGTTCGCGGAGGGTGGGGATGCGCGGGTGGGGGAGGCGTACCCCGGTGTCGACGAAGCC
Source organism: Micromonospora sp. LOL_024 (assembly GCF_048060415.1). Taxonomy (NCBI): domain Bacteria; kingdom Bacillati; phylum Actinomycetota; class Actinomycetes; order Micromonosporales; family Micromonosporaceae; genus Micromonospora; species Micromonospora sp. LOL_024. Next base: position 178,929 of record NZ_JBHMIS010000001.1, read on the forward strand.
CAGCCGCTGGTAGGCCCGGTAGGCGCGGTCGTTGCCCACCACCACCTCCAGCATCAGCTCGTGCCGCCCGCAGGCCCGTGACCAGGCGCCGACCGTTTCGACCAGAGCTGCGAGCAGGCCACTGCCCCGCCAGGACTGGGTGATGTAGACCGCGTAGAGCACCGTCACCGCTGGCTCCGCCGGATGGGCGGTCCCGCCGGCGTGCCCGACCAGTCGGCCGCCCGGATCCGCCACGAACTGCGCGGTGTGGGTGCCGGTCGAGACCTGGGCGATCCGGGCGGCGTAACCGGCGTGCGGGCGGGCCGCCGCCTCGGCAAGCGTTTCCAGGAAGGCCAGCGGTGCGTCCGCGAGCATCTCCAGGCGCAGCGCGCGCATCCGGGCGGCGTCCGGCGGCTCGACCCGGCGGACGACGGCCTGCCGTACGCCGGTGCCGTCGGCGACGCTCGTCATGAGCGCATGAATATCACAGTGACGTGCAACTATGCGAGACGGTAGCAGTATGCCCGATTTGCGGTCGTGCGCCGCCGTCACGCTTCGTGTACCGTGCGATTTCGGTCACCCGTTTCAGTGGTCGTAGTCGATCAGGCGAACCGGTGGTTCTCGGGTCGTCGGCGCGCCCTCGGCCCGAGGTAGGGAACGCCGCGCAGAGTGAGGACAGCACCGTGGCACAGGGCACCGTGAAGTGGTTCAACGCCGAGAAGGGCTACGGCTTCATCGCCGTCGACGGCGGGCAGGATGTCTTCGTTCACTTCTCCGCGATCGAGATGGACGGCTACAAGGCGCTGGACGACGGCCAGCGGGTGGAGTTCGAGATCGTCCAGGGTCAGAAGGGCCCGCAGGCCGAACAGGTGCGCCTCCTCGCCTGAATGGTGCACCCCACCCACCCCACCCTGCTGATCCGGTCGGTGGTCAGGGTGACGTGGTCGTGGCCGGACGGGGCTGCGGCGTGGACGTCGCGCAAGGAAAGATCGTGAGCTGGCCCAGCCGTCGCTGAGGAGAGTTCATGTCCGACCAGCCGCCCCATCCCGACCAGCCGCTGCCGTATCCCGACCAGCCGTCGGCCGGCTGGTACCAGCCGGCCGGGTACGGGCTAACTCCGGCTGACCCGCTGGTGACGCCGCCCGGGGCGGGGCTCGGTGGCTGGTTCGCGCGCTGCCTGAGCACAGCCGGCCGGGGCTGGCGACTGCTGCTGCCGATTCTCGTCCTCACCCAGGTGCTGCCGCTGGCGATGCTGTCGGTGCTGACCCTGGCCGTGGACCCGTCGGCCCGCTGGGACGCCGAGATGGCCGGCAACTCCGCGCTGCCCGTGACCTTCTGGAGCGACCTGTCCGTACTGCTGTTCGTCCTGGTGGGCGGAAGCCTGGTCTTCGGCTTGGTGCAGTGCCTCGGCTGGGCCGCCGGCGCCTGGGTGATCGCCCGGCAGGCGGCCGGTGAGCCGGTCGGTTTCGGTGCGGCCCTGCGCTACGGCCTGCGTCGGGCGCTCGGTCTCTGGGGCTGGACGTTGATTGTCACGTTGATCGTTGCCATCGGGTTCTTCTGTTGCTGCTTCCTGCCCGGGATCTACGCGGGTTTCGCGCTCGCCATGGCCGGCCCGGTCTACCTGTTCGAGCGGCAGGAGCCGATCAGTCGTTCGCATCGGATGTTGCGCGCCCGGCTGGGGCTGCTGCTCGGCCGGGTGGCGCTGGTGGCCGCGGCGGCGATCGGTGTGGCGTTGGTCGCGGGCGTTGTCGAGTCGTTGGCGATCATTCCCTTCGGCGTCACGCCGCTGAATTCACCCGGTACGGCGGTGGGCGCCTTGCTGGCGATCTCGGTGGGTGCGTTGTTGGCGCTGCCCGCGCATCTCGCCCAGTTGGTCGGCCTGGTGGTCACGTACGCCGAGCAGCGTGCTCACGAGGGTCCGGTGAACGCCGGGCAACTGGCCGTCGAACTCGGCTGACCCGGGCGATCGTGCTTGCACTCGGCAGGGGAGAGTGCTAAACAAGTCATTGGCACTCGCATGGCGTGAGTGCCAGTTGGTCGGGACGGTGGGGCTGCGGTCGCGCTCGTGACATAACCACGGGTGGGGCACGCGGTCAGTCGTCGCGGGCTATCCGGCCCGGCCGAGGAGGCGTCGCCGTCGCCAGGTGGCGACGTCCCAAGGTGCGTACACCAGACGGCCCATCCGGGATACCAACTCGGATGGCCCGTGAGTGTCCAGGAGGACAACGCCGTATGGCCAAGATGATCGCGTTCGACGAAGAGGCGCGCCGCGGCCTCGAGCGGGGCATGAACCAGCTCGCCGACGCCGTGAAAGTGACGCTCGGCCCCAAGGGCCGCAACGTCGTGCTCGAGAAGAAGTGGGGTGCCCCCACCATCACCAACGATGGTGTGAGCATCGCCAAGGAGATCGAGCTCGAGGACCCGTACGAGAAGATCGGCGCCGAGCTGGTCAAGGAGGTCGCCAAGAAGACCGACGACGTGGCCGGTGACGGCACGACGACGGCGACCGTCCTGGCTCAGGCTCTCGTTCGCGAGGGCCTGCGCAACGTGGCCGCCGGCGCCAACCCGATGGCCCTGAAGCGGGGCATCGAGACCGCTGTGGCCAGCGTCTCGGAGGAGCTGCTGAAGCTCGCCAAGGACGTTGAGACCAAGGAGCAGATTGCCTCCACCGCCTCCATCTCCGCCGGTGACAACACCGTCGGTGAGATCATCGCCGAGGCGATGGACAAGGTCGGCAAGGAAGGCGTCATCACCGTCGAGGAGAGCAACACCTTCGGTCTGGAGCTTGAGCTCACCGAGGGCATGCGCTTCGACAAGGGCTACATCTCGGCCTACTTCATGACCGACCCGGAGCGTATGGAGGCCGTCTTCGACGACCCGTACATCCTGATCGCGAACAGCAAGATCGCGTCGGTCAAGGACCTGCTCCCGATCCTGGAGAAGGTCATGCAGGGCGGCAAGCCGCTGCTGATCATCGCCGAGGACCTCGAGGGCGAGGCCCTGGCCACCCTGGTCGTCAACAAGGTCCGTGGCACCTTCAAGTCGGTCGCCGTCAAGGCGCCGGGCTTCGGTGACCGCCGCAAGGCCATGCTGACCGACATCGCCATCCTCACCGGTGGCCAGGTCATCAGCGAGGAGGTCGGCCTCAAGCTGGACGCCGCCGGTCTCGACATGCTGGGCCGCGCCCGCAAGGTCGTGGTGACCAAGGACGAGACCACCATCGTCGACGGTGCCGGCGACGCCGAGCAGATCCAGGGCCGGGTCAACCAGATCCGGGCCGAGATCGACAAGAGCGACTCCGACTACGACCGGGAGAAGCTGCAGGAGCGGCTGGCCAAGCTGGCCGGCGGCGTCGCGGTGATCAAGGTCGGCGCGGCCACCGAGGTCGAGCTCAAGGAGCGCAAGCACCGCATCGAGGACGCGGTCCGCAACGCCAAGGCCGCCGTCGAGGAGGGCATCGTCCCGGGTGGTGGTGTCGCGCTGGTCCAGGCCGGCAAGAGCGCCTTCGACAAGCTGGACCTGAACGGTGACGAGGCGACCGGTGCGCAGATCGTCAAGATCGCGCTCGACGCCCCGCTGCGGCAGATCGCCGTCAACGCCGGCCTCGAGGGCGGCGTCGTGGTCGAGCGGGTCCGCAACCTCGACTCGGGTCACGGCCTGAACGCCGCGTCCGGCGAGTACGTCGACCTGCTGGCCGCGGGCATCATCGACCCGGCCAAGGTGACCCGTTCGGCGCTGCAGAACGCCGCGTCGATCGCCGCGCTGTTCCTCACCACCGAGGCCGTCGTGGCGGACAAGCCGGAGAAGACCCCGGCCGCCCCGGCTGGCCCGGGCGGCGGGGACATGGACTTCTGAGTCCAGCTCCAACGCCGAGAGTGGGCGGACCGCGTCAGCGGTCCGCCCACTCTCGTTCGTCCCGGCGGGTTGTCCGGCCCGTCGACTCCGGGCGGCGACGTCGTGATCAACCTTGCCCGTCGCTCATGCGGTGCCGAGCGGCCTGCGATACAGGAAGAAGACCCGTTCGATCCGGGCGCCCGCGCTGCCCGAGTAGAACGGGACCGGCCCGACCCAACCGATCTGGGCGGACTCGATGCCCGCCGCCCGCTGGTCACGCAGGCAGCGTCGCAGCAGCACGCCGCCGATGCCGGAGCCCTCGGCGGCCGGCGCGGTGCCCATCGGGCCGAACCAACTCGGGCGGGACGATCCGTAGGCGGCGAAACCGAGCAGTTGACCGTCGCGCTCGGCCAGGTGGCAGCCAGCCTCCGGCTGGTCGAGCGAGCCGGCCAACTCGGCGTCCCACGAGCCGCCGAACGTGCTGCGGACGAACGCCGCGAGCGCCGGCAGGTCGGCCGGCCCCGCCCGACGGACGGCCACTCCCTGCTCCGCCAGCCGGGACTCGGCCGCCTCTGTCGACCGCAGCGCCGGCGACCCGTCGTACGACAGGTCGGCGGTCATGTTCCAGGCGGTCCGGTCCTGCCGGTAGCCGAGAGCGAGCCCGAGACAGATCGCCGGGGTGTAGCGCACGTCAATGCCTGGCCAGGCGTAGTGGGGCGGATTGCCGGCGAGCAGCACCTCGGCCGCGCCGAGCTCGGCGAGCACCCGCTCGGCCCGCCCGAGCAGGGCCCGCCCGAGACCCCGACGTCGTTTCCCGGGCCGTACGGCCAGCAGGTCCACGTGCCCGACCCGACCGTCGTCGGCGGAGATCGAGCTGATCAGTACTCCGTCCAGCGCCCCTTCCCGGCGCGCCCCGAACACCCGCACCTGCCGCGTGGCGGCGGCCCGTGACCAGAGCGTCGCCACCAGCGGTCCGGCCTCGACCGCGTCCTCAGGCAGGTCGAGCGCCCGCTGGCAGAGCGCCACCACCTCGGGCGCCTGCTCGATGGTCAACTCGACGATGTCGAAGGCGGCGTCCATGGCTGCCGACCCTAGATCACAGTCGAGGCGGACGTCAGTGCCGGTGCCGTTGCGCCGAAGGTCAGTCGCCGCGGACGGCTGCGACGGCGGCGTACGCGTCGACCAGGCCGGCACCGACCACGTTGGCGGCGCCGCCGCATTCGTCGGCCTGGCCGGGGGAGCGTGGGTCGGACTCGACCGGTGTGGCCGTCTCGCGCAGGATCCGCCGGGTCCGATCCAGGTCACCGACGAGGCCGGGATCGGCCGACCACATCAACGCCACCACGCCCGCCACCTGCGGAGCCGCCATCGACGTGCCGTCGAGCACGGCGTACCCACCGCCGGGCATCGCGGAGACGACGCCCGCCCCCGGTGCCATCAGATCCGGCTTGGCCACCCCGCCGGCGGCCGGGCCACGGGAGGAGAAGGCGGTTGCCCGGCGCTGGTCGTCCACGGCGCCGACGGTCAGCACGTCCGGGTACGGCGCGGGCGGGTCCTGCACCGAGCCGCAGAACGGCCCGGTGTTGCCGGCGGCCGCGACGACGAGGATCCCAGCCGCCTCCAGCGCTTCCGTGGCCGGCCGCAAAGTCCCTGGATCGCAGCCTTCGATCGGCGGGCAGCCCCACGAGTTGGTCAGGATCTCCGGTGCCCGGGCCGGCCGCCCCTGGGTGAACGGGTCACCGCCCGGCGGGAAGGGAGCCAGCATGAACTGGAGGCAGTCGAGGTAGTGCGCCGGGTTGCCGAGGTTACGGTCGAGGTTGACGCAGCCCACCCACTGGGCACCGGGGGCCACCCCGATGCCGTCCCGCCCGACCGCGCTGCCGACGGTGTGGGTGCCGTGCCCGCTCCGGTCGGTCGGCGTCCGGGTGTCGTTCCAGGGGTCGAACCACGAGTCGTCGCCACCCCGGAAGCCCTCGGTCAGGGTCGGATGCCGCCCGTCGACGCCGGAGTCGGAGCTGCCGACGGTCACGCCGGCGCCGGTGACCCCGAGAGAGGACCAGACCCGGTCAGCGCCGATCATCGCGATGTGCCACGGCGGTACGGCCGGCGCGGCAGCGGTGCCACCGGCCTTGCCAGCGGGTGCCGGCAACGGGCGTAGCCGTTGGCTGACCAGCACCCGGGCCACTTCGGGCCGGCCGGTCAACCAGGCCCGCAGCGCCGGTCCGCCATCCACTTCGACCGCGTTGACCAGGTAGTAGGCGGTGTGGTCCAGCCGCAGCCGCCGGAGTTCCCGCCGTAGGTCGGCCTGGGTGCGTTCGGCGGTGTCGACCAGCCGCCGGTGGACCTCGGTGACGCGGGCGTCCTGACCGGCCTTGCCCGGCCCGCCGGTTAGGTCGGTTAGGTCGGCCTGTTCCCGCAGCACCACGAAGAGCCGCTCCCCGTGCAGCCCCGGCTGGCCGGCGGTGCCGCCGACCAGTCCGACCGTGATCAGTACGGCCACCGCGGTCCCCGCGGCGACCGCCCGGCGGGGTGGACGGGCCGACGGCCGGGTCAGCAGCAGACCGTAAGCGACCGCCAGGAGCACCCCGACGGCGAGCCCGGCGCCGGAGGCCACCGCCACCCAGAACGGCACGTCCCGCGCGCCGACCAGCAGCAGGCTGATCTCCTCCGGATCGGTGAACCCCAGCGGACCGAGCACTCCGAGCCCGACCAGCCAGGCGGTCGCGGCTCGGCCGGTTCTCCCGCCGCTGCGGCGACTGAGGAAGTGCAGCGCTGCCAGTGTGAAACCGGCCGGCGGTAGCGTCACCAGCAGCGGCAACTGGGCACCGGACTGCCCGACGCCGGCACCCACCAGCAGCAGCACCACCCCGGCGACCAAGCCGCCCACCAGCACCAGACGGGTTGCCCGGGGTGGTTCACCGGCCTCGAAGCGGCCCCAGTACCGGGCGTCCAGCAGCACTGTGGCCAGCGCGCCGACGGCCGCCGCGGCCAGCCCGGCGAGGACGGTCTCCAGCAGCCCGCCGAGCGCGCCGAGCCACACCCAGGGCGCCAGCAGGGCAACCCCTGCGGCCACGGCGAGCAGGGTGACCACCGACGGGCGTGTCTCGGGCCCTGCTTCGGGTTCCGCCGGGCCGGCTGCGGATCGACCGGGATCGAGGACCCGGCGCGGCAGCCGGTTCGTCACCACCGCGAGCAGTGTGGCAGTGGCGGCCAGCGCGGCGAGGTACGCCTCGTGGTGTACCGGTGGAATCGCGCGCAGCAGTCCGAGCGCGCCGAGTGCGAGCACACCGGCCAGCCACCGCCGGCCGACGACGCGGACCGTCTCCGAGCGGGGTACCAGTGCCAGCGGTAGGGCGGCGGTGCCGATCAGCAGCACAGTGAGTAGGCAGATCAACGGCCAGAGCGGTACCAGCCGACCCACCCCGAGGATCAGCAGCACCTGGTCGACTCCCCAGCCGCCGGTCTGTGTCCCGACGGCGACGGCGACTGCCCAGCAGCCGACCAGCACCGCCGCGGCGATCGCCCAGGGGCTGCCGGCGCTGCCGGAGGTGGAGTGGTCGGCCCGCATCCGCTCACCATATGACGTGGTAGCCGGCCGGCGGCGTTCGCTCGTCCCGACTGTCACCGACCACGGCCTGCCCGGCGCCATCGGTGCCGGGCGTGGCATGTCACGAGTTGGCCGGTGCGGTTAACGTGGACAGGTGCGCGATCCCCACGTTCCACGCTCGGTCGCCGGGCAGCTCTCACCCTCCCGCCGCGCCGTCGACCTGCGTCGGCTGCGGGCCGAGCGGTTCGACGTGCTGATCATTGGTGGTGGTGTGACCGGTGCCGGAGCGGCCGTCGATGCCGCGTCCCGGGGCTTGAAGGTCGCCCTGGTGGAGGCGCGTGACTTGGCCGCCGGCACCTCCAGCCGGTCCAGCAAGCTGATCCACGGCGGCCTGCGCTACCTGGAACAGCTGGAGTTCGGCCTGGTGCACGAGGCGCTCACCGAGCGGGGCCTGCTGGCCACCCGACTGGCACCGCACCTGGTGCGCCCGGTGCCGTTCCTGGTGCCGCTCCCTGCCGGCAAGGGCCTGTTCGACCTGCCTGCCCGCTTGTTCCGCCGTGCCTACTACGGCGCCGGGGTGGCCGCCTACGACGCCTTCGCCGGCCTCTTCGGCGGTGGCCGGGGGATGCCGCTGCACCGTCACCTGAGCCGCGAGGGCGCCCGCCGGGTGTTCCCGAGCCTGCGTTCGGACGGGCTGGCCGGTGCGATCCGCTACCACGACGGACAGGTCGACGACGCCCGCCTGGTGGTCACCCTGGCCCGCACCGCCGCCAGCCTGGGGGCGACGGTGGTGAGCAGCGCCCGGGCGGTCGGGCTGATCCGGCAGGCGCGGGAGGTCACCGGGGTCCGGCTCCGCGACCTGGAGGAGCCCGCCGGTTCCCCCGACGCGGAGTTCGAGGTACGCGCCCGAACGGTGATCGCCGCCACCGGCGTCTGGACCGACGACATGTCGCGGATGCTCAACGACGTCGGGCTGCGGCCCGGCATCCGGGTCCGGGCCTCCAAGGGGGTGCACCTGGTGCTGCCTCGGTCGGCGATCACCGGCGAGACCGGGCTGATTCTGCGTACGGCCAGCAGTGTCCTGTTCGTCATCCCGTGGGGCGGGCACTGGATCATCGGCACCACGGACACGGACTGGCGTTTGGACCGATCGCACCCGGCGGCCTCCGCCAGCGACATCGACTACCTCCTCAGGCAGGTCAACACCGTGCTGGACCGGCCGCTGACCACGGCCGACATCGAGGGTGTCTACGCCGGGCTGCGCCCGCTGCTGGCGGGCGAGGCGGACTCCACCTCGAAGCTCTCCCGGGAACACGCCGTCATCGAGCCGATGCTGGGGTTGCTGCTGGTCGCGGGCGGCAAGTACACGACGTACCGGGTGATGGCCGCTGACGTCGTGGACCGGGCGGTGCGACGGCTCGGCGGTCAGCGTCCGTCTCGCACCGCCGACCTGCCGTTGCTCGGCGCGGACGGGTACGCGGCCATGTGGCGGGACCGGGCTGACCTGGCTCGGCGACACGGAGTGCCGGTGGGTGTGGTGGAGCACCTGCTGGAGCGCTACGGCAGCCTGACTCTCGACCTGCTCGCCCTGGTCGACGTGGACCCGCTGCTGGCCGCCCCGCTGGCCGGCGCGCCGGAGTATCTCGCCGCCGAGGTGACCTACGCGGCTCGGGCCGAGGGTGCGCTGCATTTGGAGGACGTACTGACCCGGCGTACCCGGATCTCGATCGAGACGACCCACCGGGGCCTGGAGTCGGCCGAGCACACGGCCGAGCTGATGGGCGCGGTGCTGGGCTGGGACGCTGCCCGGCAGGCTCGGGAGGTGGCGCACTACCGGGCCCGGGTCCAGGCCGAACGGCAGTCCCAGTTGATGCCGGACGATGCGACCGCGGACGCGGCCCGGCTCGGCGCGCCGGACGTGCGGGGCTATGCAGCGGACCGGGGTGCCGACGACGGCGCGGCCGGTCTGGCCCGCTGAGGAGATCCGGCTGGACAGTGCCGTTCATGGTTGTCCTTCCGGACGGTTACGCTCGCTACCTACGGTGGGGTAGGTTCCGCGAGTGATTGCGCTTTCCCAGTCACGGCTGGCTTCCCTGTCCGTCACCGCCCTACTGGCGGTCGTCCTCAGCGGGTGCGCACCCTTCGGTGGGCAGACCGAGCCGGAGCAGCCGGCTGACGCGCCGCCTGGGGCGGGCGGTGCGGCGACCACCGGCAACGGGCGGGTCAGCCTGCTGCAGAACCTCGGGACAGACGGCCCGCTGCGGACCCTGAACGTGGCACCCGACGGCCGTTGGGAGTGCATCGACTGTGCGGGCGACGGGGTCACGTCGACCGGCGCGCTGACCGACGAGCAGCGCGAGCGGTTGCAGTCGCTGCTGGTCGAACCGGCACTGGTCAAGGAGACCGACGAAATTCGTGGCTACCGGGTGACGTGCATCGGCTCGCTCACCTCCAGCCTACTGACCTCGACCGGTCTGATCACCTCCCAGGACTGTCCCGGGGAGGAACGGCCGCCGGTGGCCGAGGAGATCATGTTGCTGCTCACCCAGAACACCCCTGCCGAACTGGTCGGCGGCTGAGGTCGGCCGTCAGCGGCTCAGAGCACCTTGCCGGGGTTGAGCAGGCCGGTCGGGTCCAGGGCAGCCTTGATCGCATGGTGCACGCGGACGCCCACCGGGCCGATCTCCCGGGCCAGCCAGTCCCGCTTGAGCAGGCCGACGCCGTGCTCGCCGGTGCAGGTGCCGCCGAGGTCCAGACCGAGCCGCATGATCTCGTCGAAGGCACGCCGGCCCCGCTCCAGGCTGGCCGGGTCGGCCCGGTCGACCACGATGTTGGGGTGCATGTTGCCGTCACCGGCGTGACCGACGACGCCGATCGGCACCCCGCACTCGGTCGCGATCCGGGCCACCCCGTCGAGCAGCGCCGCTAATGCCCCCCGAGGTACCGCCAGGTCGTCGATGATCAGGCCGCCGTTGCCACCCGGGTACGCGTCGGAGGCGTACTTCTCCATGGCAGGATGGGCCAGCCGCCGGGCCTGCAACAGGGCGGCGGCCTCCACCGCGTCGGTGGCCGCGTACACCTCCTCGGCGCCGGCCGTCTCGCAGACCGCCGCGATCTCGGCAAGGTCAACCGTCGCCCGTGCGCCGGTGTCTGCCGCGGCCAGCAGCAGCGCCTCGGCATCGGTCCGCAGTCCCATCGGCCGGTACGCCTCGATCGCCAGCAGGTGGGTACGGTCGATCAGTTCGAGCAGGCTGGGGGAGAGGCCCTGGGCGGAGATCCGGGCCACCGCCTCACCCGCGGCGGCGGTGGAACCGAAGACGGCCACCAGGGTCAGTGACTCCGCCGGTGCGGGGCGCAGTGCCACGGTCACCTCGGTGATCACTCCGAGGGTGCCCTCGGAGCCGACGAAGAGCCGGGTCAGGTCGTACCCGGCCACCCCCTTGGCCGTACGCCGGCCGGTGCGCAGGACCTCACCGGAGGCGAGCACCACCTCCAGGCCGAGCACGTACTCGGTGGTGACGCCGTACTTCACGCAGCACATGCCGCCCGCGTTGGTGGCGACGTTGCCGCCGATCGTGGACGACTCCCACGAGCCGGGGTCCGGCGGGTACCACAGGCCCTGCCGGCCCACCGCGGCGCTGAGAGCGGCGTTGACCACCCCAGGCTGGACCACCGCGATCCGGCTCACCGGATCGATCTCCAGGATCGCGTCCATCGCGGCGGTGCTGATCACCACGGCGCCGTCGACGGCGTTCGCCGCGCCCGCCAGGCCGGTGCGCGCGCCCTGCGGCACCACCGGTACGCCGTGCCGGGTGGCCGCCCGGAGCACCGCGACGACCTCCTCGGTGGCGCGCGGCCGGGTCACCACCAGTGGCGTTCCGGCGGCGCACAGGTCGGCCTCGTCCCGCTCATGCGCACCGAGCAGATCCGGATCGGTGAGGACCGCCTCCGACCCGAGGGCGGCACGCAGGTCGTCGAGGAGTGCGGAGGTGGCCATGCGGCCGAGGCTACGACCGGTCGTCGCTGATCATCAACCTGGGTCGCCACCCCGGGTAAGGCGCTGGGCGCACGCCGGGGCGGCTTCGACCGCGACCACTAGGCCTGCCCCATCGGCTGCGGGGCACCGCCAGGACCGATTCCTGAACCGGACGGCAGGATGTGCCGCTCCGGCAAGGATTGTCCCGGCGTGCGACGGGTAGTCGCGGCCATGGCGGAGGCCCGGAGCCGACGATTTCGGTTGCTACGCCGGAACGGCAGGCGCGAAAGCCGGTCGGACGTTGACATGGCCCGCATCGCCGAGACCGTGGCGCAACTGCACCATCGGGGCAAGGCCACTCTGCGCGACCGGCTGCACCGGGTACGGCTGTCGTTGGGCCTGGCCGCCCAGGCAGGTCTCGCGGCCGGCCTGGCCTGGGTGGCCGCACACGAACTGCTGGGTAACCCGCAACCGGTCTTCGCCCCGATCTCCGCCGTCGGCACGCTTGCCGTCTCGGTCGGCCAACGGTTCCGCCGGACCATCGAGCTGATCCTCGGGGTGGGTGTCGGGGTCTTCGTCGGCGACGTGCTGGTCTACGTCCTCGGTACCGGGCCGTGGCAGCTCGCGCTCGTCGTCACCTCCGCCATCGTGCTGACCGTCTTCGCCGGGGGCAGCGTCGCCATCGTCATACAGGCCGCAGCGACCGCAGTGCTGATCATGACGCTCAGCCCGTCGGTCGAGGACCTGGAGATACCCCGGTTCATCGACGCGCTCGTCGGTGGAAGCATCGCGTTGCTGGTCACCGCGTTACTGCTGCCACTCAATCCGCTCCGGGTGCTGAACCGGGCCGCCCGTCCGGCGCTGGAACTGCTCGCCACGCAGCTCGACGACACCGCCGACGGGCTGCGGGACCGGGACCGGGACAAGATCCAGCAGGCGCTGGACCGGCTGCGCAACAACAAGCAGGAGCTGAGCACCTTCGCCGAGGCGATCGAGGGGGCCAAGGAGACCGCGCTGCTCTCCCCGGCGCGCTGGCACCGGCGCAGCGAACTGACCCACTACGCGGAGGCGGCCGACCCGATCGACCGGGCGATGCGCAACAGCGGCACGTTGATCCGTCGGGCGGTCACCCTGGTCGAGGACTACGAGCCGATTCCGGACCCGATGTCCGTCGCGGTCGCCCACCTCGCCGAGTCGGTACGGCTGCTGCAGAAGGAGTTCGCCCAGGGTGAGGAGCCCGAGCAGGCCCGGGAACGGTCGCTGCGCGCGGTCAGCGAGGCCGGCCGGGCGTACGGCGAGGGGGTCGGGTTCTCCGGGAGTGTGGTGGTCGCCCAGGTGCGTACCACCGCCAGCGACCTGCTGGTGGCCTCGGGAATCAGCCAGGAGGAGGCGAACCGGCTGGTGCGGCGGTCCTTCGGTGACCTGGAGCGGCCGGGCGCACCGGCCGGGCCGGAGCCGGCGGTCGAGCCGGCCACCGCCCCACCGGTCGGCTGAGGCGACCAGGGCGGCGGATGCGCCCGGCCGGGCGGTCCGCAGGTGACTACGCTGACCGCATGGTCGACACCCCGCCCGGCGGATCCCTGCCGCCGTCGCCGCCCGTGCCCGCCATGCCAGGCACGGGCGCCGGCATGCCAGGAATGCCACGTCGCCGGCTCAGTTGGCGGCGAGTGCTGGTGCTGGTCGGGGTGATCCTGCTGATCGCCGGCTGCGCGATCTTCATGCTCTTCACGCTCGGCACCAACCTCGGCCCCGAAGCGCTGCTGATCGGCACCGCCGCCGCGATCCTGCCGGTGCCGGTACTGGTGGCCTGTTTCCTCTGGCTCGACCGCTACGAACCCGAGCCACTGAAGTATCTGGTCTTCTGCTTCGCCTGGGGTGCCTTTGTCTCCACGGCCGCGTCGCTGACGGTCAACGAGACCGCCGCCGACTGGTTCGAGGACCAGGGACTGCCGGTAGCGCTCACGGCGGTGCTGGTCGCGCCGTTCATCGAGGAGCTGACCAAGACCTTCGGTCCGGTCCTGCTGCTGATCTTCCGGCGACGGGAGTGGTCCGGCATCACCGACGGCCTGGTCTACTGCGGGCTCTCCGCGATCGGCTTCGCGATGGTGGAGAACATCCTCTACCTGGGTGGGTACGGGTATGCCACGGGCGTCGAACAGTACGGCCCGGCAACCGGGGCGCAACAGGTCATCGCCATCTTCATCGTCCGGATTCTGCTTTTCGGGTTCGCCCATCCGCTGTTCACCTCGATGGCCGGTATCGGGCTGGGTATCGCGGCGCGGTCGGCGGACCGTCGGACACGGTTCTTCGCTCCGGTCGCCGGTCTGCTGCTGGCGATGATGTTGCACGGTGCGTGGAACCTGCTGCCGACGTTGACCCAGGCCACCGGCGAGGTACTGATCTCACTCTTCGGCTTCGTCGGCGTGATGGTGCCGATCTTCTTCGGCATGGTGGGGCTGGCGGTCTGGCTGCGGGCCTGGGAGGGGCGACTCACCGAGCGGACGCTGCCGGACTACGTGCGGGCCGGCTGGCTCACCCCGCCCGAGGTGGCGGCGCTGAGCAGCCTCGGCCGGCGGCACGCGGCCCGGGCGTGGGCCCGGCGGGTGGCTGGCGATGCCGGCCTACGGGCGATGCGCGGCTACCAGTTCGCGGCTACCCGGCTGGCCCTGCTGCGGGACGGTGCGACGCGGGGGCTGGACCGTCGCCCCGCTGACCGTGAACGGACGGTGCGGGAGGAACAGCAGTTGTTGGCCTCGATCCTCGCGTACCGGTCGTACTTCGTGGGTCGGGACCCGCAGTCCCCGGTCGGAGTCTGGGACGGGCACCGCTACCACCTGCGCTTCCCCGACGGGTCGCAGCGGTCGGTGCAGGAGCCGGACGAGCCGGTGGTCCCGATCCCGGTGGTGCTGGCCCCGTCGGCCCCGCCGCCGTTTCCCGCTGGCTACGGCCCGCCCGGCTGGCCCGGTCCTCGTCCCGGCGCACCCTGGCCGCCCGGCCACGGTTGACCCCCGCCCATCGTCGACCGCCCGGTCCTGAACGGCCGGCCAACGGCAAAGAGTCAGCTCATCAGGCTGGTGAGGAAATCGCCGAGTCCCTGAGCCATCATCATCAGCGCCGCACCGATCGCCTTGAACATCTGTGCGGCGCCGTCCGGGCGGAACGCCATGAAGTAGATCAGGAACGCGAGGCTTCCCCAGGTCAGTACCTTCTTCACGAATACCGGCATCGCCCCTCCCCAGGGCCGGTGGTGCGGCTGGCTTCCCGCCGGGGAGCGAGGCAAACGGCGCGTTCGGTACGGGCACCGGTGGTGGGGGCTCAGGGCTCAGGGTGGTGCGGGCTCAGAGGTAGAGCCCGGTGGCGTTCTCCTCGACCCGCTCGGCGGCCACCGCGTGCACGTCACGCTCGCGCAGCAACACGTAGCCGCGACCGTGCAACTCGACCTCGGAGCGGTCGTCGGGGTCGAAGAGCACCCGGTCGCCGAAGACGATGGAGCGTACGTTCGGGCCGACACCCACTGCGGTGGCCCACGCGAGGCGCTTGCCCACGGCTGCGGTGGCGGGGATGACGATGCCGGCGCTGGATCGTCGCTCGCCGTCGCTACCCTCCATCCGCACCAGCACCCGGTCGTGTAGCAATCGGATGGGCAGGCCGGCGTCGAGGTTCGGGTCGGCTGTCACGCCGCAGACGCTACCGTGTCGCTCCCGACGCGCTGGCGGTGGTCACCGGGGTTGGCGCGCTGGCCGGCGGGGCAATGTGGTGGACGGGCCCTACTGTCCGGTGGGCGGCTCAACCGGTGGCGAGGCGGGTCAGGGCGCCCTGGACCACTTCTGGACGGGTGGTGTACCAGAACGGGGGCAGCGAGCGGCGCAGGAACGGGCCGTAGCTGCGGGCCGTCTCCAGCCGGGAGTCGAGCACCGCCACCACCCCCCGGTCACCGGACGCCCGGATCAACCGGCCCACCCCCTGGGCCAGGCGTACGGCCGCGATCGGGACGCTGACGGCGGCGAATCCCGAGCCGCCCTGGGCGTCGACTGCCGCCGCCCGTGCTGCGGCGAGTGGCTCGTCGGGCCGCGGGAAGGGTAGCCGGTCGATCACCACCAGCTGGCACGCGTCGCCCGGCACGTCGACGCCCTGCCACAGCGACATCACGCCGAAGAGGCAGCTCGACCGCTCTTGGCGAAACCGCCGGACCAGCAGCGGCAGGGACTCCTCGCCCTGGAGCAGCACCGGCAGATCCGTCCGGTCGCGGACCAGCTCCGCGGCCTGCTGGGCGGCCCGCCGAGAGGAGAAAAGCCCGAGCGTACGGCCGCCGAGCGCGGTGACCAGCTTGAGCAGCTCCGCCCCGGCGGCCTCGGGCAGCCCGGAAACCCCGGGGCGGGGCAGGTGCGCGGCCACGTAGAGGATTCCCTGGCGGGGGTAGTCGAACGGCGAGCCGACATCCAACGACCGCCAGCCGAGGCCGGAATCGGCGAGCCCGCCAACGTCGCCCGCCGGCATGGCCGGAATCTCGCTCGCCGAATGGGTCGGGCCCGTCCCGGCGGCCCGGGTCGCCAGGTCGGTGGCCCCGGCGGCACCCCGGGTCCTGCCCGCGAGGGCGGCGGCGGCCGGAGATGGCGGGGTGGGCGGGGGCGCGTCGAGGCCCAGCGCCCGGGCCACCGTGTCGAACCGGCCGCCCAGCGCGAGCGTGGCCGACGTGGCCACCACGGTCCGCTCGTCGAAGAGGTGGGTGGCGAGGGTGCCGGCGACCGAGAGCGGCGCCACCACCAGCGCCCGTCGTCCGGTGGCGTCGTTGCGCTCCACCCAGGCCACGTCGTGCTCTGCCTCCTCCAGCAGCCGCTGGGCGGTGGTCGAGAGCTCGTCGAGAACGGTTTTGGCCTGCTGTTTGCGTACCGGATCCGGGTCGTCGGCCTTGATGTCCCCGATGCTGTCCAGAGCGGCGCGGGTCGCGGCGTCCAGCAGCGTGCATGATTCCCGCAGCGCGGCCGGCAGGCCGTCGGTGATCCGTCCGACCGGTGCCTCGGCCAGCCCGACCGCGAGAGCGTCGCCGGACGCGGTCAACGTCTCGGCCGCCTCCGGCCGCAGCAGCGGGCGGGCCCGCCGGGCGGACCGGTCGATCAGCTCCGGGGTCAGCTCCGCCTGGGCCGCCGAGGAGACCCGGTCGGCCAGCTCGTGTGCCTCGTCGACGACGAGCAGCCGGTGCGGCGGGACGATGTGTCGCCCGGCGAGCATGTCGACCGCGAGCAGGCTGTGATTGGTGACGACGATGTCGGCTTCCCGTGCCCGGGCCCGGGAAGCCTCCGCGAAGCACTCCTGGCCGAACGGGCAGCGGTTGGCACCGACGCACTCCCGGGCGGGCATGGAGACCAGCCGCCAGGACTGGTCGTCGACGCCCGGGTCCAGCTCGTCGCGGTCACCGGTGTCGGTGTCCTGGGCCCAGTCCCGCATCCGCTGGATCTGCCTGCCGAGCCGGCCGGCCTCTCCGAGCCAACGGGTGCCGCCGCCGGGACGCTGGACCGGGGCGTCGAAGAGGGTGTCCTCCGGCTCGTCCTCCGAGGAATTCTCCAGCCGGGCCAGGCAGAGGTAGTGGTGCCGCCCCTTGAGCACCGCGAACGTCGGCCGCCGCCCGAGAACCGGTTCGACGGCGTCGGCCAGCCGGGGCAGGTCGTGCTCGATCAGTTGGGACTGCAACGCCAGGGTGGCGGTGGAGACCACCACCGGGCCGTCGACCGTCAACGCCGGGGCGAGGTACGCCAGGGACTTGCCGGTGCCGGTGCCGGCCTGCACCAGCAGGTGCTCACGGGCGGCGACGCACTCCTCGATGGCCGCGGTCATCTGCTGTTGGCCCGGTCGGGCCGTGCCGCCGGGCACCGCGCCGACCGCGGCGGCCAGCAGCTCGGCTCCGCCCGGCCGGTCGCCCCGCCGTCGGGCCTTGTCACGGATGGCGCCGGAGTCGGTGGCGGTGCGGGGCGGGGTCACCGTGGCACGGTACCCGCCGGCCCCGACGCCGTCCGTACCGAACGGCCGTGTTTCGACGTCACGGTACGGAATACCGCCTCCGGCGCCCGGTATTTCCCGACGGTGACGCATGGGCGGAATCGGCTAGGGTGCGACTCATGCCGAGCGACATGGTCCGTGTGATCTACCGCAAGTACGACGGCAGCGCCCACCGCGACTACCCGGCCCGTCGCCTGACCGAGGACGACCTAGGTGTGTGGCTCGGCGTGTCGGCCGGCACCAGTTCGGTCTACCACGGCCGGCCCTCCGTGGAGCAGATTCCCTTCGTGTTGCTGGTGCCACACCACGCCTGGTGGACCGGCATGTTCAACCCGCCACCGCGCACCAGCGAGGTCTACTGCGACATCGCCAGCCCGGCCCGGTGGGAGGGCGACGACACGGTGTACCTGATCGACCTGGATCTGGACGTGGTCCGTCGTCGCGAAACCGGCCTGGTCGAGTTGCGCGACGAGGACGAGTTCGCCGAGCACCGGAACCGCTTCGGCTACCCGGACGAGTTGGTGGCGGCGGCCGAGGCGGCGGCACAGTGGTTGTGCGGCGCGCTCGGTGATGGCACCGAGCCGTTCGCGACGTCGTACCGCAAGTGGCTGGCCCTGGTGGTCTGAGCCGCCATCGGGCGGCGCGACCGCTGTCTCCCGACGCCGACGCGCGGCCCGGCGGCCTGCGGGCGATGATGCTCCGATGGTGGACAACTGTGAACTCGACGTTCTGGCGCCGACCGATGGCGCGTTACGTGACGTGCTCCGGGCCGCGCCCGGTGGACCAGTGGACCTTCAGGCGATCGATCCCCGCTCGACGCCGGGGCTGCCCGACGCGCAGCTGACCGGGCCGGAGCGCAAGGGCTGGGCCCGCCGGCAGGTCGAGCTGGTGGGTCGAGGTCTGGCTCGCCAGCAGGAGATGCTCTTTGCCGGCGCGAAGGCCGATCCGGACGCCCGGCGGCGGGTGCTGCTGGTGTTGCAGGCGATGGACTGCGGCGGCAAGGACGGCACGATCAAGCGGGTGGTCGGTGCGATGAACCCGCTCGGCGTACACATCCGAGCCTTCGGCCCGCCGAGCGCCGAGGAGCTGCGGCACCACTTCCTGTGGCGGATCCGCCGCGCCCTGCCCCCGGCGGGTCAGCTGGGTGTCTTCAACCGATCGCACTACGAGGACGTGTTGGTGCCTCGCGTCCAGGAGCGGGCACCGGAGCACCTCTGGCGACCGAGGTACGCCGAGATCGACGACTTCGAGAGGGAGTTGACCGCTGCCGGGGTGGTCCTGGTCAAGGTCTTTCTGCACATCTCGAAGGTGGAGCAGGCCGAGCGGCTGCTGGCCCGCCTGGACGACCCGACCCGGCACTGGAAGTACCACCCCTCCGACGTCGACGCCCGGGCCCGCTGGGACGACTACCAGGCCGCGTACGCCGATCTACTCGGTCGGTGCAGCACGGACGTCGCGCCGTGGCACGTGGTGCCGGCGGACCGGAAGTGGTACCGGGACTGGGCGGTGGCGCACCTGCTGCGTGAGACGTTCGACACTCTTGATCTGGGGTATCCGCCGGCGGACTTCGACATCGGACGGGAGCGGGAGCGGCTGTTGGGAACCGCAGGCCGCTAGATGAACAAAAGTTGAACGATCGGTGAATGGCACTTGGCCAGGGGTGGGCCGCCGAATCGCCGATCCGACGGTTACCTAGCATTCCCTGAGCAGGACGCCGGAGCGGCGCTGCCACCCCTTCCACCGACACGACGAGGTCCGCGCTGTGAGGTTTTCATTCCGCCCCAACGAGGGCGCTTTCTACGAGCTCTTCACCAGGGCCGCGCAGAACCTGGTCCGGGGTACCGCGCTGCTCAACGAGCTGTCTCTGCCCGACGTCGAGGTGCAGTCGGTCAGCGAGCGGCTCACCGAGGTGGAGCACGACAGCGACCAGATCACCCACGAGTTGTTCAAAAAGATCAACTCGACCTTCATCACCCCGTTCGACCGTGAGGACATCTACCGTCTCGGCTCGTTGCTCGACGACGTCATGGACCACCTGGAGGCGGTGGGCAACCTGCTCTACCTCTACGGGCTGACCAAGCTGCCGTCGCTGCCCCGGGAGATGCACGAGCTGGTGCACGTGCTCGACCAGCAGGCGAAACTGACCGCCGACACGATGCCCCGGCTGAAGTCGATGAAGGACCTCGAGGACTACTGGATCGAGATCAACCGGCTGGAGAACGACGGCGACCAGGCGTACCGGATGCTGCTGGTCCGGCTCTTCTCCGGCGAGTACGACGCGCTCACCGTGCTGAAGATGAAGGAGGTCGCCGACGAGTTGGAGGCCGCCTGCGACGCCTTCGAGCACGTGGCCAACACCGTCGAGACCATCGCGGTCAAGGAGTCCTGATCCTGTGAGTCCCGAGCTCATCGCGGTGCTGGCGGTGATCGGGGTGGCCCTGGTGTTCGACTACACCAACGGCTTCCACGATGCCGCCAACGCGATCGCGACCAGCATCTCCACCCGTGCGCTGACACCCCGGGTCGCGCTGGCCATGGCGGCGGTCGGCAACTTCATCGGCGCCCACTTCGGCGCCGAGGTCGCCAAGACAGTCGGCAGCGGCCTGGTTGATCTGCCCACCGGTGTGTCCAGCCTTGGCATCGTCTTCGCCGGCGTGATCGGCGCGATCACCTGGAACATCATCACCTGGTACTTCGGGCTGCCCTCGTCCTCCTCGCACGCGCTGATCGGTGGCCTGGTCGGCTCGACCGTCGCGGCCTCCGGCACCGTGCTCTGGTCGGGCATCGGCCAGAACGTGATCATCCCGATGATCCTGTCGCCGATGGTCGGCTTCATCCTCGGCTACGTCGTGATGATCGCCGTGCAGTGGATCTTCCGGAAGGGGCACCCGGGCAAGCTGAACCGGGGCTTCCGGTGGGCCCAGACCCTTTCGGCGGCGGCTATGTCGGTCGGCCACGGAATGCAGGACGCGGCCAAGACCATCGGCATCGTCGTGCTCGCCCTCTTCGTCGGCGGCTACCAGGACGACGCCACCTACATCCCGGAGTGGGCGTTCTGGACCTCCGCGGCCGTGCTGGCAGCCGGCACGTACGCCGGTGGCTGGCGGATCATCCGGACCCTCGGCCGGAAGATCATCGACCTGCGCCCGCCGGAGGGCTTCGCGGCCGAGACGGTGGCCAGCGGTGTGCTCTACTTCAACGCGCTGGTCCTCGGCGCCCCGATCTCGACCACCCACACGATCACCTCAGCGATCATGGGAGTCGGTGCCACCAAGCGGCTCTCGGCCGTGCGCTGGGGGGTGGCCGGCAACATCATCGGGGCCTGGATCCTGACCTTCCCGGCTGCCGGTTCGATCGGGGCCCTGATGTACTTCCTGGTCCGGCCCATCTTCGGCTGAGCGGTGAGCAGGGCCCCTGTTAACGCTAGGCGTTAACAGGGGCCCTGCTCACGCTGAGCACGAGTCGGCGGCGGCCGAGTAGGGAAGGGGTCAGCTGTAGGAGACTCCGATCTGCGCGCGGATCTCGTCCAGCAGAGCCATGATCTCCAGGGTCGCGGCGTGCGGCACCAGCGGGCTCTCGGTGAGCCCCTCCGCGAGGCAGCGCTGCACCTCGATGGCCTCGTGCTGGTAGCCGGAACCGACCAACTCCTCCGTGATCGTCTCCGGCTCCGCGCCGGCCCGGTGCAGCGTGAACCCGCCGGGCCGGAAGAACGGCTCGGGAAGGTCGATCCGCCCGGCGGTGCCGGTGACCGACGCGGTCAACCCGGTCTCACCGACCATGCCGCAGCTCAGCGTGGCGACGGCCCCCGAGTCGTACCCGAAGACCAGGCCGGTGTTCTCGTCCGTGCCCTCCGGGCCCAGCTTGGCCCACGCCCGTAGGTGCTGCGGCACGCCGAGGAGCAGATGGGCCAGGCTCACCGGGTAGACGCCCAGATCCAGCAGGGCGCCACCGCCGAGCGCCCGGGCCCGCATCCGGTGCTCGGGCGGAAACGGCCCGGCGACGCCGAAGCTGGCCTGGACGCTGGTCAGCTCGCCGATCGCGCCGTCGGCGATCAACTCCCCGACCCGCAGGACGAGTGGGTTGCACCGCATCCACATCGCCTCCATGAGGAAGACCCCGGCGGCGCGGGCGGTGTCGACGACTTCGGTGCTGGTTGCCAGGTCGAGGGTGAACGGCTTCTCCAGCAGCACCGGCCGGCCGGCGGTCAGGCAGGTCAGCGCCGCCTCGTGGTGGGCGGCGTGCGGAGTGGCGACGTAGATCACATCTACCTCGGCGTCCGTGGCCAGGTCCGCCCAAGAGGCGTGCGCCCGCGGTATGCCGTGCCGCTGCGCGAAGCGCTCCGCGGTCTCTGCGGTCCGTGAGCCGACCGCTACCAGTTCGGCCCCCGGCACCAGCCGGAGGTCCTCGGCGAAGCGGGCGGCTATGTGGCCGGTGGCCAGAATGCCCCAACGAGTCATGGTGCGACGCTACCGAAGATCATTACCGGGCTGTACTGGGGATCCACGGGTCGGGACTAGGCTCGGGCGCATGACGACCGACCGCGGCTACCCGGCGCCGCCCACACTGGTGGAGCACGCCCGGCGGTTCCGGAGTTCCGGCGAGGCGCCGGCGGTGCCCCGGGTGGCGGCCACGGTGCTGCTGCTCCGACCGGCCGGTGTGGGCTTCGAGGTCTACCTGATCCGCCGGGTCGCGGCGATGGCGTTCGGCGGCATGTACGCCTTCCCGGGCGGTGGCGTGGACCCCTCGGACTCCACCACCCACCTGGACTGGGCGGGGCCGACGCCGGCCGACTGGGGCGTACGCCTGCGACTGGCCCCGGCCGCGGCGCAGGCAGTCGTGTGCGCGGCGGCCCGTGAGGTCTTCGAGGAGGCCGGGGTACTGCTCGCCGGGCCGGACGCGGGCCAGGTCGTCGGCGACGTCAGCGACGACGTATGGGAGGCCGCCCGGATCGACCTGGAGCAGCGACGAACCGGCTTCGCCGACCTGCTGGCCCGGCGGAAGCTCACCCTCCGCTCGGACCTGCTGCTGCCGTGGAGCCGGTGGGTGACCCCGGAGTTCGAGCCGCGCCGGTTCGACACGTACTTCTTCGTGGCGCTGCTGCCGAAGGGGCAGCGGACCCGGGACGTCTCCGGCGAGGCCGACCACACCCTCTGGGTCCGGCCCGCCGACGCGGGTCAGCGCGCCGCCGCCGGTGAACTGACCATGCTGCCGCCGACCCTGGTCACCCTCGACGAGGTGGCTGCCTGCGCCGGCCTGGCAGAGGTGGCCCGGACGGCGGCCACCCGGGACGCGGCCGCCCCGATCACCCCGCACCTCGATCTGTCCGACGGCGCCGAGCCACGGTTCTACCTGAGGTGACCTGGTGCCGGGCCTGCGGCTGCTCAGCCGAGCTGATAGTTCACGTGGGCGGACCAGCGGGCGAAGCCGAGCCGCTCGTAGAGCGCCAGCGCGGCGGCGTTCGACTCGTCCACGTAGAGCATCACCCGGTCCAGGCCACGCCGATCGCGTAGGTGGGCCAGCCCTGCCGTGGTCAGCGCGCGGCCGAGCCCACCGCCGTGCGCGGACGGCTCCACCCCGAGCACGTACACCTCGCCGATGCGGGCCGAGCCGGGTCGTTCGTGCACCTTTGTCCAGTGGTAGCCGAGCAGCCGGTCGGTCGCCGAGTCGACGGCGAGCAGGAAGCCGGCGGGGTCGAACCAGGGTTCGCCGAGGCGTGCGTGCAGGTCATCAGCGGTCCACCGGCCCTGCTCCGGGTGGTCGGCGAAGGCACGGGCGTTCACTGTCAGCCATGCGTCGTCGTCGCCGGGGCGAAAGGCCCGCAGCGTCACCCCGTCAGGCAGCCGAGGCTCGGCCAGCGGCGCGGTGAGCTGCCGGCGCAGCTGCCAGAGGACGCGTGCGCGGTCGAAGCCGAGATCCACCGCGAGCGCGGCGGCCGACGGGTGGTCGCCGTGCGCCCAGGCCCGCAGCGGTCCGGTCGCGGTCGCCAGCACCCCCCGGGCCAACGCCCGGCCGGTGCCCCGTCGCCGGTACGCCGGATGCACCACCAGTTCCACCCCGACGCCGGCGCCCGGGTCGGAGGTGTCGAGGTGGGCGTAGCCGGTGAGGGTGCCGTCGTCGCCGCGGGCGATCAGGTGGGTCGCCGGGGCGTGCTCGTCGCGCAACCGGAGCAGGACGTGTTCGTCCAGCGGGTCAGCGCCGTCGGCGTCGCCCGCCGTCCGGGCGAGCGCCAACACCTCGGCGATCACTGCCGGCCCGAGCCGATCGGCCCGGCTGACCTGGTCGCTGGTCGCCTCGGTGCTGCTCATCGCACCACCGTAACCGGGAGGCACGGAACGCATGAGGGCAGTCGCCACTGCGCCTCTCACAGCCCCCGGTTGGGCAGCGCCTGGACGTCGAACCTGCTGGTCAGTTCCGGCAGGATGCGGTGGAGGGCGTCGACCGTGCCCTGCCGGTCGCCGCCCGCGTCGTGCAACAGGACGATCGACCCGGGCTGTGCCCCGTCGACCACCAACGAGGCGATCCGCTTCGCGCCAGGCGTGCGCCAGTCGGACGGGTCCAGGGTCCAGTGCAGGGGTGCCATGCCGAGGTCGCGGGAGACGGAGATGACCGAGTAGGTCCAGGCGCCGCCGGGCTGCCGGTACCAGGCGATCGGCGCGTCGGGTGCCGCGGCGCGAATGGCCTCGCTGGTCCGTAGCAGGTCGGCCTGGATCCATTCGGCCGACCGGGCACCCAGGGTGACGTCGTGATCCCAACTGTGGTTGCAGAGCGTGTGTCCCTCGTCCACGATCTGCTGGACCAGCCACGGGTACGCCTGGGCGTTCTTGCCGACCACGCAGAACGTGGCCGTGACCCGGTACTGGCGGAGGATCGCCAGAACCTGCGGGGTGAAGTCCGGGTTGGGGCCGTCGTCGAAGGTGAGCGCCACCCCTGTGGTGCCGGTGTTCACCCAGGTGCCCATCGGGCCGGTGTTCGAGTCCTGCGGCGTTCCGTCGGAGGACTGTGGCGCGGGCGTCTCGGCACCGTGTGCCTGGCTCGCATCGGTGTCGTCGGGCGCGGACTGGTCGGCGTACTCGGGTTGGTCGGCGTACTCGGGATGGTCGGCTCCGGTCGCGGTGACGGTGGAGCCCGCGTGCGGCGCGTCGGGCACCAGGCTCCGCCCGAGCACATACGTCGAGCCGAGTACCGCCGCCACCACTAGCGTGATGATCCCGAGTGCGCGTCCCGCCCCGGCCTGGTTGTCGCCCACCGCTGCCCCTTCTGCTGGCCAACTCGGTCACCATAAGACGCACGAGTTGCCCAAAAAGGGCAAATGGGAAAACTAGACCTCGACGGACAGTGCCCGCACCGGCATCGGGATGTGCTCGGTGGCCTCGGCCAGCGTCCGCGACGGGGGTACGACGAACTTGTAACCCACCTGGCGAACCGTGCCGATCATCGACTCGTACTCCGAGCCGAGCTTGGCCCGCAGGCGCCGGACATGTACGTCGACCGTCCGGGTACCACCGAAGTAGTCGTAGCCCCACACCTCGCGCAGCAACTGGTCGCGGGTGAACACCCGCCCCGGGTGCTGGGCGAGGAACTTCAGCAGCTCGAACTCCTTGTAGGTGAGGTCGAGCGGGCGGCCTTTGAGCTTGGCGGCGTAGGTGTCCGGATCGATCATCAGCTCACCGGCCCGGATCGAGCCGCCGGCACCGGCCGTCGCGTTGCTCAGCCGCCCGACCGCGAGCCGCAGTCGGGCCTCCACCTCGGCCGGGCCTGCGGAGGCGAGGATGACGTCGTCGACGCCCCAGTCGGCGTTGAGCGCGATCAGTCCGGCCTCGGTCACCACCGCCACGAGGGGCACGCCGAGACCGGTCGCGTGCAGCATCCGGCAGGTGGCGCGGGCCTCGCTCAACTCGGAGCGCGCGTCGACCAGCACGGCGTCCGGACTCGGCCCGGCAACAAGCGTGCGGACGTCACGTGGGGCGGTGCGGACCGAGTGCGGCAACAGGTCCAGCGCCGGCAGCACTGCGGATGGTTCGCCTGCCCGTGCAGTAACCAACAGCAGGATCTCCACGATTACCTCCGTCCCGGCGGCCCGTTGCGGCCGCACGCGACCAGCGTCACCCTGGCGGGTGTAGCACTGGGAACTTCCGTGGGTCCCGGCGTCGCTGACGGGCGGGGTCTCGACGTTGAGCCTAACCGATGACCCCTGTGGCGCCTCGACACAGCTTCCTGTTTGCCCTATCTGCCCCTGATCGCGGCTCAGGTTTTAACGTCGCCGAAACCGTGGCACCCGCGATTTGCGATTGGTCTGGCACGATCGGTAGGTGTTTGCCTCCAACTCGCCCGAGACCGGCCGCGAACCGTGGACCGATGCCCCGTCCGCCGCGGGCGGCCCAGCGCCGCGTACCGGCCCGGCCACGGAGACCGACGAGCGGCGCCCCGGTGGCCCACGACGGCTGCGTCGAGGCGGTACGGCCCGCCGCGCCGACGACGGGCCGGACGCCGCCGAGGAGGAGACCGAGCCGGTCGAGGTGCGCCGGCAGCTCTCGCTCGCCATCGGCGGCTTCGCCGCGCTGCTCGGCGTCGGCCTGGTCCTCGGTGCCCAGGCGTCCGCGCCGGGGCACCGGGTGCCCTTCACCATCGTGGTGCTCACCGTGCAGCTGCTGTTCGTGTTCGCCTGGACGATGGCCACCCGGCCCCCGGCCCTGGCGGTGGTGATCGGTGTCGGCGCGGTGGCCGCGTTGGCGGTCGACACGGTGGCCATCCGCACGGCCGATGCCCGCCTGGGACCGCTGCTCTACATCGCATTCGGCGGAGTGCTCGCCGCAGTGCTCGGCCAGCTGGTCCGGCGGGTGGACCGGGTCCGGGTGACCGACTCGCTTCGGACGACCGCCACCGTCGTGCTCGGGGTGGTGGCCCTCGCCACGCTCATCGTGTTAAACCGGATTCCCGCCGGCACCCAGGCGATCGCCGTCTGCCTCAGCGCGGCCGGCGTCGCGCTCACCGTCGCCCGGGTGGCCGACGCCATCGCCGCCTGGCCGCGACTCGCGCCCCAGGTACCCCGCGGGGCACTGGGAGTCGTCGGCGGGGCGATGGCCGGCACGCTGGTCAGCGCGCTCCTCGGCGGTTACCTGGTCACTCCGTTCACCCCCACCCGGGCCGCGATCATCGGCCTGGCCGCGGCGGTGGTCGCCGTGCTGGCCGATCTCGCCGTGAGCTACGCCGAGGCCGGCCGGATGATGGCGGGCGAGCAGCCATCGGTCTGGGCGGCGCGGTACGTGCAGGGGCCGCTAGGCGGCTTCGCGCTGGCGGCGCCGGTCGCGTACCTGATGTGCCGGCTGGTGCTCTGACCGGTTGCTCCGGCAACGCACGATTGAGAAATCGGGACCGCGGGTACGACGAGACAGTTCGCCGCAGGGCGGCGGCGTACCGGGTGCGACGAGACAGGAGACGGCGTGGAGCACGAGCAGACGTACGGACGGCGCCCGCGGCGACGCGGACGCAGGGTGCTGATCGGGTTCCTGGTCCTGCTTCTCGTCCTCGCCGGGTTGATCGCCATCGCCGATCGGGTGGCGGCCAACGTGGCCGAGCGCACCATCGCCGACGAGGTCCGCCAGCAGGTGGCCCAGCAGGGTGCGCAGTCCTCCCCGCCCGAGGTGGAGGTGGGCGGCTTCCCCTTCCTCACCCAGGTGATCGACGGCCGGTACGAGCGCATCTCGATCCGGCTGCGGAACGTGCAGGGCTCGGTGCAGGGCGGCGTGGTCGCGCTGCCCAGCCTGGACGTGGACGCCCGCGACGTGCGGGCCTCGCTGGACACCCTGCGTTCGGGCCAGGGTGACGTGGTGGCCGAGACGGTCACCGGCACCGGCACCGTGAGCTACCAGAGCCTGACCGCGCTGCTCGACCGGGAAGGGTTGACCCTCGGCGAGCGGGACGGGCAACTCGCCGTCACCGCCCCGGTGGACATTCTCGGCGAGCGGTTGACGGTCACCGGCACCGCCGACATCGTCGTCGGCGAACAGGGGCAGGTCGCGTTGCGGTTCGACGACCTGGACGCCGAGGACCTGCCCAACCTGCCGCTGGCCCGTACCCTGGTGAACAACTTCGCCCGCAGCATCTCGGTAGACGTACCCCTGCCGGAGTTGCCGTTCCAGCTCACCGTCCGCGAGGTCCGGCCCCAGCCGCAGGGGCTGACGGTGACCGCCGACGCACGGGACGTACCGATCAACTCGGCCGGCTGACCGGCAGGTCGGCGTCCCGGATGCTGGTCGGCCCGGTGGAGATGTCTGGAATCGCTGGTAGGGTCACTGCTCATGGGGACGCTCCTCACCAAACGGCGCGCGATCGACCTGTGTCGCGTGGCCACCTGCCTGTGTCGCTCCGTCATCTGACGGCGGGGCTGTTTCGGGCCGCCTAGCGGCCATCGGCACTCGGGTTCGCGTTCCTCCACCCCGGTGCACCCCACCGGACGCCCGGCAGCGGCGCCGTCGCACAAACCCGTGATCCGTTCCTAGCTATGGGTCCCGCGCGTGGTGCGACATCTCCAGCCAACGACTCCGCGCGCAGGCTCACCATCCATCCTCACCAGGGAGTGATCTGATGAGTCGCGACACCGCACTCGTCTCGGCCGACTGGGCCGAGAAGAACATCGACGCCCCGGGCGTTGTCTTCGTCGAGGTCGACGAGGACACCTCGGCCTACGACACCGGCCACATCGCCGGCGCTATCAAGCTGGACTGGAAGACCGACCTTCAGGACCCGGTGCGCCGGGACTTCGTCAACAAAGAGCAGTTCGAGGCGCTGCTCTCCGAGCGTGGCGTCAGCAACGACGACACCGTCGTTCTCTACGGCGGCAACAACAACTGGTTCGCCGCTTACGCGTTCTGGTACTTCAAGCTCTACGGCCACGGCGACGTCAAGCTGCTCGACGGCGGTCGCAAGAAGTGGGAGCTGGACGCCCGGCCGCTGGTCCGCGACGCGGTGTCCCGCCCCGCCACCCGGTACGTGGCCAAGGCGCAGGACACCAAGATCCGCGCTTTCCGTGACGAGGTGGTCGCCGCGATCGGTACCAAGAACCTGGTCGACGTGCGCAGCCCCGACGAGTACGCGGGTCGCCTGCTCGCCCCCGCCCACCTGCCGCAGGAGCAGGCGCAGCGGGCCGGTCACATCCCGACCGCGATCAGCGTGCCGTGGTCGAAGGCGGCCAACGAGGACGGCACCTTCAAGTCCGACGACGAGCTGCGCATGCTTTACGCCGAGGCCGGCCTGAACGACGGCAAGGAGACCATCGCCTACTGCCGGATCGGGGAGCGTTCCTCGCACACCTGGTTCGTGTTGCAGGAGTTGCTCGGACACACCAACGTGAAGAACTACGACGGATCCTGGACCGAGTACGGCTCGCTGATCGGTGTGCCGGTGGTGCTCGGCGACGAGCCGGGGGAGGCCTGAGATGACCGCACCCACCGCGGCAGGCGCTGCTGTCGCCGCCGGTTGCGCGGCCCCGGACCAGTCCGCTCCGCTGCCCGCCGGTATCGACCTGGAGAAGGAAACCGTCATCACCGGTGTCGTCCGCGCCGCGCAGGGCGATGCGGTGCCGGGCGCCTACGTCCGGCTGCTCGACTCGACCGGTGAGTTCACCGCCGAGGTGGTCACCTCACCGGCCGGCCAGTTCCGGTTCTTCGCCGCGCCGGGCACCTGGACGCTGCGGGCGCTGTCGCGCTACGGCAACGGAGACACCACGGTGACCGCCGGCCGAGGCATCACCGAGGCGACCGTCACGGTCACCGACTGACCCACGCTCTGATCGGCTCGTGGCCCGCGTTCCTCCTGGGAGGTATCCGGGCCACGAGCCGACTGCGGCGAAGACCCACGGCAGGCGGCAGGCGGCGAGAAGGTGGGGGCGCCGGTCCGACGACGGACCGACGCCCCCGCTCGTTCGGTAGGGTCAGATGCCGGTCGCTCTGGTGCAGGCGGAGATCGGATTCAGGGCGAAGTTCAGGGTGCCGACGATGCCCGCCTCGATTCGGTGGCGTCGTACCTGCGGCACCCAGCCGTCCTTGGCCACGATCACCTCGTACCGGCCCTTCGGCAGCCACCAGGCGTACCTGCCGTTGGCTTCGGCCGTCAGAGTGGTGCCGGTGCCGGCCGAGATCAGGTTCACTCGGACGGTCGCCGGGATGCCAACCGTCACGCCACCGCAGGTGGTGCCGGTGACGGTGCCCTGGATCTTGCCCCAACTCGCCGGCGGAGACACGTTCATCTCCACCGACACCGGGGTCACCGGATACGGGGTGTCCGAGGCGATGGCCAATTCGCCGGCGTACCGGCCGGGCTGGGCGACCCCCGCCGCCTCGGTGGCGGTGAGAGTCACCGTCACCGTCCGCGACGCGCCCCGGGCGAGGGTGAAGGTGGTCGGTGAACTGTCCAGCCAGGGCAGGTCCGCCTCGGCCGCGCAGAGCTCCAGGCCGCCGAGTCGCTCGCTCTCCGCCGAGCCCACAAACGAACTGGGCGAACCGCCGATCTTGTACGCGCCGCAGGCCGCGGCCCCCCGGTACCGGTTGAACTGGGCGTTGGGCAGGTCACGCCACGCGCCGGCGGCCGGATCGAAGCCGATGGTGCGGTTGGTGACCGTTGTCGACCCGCCGGTCACGCCGCCGGCCAGCACCAGCAGCCCGCCGGCCGCCGTGGACTGCGAGCCCCATAGATCCATCGGCAGCGCCGGCAGCGGACTCCAACTGTCGGACGCCGGGTCGTAGCGGTAGGCGTCGGTGTACTCCGTGCTGCCCGTGCCGCCGGCGCAGTAGACGGCCGCGCCGATCCCGCCGCAGGCCAGCCACGACACCGGGTGTGGGTACGCCGCACCGGTGCCGAACGCGCCCGTCGCCGGGTCGAACACCACAAGTCGGTCGGTGTCGGTGCACGTCGAATCGGCGCAGCCGCCTACCAGGTAGACCTTTCCGCCGAGCACCGCCGCGCCGGCCGCCGCGACCGGTGCCGGGTTGGTCACCCCCGACAGGGTGCTCCACGTTCCGGCGGCCGGGTCGAGGACGTCGACCGTGGCGTTGGTTCCGCTACCTCCCCAACCGCCGATCACGTACAGCTTGCCGTCGATTGCCGCCGCGGTCGGCTTGGATCGGACCGTGGGCAGGTCGGGCAGGGCCGTCCAGCTGTCGGCGTCCGGGTCGTACGCCCATGCCTTGCGCTCGTTGCCGGTGCCACCGCCACCGCCCACCGAGTAGATCTTGCCATCCAGCCAGGCTGCCGCGTTGTCGAAGATCGACGCGGGCAACCGGGCAATCTGAGTCCACGCGTCGTCGGAGGCTACGGCCGCGTCCGGTGCCGCACCGCCGTACGCGATGCCGGTGCGTTCCTTGCTGATCCCCTTCACCTTCTGCTCACGCAGCGGTGCGCCGTCCTGCTTGAGCAACTCGAACTGGCCCGAGCGTTCCAGCAGGTCGACGGTGGCCGGTGCGGTTCCGGTGTTGCGGACGGTTACCCGGGTGGTGCGGGTGCTGCCGTAGGGCTGGTGCGACTCGATGCTGGTCGGGCTGACGGTGAGCCGCCCGGCGCCGAGCGCGAGGTTGGCCCGCTTCACCCCGTCGGCGGCCACCGCGACATTCTTGGTGGCCGCGCGGTACGGGGTGCGGCTGGCGGTGAACGGGTGACGGCCGGTCAGGCCGGAGAAGAGCCAGTAGAAGCCGTCCGGCTCGGCCGGGTCCTCCGGCGTCGCCGCCGACACCGCCCGGTCCTCTGGCCGGTCACCGCTGGCCACCGTCACCCCGTTCAGCGGAGCGCCGGTGTTGCGGTCGGTGGTGGTGCCGACCACCAGCCCACCGGGCACCGGTGAGCAGTCGCGGTTGACCACCTCGACGTCGTCCACCTGCCACCACCAGGCGAAGGTGCCCTTGAAGCGGAAGCGGATCAGCGCGGAGGCGGCGTTCGCGGCCGGGGTCAGCGGCACCTCCTCGACCCGAGGGCCCCGCCGGCTGGCCGGCTGGTGCCAGACGTTGCTCCAGGTGGCGCCCGCGTCGGTGGAGACGTCGATGTCGGCGGTGTCGGTGATCCCGACCGCCCGCCAGTCGCTACGGAACCGCAGCACCGGCGCGGCGGCCCCGGACAGGTCCAGCGGCGGGGCGACCAGGTCGGTGTCCTGGGTGTTGCCGGAACCGAGGCCGTCGCTGTCGATGATGGCGAAGCCGCCGGTGCCGCCGGTGAGGTTCCCCCGGCTGCGGAGATCGTTGAAGACCCACCCGCCGGAGGTGGTCCGGTTCGTCACCGTCCAGCCCTGCGGCGTGCTCGTGCCGTCGAAACTCTGGGTCAGCAGTGGCGCGCCGAACTGCCCGGTGTAGCCGGCGGCGGAGCAGGCCGCGTCGACGGGTACCGCCACGTTGGCGGTGGTGTCAACGGCGCCCACCGCCACCTCCCGGGTGACGCTCCGGTAGCCCGGATACCGGGCGGTGACGGTGAGCTGGTACGAGGCGTTGCCCGGTGCCGTGAAGGAGTAGCGGCCGGTGACCGGGTCGGTGAAGACCGGCTCGCCGGGCCGGCCGGACACCTCGACCTCGGCGTACAGCGGCCAACCGTGGCCGGAACCATCGGTGATCTTGCCCTTGACGGTGACCGTCGGGGTTCCCACAAGGGTGAATTCCCGGGTGACGGCGCCGCCCTCGGGCACCGCCACGGTCGCCGTCTGGCCGGCATAGCCGTACGCGCTCGCCGTCAGGGTGGCCTCGCCGGCGGGCACGCTCAGCGCGTACCGGCCGTCGGTGCCGGTGCTGGCGCTGCGGGTGCCGTCGGTCACGGTCGCCCCGGTGAGCGGGTCGCCGTCGGCGGCGTCGGTG
The DNA here is from genome assembly GCF_048060415.1 of Micromonospora sp. LOL_024. Classification (NCBI taxonomy): domain Bacteria; kingdom Bacillati; phylum Actinomycetota; class Actinomycetes; order Micromonosporales; family Micromonosporaceae; genus Micromonospora; species Micromonospora sp. LOL_024. The sequence continues at coordinate 211,084 of NZ_JBHMIS010000001.1, forward strand.
ACCACGCCGGTGATCCGGCCGACCGGGCCCCTTGGCGAGTCCCGCACCGCCGCGTACGCGTCGAGGCGCCCTTCGCCGAAGACGCTGTTGTCGGCGGGGGTGCCGCCGCAGGTTGTCGCGTCGACGTCGCGGGCGGTCCGGTCCAGCAGGTCCTCGGTGGCGGCGATGTCGCGGCGCAGGCTCGGTGCAGCCGCCCAGACCAGCGCCACCGTGCCGGACACGTGCGGTGCGGCCATCGAGGTGCCGCTGAACGAGGCGTACCCGCCGTTGCGGACACTGGAGCGGACGCTGCTGCCGGGCGCGGCGATGTTCGGCTTGATCAGCTCGCTGCCGGAGCCCCGGCCGGAGAAGCCGGCGATGTTGTTGTTCACGTCGTACGCGCCGACCGCGTACGCGTTGGCGTAGTCGCCGGGTGAGCCGGCGCTGCCGCAGGCCGGGCCTTCGTTGCCGGACGAGAAGACCGGGAAAATGCCGGCTGCCCGCCAGGCGGCGACGGTCTGCTGGTACCAGGGGTCGTTCCCGTCGCCGCCCCAGGAGTTGTTGACGATGTCGGGCCGCAGGTCCGGCCGGGGGTTCTGGCCGTTGGCGTCGGTCGGGGCGAGTACCCACTGGCCGGCGGCGAGCAGGGAGGCGTCGGAGCAGTTGATCAACTCGCAGCCCTTGGCGGCGATCCACTTCGCGCCCGGGGCGACGCCGATCTGGTTGCCTGCGGCGTCGTCGCCGACCATGGTGCCCATCGTGTGGGTGCCGTGGTCGTTGTTGTCGCAGGGGGCGACACCGGCGCAGACATCGGCCGGATCGAACCAGTTGTACGCGTGTTCGAAGCTGCCTCCGAGGTTGCCGCGGTAGGAACCGACCAGCGCGGGATGGTCGTACCGCACGCCGCTGTCGATGTTGGCCACCACGACGCCTTCGCCCCGGTTGCCGAACTCGTCCCACACCTGGGGTGCGCCGATGTTGGTCAGTCCCCACTCGACGGCGGCGGTGCGCGCCCGGGTCGCCTCGGCGGGGGTCGGCAGCACCAAGGGGTAGCTGTGGCTCGGCGCGATCCGGTCCACTTCGGGCCGGCCGGCGATTTCGTCGACCAGCGCCTTGTCCCCCTCCACGCGCAGCGCGTTGGCGATCCAGTACGCGGTGTGCGGGGCCTTACGGTCGTCGAGCATCGTCCGCAGGTCGCGCTGGGTGCGGGTGGCCGTGGTGGTGAGCAGCCGGTGCACCTCGCGGGCCCGTGCGTCGGGCTCGGGCAGCTTGCCGGTGGACGCGAGCGGTGCGGTCTCGGCGAGGTAGACCAGGAACGTGGTGGTGGACGCGGTACCGAGCTGGTCGAGCAGTTGCGGGTCAACGGTGGCCCGGTGCGTGGCCGGCGGCGCAGCCTGCGCGGCGACCGCCGGCTGGGCGGTCAAACCCAGTAGGGCGGCGGTCATTACCGCCACTGCTCGCCACTGTGGCGAGCGGGTGGATGGTCGTGTGAACAATGTTCCTCCCCCACGTCGTCGGTCCCGATCCGTTCGGGGCCCGGACATCCGCGCGCCGGGCTGCGACGCGCGGAGCGGTCGGGACGATGTGGGTAACCGGTGGTGGCGCCCGCCCGCTGAGAGTCATGCTCTTGCCCCGGGAGTCGGTGATCAATGGACGGCGTCGGTCAGTACTCGGTCAGTGACGGGACGCGATTCTGACCGTTAGGCTGACAATCAAGCGAGATCGGTGACCGTCTTTGGCGATTGGTGGGAAGTCGCAGGTCAGTTCGGTGCGCTCGGGGAGGCATCTTGTCCGGTGGAGAGATTCCGATTGTGGTCTGCGTCAGCTCCGACGCCACCGTCCGGCAGCGGGTGGTGCAGCGGCTCGACGGGGTGGGGCCGGTGTTGGTCTGTAGCGACCTCGCCCAGCTTCGGGCGATGTTCCCGGCCCCGACGGTCGAGTCCGGTGTGCCGGGCGGCGAGACGGCCGGGCGTCCGGCGCAACGGCCGGCCAGCTGGGGGGAGTTGGTGATCGACGGCAGCGGGCACATGGTCACCTGGCGAGGTGTCCCACTGGGGCTGACCCGCACCGAGCGGGACCTGCTCGCCCGGTTGGTCAGCGCGCCGATCACGCTGTGGAGCTACGAGCGGCTCTTCGCCTCCGTCTGGGGTGGCGCCTACCTGGGCGACACCGCGATCCTGCACTCGGCGATCAAACGGCTACGCCGCAAGCTGCGAATGCTGCCGGGAGGGCCGCAGGTGTACACCGTCCGTGGCGTGGGCTACCGCCTCGCCGCGCCCCCGGAGGCGGCCGACGGGCGTCCCGGCGGCACGCCGGACCACGCGTGACACCATGACCGGGTGAGCAGCGCGGTCCACTCGGGGTACGCCCCATCGACAGGCCCTCGGCCACCGGCCTCCGGTTCCCGGTGGCCCCGTTGGTTGGTCGTGGCGACCGTGGCCTGGACGGTGCTGCTCGCCGGCCTTACCTGGGTCTCGGCGCGGGACGATCCGCCGACGGTCCGTGAGCAACGCACCCTGACACAGGCAGGGCCGGTGGTGGATGACGCGATCGGCGAACTGGTCGCGGCCACCGCCGCCGGCGTGCCCGCGATGGCTCCGCCCGAGGTCGACCGTGGCTGCCGGATCAGCCCGTTCGCCGACGGCGCGACGCTGGTCCGCGCGGTGGAACTGGCCGTACCCGTGGGCGAGGAACGGGGCCTGCTGGAGAGGGTCGCCGACCGGCTACCGGCGCGGTGGCGGGCCGGTGTCCGGCTCACCTCCGACGGCCCTCGGCTGCGCGCCGACGCGGGGGAGTTCGTCACCGTGGCGGGCCGGGTGGTCGCCGACGGCCGGCTCCGGTTCACCGTGGACACCGGCTGCCGGCCGCTGGGCGACGGTTACCTCGGCGGTGCGGCCGGCCCCGACGGGGCGGAGGCCAGCGCGTTGGCCGAGGCGTTGGACGCCCTCGACAGCCCGGCGACCGACCCGGTGGTGGTGAGCGCGCCCTGCCCCGGCGGCGGCCTGGCCCGTACCGGCCGGTCCGTCGCCGGCTCGGCCACCACGCCACCGGCCGCGCTCGCGCCCCTCGCGGGCGGCACGCCGGTGGTGCAGACCCCTGAGCTGTACGCCTACCGGCGCGACGGTGTGGCGGTGCTGGCCGACCTGGGGCAGAATCCGGTCCTGCTCCACGCCACCACCGGTTGCGCCGGCTGATCGCCCCGGCGCACGCTCACCGGCTGGACGTGTCCTCGCGGCTGCGGCCCAGCGCGTCAACCCTGCCCCACCGGCCGGGGATGTCGAGAAGCTCCACCCGACCCATGCGGGACGGCACGTACGGGTCGATGATCAGGTGCTCGCCCTGCGGTTCGAGCCCGAGGATGACCCGCAGCAACAGCAGCGGAGCCCCCGCCGACCAGGCCTGCGGGCTGCACGCTGTCGGATACTGCACCGGGTACTCGGTGAGGTCGCGTTCGTAGCCTGCGAAGGCCTCGGGCAGCCGGCCCTCGAAGTAACGCGAGGCCGCCAGGACGGCCTCGCAGAGCTGCCCCGCCTCCTCACGGAAGCCGGCCTTCCACAAACCCCATGCGATGATCGAGTTGTCGAACGGCCAGACGGTGCCGACGTGGTAGCCGATCGGGTTGTAACGCCCCTGGTCGTCAGCGAGTGTCCGGACACCCCAGCCGGAGAAGAGCCGCGGGCCGAGCAGGTGTTCGGCGACCCGTCTGGCCCGGGACTGCTCGACGATGCCGCTCCAGAGCAGGTGGCCGATGTTGGAGCTGAGCGCGTCCACCGGGGTGCCGTCGGAGTCCAGGGCCAGCGCGTAGTACTCCTTGTCCGGCAGCCAGAAGTCCCGGTTGAACCGCTCCTTGAGTTCGGCGGCCTCCCGTTCCAGCTGGTCGGCGTAGTGCGGGTCGTTCCAGAAGAGGCGGGCCAACCGGGCGCCGCGCAGCTTGGCGTCGTACGCGTAGCCCTGCAACTCGCAGGTGGCCCGGGGGAAGCTTGGAAGCCGGCCATCGGAGTAGGAGATCGCGTCCCACGAGTCCTTCCAGCACTGGTTCTCCAGGCCGGTCTTCGGGTTCCGGGTCTGGTACCAGAGGTAGCCGGTGCCCAGCAGGTCGCCGTAGGTGTCGATCCAGGCCAGAGCGGCCCGGACGGGGAACTCGAGCTTCTTGACCATCTCGACGTCGCCGGTCCACCGCTCGTACTCGTCGAGCAGGATCACGAACAGGGGAGTCGAGTCGGCCGAGCCGTAGTAGGGCGAATGGGGCTGTTCCTCGAAGCCGGCGGTTTCGCCGTAGCGCAGTTCGTGCAGGATCTTTCCCGGCTCCTCGTCGCGGAAGTCGTCCAACCGGTGCCCCTGAAGCCCGGCCAACATGGTCAACGTCGGCGGGATCAGCTCCGGTAGGAACGGCAGCACCTGTAGCGAGGTGATGATGCTGTCCCGGCCGAACAGCGTCATGAACCACGGCAGGCCGGCGGCCATCAGGCGGACGCCGAGCGCGATCGACTCGTACCGCAGCGCAGCCAGGTCGGTGAGGCTGCGCTGGTACGCCGCAGCGAGGGGCTGGTAGTCACAGCCCAGCTTCGGCGCCCTGGCGGCGAGGTCGGCGTGCTCGGCCTCGATGGCCGCGACGGTGCGGTTGCCGGAGTACGGCAGCAGGGTTCGGATGTCCTCGCCGCGCGCACCGTAGATCATGGTGCTGACCGTCAGGCGGGTGGTCCACTCGCCGTGTGCCCTGATCTGGATCGGGAAGGTCATCCCCTTCCGGTCGACCTGGGCGGGCGCGCTGCTGTGGATCACCGTCTCGCGGTGGAAGGCGTCCCGCCGGTAGTTCAGCCGCAACGTGTCCTCACCCGGTGAGGCGGTGTTGTGGCCGTTCTTGCGTCGGGTGTCCTTGATCTCGAATAGGTCGGCGAAGTCCCCGGCCATCTCCATCCGGACGGTGAACGCCACATCCTGCCCGGAGTGGTTGAGCACGGTCAGCTCCTCCTCCAGACGGCCACCGATCGCCCGACTCCTGATCAAGGAGACCTTGGCGTCCAGGTAGTGGCTGGGCTCCCCGGGAACCAGGAAGTAGCGGGTTCGGAACGACTCCGTGTCGTCGATGGAGAGCGCGTGCAGCCGTTCGCCGTCGAGCAGTAGCAGCCAGGTGGAGAGGTAGCGGGTGTCGAAGGAGAACAGGCCGGTGGGAAAGTCGAGGGCCGGTTCGATGTCGCCGTGCCGGTTGCTGACCAGGAAGGTGTTGCCGTCGAGGATGCTGATCAGCTCCTTCACCGCGTCCACCTGGCATGCTCGCGGGCCACCTCGCGTGGGTCGCGGGTGTCGGGCGCGGGCGGCAGGAAACGCCGGAAGGTGAGGAACACGACCACGTTCCCGGTGTAGGTGCTCTCGTTGCGGAACAAGGCCGCAATGGCCTGCGTCCGGCCGGTGATCAGCCGCTCGAACGTGTCGACCGCGCAGTACCAGACGGCGTCGGCGTGCTCCGGAGCTTGGCTGACCTCGACGGTCCCTGGGCCTATCCGGACGATCCAGTGCTCGGTGCGGTGGCCGTCGGACAGGTCGATCCGCAGGGTTCCGTTGACCGGGCCGCGTAGAACCTCCGGAGCGCGGGCCGGCAGGGTCGCGAAGAACTGTTGGATCGCCTCGGTCACATCCGAATCGTAGGCATTGGCCCGCCTTGCCGGGCGGGTTCCGCCGCCTTGCCCGCCACTGTCCGGCGACTCAGTACACGAGGGCCTGGGCGCCCTCGGTCATCGCCTCCTCGACGAAGACGGCAGCGCCGGCGATCCGTACGCCCGCGAGCACGTCGCCGGAGTCGATGTCCCGGCGGGCGGCGCACTGGGTGCAGGCGGTAACGGTGCCGGTGGCGAGGATCACGTGCAGCAACTCGGCCAGCGGCGCCGAATGCGGCAACTCGAAGTCCTGCGCCCGGCCGGGCAGGGCGAACCAGGTCGACTCGCCGGTCAGCCAGAGTGAGACGTGCACCCCGGCGGCGGCTGCGGTGGCCGCGACAGTGAAGGCCTGGGCACACCGCTCCGGCGCGTCGGCGCCAGCGGTGGCCTTGACGACGAGAGTGCGGGCCATCTCCCCAGCATAGGATGACCCGGATGGTCACCGAGATCGGGTTCGTCAGCCTGCTGGTCGCGGGCCTGGGCGCCCTCGCCGGTGGCCTGGTCTATCTGGCTGTCCGCATCTTGAGAGGCAAATGGTGAGCGCGAACGATGGTGGTTCCGTGAGCGACGACAACCCGCTGGTGCCGCCGCCCTGGCTCAACGCTCCGCCGGTGGAGCCGTACCCCTTCGAGGAGAGTCACGACCTGCGCGTCGGCCCGAAGCTGCACCCCACGCTGGACGGCCTGCTGCCGTACATCGGGGTGTGGCGGGGTCGGGGTCAGGGCGGTTTTCCCACCATCGAGGACTTCGACTTCGCCCAGGAAATCCGGATCAGCCACGACGGCCGGCCGTTTCTGCACTACGAGTCGCGGGCGTGGATCCTCGACGAGCAGAGCCGTCCGGTACGGCCGGCAGGTCGGGAGGTCGGCTGGTGGCGGCCGGTGCTGGACGGTGACCGGGTCACCGACGAGCTGGAGGCCATGCTCACCGTCCCCACCGGGGTCATGGAACTGCACATCGGCCGGCGCAAGGGCACCCAGATCGAGTTTGTCAGTGACGCCGTGGTGCGCACCGCCACCGCCAAGGAGGTGACCGCCGGACACCGCCTCTTCGGTATCGTTGAGGGTGCGTTGCTCTACGCCCAGGACATGGCCGCCGTCGGCCAGCCGCTGTCCCCGCACCTGTCCGCGCGGCTCATCCGGGTCGCCGGCTGACCTGTCGATCCGCGCAGGTCACGGCCGCGGGAACCCCAGCAACTCCTGTAGCTCGTGGGTGCGCGGGCTGTGGCGCAGCGACCCACCGTCGAGGGTGTGCACCGCCACCAGGCCGCGCACCGACGAGGTGAGCCAGACGCCGTCGGCCCCGCGCAGCTCGCCCGGGGAGACCATGCGTTCGGCGGCGTCCCAGCCGACCCCGGCGGCCTGGTCGAGCAGCCAGGCAACGGTGGTGCCGGGCAGGATGCCGGTGCGGCCGGCGGGCACGGTGCACAGCGTGCCGCCGGCCAGCCAGACCACGTTCGCGGTCGGTCCCTCCAGCACGTACCCGTCGGAGGAGACCCAGAGCACGTCGTCCACGCCCGTCCTGGCCGCCCAGCGCCGGGCAGCGCTGCTCGCCCCGTAGGAGGTGGACTTGATGCCCACCGGGAGCCAGTCCAGTTCCGGCCGGGCCTCGGCGGGCACGCCCAACGAGAGGGTGGCCACGCCCACCCCGTCACGGCGGGCCCGCAGCGCCGCTGCGGGCACCGCCGCAAGGGTGGCGTAGACGGTGGGCGGACCGCCGCCTTCGGGCCCCCGGGTGCAGACCAGTCGCAGCGCGCCCTCCACCTCGGCCGGCCACCCGGCGGCGACCTCGTCGAGTAACTCCACCAGGGCCGTGTCGGCCGGCACGGTCAACTCCACGGCCGCCGCGCCGGCCCGCAGCCGGGCCAGGTGTTCCCGACGCAGCCAGGGGCGTCCGTCGCGCAGGTGCATCGTCTCGAACAGGCCGTCGCCGCGCAGCACACCCAGGTCGTCGCCGCGCAGCACCGGTTCGCCGGTCGGCAGCAACCCACGGCCCAGGACGCCGATCCGCGAGGCCACCATGGGGGCCGAGCATAGTGTGTACCCGCCGCGCGGGTGGGTACGCGCATTTCCGAACTATGATCGGAGGGTGTCCGAATCCTCCCTCGCGGAACTGCTCCGCGCCCGTGGCCTGCGGCTGACGGCGCAGCGACAGCTGATCCTCCAGGCGGTGCTGGACCTGGGGCACGCCACCCCTGAGCAGGTACACACCGCGGTCCGTGAGGTCGCCGCCGGTGTCAACATCACCACCATCTATCGCACGCTGGAGTTGCTGGAGCGGCTCGGCCTGGTCACCCACACCCACCTCTCGCACGGGTCGCCGACCTATCACGCCGCCGGTGAGGACCAGCACGTGCACCTGGTCTGCCGGGAGTGCGGCGCGATCGACGAGATGGATCCAGCACTGCTGCGCCCGCTGGCCGAGCAGCTGGCCGGTGAGCGGGGCTTCCGGGTGGACATCGGCCACGTCTCCTTCTTCGGTGTGTGTGAACGTTGCGGAGACGGGGACCAGGAATGATCGACATCTCGGGCGCAGTGGCCGTGGAGAGCATCGACGAGGCCAGCCGGGACCAGCCGGAGCCGGCCCACGCCGCCGCCGGGGTGCGGGGCGTCGCCGCGCACTACGGAGACCCGATGCGCGAGCAGCGCCAGCTGGACACCGAGGCCGGTCTGGTGGACCTTTCACACCGGGGCGTCCTCGCGGTGGACGGCGCGGAACGCATCTCCTGGCTGCACACCCTCACCACCCAGCACCTGGCCGAGTTGAGCCCGTGGCAGGGCACCGAGCTGCTGGTGCTCTCGCCCCACGGCCACGTCGAGCAGCACGCCATGCTCGCCGAGGACGGCGCCACCACCTGGCTGGACACCGAACCGGGGGCCACCGAAGGGCTGCTGGCGTTCCTGGAGAAGATGCGGTTCTTCAGCCAGGTCGATCCCCGCGACGTCACCGCCGAGCACGCGCTGCTGTCGCTGGTCGGCCCCAAGGCGGCGGAGGCGGTCGCCGTGCTGGACGTGCCGACGCTCGCCGAACCCGACGTCATCGGGCTGCCCGGCCCGAAGTTCCGGTCAGGTGAGGTGCCGCCGCGTCCGACCGCCCGATACGACGTCCAGCCGCTGCCGCTGGGTGGCTGGGCCCGTCGCGGCCCGCTGGGCGTGGACCTGCTGGTACCCCGCGCCGCGATGGACCAGGTGGTCACCCGGCTTCGCGCCAACGGGGTTCCCCCGGTCGGATTGTGGGCCTACGAGGCGGTGCGGGTGGCCGCCCGTCGGGCCCGGACCGGTGTCGACACCGACCACCGGACCATCCCCGCGGAGGTCGACCTGATGGCCACGGCCGTGCACCTGGACAAGGGCTGCTACCGGGGTCAGGAGACGGTCGCCCGGGTACACAACATGGGTCGACCGCCGCGCCGCCTGGTCCTGCTGCACCTCGACGGCGTCACCACCGACCAGCTTCCGGTCGCCGGTACCCCGGTCACCCTGGACGGCCGGGCGGTCGGCTTCGTCGGCACCGCCGTGCACCACCACGAACTCGGTCAGGTCGCGCTCGCCGTGGTCAAGCGGTCGGCGTCCGGAGACGCCATCCTCCGGGTCGGCGACAGCACCGCCGCCATCGATCCTGAGTAAGTAAGGGCACCCTGTTGACGCCTGGGGTAGAGGACGGGCCCCTGTCAACACCAGCGGCCGGGCGGGGCGATCTAGGATCGCCGGCATGACGACAGGGACGTTGATCACGGTTGCCCCCACCGGTGCGGAGTCGGTCAAGTCGGAGGTACCGGCCTTGCCGGTGACCCTCGACGAGCTGGTGCTCACAGCCAAGGAGTGCGAGGCGCTCGGCGCCTCCGTGATCCACGTCCACGTCCGGGACGACGAGGCCCGACCCACCCTCGACCCGGGACGGCTCCGGGCGACCGTCGCGGCGCTGCGGGACAACACCGACCTGATCGTTCAGCTCTCCACCGGAGGCGCGGTCACCGACCCGGAGGCCGACCGTCTCGCCGTGCTGGACGCGGGACCCGACATGGCCTCCTGCACGATGGGCACCGTCAACTTCGGCGACGACGTCTTCCTCAACCGCTGGAAGTTCATCGTCGACCTGCACACCCGGATGCAGGAGCGGAACATCGTCCCGGAGTACGAAATCTTCGACCTCGGCCAGCTCACCGCCTTGCAGCGTCTGCTGGGCAGGTACGGCCTGCCTCATGGTGGTCACGTGCACGTCGACTTCGTGATGGGAGTGCCCGGGGGCATGCCGGGCACCACGGCGACACTCGTCGCAGCACAGCACCTGCTGCGGGACCTACCCGAGGGCACCACGTTCTCGGCGACCGGCATCGGCCGTACCACGATCCCGGTGCTGCTCGCCGCACTCTCCGCCGGCGGTCACCTGCGCGTCGGGATGGAGGACACGGTGACGTACGCCAAGGGCCGGCCGGTCGAGTCGAACATGCAACTGGTGGCCCGGGCGGTCGGCTTCGCCCAACTCGCCCAACGTCCACCGTTCAATCCGGGGCAGGCCCGCGAGCTGCTCGGCGTGTAAGGAGCAGCTCCGGCGTTCGTAGCCCTACACCCGGAGGTGGAGTACCTGTTCACCCCGGTGTCTGGCCGGCCGGACACCTCGGTACCGTCCACATCGTGGACAAGACGTACGAGGGTGGCGTGCCGCTCGCCGAGGTGGTCCGGTCCGATTTCGTGGAGGGCGTACACCGCGGCTCGGTGGTGGTGCTCGACGCCGCCGGTGGGACGCTGGTCGCTGCCGGTGACGTGACCTCTGCCATTTTTCCCCGCTCGTCGAACAAGCCGATGCAGGCGGTCGGGATGCTCCGCGCCGGACTGCCGCTGACCGAGCCCGCCGACCTGGCGCTCGTCGCGGCCAGCCACGCGGGGGAGGAGTTCCACCTGTCCCGGGTCGCCGGGCTGCTCATCGGTGCCGGGCTCGACGGCGACGCCCTGCACTGCCCGCCGGACCTGCCGGCCGGCGAAGAGGCGCGGATGGCGGTGCTGCGGGCCGGCGGTGGCCCCAGCCGGATTCAGATGAACTGTTCCGGCAAACATGCCGGCATGGTGCTGACCTGCCGATCCGCCGGCTGGCCGATGGACGGCTACTGGCGGCCGGAGCACCCGCTCCAGCAGCGGCTGCGCGACACTGTCGAAGAGTTCACCGGCGAGGAGGCGGTGGCGGTCGGGGTGGACGGGTGCGGCGCCCCGGTGCTGTCCGCGTCGCTGAGCGGGTTGGCCGCCGCGTACCTGCGGCTGGTCGTGGCCGAGGCCGACCCGATGACGAGCGCGGTGGCCGACGCGATGCGCGCACACCCGGAGATCATCGGCGGTACGCAGGCCGACGACACCCGGCTGATGCGTGGCGTACCCAACCTGCTGGCGAAGGTCGGCGCGGAGGGTGTCATCGCCGCGGCGCTGCCGGGCGTCGGCGCCGTGGCCCTGAAAATCGACGACGGTGCGAGTCGGGCCCGGATGCCGGTGCTGGTCTCGGCCCTGCGGCGGCTCGGCGTCGACGCGCCCGTGCTGGCGGAGTTCGCGGAGCTGCCCCTCTTCGGTGGCGGCCTGCCGGTAGGCGCCCTCCGCCCGCTCTGGTAGCCCACCCAGCACCCCGCGCCACCCTGCCCCTCCCACGCCACCCCGGGCCGTCCCCGCGTCGGGCCGTCCCTGCGCCGATCTAGGGCTAGGTGTCGCTAGTCGATCTTCAGCAACGACACTCGGCCCTAGATCGGCGCGGGAGGGGCGGCGCGGGAGGGGCGCGGTGGGTGGTTTAGTGGGGGAGGAAGTCGAGCAGGGCGGTGTTGACCGGGGTCGGACGCTCCAGCGGGAGCAGGTGGGCGGCGTCGGGGATGTCGGGCAGGCGGGTCGCCCGCGGTGCCTCGGCCGCGATGCGGTCGGCCAGTTTCCGGATGTCGGGCACGTCCGCCGCGCCCGCGCCGGTCAGCACGGGCATGCGTAGCTCACCGAGCCGACCGATGGCCGGCGGGTCGAGTTCGGCGACGTCCACCGCGCTGAGTGCCAGTTCGGCGGCGAGCGCACGTTCGTCCATCGCGGTGGCGAAGGCGATCAGCTGCGGGTCGACGTCCGCCGGTTCGCGCTCTGGGCCGACCACCCAGAACCGCACCTCGCCTGCCGCGGTGGCGGCGAAGTCCTCCGGGTCGAGGTCGCCGACCAGGGTTTCCCACAGGTCGTTGGTCTGTTCGGACCAGTCGTGGCCGGAGACGGCGGCGCCGAGCAGGGCGAGCGCGCTCACCCGATCCGGATGGGCGAGCGCGGTGTCGATCGCCACCGCCCCACCGAAGGAGCATCCGATCAGGGCCGCGCTGTCCAGATTGAGCGCGTCGAGCAGGCCGGCGACGTCGTCGTGGTGGGCGAAAGCGGTGGCGGGCAGTTCGGATTCGCCGTAGCCGCGTAGGTCGAGGGTGATCACGCGGTGCCGGGTGACGAGTGCGTCGACCTGTTCGCGCCACATGCGACGGTCAGCGATGCCGGCGTGCAGCAGGAGGACAGGGGACCCGCTGCCGACCTCGTTGTACGCCAGCAGCGCGCCATTTACTTTGATCTTGGTCACGGCGGGACGTTACGGCTGGACGGGAGAGGTGTGCAACCGGCGGGTGAGATCCTGCTAACTATGGCAAGCATTTTGCTTGCAGCTGCTAGCGGCGCGGGCTAGCGTTGACTCATGGCCACTTCCAAGGACCTTCCCGACGTCGGCGGGTTCATTCGTGACCTGCGGCGGAATGCGAAGATTTCGCTACGGCAGCTCGCCGAGCAGACGGGGGTCAGCAACCCCTACCTGAGCCAGATCGAGCGCGGTCTGCGCCGGCCGAGTGCCGAGGTGCTGCAGCAGCTGGCCACCGCCCTGCGGGTCTCCACCCCGGCGATGTACCTGCGGGCCGGGCTGCTCGACGACAAGGAGGGCCAGGGCGTGCTGGCAGCCATCGCGGTCGACCCCGACCTCACGATGGCGCAGCGGCAGTCCCTCACTCAGATCTACGAGACGTTCCGCCGGGAGAATGCCCGTTTCGCGGAGGCGACCTCGGCGGCCGGCGGTGCGGACGAGGGCACCGGCGTTGCGAATCCCGCGCCCGGCACGTCCGGCGGTTCGGGTACGTCCGGCACGTCCGGCACGAGCGACGTCAACGCACCCGACCTGGCCAATCTGGCCGCTACGGGTCCTACCACCGCGGCGGGCACCCCGACAGAGGCCGTCATCGAGTCGGTCGCCGTGACCGAGGCGGGTGCGGCGCCCGCGCCGAACCGTGCCGAAGCGTCAACCCGCACCCCAGACAGGAAAGCTACCCGCAAGGTGGTCCGAAGGACCGCGACCGCGGTCGAGGAGGAGAAGTAGACATGACCCAGCCGAAGACCAATCGCATTCCTGCCCCGATCTACGCCGCCGCCGGCGCCGGTGAGCTGGCCCTGGAGCAACTGCGCAAACTGCCCACGGTGGTCGGTGACCTGCGTGATCGAGTCGTCGCCGACGGCGGCAGGGTCGTCACCGACCTGGGCGGTAAGGCCGTCGTGACCGGGTTCGAGCTGCGCCAGAGGGCCAACGACACGCTGCGCAACGCGAACCAGGCCGCCGAGTCGTTGCGGCAGAAGGCCGCCCCGGCCGCCGATCTCAGCCGGCTGCGCGAGCACACCGACCTGGCAAAGCTCCGCGGGGCCACCGACCTCAACCAGCTTCGCCAGGCCACCGACCTGGAGCGGCTGCGGGACCTGGCCACCCGGAACGCCGCCGCGGTCGTGGCAGGTGCGCACGTCGCCCAGGAACGGGCGCTGGCCGTCTACGGCGCGCTGGTCACGCGCGGGGAGCGGGTCGTCGGCGCGGGTGTCCTGGAAGTCGCCGAGACGGTGAACACCGACATCGAGGCCACCGAGGCCACGGCGGAGCCCGCCGCCGGGCCGGCGCCGACCGCCGCCACGTCGGTCAAGGAGACCCAGCCGGCCGCCGGGAGCGCCGGGGCCACGCAGGACAAGCCGGCCGAGGTGCCGAGCCCGGCCGAGGTGGCCGAGATCGCGGAGGCCAAGCCGGCCGCCGCAAAGAAGTCCACCCGGTCCAAGATGACGACCCGCCAGCCCGCCGTCAAGCAGCCCGCTACCCCGTCGGCGAAGCTGCCCCGGGGCGCCAAGCGGAGCCGGCCGGCCGGCGAGTGACGCGACTGTCGGCGCCCCCGGGCCGTCCTGTCGCCACGGATCCGGGGTCGCCGGCATAAGCTTGCCCTCATGGCCAACGCCGCGCCGATCTTCGTCTTCGACGTCCGCACCGTGATCGAACTGATCCTCTTCGTCTTCGCGCTGATCGTGCAGGGGGTGGCGCTCGTGCACGCCATCACGCAGCGCTCCGACGCCTTTCCCGCAATCGGCACCCTGCCGAAGGGCGGCTGGATCGCGATCCTTGCGGTCACCCTCCTGTTGACCCTGCTCACCCGCTCCACCCTCAGCATCTTCGGACTGATCGGTGTCGCGGCCTCTCTCATCTACCTGCTCGACGTCCGCGTCGGTCTGCGCGACCTCGGCGACAACAGAGGGTCGTGGTGAGAGCTTTTCGCTGGCCCCCACCGCCAGACGGCGGACCGCGGACCTGCGGTCCCGGCCCGGGCGGGCCGCGCACCGGCCGGCCACCGCTACCCGAGCCGGAGACCGAGCTGGTCACCACCCCGCACGGCGTACGCCTGGAGCGACTGGTCACCGGCACCGGTGATCCGGTCACCGTGTTCGCCCACGGCCTGGGCAACGGCATCGCCACCACCCGGCCCTTCGGCAGCGGTGTCACCGGACGCAAGATTTTCTTCCAGTTCCGGGGCCATGGCCGCTCCGACGCGCCCGACGGTCCATGGAGCTATCTGGACCTTGCCCGCGACCTGCGGGCGGTCGCCGATCTCGGCGGCGCGACCCGGGCCTTCGGGGCGAGTCTCGGCGCGGGTGCCCTGGGTCGCCTGCTGGTGGAGAGTCCGGAGCGCTTCGACCGGCTCGTCTTCTTCCTGCCCGCCGCCCTCGACCGGCCGCGGGGGCCGGTCGCCCGGGCCCGGCTTGGCGAGCTGGTTGCGGCGGTGGAGAGCGGGGACGCCGCTGCGGTGGCCGAGGTCGTATCGACCGAGATGCCGCCGGCTGTCCGCAACACCCCGGCCGGCTGGGCGTACCTTCGCCAGCGGCTGGATCACCTGCTGCGCGACGGGCTCGCCGCCGGGCTGGCGGACCTGCCGGACCAGGCGCCGCTGCCCGACGTCGGTGCGCTCGCGAAGGTGACCGTACCGGCGTTGGTCATCGCAGCCGAAGGCGACGACCTGCACCCGGTGCGGGTGGCAGAGCAACTCGCTGCCGCGCTGCCCCGGGCGACCCTGCACCGGTACGCCCGGCCTGGTGTCCTGTGGACCGAACGCGCCGACCTGCGCGGGCGGATCTCCGACTTCCTCAACGGGTAGCCTGCGCTGTGACGTGCGTCACACCAGGGTCGGCGAGTCGGCAGTCTGGATCGTCGGGTGGGCCAGAGATACCTGACCTCGATTGTCAGGTATCTCTGGCAGCGTGGGCGTCATGACGAAATCGCTTACCGGAAGGGTGGCGCTGGTCGCCGGGGCAACCCGGGGCGCCGGCCGGCAGATCGCCGTCCAGCTCGGCGCCGCCGGTGCCACGGTCTACGCCACCGGCCGCAGCAGCCGCGCCGGCCGCTCCGAGCTGGACCGGCCGGAAACCATCGAGGAGACCGCCGAGTTGGTGACCGCCGCGGGCGGCACCGGGATCGCCGTCCGGGTCGACCATCTGGTGCCGGACGAGGTGCGGGCGCTGGTGGCGCGGATCGACGCCGAGCAGGGCCGGCTCGACGTGCTGATCAACGACGTGTGGGGCGCCGACCCTCTGATCACCTGGGAGAAGCCGGTCTGGGAACAACCGCTGGATGCCGGCTTCCGTATGCTGCGGCTGGCCGTCGACACCCACGTGATCACCAGCCACTTCGCCCTGCCGCTGCTGATCCGCCACCCCGGTGGTCTGGTGGTGGAGATCGGCGACGGCACGAAGGCGTACAACGAGGGGAACTACCGGCTATCGGTCTTCTACGACCTGGCCAAGACCTCGGTCAACCGGCTCGCCTTCAGCTGGGCACACGAGCTGAAACCGTATGGCGGCACGGCCGTCGCGCTCAGCCCCGGGTGGCTGCGGTCGGAGGCGATGTTGGAACACTTCGGCGTCACCGAGGAGAACTGGCGCGACGGCGCGGCCACGGACCCGCACTTCCTCATCTCGGAAACCCCGGCGTTCGTCGGGCGGGCGGTCGCCGCGCTCGCCGCCGACAGCGACCGGAGCCGGTGGAGCGGCCAGTCGGTCTCGGCGGGCGACCTCGCCACGGTGTACGGCTTCACTGACGTGGACGGCAGTCAGCCGGATGCGTACCGCTACATCACCGAGGTGGTCGACGCCGGCAAGCCCGCCGACGTCACCGGCTACCGCTGACCGTCTCCAGCTGCCGTTCGCCGTCGGCGTCGGTGTAGAGCGCGGCGGCCCGCGCCGTCGCCTCGGTCATCAGCGCCCGCAGCTCCGGTGGGTCGAGCACCTCCACCTCCGGGCCCAACCCGAGCAGCTGGGTGTACGCCACCTCGGCGGACTCGACGGGCAGGCGGGTCGTAACCCAGCCCTGCCCGTCGGGTCCGGAGGCGGCGGCGATCGCCTCCGCGCACCCGAACGGGATCTCGGTCAGGTGTCGGAGCCGGCGCAGGCCGGCGGGGCTCAACCGGATTGTCACCTCGGCCCGCAGCATGCTCCGCAGGAACGCTTCGGCGTGCGCCCGCCAGTGCCCGGCCAGGTCGAAGCCCGGCTCCCGGTCGAAGGTCTCCTCGTGTGGCTCGACGGCGCTGACCCGGTCCACCCGGTAGGTGCGGATGTCGTCACCCACCCGGCCGATCAGGTACCATATGCCGCTCTTGAGTACCAGGCCGTAGGGGTGGGTCCGCCGGGTGACGTCACGCTCCCCGCGCCGGTAACGGAGGGTGATCACCTGGTCCCGCCAGACCGCGCCGGCCAGCTCGGCCAGCCCCATGTCGCCGGCCGGGCCGGGCAGCCCGGCGAGGAACAGCGCCTCGGCCTCGTCCCGGCTCATCCCGGTCAACCTGGTCCGGTAGCCGCCGAGCAGCCGGTAGCCGCCGGTCCGACCCCGGTCGGCGTAGACCGGCACCCCGGCGGAGGACAGCGCCAGCACATCCCGGTAGATCGTCCGCTCGGAGACCTCCAACTCCCGCGCCAGCTCCGCGGCCGTCAGCACCTCACGGGCCTGCAACAACAACAGCAACGAGATCAAGCGTGACGCCCGCACCCACGCTCACCGCCCGCCGGGAGTGAGCAACCCCCGGTCGTACGCGACGGCCACCGCTGCGGCCCGGTCGTTGACTCCGAGCTTGGCGTAGACGTGCAGCAGGTGCGTCTTGACCGTGGCTTCGCTGATGAACAGCCGGGCGGCTGCCTCCCGGTTCGACGAGCCGCGCGCCACCATCGTCAGCACCTCCAGCTCGCGTTGGCTGAGCGGCCCCTCGGCCGGCCCCGGGTCCCGTAGGCGGCCCATCAGCCTGCCGGCCACGCTGGGCGCTAGCACCGACTCGCTTCGTGCGGCGGATCGTACCGCCCGGACCAGTTCCTCCCGGGGCGCGTCCTTGAGCAGGTAGCCGGTGGCGCCGGCCTCGATCGCCGGCAGCACGTCGGCATCGGTGTCGTACGTGGTCAGCACCAGTACCTTCGCCGGGCTGCCTGAGCGCACCAGCCGGCCGATCGCGGTGACCCCGTCCATGCCGGGCATCCGCAGGTCCATCAGGACCACGTCGGGCCGCAGCGTCGCGGTCAGGGCCAACGCCTCGGTGCCGTCCGCCGTCTCGCCGACCACCTCGAACCCGGGGTCGCCGGTGAACATGCCGCGTAGCCCGTCGCGGACCACCGGATGGTCGTCGACTATCAGCAGGCGTACCGGGCTGGTCAACCGGCACCGCCGGGCAGGGCTGGTACCGAGGCCGAGATCGCGGTGCCGCCGCCCGGCTCGGACTCCACGGCCAGCTGGCCGCCGACCCGGGTGACCCGCTGCCGCATGGCTGTCAGCCCGTAGCCGCCGTCCGGGTTCGGCGCTGCCGCCCCGCCGGTGGCGTCGAGGCCCGCCCCGTCGTCGCGGACGTTTAACGTGACCACATCCGACATGTACGAAAGGGTGACACCGCCCCGGGAAGCGGCAGCCTCGGCGAGCTGGCAGTTGGCGGCGCCGAGCTCCGCCATGAACTGCTTGCGTTTGGCGTGCTGCTGCTCGCCGATGAGGTCGAACCAGCTGACCGCGCCGGCCAGGACCAGATTGACCAGCATCAATGCCAGCCACAGCGGCCAGTTCGATTACGAGGCCGTCAGGCCGCCGCCCTGCGCGGTGGCGACCAGCACGGCAGTGGCCGCCATCCCGGCGAACCGCCACCGCCCGTTCAGCACGAGGAAGGCGTGCAGGAACCCGACCCAGGCGAAGAAGCCGTACCACGGGCTCGCGGCCACCAGGAGGGCGGCGAAGGTGAGCAGCCCCACGTAGTAGACCGCCATCGCCCGGTGCTGTCCCCGCCAGGCCGGGTGCAGGGTGACGAACCAGGTGATCCAGCAGGCGGACGTCGCGGCGATGACCAGGGTGGGCGGCATCGGCAGGCCGCCGGGTGCCGGCGCGAAGGCGGCCAGCAGGGACCCCACGAGCAGCCCGCCGTAGGGCAGCACCCGGTGGAAACGTGCCTCCCGTGCCCGCCAGTTGGCCAGCCGGTCGTCGTCGCCGGGCATCGCGTCGTCGCGGCCGGTCGTCGGGTCGCCCCCGCTGCTGGTCATCCCGCCCCTTCTCGCCATGCGCTCACTCCCAGCGGAACAGCTTCGCCGTGCCGGCGCCGGCCGCTACCGCGATGACCGCCATTATCCCCAGGTGCAACGGCTGCGGGGCGGTGCCGGTCCAGGCATCGAGCAGCGCCTGTACACCGGGTGGGGTGTACGCGCCGATCTCGGCCAGGAAGTCGGGCAGCAGGAACCTGGGCAGGTAAACCCCACCGAAGAACATGATGACCATGAATACGGGTACGGTCAGCGCCTGTGCCGCCTTGGCCGTCGGAGCGACCGCCGCGACCAGCAGGCCCACCGCGAGCAGCGCCGCCGCGCCCAGGATCAGGGCAGCCGCGAATCCGAGCGGATGCTGCGGCAATGGTGTGCCGAACGCCAGCCGGGCGACCACGGCGAGCAGCACCGCGCTGGCCAGGATGCCCACGAGGGCCAGCACGAGTTGGGCGGCGAGCAGCGCCAGTGGGCTGGCCGGGGTGGTCGCGAGCCGGCGTAGGATGCCGCGCTCGCGGTAGGTGGCCACCGAGGTGACCGCGTGCAGCATGTCGTCGGTGCCGGTGACCACCACCTGGGCGCCACTGCGGGTCACGGCGGTCACCTGCGGCAGTTCGGTGAGCAGCCGGTCGTCCATCGGCGCGGACGGCCGGAACCGGATCCGCTGCTCCGGTGCCACTGCAGAGACCAGCCCGGCCGGGCTGTCCAGCGCCACCACCCGCCCCTGGTCGATCACGGCGAGCCGCTCGGCCTCCTCCATGAAGTCTGTGACCAGCACGATCGTCACCCCGCTGTCGCGGACCCGTTCGATCAGGCCCCAGGTGTCCCGGCGGGCCTGCGGGTCCAACCCGGTGGTCAGCTCGTCCAGGATCGCGATCTTCGGGTTGCCGACCAGTGCCAGCGCGATGGACAGTCTCTGCTTCTGGCCGCCGGAAAGCTTGTCGTACCGGGTGTTGCGCTTGGCGCCGAGCCCCAACTCGTCGATCAGCCGGGCCGGGTCGGCCGGGTCACGGTAGAACGAGGCGTACAACTCCAGCGCCTCCGTGACCCGCAGCCGGTCGGGTAGCTGGCTTTCCTCAAGTTGCGCGCCCACCAGTTGGCGGAGTCGGGCGGCGTCCCGGCGGGGGCCGAGTCCGAGGACCGACACCCCGCCCCTGTCCGGCACCCGCAGCCCGGCGACGCACTCCACAGTGGTGGTTCTTCCGGCACCGTTCGGGCCGAGCACCCCGAAGATCTCGCCGGCTGCGACGCTGAACGACACGTCGTCCACCGCCACGGTCTCGCCGTAGCGCTTGTACAGGTTGGTCACCTCGATGACCGCCATGGCGTCGCCCTTCAACGTCGGTGTTCCGGGTAACTCTTCAGGGGCGCGACGGCGGGCCGGCGGCGCATCGACCAGCCGGCGGTGAACTACCCGGCACCGGTTGACCCGACCGTTCCGTCAACTGGTTGATGGGCGGCCAGGCCCTAAGCTCGTCGGCGTGAACGCATCCGAAATTCCCGGCACCGCCGTGGGTGCCGCCCGTCGCTTCGCCGGCGGGGCCGCACTGCTGCTGCGAGGCATCGGCCTGTACGTACGCAGCCCCGGACTGATGCTGCTCGGTGTCGTGCCGGCCCTCATCTCCGGGGCGATCTTCCTGGCCGCGTACGCCGTCCTGGTGTTCTTCGTGGACGACCTGGCCGTCGCGGTGACCCCGTACGCCGACGGCTGGCCGGCCACGGCGCGCAGCCTGGTTCGGGTGATCGCCGCGCTGGCCTTTCTCGGCCTCGGCGGTCTGCTCGCGGTGCTCACCTTCACCGCCGTCACCCTGGTCATCGGTGACCCCTTCTACGAGAAGATCTCCGAGCGGGTGGAGCAGCGGTACGGCGGCGCGCCGGACACCGTCGAGGTGCCGTTCTGGCCGTCGCTGGGGCGCAGCGCCACCGATTCGCTCCGCCTGGTGGCATTCGCGGCGCTCTTCGGCGTCCCGCTGTTCGCCGCCGGCTTCATCCCGCTGATCGGCCAGACCGTGGTACCGGTGATCGGCGCGGCCGTCGGCGGTTGGCTGCTCGCCGTGGAACTGGTGGGCTCACCCTTCTATCGGCGGGGCAAACGACTGCCGGACCGCCGGGCGGCACTGAAGGTGGACCGCGCCACCACGCTCGGCTTCGGGGTGGCGGTCTTCGTCTGCTTCCTCATCCCGCTCGGCGCGGTGCTGCTGATGCCGGCGGCGGTGGCCGGCGCCACCCTGCTGGCCCGCCGTTCGCTTGGCCAACCCATCACGGTGGGCGGGTTGACCGGCGGTACCTGAACGCCGTGACGCTCGATTCGCGGGCTTCTTGCGGGCTTCTTGGGATGGAGAAGCGCCTGTGGCCGCGAGCGTGATGTCACACAGCCATTTTTTGTCTGTGTGACATCACGTCTGTTCACTGGATATCCCTCGCGCCCCACGGTGAAGCGTCCGTCGCGGGTGGGACGGACGCTCTCCCGCGCGGTGAGGACCCGCACCCGCTTCGTTTTCGAAACCGTGCCGGTGGTGGGTGAACCAGCGGCGGTCCTGCGCCGTCATGCGCGTGCCGCAATCGTGCGCGGACCCGTTGCGTCCGCCAGTCAGGCCAGTGGAGGACCAATGACTCTGGGTACGGGCTCGCTCTCGATCCGCCGGGCGTGGACGAGCACAAAAGCCGCTCTGGTCGTCGTGGCGGTGCTCGCTGCCGGGCTGATCGTGGTGATGTCGAGCAGCTCCGACGCCGTCGCCGGTGAGCGGGTGACCTTCGTCAACGCCACCGGCGAGACGTTGTGGGTCGGCGCGGGCGAGAGTGGGGACGGCTCGCTCAGGATCACCGGCATGCCTGTCCTGCGGCCGGGTGAGTCGAAGAGCATCGTGATTCCGGACGGCGGCCAGCCGGGTCACTGGCGCGGCAGGTTCTTTGCCCGGCAGCGGTGCAGCGGAGACCCCGGCAGCACGTTCAAGTGCCTCGTGGGCGACTGCGGTCCCCACCTGGACCACTGCGAGAGAGGCGCGGAACCGGTCAGCCTGGCCGAGTTCAACTTCGACCAGAACAGCCCTGCGGCGCCCTGGTACAACGTCAGCTATGTCGACGCGCTGTCGACGACGATCACGATCGAGGCACCCGGGGCACCGAATCCGGCCGTCGCCGGAAGCTGCGTCAGGTCGGACTGCTCGGGTGGGCAGATGCTCGCCGCCTGTCCCGAGGCACACGCTACGCATGATCCGCAGAACGGCGACCGGATCAACTGCGTCAACCCTGACCGGGACGCGGAGAGCGCCTACACCGCAGCACTGCGGCCCTTCGGCCCGCGGGCCTACCTGTGGTCGACCCATGACAAGGAGCCGGGCAACGAGACCGTCTTCAACTGCCCCGGCTGCGCCGACTTCACGGTCACGTTCCGCAACGGTGGTGCCTCGGCCGCGCCGCCCGCCCAGCAGGGCCACGCCCCGGACTCCGCCGCGTTCGGCCTGCGCGGGTACGCGGACAAGTGCGTCGACGTGCCGGGCGGTATCTCGGCCGACGGCGTGCAGTTGCAGCTCTGGCAGTGCAACGGCAGCCCGGCGCAGCAGTTCACGCGCGGTCCGAACGGCTCCCTGACGGCGCTCGACAGGTGCATGGATGTCGCCTGGGCGGCGCAGGACAACGGAACGAAGGTGCAGCTCGCGGACTGCAACGGCGGGCCGGCGCAGATCTGGGTCGCCGAGGACGGCATGGTGCGCAATCCGCACTCCGGCAAGTGCCTCGACGTACGTGACTGGAACGCTGACAACGGAGCACCCTTGCAGATCTGGGAGTGCAACCCCGGCCAGGAGAATCAGGTCTGGCGGGCTGTCCGAGGCTGAGTTCTCCGTGGGCCGGCCGCCGGATGGCGGCGGCTGGCCACGTGGTGCGATGAACCGACCGGGAGCGAGAGGATACGGATGGAGTCACGGCGCGGCCGACCGACGGCGAGGGTCTGGTGGGCGTTACCGCTGCTGCTGGCGATTGTCGTCGTGCCGTTCGCTCCGGCCGCCGCGGCCGCTCCGGCCACTGCGGCACCTGACGAGACCGGTAAGTACTACGTGGTCGGACGACCGGTCAACGGCCAGCGAGAGTATCTGTACAGCATCTCTCTCGTCACCTTGGGTAACGGGAATCGCTTCCGCGAGATCATCGATCTCAATCGGGGCCGCAGGCAGCCGGACGGTGCGATCTTCACCGACGGCGTCGAGTTGGGTCCGGGTTGGATCCTGGTGCTGCCCCGCAACGCCGACGGGCCGGGAGTGCGGACCGGTGCGCTTCCGGCGATCGGGCCGCCGACGCCCGAACCGTCCAAAAGCACGGCGCAAGCGTCCCAGAGCGCGGCGGCACCATCACCCTCGCCGGGGGTCACGACGCGGTCAGCCCCGAACGCGGAGCAGTTGCCTTCGACGGCTGCGTCGCCGGTCGTTGCCGCGCCTCCGAAGGAGTCCGGGCAGCCGCGCCTCGACCCCAACCTGATCCGGATCGGCGCGGGCACGCTCGCCGTGCTCCTCGCTGTCGGTGCTGTCCTGATGCTGCCCCGAAGGAGGCGTCAGATGCGGTCGGTCACCCTCGATGACGGGCCGTGGCCGCCGGAGCGGCATCACACGCCGACGCCAGCAGAACTCGACGCCCTCGTCGCCAGCATCACCCCACCGGTGGCCCCGCCCGACCCGGTGCCGCCCGACCCGGTGTCACCGGCTCCCACGCCGCAGCCGTCAGGAGAACCCGGAGCACCGGTGCCCGTCGGGCCGCCTCCACCCGACTGGCCTCCCTTGGACGGCGCGTTACCGATCGGCGGTGCGCCGCCGCCCCCGGTGCCACTCTCGCGGCCGGCATCGGTGGTACCGGCTGGTTCGGCGCAAGACGGTGAGCAGGTGGTCGTCGCGGACCTGTCCCGGCCGACGCTGCCGGCCGACGGTGACGTGCCGTACGTCCGGGCCGAAGTGCGCACCGAGGCCGGTCCGATCGTGGTCCGTCTGATCGGTGTCACCACTGGTCCCAGTACGCCCGCCTACGCCTGGCTCGCCGAGGGCGAGACGGCGCCCGTCGCAGCCGTACCGCTGGTGCTCGGACGCCGGGGGGCGTGGCGACTACAGGTCGACCTCGGTCGGGCACCCGACGTGTTCACTCTGGTTGGTGACCTCGACGAATGCCGCCGGCTGGCTGCTGCCTACGCCCGGCAGTTGCGCGCGGGCGGCGTCGGCGTCGGCGTCGTCGGTGACGCACTCGGCGCCGAGGGCCTCGACGACTGCCATCGTCTGGACGGGCTTCCCGAGCCGGGCGAGATGGATGCCGACCGGTATGTCATCGTCACCGCGGGCCTGCCGAAAGGCACCGGGATTCGAGGGCTCGCCGCGGCCACGGGTGGTCGCTGCATACCCGTGGTGATCGGTCCGGTCCCGAACGGCCGGTGGACAGCTCAGCTCGGCGCGGGGGACTGAAGCTGAGACAGTACGGACGGCAGCGGCCCCTTCGGCAGCCGGGGTACGCGCTGCCAGGCATCCGCCTCGGCGCGGTAGGCGCCGCGTACCCGTACCCGTGGGTAGGAGCGGCTGCTCAGGATCAGCTCCACCTGCGCGGCGCGCAGCGGTTCGGCCTGGGACCGGACCCGGGTGAGTGGGGCGAGCAAATCGGCGGTCGACATCACGTCGATCGCACGTCCCCTCGGCACCGAAAGCTCCAGCAGCAGCCGTCCCGGCTGGACCGGCGGCCGGCGCCGGTGCAGACGAAGCCAGACGCGCGGCAGCCGGAGGCGGTCCGCCGGCAGGAGGGCGTACGCCCGGCGGGTGCCGAAGGTCGGCCATCGTCGCACCTCGTTGGGCAGGCCGGCGAGGGTGCGGGCCCGGGAGGTGCAGCGGATCGTCAGTGGTTCGCCCTCGCGGTCGCCGTTCGGCGTCAGGCGACCGGTGTGGTCCACGGCGAAGGTGTCCACAGCGAAGGTCCGGTCCAGGCGCGCGGCCGGCAGGAGGTACGCCTCGCGGAGGCCACGTAGGTGCTGAAGGCGTGCGGGCAGGGCGGCCCGGAGTACTCCCATCGGGATCGCACCTCCCGGCTCCACCCGTACCCGTAGCAGTCGGCTGCCATCGGGCACCGATCTCGGGTCCAGGAACGCGAGCAGGAAGAGTTCGGCGCCGGGCAGGCCGTCGCCGATCGGCCGGGCGCCTACCGGCGCGTTGACGAATGCCTCGAACTGCTCTGCGTTGACCTGTTGTGCCGCCGACAGCCATCTCGGACCGTACGCCGACCGGCTTTTCTCGGTGGTCAGCGGGGGACGGGGAAGCGGCAGCACCGGAACGTCGGGCGGTGACGGTTCTGTCTCCGGCGACTCGCCAGGTGTCGACTGGTCTCTCTGCTCGGGGCCCGTGTCCGGCGCGGACGGAACACTGCCGGACAGGCGGACCAGCCCGGTGTAGACCGGCACGAGCAGGCCGGTCGGTGTCGCCCGGAGTGCGGGTGGGCCCAGGGCGGTCCGGGGCCGGAAAGCATGCCACTCGCCTGGCCTTCCCGCCTGGTCGATCGCACGTAGGTCCTGCCGCCCGTCCACCAGTTCCGCGCTGCCACCTGGTGGTGGTGTCCAGACGGTGGCACCGGTCGTCTCCGCCAGCTCCTGCGCCTGGACGCCGAGCCGCTGCTGCTCGTCCGGATCGGACGGCCAGGTGAGCCAGAGCCGCAGTTCGCTGCCGTAGAGCGGAAGGTCGCCCAGCAGTGCGGCGAGTTGGTCGCCGGCGCACACCCGTTGGGTGCCGCCGTAGTCGCCGACCAGGAAGCCGCCGGATCGGGCGGTGACCGCGATGGTGACCAACCCGTCGGAGGCCGTGTTGAGCCGGTGTGCGGTGGCTCGCCGGGTGACGAAGTCGGCCCGGGTTGCCAGGACGACCCCGCCCTGCAGGGGTAGGCCGACAACGCCGGTGCGGGGCCGAACCAGCCCCTGGTCCAGGGTGAACCAGCCGGGCAGGGGGGTCGCCAGCTCGGGCGGCTGGATGGCGATCCAGTCCCGGACCTGGCGGGTGGTCCGATCCAGCGGCACGGCGTGCAGCGGACCACTGCCGGTGTGCCGGTCGTGGTGCCGGATCACCGCCCCGTCAGGGCTCACCAGTACGTCGTGGGCGAGCAGTCCAGCGACCTCGCTGAACAGCTCCGCGTGCCGGGTGCCGTCCTGGGTCAGGATCCGCACGTCGATCGCGGTCTCGCCGGAACGCCTGACCAGATCGGTTATGGCCGAGGCGGTCAGCGGCCGATCGGGCTTGTCCGGTACCACCAGTCCACCGTGGATGCCGGGCTCCAACCAGAGGTCGAACAGCCCGGTGACCCGGCGGTGCCGGCGGGGGTCGAAGCGGCGCGTGGCTGGCGGCTGGTCGACGCCCGCGGCCGTCGTGCTCGTTATGGCGTACACGCGCTCACCACCGTCCGTTCGGCTCGACGAGTCGCCGCCAGGCCCGGGCCGCGTGCGGCGGCCCATGTCTTCACGACGAGAATCATCGGACACCGGTTCACTGGATGCGAAGGTTTCTGCCGATCGGATTGAACGGATCCGGCGCTGATCCGCTGTAGAGGGTGTCGGCCGGGTCGTTCGGCCGTGGGCTACTGAAGGAGGACAGATCAGTGCTGGCGAACGTGGGACGCCTGATCACGGGCGTGGCGGTTGCCTGCTGCCTGGTCGTGGCGATGGCCGGTACGTCGGCGGCCCAGAAGGCTCCGCCGGACCCGCAGGCCTACGTCAAGTATTACGTTGTCGCTGCGACGTACCAGGGGCAGCCGGAGAACCTCGCCGAGATCGCGAACCGGTTCCTCGGTAGCGGCGAGCGATCTGCGGAGATCTACAACCTTAACGCCGGGCGCGTACAACCGGATGGGGCAAGCCTCACCGACCCGGCCCGGCTCAACCGTGGTTGGTACCTGGTGTTGCCGTGGGACGCGGCCGGCGAGGGAGTCGACTACGGGCAGGTGCCGTCCGGCGGCGCCACACCGACCAAGAGTCCAGAGCCCACCAGGACCGCGAAGCCGTCGGTGAGCCGCAGTCCCGGTCCCGGTCCCAGTCCCAGTCCGAGTCGGAGCGCCAAACCGTCTCCGACGGGGACGAGGAGCACGGCCGGCTGCACGGCCGTCGCCGCGTCGAGCAGCCGCTCGGACTGGGCACAGCTGCGGATGGCGGCCGACGGCGCCTGGGACATCAGCCGTGGCAACGGCGTCATGGTGGCGGTGATCGATTCAGGGGTGGACGGCAAGCTCGACCAGCTCAGTGGCCGCATCGCGGTAGGTGCCGACGTCACCGTCGGGAACGGGCGCGGCGACACCGACTGCCACGGGACCGGCACCGCGATGGCGAGCATCGTCGCCGCGACCGCCAGCGCCGACCGGACACCGGCCGGTCTCGCACCGGACGCCACGATCCTGCCGGTGCGGATGGTGGGAGCGTCGGGCAAGAGTCGGGCCACGGACGCGGCGAACGCCATCGAGGTGGCGGTGAGTGCCGGTGCTTCGGTGGTGGCTCTCGGCTCGCACGTGGACCTGTCCGCTCCGGAGGTCGTCGCTTCGCTGACCACCGCACTCAGCCACGACGTGCTCGTGGTGGCCGGCGCGCCGACGAAGCCGGTCACGCTTCCGGCAGCTGGGGACTCCAACGCCTCCGGCTCGCTGCTGCTGGTCGGCGGGGTCGGTGCCGACGACCAGCTAGTCGAGGAGTACCAGCCGGATGCTGTGGAGGTGGTGGCTCCCGGGGCGGACGTGACGGGCGTAGGACCGGGGAAAGCGGGCCCGCTGAGCTACACGGGTACCCGTTTCGCCGTCGCCTTCGTCGCCGGTCAGGCAGCGCTCGTCCGGGCGGCATTCCCGGAGTTGAACGCCGTCCAGGTCGAGCAACGGATTCTCGGCACCGCCGACGCACTGGGCGGTGGCGCCCTCGACAGGTACGGCTCCGGAATGATCAACCCGGCGGCCTCGGTCGCCCGGCCGATCGAGGCCGAGCGTCCCGTCGGGGCAGGGACGGACAGTGATGACGGTGGCGGCGGTGCGATGGGTGCGCTCGTCCTCCTGGGACTGGCGCTCATCGGAGGCGGTGCCTTCCTGGCGCTGCAACTGCGTCGCCGCCGGGCCTACGGCTGACCGGTCTTCGATGAGTTACGGCAAGCGGGGTACGGGCGAAGGCCCGTACCCCGCTTCGTCGGAGTCCTGCTGCTGCCGCTACCGCTTGCGCCAGGTCTGCTCCGTGTTGCCGACGTAGATCCACAGTTCCAACGGCTTGTCGCCGTCCACGTGCATGTTGACGTCGACCGACTTTCCGTTGAGCTTGCTGATGATGCCGCCCTGGTTGTTGAACTGCCAGTACTGGGCCGGGTTGCCACTGCAGTAGGCCACCTGGATCGAGGTGCCGTCCGCCGAGGCGGCCCAGGCGACGTCCATGCAGAGGTCACGGGATCGGATCGTGCCGTCGTTTCGGAAGTCCCACCACTGGGATGGTTCCTCTCGGCAGGTCTTCAACAACAGCCGAGTCCCGTCGCCGGTGCTGCCGGAGCTGACGCACTTGCCGGTGTGCGGATGGAAGATCTGCTTCAGTCCGGCCGGCCGGACCGGCTTCGGCTCGGCGGTGCTCCGGGTGGGCGCCGCGGTGGTCGGTTTCGGCTCTCTGACCGGCGGTTTCGGCTCGACGGTGGGCGGGGCCGGCGCAGTGCTCGGCGGATCGGCCGACTCGCTTTCCTGCGGCTCGGGAGCCGTGGTCGTCGGTGCCGGTTCGGCCGGCGTGGGCTTGCTGAGCCGGGAGTCGAGCACGTAGAGGTCGTTGAGGGCCTTCACCGCGCGAAGGAACGTCTCGGTCGACTGGTCGAGCGTGCCGCCGGTCTGCCGCACGCTGGTCGGGCCGTTGCGGTAGGCGGCCAGCGCCAACAGGTACGGGTCACCGTCCAGGCCGGACAGTTCGGTGACCAGAGCACACATCGTGTCCCCCACGGCTGGAACCGCTGCCGCAGGGTCCCAGGCCGAGCCACCCTCCGGCCCGTACGCCTGCCAGACGTCGGGAAGGAACTGCGCGACGCCCCGCTGCCCGTTCGCGCCCAACAGGTTGGCGTCGAAGCCGGAAAGTGCCATCAGTTGGGCGGCGACCATCGGTGGGGTCACCTGTTCGCAGACCGATCCGGCCGCGACGACGAGGGGGACGTATTCGGTGGGCACCCCCTTGGCCTCGTTGGCTGGTGGGGCGGTGGGCGTGGGCTCGCCGGAGCCTCCGAACTGCTTCAGTCTGCCGTAGTACCCGGCGTAGCCACTGACCAGGTCGATGTACTCGACCGCACCGGCAGGCACCCCTTTCGCCTCGGTGACCCTGGGCAGGCCACTGTGGAAGGCGGCTACCGAGAGGCGCCACGCGTCCCCGGTGACGCCGGCCAGACGAAGTTGACCGCTGAGGTCGCACATCTGGTGGGCCAGTGCCAGAACGCTCGCCGAGATGTCCGATCGGACGGCGTTCGGCCACGGCTTCCACGCCTTCCAGTCCTCGTCATCGAGGCCGGCGATGCCCTTGCCACCGGACGCGGTCTGGGATGCCTTGTTGTTGAGGCCCGATTCGGCCATCAACTGACCGGCGATCTTCGCCGGGTCGAGGATGGGGCAGGAGCGGGCGGCGGCGGTGATGGCCGTCATCTGCTTCTGGCTCACCGGATCGCCGACCACTGTGTCGTCCTGGGCAGAGGCGACGCTCCAGTTGATGGTCGCGAGTACGGCGGCCAGCACGGCCAGTGCGGCCAGTACGGCCGCCAGCAGCTTGCGCGGCGTGGGGCCGATGGTGAACTTGTGTGGTGTGAGGTCGGTTGTCACGGGCCATCCCTTTCGGCGGCGACACTGTCGTGACGGATTGCCGCGACCCGGCGTTCAGATCCGGCGCGATTTTCTTGAGAACCTCGGGCGAGTGGTGAACCGAGTGGGTCGTGTGGCCGTCATTCGGTTGGTGCGCGGCCCCGATCGGCAGCCACGTGAGCGTACGCCTGATCGTCCACAAAGGAGTTATATGGCCCTGACCAGCACCCTCCGGCGCACTGCGGTGGCCGCCGATGCGAAGGTGACACGGCCGGCGGATCCAGCGTCCGTCTGCGATCTGCGCCCCCGCCACGGTCGGGCTATGCTACCGCCCAGGGCCGTCGGGGTGAGGGCGTGTAGCGTCCACCCGGACGGCAGGGTGCGATCCGTCCGTCAGGGAGGCGGTCTGTGTCGGGGGTGCCCAACGAGTCGGTTGGACCGTGTCTCTCGGACAGTGCCGTCGTCGAGCCGTCCGCCGCCGCGACGCTGCTGAATCAGGTCGTTGAGGAGTACCGCCGTCCCCTGCACCGCTTTCTCACCCGCCTGTTACTCGGGCAGCAGGAGCTTGCCGAGGACCTGGTGCAGGAGACCTTCCTGCGCGCGTGGCGGCACGCGGAGACACTCGCCGCTGACCGGTCGAAGATCGCGCCGTGGCTCTACACGGTCGCCCGACATGTGGCGATCGACGCGATGCGGGCCCGGCAGGCGCGGCCGCCGGAGGTCAGCCTGCCCGATCTCAACCGGGTGCCTGACACGGATGACGAGATGGATCGGGTGGTGAATGTACACGCGGTCCGGCTCGCGCTGACGAAGATCAGCACGGAGCACCGTGAGGTGCTCCGGGAGATGTACTACCGGGGCGCCTCAGTCGCCGAGGCGGCGGTGCGTCTGGGGATACCCGAGGGTACGGTGAAGTCCAGGGCCTTCTACGCGGTGCGCGCACTGCACGCCGCGATCGGTCCTACCGAATCGTTCTGATGTCCTAGCCGGCATCGGGCCCAGATCAGCGAACACCGCGTGGTGCCGACCCGTTGAGGAGAGGGCTGGATGCGCGCAGGCGGGGATCACGCCATGGCCGAGCGGGAGAGACTGACTCTCTACCTGCTGGGGGCCTTGGACGATGCTGGGCGCGAGGCATTTGAAGATCATCTTGCCGGTTGCTGGCACTGCCTCGGCGAGGCAGCCACGATCGGTCCCGCCATCGGCGGGCTCACCGGGCTGGGTGAGGCGGACTGGTCAACTCCCATACCCGAGGCGCTGCTCCCCGAGTCACCGGTCGCTGAGCTGCCGACGCCGGCGTCACCTGTCGTCGAGAAGCCGGTGTTGTCGGTGTCCGATGAACCAGCACGGGAGGACGCCCCCGACGCGGCGTCCGGTGACGGTGGCCCGAGGCGCGATCTTAGCGACGATCCCGAGCGTGTCCCGGGGGCTTGTGGTGTGGCCGCAACGCGCAGGCGCGACGCAGGAGACGTGGACGCCGCATCGGTCCGCCCGACCGGCAACCGCTCGGCCGGTCGACGTCCGTCCGGCGCGCGTCCGCCGTCGACGGCTGGTTCGCGGCGCCGGCGCCGGGCCCTGTGGGTCGGCGCGATGGCGGTCGTCCTGGTGTTGGCCGGCGGGGTGGTCGCGGTCAACGAATGGGCCGCAGGCCCTCCCCCGGTGCTGACCGCCTCGGGGGAGGCGCCCGGCGGTGCCAGCCTTTCCGTCGCCATCACCGTCGGCGACGCAGAGAGTGCCACCATCCGGATCACCGCCACCGGCCTGCGGCAGGGCATCCGTTACCGCCTGTTCGCGGTGACCCGCGACGGCGCCACCCACGTGGTACGCGACTGGACCGCCTCGTCCGGGCCGCAGGAGGTGGCCGGCGAGACCGCCCTACCCGTCGACGAGTTGGCGTTCATCACCGTCGGGCTGGTCGACGGCTCCGCGATCGTCACCGCGCCGATCGCCCGGACCCCGGCGTCACCTGACTGACCGGCTGAACTCGCCTCGACCTGCCCGGCCCGGTCGACGGGTCCGTGGCCACTCCTCGCCCTGCGCGGCACGTTCGCCTCGGCACCGGCCGCCCGGGTGCCGGGTGAGCCCGTCCTCGTCGTCGCTATCGGGCCAGGCAGGAAAATCGTCGGACGGGTGAACCGGGACGGTGCCCCGTCCGTCATCGCGGCCAAGGGTGGCGTGAGCAGACGACTTCGGCAGAGAGATCTTCCGCGGGGTCGAGGGGCGGCGAGCGCCCACCTGCACGTCAATGCGGCGAGGAATCGCTTTGATCGAAAGGTGGGTCAATGGAATCTTACGATCTTGAGGCGCAGCAAGAGCGGGGACAAGTAGATGGTGCCAGTCTGAGGCAGGTTATCAACTCGTTTCTTTATTCAGAGAACAAAGATGCGAACTCTTGGCTCGAGGATGCTAGCAATGTCGTAACAACTGCCACCGCCTTCGCCTCCCAGGTTAACGACTATGCAGGAAATAATAGTGGGGTTGATATCGCTATCGATGTGACCAACACTACAACCAACTTCGCTACTGCGGCACTTGGACTATACAATGGTTTGCATTCGGGTGAGTGGAAAAATCCGGTCTATGTGACGGCCCATGTCGTGGGCATGGGGCTGTCGATTGCTCGATCGGGCCTCGACATTGCGAACACTCCTGGTCAAAGCGCGGATCAGGCGAGATTTGCGATCGATGTGGCGCAAGCGGGAATTCAGGTCGTTAAATGGGGAACCAAGCCCTCGTTCCTAAAGGCTATGGGTAAGGAATACCGTCGGATGGTAAACGAAAGAACGGCTCAACTTGAGTCTCACGCATCGGGTATGGAAAGAATATACTCGGCGGGATCGGCTCAACTGCGTTCAGCACATACTCTCCCAGCCAACATGGGCCGCTCGTCCCGGTCTGCGGAGTCCTCGTCGCAGCGTGGAGGGTCGTCCCGGCACGGAGGGTCGTCCCGGCACGGAGAGTCGTCCCGGCACGCACTGCCGAGCTCCGAGGCCAAGTCGAGTAAGGACAAGGGCAAGAAGCGCGCCAAATAGATCAGAATCTTGGGCCCTGCGCGCACCGTGGTGGCGGGGCAGGGGACCTTACGTGGCGTGGCCGTTGGTCGACGCCGTACGGCGCGTCCGCAACTGCCCTACCCTTGCGCCCCGGATGCTGACACTCCGGCATCCGGGGCTTGCGCTGGACCGGAAGGGCGTCAGCGGGCACGTGCCGGGCGGCGGCGGCCGGCGGCGGCCGGCGGAAGTGCTCCTGGCCGGCTGACCGGGCGGACGCTGCGCACGCTGGTGAGTCGGGCCGCCGAGGCGAATCGGGGAGTCTCCGGGGCGGCCAGGGCGAGTCGCCGCCAACGAGAGTGATCAGCGGCGGTCCAGTGCCGCTCGCGGTGTTCCTTACCCGCTGCGGGGTGCGCGGCCGGGGTGGCCCGTTCGTCGAGATGTTCCTTGGCCGCCAGGCTGCGGGCCTGGTTGGCGCGAGCCCAGGCGCGAACAGGTTCGGCGTCTGGTGTTTCCGTCGCCCGGGTCGGCGGCTGCCGCATCCACTGGATCTCATCGGTGGTGGACGTCGCGGCGGTATCCGCGCGCGGCTCGCGGCGGACGCTGCTCAGCGCTGCGGCCCTCGCGACCTCCACGGGAGGCTCGGTCGGGTGCTGCTGCGTGCGGTCTCGCGGGTTCGGCCGCCTGCGTGGGGCTTCGGGTGGGCGGGCACGTGGTGGTCGCATTGGTCTCCTCCGGGTTCGGCTGCACCGGTTCTACGAGCGTGACGCCGCCGGGTTCGCCGAGCGGATCGTTTCACTGCCGAACCAAAAACTCCGAACAGACCGTGAACCGAGCGGTGGGCTGCGCCGTAGAGCGGCCGTCACCCACTGCCGGGCGGTTCGGCTGGTTACCGCGGTGGGCGAGCAGGAAGGAGGCGAGATGGGCAGGAGTTCCGTGGCGCCACCACGGCCGGGCCCGCCGACGGTCGGCCCGGCGCAGCGTGGTGGGCTGCCCGGCGTGCCGGCGTACGACGGTGGTCCGGCATGGCGACGCGACAGTCTCTCCGCCGACGGCATCGGGTGGATCGGTGCCCACGGCGGTGCCGGCGCGACCACGCTCGCCCGGCTGCTGGGCGGCAGCGACATCGGTTGCCGCTGGCCGGATCCGGCTCTCGCCGAGCCCGCTCAGGTCATGGTGGTCGGGCGGACGAACCTGGACGGGCTGCGGGCGGTCTCCCGCGCGCTGAACGCCATGCGGGAGGGACGTCATCCGGTCGACATGCGGCTGATCGGCGTGGTGTTGATCGCCGACGTCCCGGGCCGGCTCCCCCAGCCGCTGCTCGCCCGGATCCGGCTGCTGCGGTCGATCTCCCCCGTGTACCGGATACCGTGGATCCCGCAGTTTCGGGTGGGTGCGGAACCGAAGCAGCGGCCCCGGCAGTTGTCCCGTCTGTCCTCGGTCATCGACCGGCATGTCGGGTCGCGGAGGCAGTCGTGAGTCGGGCTGCCGGCCGAGCTACGGCTGTCGTGGTCCGGGCGGCCCGCTGCTTCGCCGCCGTCGTCGTATCGCTCGTGGGACTGGGCGTGGTCGCGCCGTCGAGTGCGACGGCGGCCGAGGGCAGCTACACCGTGACGATCGACGGAGGCGGCACCGCCTACGACTACACCCTCTGTCTGAAGACCACCACGACCATGGCGAGACCACGCGGTAACGGTAGCGACCGGATCTGTACCGGGAGACAGAACTATCTGGCAGTCACGGTCTTTGACCTGTCCGCTCCGTACAACGAGGGCGACACCGTGAAAATGGACATCGAGATGCACACCGGTCTCACCGGGGAGTCGGTCACCAAGGACGACATCGAGATCACAGGTGCGACCAACTGCAAACTTTCGGGCACCGTGCACGCCGGCAAGTTCAAGTGCGACACGCCGATCAACAGTGTCCAGTTCTCTCCGCCAGCCATCGAGCCCTACACGATCAACACCAACGGCGATCGGGCGATCCCGAAGCTGATCAACTTCATGGCCTGGCTGGTGACTGCCGCGGCCGTTACCGGACTGCTCATCTCCGGAGCGACGCTGGCGTCCCAGCTGCGTCGAGGTGCCCTCGAAGAGCGAACCGAGTACATGAAACACATTGCCTTCGTCGTCGCGGCCTGCCTGCTCGCAACCGCCGCGGGCCCGCTCATCGCCTGGCTCGACCTCGCCGGGTGACATCCACCTGAGCCGGGTCGATTACACATCATTTGATCTCGAAGGAGAGAACACCATGCTCGGCGACATCTTCTACCGCGCGGCAGTGCGGATCCCGGCGATCCTTCAGGCACCGGACAACCTCGCTGCCGAGGTGCCGCAGCCGAAGCTCGACGGTGAACTGCCGGAGGGGCTCGCCGACAGGGTGTCCCAGGTGCTGGGGCTGATCTCGTGGGCCGGGACAGCGGCCGGTGTCGTCGGAATCCTGATCACCGGCGCGGTCATGACCGTCTCGCACAAGCGGGGCGAGAGTTCCGAGCACATCAGCCGGCTCGGCATGGTGCTGGGCGGCTGCATCCTGGTCGCCATGGCAGGCCCGATCGTCAACTGGGTCTTTCCCTCCTCCTCCCCCTGAGCGGAAGTCGGTGAAACCGATCAGCTCACCGACCGCAGGCCCGAGCCGTCCGTAACCAGGGGGTAGGTGTCATGAGATGGAGATTCTTGTCCGACGACGAGACGGACGAGGAGAAGCCGTTCTGGCAGCACCGCCGGTGGCAGTTGGCGGCGGCCTTTCTCGCCCTCGCGCTCTGCACTGGCACGATCGCGGCGCTCGGCGGCGGCCCGGACGCTGTCCCCAGCGCTGCGGCCACCGCCGGGCCAGAGATCGGGCCCCGTACCCCAAACGGATCCCGGCCGCAGAGCTGTCGCACCGACGATTCCGAGCAACGGCTTCCTAGCGAGTCCCCACGGGACATCACGTGGCAGCCAATGAACGGGGCCCAGACGCCGCTGTCCGCGTCGGCGGGGCCGATGAAGACCACAGGGCCGCTGCTGTGGTGCTTCGCGCACACTCCGATGGGGGCCGTGATGGCGGCACACACCATCTCCCGCCAGATGAGCGGCCACCATTGGCGTGTGGTCAGCCAGCAGCAGCTCGTACCCGGGCTGGGGCGGGACTACTTCGACGCGATGCGCGCGTCGATGTCGGACGTCGAGTCGGTGCAGACCGTCAACGAACTGGCCGGATTTCTCGTGGTCAGGTACTCGCCGAGTACCGCGACCGTCCGGGTGCTGGTCCGGCAGGCGAACGTGGTCTACGTGTCCCTCGACTACGTCGTCGACTGGAACGGTGTGGACTGGCAGCTGCGGCCGCTGAGATCCGGCGGCCTGTACACCCGGGTCCACCCCGTCGTCTCCCTCGTCGGCTTCGTGCTGTGGGACGTGTGACATGTCGGAGTGTGCCACCGGTGACGCCGTCCACATCGGCACGATCGGACAGGTCGTCGGCTTCTTCGAGGGGGGCATCGACGGCATCCTGAGCGACATCGCCGGCGCCATCCTGGGTGCCGCGGTCGAACTCTTCGCCAACCTCGGCGACATTCCCACCCTCGGCGACCAGACGCTGAACGACAGCATCCACCTGCAGACCAACTGGCTGGTCGTCACGATCGCTGTCGCGTCGCTGCTGGCGGCGTCCTTCCGCATGGCACTGGAACGCAGGGGACAACCGCTCATCGTGGCGCTCATGGGTCTGTTGCGCATGATTCTCACGGTGAGTGCCGCGTGGTGGGTGGTCAACTGGGTCGCCAGCGAGGCGGACGCCTACTCCGACCACCTCTACGAGGAGGGCATCAAGGCGCAGCTCAAGCTGATCGCCAACTGCGGCACCGACGGGCTCACCGCCTTCCTGCTGATCATCATCGGTCTGCTGCTGCTGATCGCCGGCTGCATCCACGTCATCCTGATGTACGTCCGTCTCGGCGTGATGGTGCTGCTCACCGGCACGCTCCCGCTGGCGGCGGCAGCCTCGATGTCGGAGTGGGGCGGTGGCTGGTGGCGCAAGCACATCGCCTGGATGGTCGCCTGGCTGGCATTCAAACCGGTGGTTGGGCTGATCATGTACTCGGGCGCGGCCATGATCGGTGCCACCGACGATCTGGAGGGCGCGGACAACGCGAAACACTACAAGCTCGCCGGCGCGGCCATCCTGCTGATGGCAGCGGTGGCACTGCCCGCGCTGATGCGGCTGGTCGTGCCGGCCATGGCGAGTCTCGGCTCGCGCGACGGGGTCGGAGCGGGCGCCGCCGCGGGCGCCGCCGCGGCAGGTGCGGTGGCGACCGGCGCCAAGCGGATCGCTGGCGGAGGAGGCTCGGGCAAGTCCGCCGGCCGGTCCCGGGGGCCGAGCGGTGGAGGCGCCCCGGCGGGCGGCGCCTCCGCAGGAGCCAAGGCGTCCGGTGGCTCGGGCGGTGGCTCGGGCGGTGGCTCCGGTGGTGGCTCGGGTGGCGGTGGCTCCGGCGGTGGATCGAGTGGTGCGTCCTCCGACGGGTCCGGTGGCTCCGGCGCACCCTCCGGCGCATCCTCCGACGGCGGCTCCGGTTCCGAGGCCGGTGGCGGGTCGAGAACCGCGCAGTTCGCCAGGGGCGCGGTCGGCGTCGCGGCCTCGGCGGTGCAGATGGGCGCGAACGCCGTGACCAGCACCCACCGACACGCCAGGAACATCGCCAGCGGGGCGCTTCCCGACGAGCATGACTGACCTGCCGAACCAGGAGAGCGATCATTGTGAGTACGACTGTGGAATCGATGAAGACACCGACGTACGGCAACTGGCGTCGTCCCCGTAAGGCCGGTCTGGGCTCGCTGGGCCTGGTCGGGACCATCGGCCTGTTCGGTGCGCTCGTGTTGGTCCTGATCGCCTCGATGGTCTCGCTGAACGCGGCCCTCGTGGTGGGGCTGCCGTTCGCGGTGATGCTGGCGCCGCTGGCCGTCCGTACCCAGGACGGCCGCAACGTCTACGACATGGCCGCCGTCCGGATCGGGTGGATGCGCCGCAAGTCCAAGGGGCAGCACCTGTACGCCGCAGGGCCGTTGTCGAGGCGCCCGGGTGGCCGGTTCCGCCCACCCGGGCTGCTGGCTCGGGTGAC
Source organism: Micromonospora sp. LOL_024 (assembly GCF_048060415.1). Classification (NCBI taxonomy): domain Bacteria; kingdom Bacillati; phylum Actinomycetota; class Actinomycetes; order Micromonosporales; family Micromonosporaceae; genus Micromonospora; species Micromonospora sp. LOL_024. The sequence goes on from NZ_JBHMIS010000001.1 coordinate 248,402, forward strand.
CATGCTGGAGGGACGCGATCCGTACGACCGACCCTTCGGCGTGCTTTACCACCGCAACCGCAACCAGTACACCCTTGTGCTCGCCTGCGAACCGGACGGCGGTTCGCTCGTCGACCCCGACCAGGTCGACAACTGGGTGGCGCTCTGGGGTGAGTGGCTCTCCCGGCTGTCGCACGAGCCGGGGCTGCGCGGCGCGTCCGTGGTCGTCGAGACCGCGCCGGACCCGGGGACCCGCCTCGCCACCGAGGTGCTGGGTCGAATCTCGCCGAACGCGCCGCTCGCCGCGCGCGCCGTCATGGAGGAGGTGGTGCAGACGTACCCGGACGCGTCGTCGGAGATGAACACCTTCCTGACCCTCACCTACTCGGCACCGGGCGGGGCTCGGCGTGACCACGACACCATGCTCGCCGACCTGGCGCTGCGGCTGCCGGGCGTGCTGGGCGGTCTGGTGGCGGCCGGTGGCGGGTCGGCGGAGCCACTGTCGGCGGAAAGGATCGCCGAGGTGGTCCGGGTCGCATACGACCCGGCCGTCGCCGCAGAGGTGCTCGACGTACGTGCCCAGCACGGCGGCACCGGGCTGGAGTGGGCCGACGCCGGTCCGGCCGCCGCCGTCGAGACGGTCACCTACTACCAGCACGACTCCGGGGTGTCCCGCAGTTGGCTGCTGACCCTGGCGCCGCGCGGCACCGTGCGATCCGGTGTGCTGCGTAGCCTGCTGGACCCGGTGCCCGGCATCCGGCGCAAACGGGTGACCCTGGTCTACCGCCCGATCGACCCGGCGACCTCCGCAAAGATCGTCGAATCGGATCGCCGGTCCGCCCAGTTCATGGCGAACTCCACCCGTGGCCTGGTCCGGGCCCGCGCGGTCTCCGAGATCGAGGCCGCCGAGCAGACCGCGGCCGAGGAAGCCAGCGGTGCGGGCCTGGTGGAGTTCTCGATGCTGGTGACGCTGACCGTCGACTCCGCCGCCGACGTTCGGGACGCAGAGGTGACGATGCGCAATCTGCTCGGTGCCACCCGGATCGCGATGCGTCCCGCAGACCGCTTGCAGGCAGCCGCGTTCTCCTGCGCTCTGCCGGTCGGCATCCTGCCCTGGGAGCAGACGCTGGTGCCGCACGAGTTGAAGGAGGCGCTGTGACGTCCACCCCGGCCGGGGCCGGCCGCCGCCTGCTGAACCTCGGGGCGGGCTGGCGGCAGCACGCCTCCGGGCCGACCACCGCCCTGTCCGGGCTGGTCATACCGGACGCCGAGGCGCAGGATCGGGAGCCCGACGAGACAGGCAGGCAGACTCCCCGGGCACTGCGGCGGGCACGTCGGCGGCAGGCCCAGGAGGAGTTGGCCGAGCAGCGGTACCTCCAGCGGTTGGCCCGGGCCAACCGGGACGACAGCGTGCCGCACCGTGGCTCGTACGCTCTCGGTGGCGGCCGGGTGGCCACGCTGGACCCGCCCGCCATGTGGCGTGCCACCACCGTGCAGGCCTGCGGGCTGTGGCCCTTCGCGTCCGGCTCCGGTGCCCCGATGACCGGAATACCGCTGGGGCAGCACATCAACACCGGCGCCACGGTCTGTGGTGATCCGCTGAACTGGTTCACCCGTGCCCGGTACATCTCCAACCCGTCGCTGTTCATGCTCGGCATGCCCGGCCTGGGCAAGTCGACGCTGATCAACCGGATGCTCATCGGGTTGAGCGCGCAGGGGGTGGTGCCGCTGGTGCTCGGTGATCTCAAGCCCGACTACGCCGACACCGTCCGTGCGCTCGGCGGACAGGTCATCTCCATCGCCCGTGGCGTAGGTGGACTGAACATCCTGGACCCGGGTGCGATGGGCATGGCCGCCGCGAAGATCGGGGGGCAGGCGGGGCAGGCGCTGGTCGCCGAAACCCACGGTCGGGTCCTCAACATGGTCGCGGCGCTGCTCACCATCGTCCGGGGCGTACCGATCAGCGACCATGAGCAGTCCGTGCTCTCCGCCTGCCTCCGGCACCTGCGCGAGCGCACCGCGCCGGGGCAGACGTTCCGGCTGCCGCAGCTGCTCAACGTGCTGGAGGAGGGCCCGCCCCGGGTACGGCAGGTCACCCTGGACCGCGGTCAGGAGTCGCGCTACCGCGACGCCGTCGACCCGCTGCACCGGTCACTGCTCGGTATCCTCGACGGTCCGCTGGGCGACACCTTCGCCTCGGAGACCTCGACCAGGATCGACCCGGACGCCGTCGCCGTCTGCATCGACATCTCCCGCATCGGCGAGGCCGACGGACAGTTGACCGCCGCGGCGATGCTCGCGGCCTGGTCGGACGGCCTGGGTACGGTTGCCGCGTCGCACGCCCTGGCCGACGCCGGGTTGGCGCCCCGGCGCTGGTTCTTCACCGTCCTCGACGAGCTGTGGCGACCACTCCGCGCGGCCTCCGGCATCGTCGACCGTATCGACGCGCTGACCCGGCTCAACCGGTCGCTCGGTCTCGCCGACGCAAAGATCACCCACACGTTGAAGGACGCCGAGGCACTGGGGTCGGAGGCGGACAAGGCCAAGGCCCGAGGCTTCGTGGAGCGCGCCGGCATGGTGGCCTGCGCCGGATTGCCCAAAGCGGAGATGGAGGATCTGGGCCGGGTGGTGGGACTGTCCCGGCGGGAGATCGAACTGGTGTCGTCCTGGTCGTCGCCGCCGGGCTGGGCCCAGGACGGTGCCAACGAGGAGCCACCCGGCCGGGGCCGTTTCCTGATCAAGGTCGGTGGGCGTCCGGGCATCCCGATCCGGGTCGCGATCACCGACGCCGAACGCCACCTGCACGACACGAACACCCGCTGGATCGCCAACGGTGAGGCGGAACGGCTGCTGGCCGAGCGGGCCGCCGTGGTGCGCGCGGTGACCGGCGGCGACCTGCCCGCCAGCACCGGGCCGGTGGCCCACCCGGGCGTTCAGGAGCAGCCCGACGGGAGGTACCGATGAGTCGCCAAGGTGGCGTCGGACACGAATACCTGCCCTGGCTGATCCCCGGCTTCGCACTGATCAACCTGGTGGCGTTCGCCCTGCTGTGGCTCGGCGGCACATTCGCCGCCCTGGTCACCGGTAGCGGCTGGCAACCACCACCGTTCACCCTGGACGTCTACTCCAGCCTGGTCAGCGGAGCCACCGGGCAGGTCTGGCCGGGGATGCCTGCGTACCTCGTCTACGGCGGCACGGTCACGCTGGTGCTGCTCGGCAGCACTCCGACGGTCGTCCTCGCGCGTTGGCTCGGCCGTCGGTTCCGGGCGCCCCAGAGCCTGGCCCGATCCAGCGAACTGAGCGGCCTCATCGGCAAGGAACGCGAGGCGCGGGCCCGGGCACTGCGCCCATCGCTCAAGGACTCCGCCCGACTGAGCCCGGACGACACCGGGAACCTGCTCGGCGACCTCATGCCCACCGGTCCCGAACTGCGCTCCTCCTACGAGGACGTGGAACTCGACCTGATGGCACCACGGGCCGGCAAATCTACCGGCATCGCCATTCCCCGGGTGCTGCGCGCCCCCGGGGCGGTCCTGCTGACGTCCAACAAGTCCGACGTGTTCACCGTCACCCGGCAGGAGCGTGCGAAGGTAGGCCGGGTCTGGACCTTCGACCCGCAGGGCATCGCCTACACCGAGCGCGACATGTGGTGGGATCTGCTCAGCGGCTGCGAGACCATCGAAGGTGCGCGGCGACTGGCTGGCCACTTCGTCAGCTCCGTCAACGACGACTCGTCAAAGAAGGACTTCTGGATAGCCGCGGCCCAGAACACCCTGACCGCACTCTTCCTCGCCGCCTCCCGCAGTGGGGAGTCGATCGGGGAAATGTTGGGCTGGCTCGCGGACCCGGCCGACCGTACGCCGGTGGACCTGCTCCGTGACGTCGAGATGAGCGCCATGGCCGACCAGTTGCAGAGCACCGTGCGCGGCGCTGTCGAGACCCGCGACGGCATCTACGAGACCGCCCGGCAGTGCGTCGCCTGTCTGCTCGACCCGGAGATCCTGGCCTGGGTGAGCCCCGACCCGGACCGTCCGGAGTTCATCCCGGAAGAGCATGTCTTCGGCCGCGACACGCTCTACCTGCTCTCCAAGGACGGTGGCGGCTCCGCCGCCGGGGTGATCGCCGGGCTGGCGGACGCCGTCATCCGCGCCGGTGTGGTCGCCGCCGAGCGGTCGGGCGGGCGGCTGGACCCGCCGATGACCGCCATCCTGGACGAGGCGGCCAACGTGTGCCGCATCTCCGACCTGCCCGACCTCTACAGCCACCTCGGCTCCCGAGGAATCAGCGTGGTCACGTTGTTGCAGAGCTACCGGCAGGGGGTGCGGGTCTGGGGCGAACCGGGGATGGACGCCCTGTGGAGCGCCGCCACCATCAAGCTGCTCGGTGCCGGGCTTGACGACGCCGACTTCGTCGACAAGGTCGCCAAGCTGGTCGGCCAGCACGATGTTCGTACCCCGACCTTCTCCCGGTCCAAGGAAGGCCCGTCCCGATCGGTGTCGTACCGGCAGGAGCAGGTGCTACCGGCGGACAAGATCCGAGCCCTGCCCAAGGGCACCGCTCTGCTGCTGGCCACCGGTGTGCGCCCGGCGCTCATCCGGCTGCGTCCCTGGTACAAGGAGGCCGACGCCGCGACGATCTCCGTAGCGGCCAAGGCCGAGGTGCAGGCCATCACCGAACGTGCCGCGGCGAGGTGGAGCCGCCGCGAGCCCCGTCGGGTCGGCTGAGCACCATGGCGGTGGGCAAGATGCAGGCGGCGGGACGGGCGGCGAAGTCGCTGACCAGCTTCGACTCGGCGCAGCTCGCCTGGTTGATCATCTCGGTGATCGGGATGCTTCCGCTGGCGGTGCTGGCGACACTGGCCCTGATCATCCTGATCGTCATCTTCGCCATGGCCGGGGGTTCGCAGATGACCTCGACGCCCGGCAGCGGCGACTCGGCGAACAGCACCAACGCACTGATCGCGTTGGCTGGCGGTGACGGCCGGGGCACCCTGAACGTGGCGAGCCTGCCGGACCAGGACCTGGCCGCACCGATCAGGGCCGCAGCCCGCAGATGCGACCTGCTCACCCCCGTGATCATCTCGGCGCAGATCGCGTACGCCTCCGGATTCGACGCGAGCAAGGAAGGCCCGCAGGGCCGCGAGGGGCTGTCGCAGCTGACGCCCGAGGTGTTCGAAGAGTACGGCGAGGACGATGACGACAGCGGCGAGGCGTCCGTGCTCGACGCCGAGGACTCCATCCACGCCCACGCCCGGTACTTCTGCCACCTGGCCGCGGAGATTGATCGGTTGATCGAGGACGAGAAGGTGGTCGGCGACCACCTCACCCTCACCCTGATGGCCTGGGAGATGGGCCTGGAGACAGTCGAGGCCCAGGGCGGCATGCCAGTCCTCGCCCTGGGCAGCTACCCGTTCCAGATCCGGGGGCTCTTCGCGGAGTACACCCGCGACGGCCCCGAGGAATCCGACTCCACAACTGCTCTACCGAAGCGGGCCGCCGTGCAGGACGGCCCGGACGTCGAAGGGACGGAGCTGCTCAGTGAGTCGGCGTTCAGCGCCATGTTTCCCGGCCGGAACTCCTTCTACACCTATGCCGGGCTGACAGACGCGATGACGAAGTTCCCCGCATTCGCCGGCACGGGGGATCAACAGACCCGCAAGCGGGAACTGGCCGCCTTTCTGGCCAACATCCACCACGAGTCGGGCGGCCTCGTACACGTCGAGGAGATCAACCGGGACGCGTGGGGCAACTACTGCGACGCCGCCCAACCTTACGGATGCCCCGCAGGGCAGGACGCCTACCACGGTCGCGGGCCGATCCAGCTGAGTTGGAACACCAACTACCAGGCTGCCGGCGCCGCCCTCGGCCTGGACCTGCTCAACGAACCCGACCTGGTGAAGAACGACGCCTCGGTCGCCTGGCAGACCGCGCTCTGGTTCTGGATGACCAGAAGTGGTGCCGGCACGGTGACCGCGCACGACGCGATCACCGGTGGCGGTGGATTCGGCGAGACCATCCGCACCATCAACGGTGCCCTGGAGTGCGACGGCCGCAACACCGCCCAGGTGCAGGCGCGGGTCGACGCGTACGAACGATTCACCGCGACCCTGGACGTCGATCCCGGCGACGAGGACACCCTGCGGTGCTAGGCCACGGCCCGGTCGGGCCGACGACATCGACAGACAGGTGGAGCGACCAGGATGACGCAGACGATTCCGACTGGCGAGCCGACTTCGGAGCAGATGGTGGTCTCGCCGGCTGGCAACGAGGACGAGGCCACCGAAGAGGCGAGACCCTTCTTCATCCTCTACCTCGAACGGGAGGAGTACGCCGAGGAGCTCCGCCGGCTCGCGATCTGGGTGGAGCAACTTCTGCTTCCGGTGTACGGCGGGGAGGTCAGTTCCAGTTCACCGTGGTGTCCTCGCTGGTACGACCATCGGGAGGCGATCGCCTACCTGCACGGGCTCTGGCTCGCCTGGCAGGAGCGGACCGGTCCGCAGGCGGAGTTGTCCGACCCGGCGAACTGGCATCAGAGCTTTCTCTGGCCGACCATGGAGGCGCTGCGCAACCCCAATGGCCCGTTCGCGGGCTGCAAACCCGGGTTGCACCGTCACAAGGAGCGACCCGAGGTCGAGCAGGACGACTTCCTGTTTGGTTGAGGCGCCGGCGGTGCGACGGGTCGTACTGGGCCCTTCGCCTCAGGCATTGCGGTCTCGCCGGTCGCTAGCGTGCGGTATGCCGTACAGACCATCCGGCCCGGCGGAGGTGACCGCCCTGCGAGCCGACATCTGCCCGACAAAGTCCGTGGACACCGACACCGACGCCGTAGGCCGAATGCGGGCAATCTTCGCCGCGAACTCGCAACCGTTGCTTTCCTTCCTGCTCCGCCTCACTCGCGGCCAGCGCGAACTCGCCGAGGATCTGATGCAGGAGACCATGTTGCGGGCGTGGCGTCGGATGGCGGATCTACCAGCGGAGGCGGACACCGTACGCCGGTGGCTCTTCATCGTCGCCCGGCATCTGATGATCGACGCCGCTCGTGCGCGCGCTGCCCGCCCGACGGAGAGCTACGGCGTCGACGTCGGCTGGATGCCGTCGTCGGACAACGCCTTCGAGGAGATCGTCGACCGGCTCGCCCTGTCCGAGGCGCTCCGCAGGATCACACCCGAGCACCGCGCCGTGCTCGTCGAGCTCTACTACGGCGGCGCCACGGTCGCCGAGGTGGCCGACCGGATCGGCATTCCGGAGGGGACGGTCCGGTCACGGTCGTTCTACGCCCTGCGGGCCGCCCGGGGATTCCTTGACCGGGGCGACGACGTCGGGTCAGCGCCTCGCGCGGAGCGTACCGCCGCGGCCTAGTGACTCGTCCATCGCACGACTGCCTCGGTGCGGTTGGTGGCCCGCAACTTGATGAAGATGTTCGCCAGATGGTTCTTGACCGTTTTCTCGGTCAGTAGCAGCTGGCGGGCGATCGCCGCATTCGAGTGCCCGGCACTGAGCAGCGCCATGACATCCTGTTCGCGCCGGGTCAGGCCGAACGTCTCGCGTCGCGTACGGGACGCCTCGGTGCGTTCCGCGTCCGCCTGCTCGCGGGCCGCCTGCTCGCGCAGCATGGAGATGGTGACCGAGGCACTGCGCGCCGACAGCCAGCCCTCGCCAGCGGCCACCGCACGGACCGCACGCAGCAACTCGGCCGGGTCGAACTCCCCGTGCTGCAGGTATCCGTGGGCCCCGCCGCGCAGCATTCCGCCAATCAGCTCGTGGTCGCCGTCGTTGGTCAGGACAAGGATGCGGGAGCACTCGGCGAGTTGGCTGACCACGCTGAGACCGTCGGCGATCGGCATCCGGTGATCCAACAGGGTCACCGCCGGACGCAGCCGCCGCGCCAGGGCCACCGCGGTCCGCCCGTCGGCTGCCTCACCGGCAACCGTCACGTCCTCGGCGCTGGAGAGGTACCCGCGCAGAGCCATCCGGACGATGGCGTTGTCGTCGACGATCATGACCTCGATCATGATTGCCTTCCGTCGCGTCGAGCCATGGCGGTGTCAGCGGCAGCCGACACCGGGATGCGGGCTACCACCGTGGTGCCCGCTCCGCTGGATGAGTCGAGCCGTAGCGCGCCACCGACCGCCTGAGCGCGTTCGGCCATGCCGACGATGCCGAAGCTGCCCTGGGCGGACAGCGTGGTCAGCTCGCCGGGAGGGACAAATCCCGCACCGTCGTCCTGGATGGTCAGCACGACGTGCCAATCCCGATGGTGGAGGCTGACCTTGACCAGGGTGGCGTTCGCGTGCCGGGCCACGTTCTCCAACGCTTCGTTCAGGATCTGGGTCAGCTCGTAGCGGGCCGACGGGGTCAACTCCTCGCTGGTCGCGATGTCGACCCGCGCCGGTACCCTGCTCCACCGCGTCCAGGCATCGCACACCTGGCGCAGGTGCTCGCCGAACGGCCGGTCCAGTGCGTCCCGGCGCAGCCCGCTGAGTAGTTCGCGAGCCTCCCGGATGGCGGTGTCGGCTCCGGCGGAGACGGTGCTGGCGAGTTCTTCGGCCAGTTCGGGCTGGCGGCGGAGCAGGGTGGGCAGGGCAACGGCGGCGAAGGAGACACCGCGCAGTGTCTTGGCGACCGAGTCGTGCAACTCGCGTGCCAGCCGCGCCCGCTCCGCGCCCGCCGCCGACTGGTACGCGCTGGCCACCGCCGCGATCGAAGCGTCGAGGTAGCGGGCGAGGGCGGCGGTCACCACGGCCGCGCCGTACCCGCAGACGATGTTGATCATAGGGAATGCCAGTACGAAGGGCGCAGCGAAGGAGTCTGCCGTCCCGCCGGTGTGGAGCAGGTGCGTGGCCACGGTCAGCCCGAGGCCGGCGTCGGCGATCCAGAGAGGTAGCGCGCGGGCCCCCAGCAGAGCGCCGGTGAGTGCGGCGAAACCGGCGGCGTAGCAGAAGAAGGCCACGCTTCCCTGGCTGAGCACGAGTACGGCGATCATGATGGCCGCGTCGACGACCAGGAAGCCCAGTCGCCATCGGATGACGCTCGGCCATCGGCTCAACACGGTGACCTGCACGCTGGTGGTGACGGCGATGAGCACGAGGGTGCCGACCGTCAGCCAGGGGTCGTCGGTGAGCCGGATGCCGACGCCGACCGCCGTCAGTGTCATCGCCAACCTGCCGAGCAGCATGGCTCGGCACAGCGCGACGTACGCGACGAATCGGCTCATCCGCGTGGTCAGCTGATTGTGATCTTGTCGATGTCGGGAGCGGGACCGGCGTCGTTGTAGAAGGCCATGCTGATTCGCCCGGCCGGGACCGTTGCGGTGTACCGCAGGGTGCGTGGGGTGCCCCAACCGGTTCCGGTGACGCGGTGCGTGGTCGGCGCGGCACCGTTGATGGAGATCTGGAGACTGCGCTCGCCGTCGACCTCGTAGCTGACGGTTATGGTGCGCCTGCCGGCGGTGGCCGTGGTGAGGTACGCGGTGAGCCTGCCGACGTAGCGGACCCGTGCGCCACCCTCGCAGGCCCCGCACGCGACGATGCCGGCACCTTCGCTGAGCAGGTTGCCAGGGTGCTCGGCCTCCACGCTGACCGGGCTGAACGATGGCGCTTGCGAAGAGCGGTTCGGGCTGGCCGCGGATGGCGACGGCGCTGCCGGTGCCAGGCGGGTGACCGATCGGCCCGGCGCCGGTTCCGAGGACGGTGGTCGGCCTGGCACCTGTGGTCCAGCGGTCGTTCCGGTGCGCGGGGCGGTCGGGGTGGCCGAGGTCGGCAGGACGCTCGGGGAGGGCGACAACGCGGCGGAGGTCGGGCCGCTCGTCGGCGTGAGAGTAGCGCCGCCGAGCCGGTTCTCCTCCGGCGTCAGCAGCCACGGGACCGCGGTCGCGGTCAGCGCGATCACGCCGGCCAGGGTGGCGACTCCGAGTAGGTGCCAGATGCGGGTCGAGCGATCCGGGGATCTGTCGAGGTTGCGGAGGCCCGGCTCGGCCGCGTACCACGCCGTTTCGGTGGGCACCGTTCGACTCCCCCACGGATCGTGCCACGAACCTGTGCGCGTGACGCGCCCACGCTACCTACCAAATTTGTGGACAGACAACGCTGGACCGGCCCGATCCGGGCACGGTCCACGGTCTAACGGGCAGCAGATCCGTCGAGCAAGGTTTCCCACCCGGACCCCGGCGACGCCTCGCGCTGCCAGCCCCGGCCATCCGGGCGGCGCGACCGACTGTCCTGGGGCGACGGCCGTGAGCAGTGTCGAGGCGCTCTGGGTGCCGGTCGGTGCGGGCTCGGCTGATCGACCGGCAGCATAGCTGTGCGGTCGCCGATGTTCCTGAGGCGAAAGACCTGACATCCGGGCAGCGGCGGCGCGTAATGCGGGTGAAATGCCGAAAATCACAGAACTCGGAGCGAATTCGGTCGGCACGGCGACGATTCTGGGCAGGCCGCCGGGTGCTCCCGAGGGCCCGACAGCCCGCTCTTCCGCCTCAGGCGGATTCGCGGATGATCAGCTCGGTGGGCAGGATGAGGGCCGGCTCGACCTGTTCGCCGGCAGCGAGGCGGAGCAGCAGCCGGGTGCCCCGCCGCCCCAGCTCCAATATCGGTTGCCGCACGGTGGTCAGCGGCGGATCGGTGTACGCGGCGGTCTCGATGTCGTCGAAGCCGATCACCGCCACGTCCTCGGGCACCCGCAGCCCCGCCTCGCGCAGCGTACGCAGGGCGGCGTGCGCCATCAGGTCCGATGCGGCGAAGACGGCGTCCAGGTCGGGGTGGGCGGCGAGCAGTTGGCGCATCGCCGCCGAACCGGACTCGCGGGTGAAGTCACCGACCGCCACCATCTCGGGCAGCCCGGCGGCGGTCACCGTGTCCCGGTAGCCGGTGAGCCGTTCGATTCCGGCCACCATGTCCTGTGGGCCGGCGATGGTGGCGATCCGGCACCGGCCGTTGTCGATCAGGTACCGGACTGCCCGGGTGACCCCGCCGACCTGGTCGACGTCGACGTAGGGCACGTCCGCCCCGTCGAGCGGGCGGCCACTGCACACCACCGGGATGCCCAGCGCGGCCAGCCTGGCGGGCAGCGGATCGGCCCCGTGCAGCGAGGCGAACAGCACCCCGTCGACATGCCGGCCGGTGGTGTACCGCTCGACCCGCTCGTGCCCGGCCGGTGAGCCGGCCAGCATCAGCACCAGCTGCTTGTCTGCGGCCTCCAGCTCCTGCGCGGCACCCCGGATTATTCCGGGGAAGACCTGGTCGTCGGAGAAGACCCGGGTGGCCTCCTCCGGCATCACCAGGGCGATCGAGTCGGTCCGCTGGGTGACGAGGGTGCGTGCGGCCAGGTTCGGCACGTACCCCAGCTCGGCGACCGCCTGGCGGACCACCTCCCGAATCGGCTCGGCGACCGTGGTCGAGCCGTTGACCACCCGGGAAACGGTGGCCCGGGACACTCCGGCCCGTCGCGCCACCGCTTCCAGAGTGGGCCGCTGAGCCCCCGTCATCGGAGAAACCACCACCTCGTCACAGCCCGTTCCGGGAGATCACCTCCTGGTACCACCGGGCGCTGGACTTCGGTGTACGCCGCTGAGTGAGGTAGTCGACGTGCACGATGCCGAACCGCTTGCGGTACCCCTCGGCCCACTCGAAGTTGTCAAGCAATGACCATACGAGATAGCCGCGCAGGTCGACGCCCCGGGCGATGGCCTCGTGGGCCGCCCGCAAATGGCCGTCGAGGTAGGCGATCCGGTCGGTGTCCTGCACCGGGCTGGCCACCCCCGTGGCGGACTTGTCCGGGAAGGCGGCGCCGTTCTCGGTGATCAGTAGCGGTACCGCGGGATAGTCGGTGGCGATGCGTTCCAGCAGTCGGGTCAGCCCCGCCGGCTCGATCATCCAGCCCATGTCGGTCAGCGGACCGACCGGCGCCAGGAACTGCACCGCGCCCTCGGTACCGGGATAGGCTCCGCCGCCACCGGCGCCGTCCGGCCGCCCGGCCACGTAGGTCGGCGAGTAGTAGTTGATTCCCAGCAGGTCGATCGGAGCAGCGATGATCTTTTCGTCGTCGTCGCGCACGAAGGTGGGTTCGACGATCCGGGCAACGTGCTCGCGGACGTCGTCCGGGTATCCGCCGACCAGCAGCGGATCGAGGAAGATCCGGTTGTGCAGGCCGTCGACCAGGCGCGCGGCGGCGGCATCGGCCGTGCTGTTCGGGTCGGCGGGGCGTACGTCGGCGGGGTTCAGGGTGATGCCGACCCGGTCGGCGCCCCCCGCGCGCAACGACAGGGTGGCCAGGCCGTGCGCGAGCAACAGATGGTGTACGGCGTTGAAGGCCGCGCCCGGATCCTGCACCCCGGGCGCGTGCACCCCGTTGCCGTAGCCGAGGTACGCCGAGCACCACGGCTCGTTGAGCGTCGTCCAGGTGCCGATCCGGTCGCCGAGCCGGGCGTACAGGGCGGCGGCGTAGGTGGCGAAGTGCTCGGCGGTGTCCCGGTTGGTCCAGCCGCCGCGATCCTCCAGGGTCTGCGGCAGGTCCCAGTGGTACAAAGTGATGATCGGGTCGATGCCCCGACCCAGCACCGCGTCGGTCAGCCGGTCGTAGAAGTCCAGGCCACGCGGGTTGACCGGCCCGGTCCCGTCCGGCTGGATCCGGGGCCAGGACACCGAGAAGCGGTACGCCTGCATCCCCAGCTCGGCCATGATCGCGATGTCGTCGGCGTACCGGTGGTAGTGGTCGCAGGCGACGTCACCGGTGTGCCCGGCGTGCACCTTGCCCGGTGTGTGGCTGAAGGTGTCCCAGATCGAGTCACCGCGCCCGTCGTCGCGGGCCGCCCCCTCGATCTGGTACGCCGCCGTGGCCGCACCCCAGAGGAAATTGTCGGGAAATCTCAGTTGAGTCACGCCTTGACCGCACCTTCCATGATGCCGCCGATGATCTGGCGGCCGAACAGGACGAATACCAGCAGCAGGGGCAGCGTGGCGATGGCAGTACCGGTGAAGACCTGGGACATGTCCTGGTAGTAGCCGTCGGACAGGGCCCGCAACGACAGTTGCACGGTGGGATTCTCCGGGTCGTTGAGCACCGCGTACGGCCACAGGAAGTCGTTCCAGGTGGTCATGAAGGTGAGCAGGCCGAGTACGGCGGCGGCCGGCCGGAGTGCCGGCAGCACCACGTTCCAGTAGATCCGGGCGGTGCCGCAGCCGTCCACCCGGGCAGCCTCGATCAGCTCGGTGCTGACCGCCTGACCGGCGTACTGACGCATCATGAACACCCCGAATCCGGTGACCAGCGCCGGGAGGATCACCGCGGGCAGCCGGTCGTTCAGGTTCAGCTTGGTCATCAGGATGTACAACGGGATGATGCCGAGTTGGGTGGGCACCATCATGGTGGCAACGATGACCATGAGCATTCCGTTGCGGCCCCGGAACCGCAGTTTGGCGAAGGCGAAGCCAGCCAGGGTGGAGAAGAACACCACCGACACGGTGACAGTGATCGCCACGATCGCCGAGTTGATCAGACCGGCCAGGAAGTACGCGTCGGTGTTGGCGAACAACCGGGAGATGTTGGCGCCCAGGTTGCCGCCGGGGGTCATCGGTGGCGGCAACTGGCCCATCGCGTCACTGGACCGGCTGGCCACCACGAGCATCCAGTAGATCGGGAAGATCGACAGAACCGCCGCGGCGATCAGTGCGAAGTACGTCAGCGGGCTGGCCCGCCACAGCCGGCTCATCGAGAACCTCCCCTGCGCTTGCCGGTGTCCGGCCGGGCGCCGGCACCGAGCCGGCGGATGATCAGTACGTTGATCGTCGCCACAATGGCGATCAGGGCGAAGAGCAGCCAGGCCACCGCAGAGCCGTAGCCGAAGTTGTAGTACGGCGCGAACGCGTTCTCGAACATGTACATGGTCATCGTCTGCGACTCGCGCATCGGCCCGCCGCGGATCGCGTTGGTGCCGGAGTGGAACAGTCGAGGCTCGGTGAACAGCTGTAGCCCGCCGATGGTGGAGATGATGACGCAGAAGATGATCGTCGGCTTGAGCAGTGGCACGGTGATGGTCCAGAACTGCCGTGCGCGGTTGGCGCCGTCGATCGCGGCGGCCTCGTAGAGGTCGCGGGGGATGGCCTGCATGGCGGCCAGGAAGATCAGGGCGTTGTAGCCGGTCCATCGCCAGTCGACCATGGCCGAGATGGCCACCCAGGAGGCGAACCGGTCGGACTTCCACTCGATGCCGTCGATGCCCACCAGGTCGAGCATCCAGTTGATCATGCCGAACTCGCGGCCGAAGAGTACTCCGAAGACGATCGCCACGGCGGCCGTGGAGGTGACGTTCGGCACCAGCACCGCCATCCGCCAGCCGGTGCGCAGCCGTAGCTGCCGGTTGAGCATGTTGGCCAGCCAGAGCGCCAGCAGCAGCTGCGGCACGGTGCTGATGACGAAGATGCCGAGGGTGTTGAGTACCGAGTGCCAGAAGTCGCCGTCGGCCAGTAACTGGTTGTAGTTGTCGACGCCGACGAAGGTGGGATTGCTGCCGAGCAGGTCCCAGTCGTGCAGCGAGACCCAGAAGGTGTACGCCAGCGGCCACGCTCCGAAGATCGCGAAGATCACGAAGAATGGTGCGATGTAGAGGTAGGGCGAGTATTTCGTGTCGATCCGGCTCAGCCGCCCGGCCCGGAACGGGCGGGTGTCACGCGGTGCCGGCGTGACCGGCCCCCGCGCGTCGAGGCGCAACGCCATGACCCGTTGACTCCTTTCCACGTCCCTCCCCGCCCCGCGCCGATCCGGTGCCGGCCACCGACTGCGTCGCTCGGACGCGGTCGGGCTGGATCGGCGGCGGGGTCGGGGACCATCGGGCCGGTTACTTGGCGGCGGCCTTCTTGGCGTTGGTGATGGCGTCCTGCCACCCCTGTTCGGGGTTGCGCTGACCCAGCTCGACGGTGCGGACGGCGTTCTCCACCTCGGTCCGCACGGCCTGGTTCTTCGGGCCCATGTAGACCGCCTTGAGGGTCTTCGCGCCCGCACCGAAGATCCTGCCGACTGGCGCGTCGGAGAAGTACGGGTTGGTGGCCTCGGTGATCGCGGGGTCGTCGAGCGCCTGCGGCGAGGACGGCAGGGGACCCTTCGCCTTGAATGCGCCGATGTGGCCCTCGGCGCTGGTCAGGAACTTGATCAGCTTGATTGCCTCTTCCTGGTTCTTGCTCTGGCGGGGCACGGCCAGGTGCGAGCCGCCCCAGTTGCCGCCGTTGCCCGGCACCCGGGCGATGTCCCACTTGCCGCTGGCCTCCGGCCCGGCGTTGCCCTCGATCACGCCGGTCATCCAGGCGGGGCAGGCGATGGTGGCGAACTTGGCCTGCTTGAAGGCCGAGACCCACTCCTCCGACCAGGAGCCGTACTTGCCGGAGAGGCCCGCGTTGATGATGTTCATCGTGGTGTCCCAGGCCTGCTTCACCGCCGGGTTGCTGTCCACCACCAGGTTGTCGCTGGTGTCGTAGTAGTGGTAGCCCTGTGCGTTGCCGGCGGTCTGGAGCACGATCGTGTTGAAGGTGTTGGTGGCCGCGTCCAGGAACGACGCGCCGGTGTTGGCCGCCTTGAACCTCTCGCCGGCGGCGATGTAGTCCTCCCAGGTCGGCCAGAGCTTGGAGACCTCTTCACGGTCGGTCGGCAGGCCGGCCTTGTCGAACAGATCGGTTCGGTAGCACATGGCCATGCCGCCGACGTCGGTGCCGAGCCCGATCAGCTGCTGTCCGTCGGCGGTTAGTCCCTGGTTCCACTTCCATTCGAGGAAGTTGCCCTTGAGTTCACCGGCCCCGTGGTCGAGCAGGTTGACGAAGTTGTCCGGGTTGGCCTTGTACTCGACCATCAGGCCCTCTTCGATGGCCACGACGTCGCCGGCGCCCTTACCCGCGGCGAGCCACTGGGTCAGCTTCGGCGAGTACTCGTCGAGGTTGCTGCCGGTGCCCCGCTCGACGATCTTCACACCGGGGTTGGCGTCCATGTACTGCTGGTACAGCTGCTCGTATCCGAGCTGCCCGAAGACGTCGACGGTGAGGGTTGTCGTGCCGTCTCCGGCGTCCTCGCCGCCGCAGCCGCTGGTGGCAAGCAGGGCGCCGGTGGCGACCAGGGCGACCGCCGCGAGGCGGTGGCGCGGGAAAATGCCCATCTGTGATGACCCCTCTCAGGTCGGATGGTGGTGGGTTGAGTCTGAGAGCGCTCTCTCGTAGCCTGCGGCCCGCTCGGGACCGGTGTCAAGAGAGCGCTCTCACGGCAGGGTCACAGAATGGCCACGAGCGGACCCCACCTGGAGGGTCGCTCGTGGCCACCGGTCAGCGGCTACGCCGGTACCGGACCGCCCTGCGGCTCAGCCGGCGCGGACGCCGTCCAACAGGGTGCGATCCCCGGCGAGGGTCAGTGTGTCGAAGCTGACCCGCCCCCAGAGCGCCAGCAGCAGGTCGCTCGCCGTGCCGCTGACGTGTACCCGGGCGTGGTGGTCGTCGTGGTCGAGGATGGTGCCGGTGTCCAGCAGCGCCACCCCCTCGCCGCGCAGCCGCAGGTACCACTCCTGGTCGGCGTCGACGGCGGACAGTCGGACCACACCCTGCAACGGGCCGGTCGCGATCCGCCGGCCGGCCGGCAGCCAGGTGTCCAGCACCTCGCTGACCCCGTCGGCTGCGAGCTTGGCCTCGACCGGCTCGCCGGCCGCGATGGCGAGTTGGGCGTCCCAGCGGTGCACCGCCGTCTCGTGGGCCATCCGGCGCGGCCAGAAAACTGCCTTCTTCGGCTGCGGCGCCCAGTTCCAAGCCGGTGCCTCCGGGTCCAGGGTGTCGAAGAGTGCCATCAGGTCGTCGTACGCCTGCTGCCACCGCTGCACCGCGACGACCCCGGGCACGGGCTCGACCGGCTGCGACCGGCTCTGCTGCGGTGCGCCGGCCGTACCCGATCCGGCGACGTCGCGTACCCACCGGTAGACGTTGGCGAGGTGCCAGGTCAGGTCGGTCACCGTCCAGCCGGGACAGGACAACACCGGTGTCTCAGGCGGTGCCTCGGCCACCGCGGCGGCGAACGCCGGGCCCTCCGCCCGGAGCGCACCGATCCAGAAGTCCTTGGTGCCGTGCAATCTGCTCATCGCCATCCTCCTGGGGGTGACCGGGCCACCAGTGGGTGCCACGGCTACCCCTCAGCCTAGGGTGAAGGGCGTGTCCGACGTCTACGCCCAGCCGAGCGCCGCCGCGCAACCCGCCAGCACGGACCAACTGGCGCAATACACCACATTGCGCCTCGGCGGGCCGGCCGGCCGGATCGCCACCGCGACCAGCGCCGAGGAGCTTGTCGCCCGGGTCCGCGAGGCGAACTCCGAGATCCTCCTGCTCGCCGGCGGCAGCAATGTGGTCATCGGCGACGTCGGCTTCCCGGGCACCGTGGTCCTCGTCCGCTCGCGCGGCCTGCAGGTGATCGCTGAGGACGAGCAGACCGTGACGGTGCGGGTCGAGGCAGGCGAGCCGTGGGACGACCTGGTCGCCGCGACGGTACGCAACGGCTGGTCGGGGGTAGAGTGCCTGTCCGGCATACCCGGCTCGACCGGTGCCACCCCGATCCAGAACGTCGGGGCGTACGGGCAGGAGGTCGCCGAGTCCATCACCGGTGTGCAGGTCTACGACCGGGTTGCGGGGACCCTCGGGCGGGTCGACGCCGCGGACTGCGGGTTCGCCTACCGCTCCAGCATCTTCAAGTACAGCGAGCGCTGGGTGGTGCTCTCGGTGGACTTCCGGCTGACCCGCTCGCCGCACTCCGGCGCGGTGCGCTACGCGGAGCTGGCCCGATCGCTCGACATCGAAGTCGGCGACCGGGTGCCGCTGGCCCAGGCTCGGGACACCGTGCTGCGGCTGCGCGCCGGAAAGGGCATGGTCCTGGACCCAACCGACCCGGACACCCGCTCGGTCGGCTCGTTCTTCACCAATCCGGTGCTCGACGGCGCCGGGTACGAGCTGCTGCGACAGCGCGCCGCCGACCTGGGTGAGCCACCGGCGTGGCCGGGTACCGGAGACATGGTGAAGGTCAGTGCGGCCTGGCTGATCGACAAGGCCGGCTTCGGCAAGGGCCATCCCGGCTTGGAGGGCGTGGCCATCTCCAGCAAACACACCCTCGCCCTCACCAATCCCACCGGCACCGCCACCACCCGGGCTCTGATCACCCTCGCCCGCGAGATCCGCGACACCGTCCAGGCCCGCTTCGCTGTCCCGCTGCACCCCGAACCCGTCCTCATCAACTGCGCCCTCTGACCGTCGCCCGCCCGCAGGTCTGCTCCGGCCAGTCGATCAAGAAGTTTCGCCGGAGCGAGCGCCCTCCCGAGGCGGCGGAAACCTTTCGATCAACCGGCCTGGCGGCAGAGGTCAGGGGTGGCGGGGGGCGACGGCTGGCCAAGCGACGGTGAGCTCGCCCAGACGCCAGCGGCGAGGCCGGTCGAGGATCGGCCAGCCCTGGGCGTGGACAGCGGCCACCGTGTGCAGCCAACGTTGGCGGGGACCGTAGGGGGCGTAGCCGGCGGCGGCCCGCCATGCCCCCTCCAGAGCCCAGATCAGGTCGTGGACCCGCTCACCCGGGACGTTGCGGTGGATCAGCGCCTTGGGTAGCCGTTCGGCCAGCTCGGCCGGGTTGCCGAGGGTGGCCAGCCGGGCGGCCATGGTCAACGAGCGCGGGCCGTCGACGTCGAGCAGCACCCACCCGCCGAGGCGGCCCAACTCGTCGCAGGTGCCCTCCACCAGCAGCCCGCCAGGAGCGAGCCCCGAGACGAGCGTGGCCCACGCGGCGGCCACCTCGCTCTCGTCGTACTGGCGCAGCACGTTGAACGCGCGGACCAGCGACGGGCGCAGACCGGCCAGCTCGAAGCCGCCCCTGAAGAAGGTGAGTCCGGGTGGGTCGGCGGCGGGCTGGGCGTCGGCGACACGCACCGGATCAATCTCCAACCCGACCACCCGCACGTCGGCGCGGACCCCGGCGGCCAGCCGGGCGCGCAACTCCACCGCCGTCACCGGGGTCGCGCCGTAGCCGAGGTCGACCACCAGTGGGTCCGGCGCGGACCGCAGCACCTCGGCGCAGCTCTCCACGATCCAGTTGTCCACCCGGCGTAGCCGGTTGGGGCCGGTGGTCCCCCTGGTCGCCGCCCCGAGCGGCCGGGACCTCCGCGTGGCCATCGGTGGAATCCAGCTCAGCTTGTCCGGTGCACCTTGTGCTGGGCGGCCTGGGCCAGCGGGCGGACGACGAGCCGGTCCACGTTGACGTGCTGCGGACGGGTGGCGCACCAGGCGATGCAGTCGGCGACATCCTCGGCGACGAGCGGCTCCGCGACCCCGGCATAGACGGCATCCGCCCGGTTGGCGTCGCCCTGGAAACGGACCAGGGAGAACTCGTCGGTCCGCACCATGCCCGGGTCGACCTCGATCACCCGGACCGGACGTCCGCACAACTCCAGCCGCAACGTGCCGGCGACGGCGGTCTGTGCGTGCTTCGCCGCGGCGTAGCCGCCCCCGCCCTCGTACACGGTGAAACCGGCGGTCGACGAGACGACGACGATGGTGCCGGCACCCGAGGACTCCAGGGCCGGCAGCAGCGCCTGGGTGACCCGCAGGGTACCGAGCACGTTGACGTCGTACATCCACTGCCAGTCGTCGACCGCCCCGGACTCCACCGGATCCAGCCCGCGCGCCCCGCCGGCATTGTTGACCAGCAGGGCCACCGGCCCGGGTGCCCGCTGCGCGGCCAGTGCGAGGCTGGCCACCGACTCGTCAGAGGTGACGTCGCAGGCAACCGCGGTGGCGGCGCCGCCAGCGGCGGTGATCTCGGCGACCAGGTCGGTCAGCCGGTCGGTACGCCGCGCCGCCGCCAGAACGTGGAAATTCTCGGCGGCGAGCCGCCGGGCGGTGGCTGCGCCGATTCCGCTGGATGCTCCGGTGACGACGGCGACACGATTCATCCGGCCATTCTCACCCGACACCCTCGGACGGCGAACGGCACCGTCGGCATGAGGTCGGTCACGCCCGACGGGCCGGCCGAAGTATTTCCCGCGGCCGATCGGGAAGATGACATCCGGCGTGGAGGTTTACGCAGGAGCGCCGGTCGTGCGAGACGGCATCTACCGTGGCAAAGGGAGCGGACGTGGCGGAACAGCACACCGGTGTCGGTCGTCAGCGAGGCTCCCTGCCGTGGCCACAACCCCGGCGGATCGCGACGATCTCGGTGCACACCTCGCCGCTGCACCAGCCGGGCACCGGCGACGCCGGCGGCATGAACGTCTACATCCTCGAGGTCGCCCGGCGGCTGGCCGAGGCGAACGTCGAGGTCGAGATCTTCACCCGGGCCACCTCGGGCGACCTGCCACCGCTGGTGGAGGTGGCCCCCGGAGTCCACGTCCGGCACGTGATGGCCGGCCCGCTGGAAGGGCTGACCAAGGAGGAACTGTCCGGGCAGCTCTGCGCGTTCACCGCCGGCGTGCTGCGCGCCGAGGCGGCCCGACCGCCCGGCCACTACGATCTTGTGCACTCCCACTACTGGCTCTCCGGCCAGGTCGGCTGGCTGGCCAAGGACCGCTGGGGGGTGCCGCTGGTACACAGCGCGCACACGCTGGCCAAGGTCAAGAACGCGCAGCTCGCCGCCGGGGACCGGCCGGAACCCAAGGCACGGGTGATCGGCGAGGAACAGGTGGTCGCGGAGGCGGACCGGCTGGTCGCGAACACCCGGGTCGAAGCGCGGGACCTGATCGGCCGGTACGACGCCGACCCGACCCGGGTGGCGGTGGTGGAGCCCGGAGTCGACCTCGACCGGTTCCGTCCGGCACCCGGCGACCGGGACCGCGCCGCCGCCCACGCCCGTGCCCGGCTGGGCCTGCCGAGCCGAGGTCACCTGGTGGCCTTCGTCGGCCGGATCCAGCCGCTGAAGGCGCCGGACGTGCTGGTCCGGGCGATCGCCGCGCTGCGCGAGCGGGACCCCGCGCTGGCCCGCGACGTTGCGGTGGTGATCTGTGGTGGCCCCAGTGGCAACGGACTGGACCGGCCGACCGCCCTGATCGAGTTGGCCGCCTCGCTCGGGGTCACCGACCGGCTGCACTTCCTGCCGCCGCTCACCGGTGCCGACCTGCCCCTGCTGTACCAGGCGGCTGACCTGGTCGCGGTGCCGTCGTACAACGAATCCTTCGGCCTGGTCGCGTTGGAGGCCCAGGCCTGCGGAACGCCCGTGGTGGCCGCGGCCGTCGGTGGCCTGGTCACTGCGGTCCGCGACCAGGTCAGTGGGGTGCTGGTGCGTGGCCACGACCCGGTCGACTGGGCGCGTACCCTCGGTCGCCTGCTGCCCGATCGGGCGCGCCGGGCCGAGCTGTCCGTGGGCGCCGCCCGGCATGCCCGTAGCTTCTCCTGGCACCGCACCGCGGCCGGCCTGCTCACGGTCTACGGCGAGTCGATCGCCGCACACCGGGCTCGCTTCGCTGCCGAACTCGCCACCACCCGCTGCTGGTGAGCGCTCTGAGGCGTAGGGAAGGGCCCCGGTCAACGCCGCTGATACACATCGTCGACGGCCCGCTGACCTCGGCCGTCGACGATCGGGCGGCGCGACGGGGGTGGCCGTAGAGTTGATCGGATGAGTGACCTCGGGACCTTGATCGAGACTGTCTGCGCGGAGCGGGAGCTCGCCTGCGAGTCCACCGGCCCGGGGTCGTACGCGGTGACCCTGCCCGGCACCCACAAGCTCAAGACGATCTGCAACCTGATCGTGGGCGAGCACGCCCTGCGGATCGAGGCTTTCGTGATGCGCCAGCCGGACGAGCGCCGCGAGGAGCTGTGGGCCTGGTTGTTGCAGCGCAACGCCAAGATGTATGCGGTCTCGTTCTCCGTCGACGCGGTCGGCGACGTCTACCTGACCGGCCGGGTCAACCCCGCCGGTGTCGATGTCGACGAGCTGGATCGGCTGCTCGGCGCGGTGCTGACCTACGCCGACGAGTCGTTCGACACGATGCTGGAGATTGGCTTCGGCAGCTCGATCCGGCGGGAGTGGGAGTGGCGGGTCAAGCGGGGCGAGTCCACGGCCAACCTCGTGGCCTTCGCGCACCTGTTCGAGTCGTCGCAACCGGCGGCCGGTCCGCCGGCCGACGGAGGTTCGGACCGTTCCTGACGGGTAAGCCGCACCGCGCGGTGCGGCGTTGGGACCCGCCGCGCCGAGACACGAGTGTCGAGGAGCGTGAGCACTGATGGCTCAGCGAAACAGCTCGGGTCGCGGCGGGACCGCGACCGGTACCAAGCGGCAGAGCCGCGACGCCAGCCCGAACGCTCCGCGGATCTCCGAGTCGGAGATCTCGCGGATGCGGGCGGACGACATCAGGGGGCAGCTCCGCCGGTACGGGGTCTCGGGCATCTCGGCGCTGCGCAAGCCGGAGCTGGTGAAGACGCTGGCGAAGGCGCTCAGGTCGGGCAGTGCCGGACGCCGGAGCAGCGGGCCGGCCGGCCGCGCCAGCGCCACGAAGACCTCGGGCACGCGAGCAGGCGCGGCGCGCAGGCCCACGGCGGGGACGGAGCGCAGGTCCACACCGCGCAAGTCAACGGCGGGGGCGGCTGCCCGTAAGCCCACGGCGGGCGCGGCGCAGGATCGCAGTGGGGGTCCGCGGACCGGCCGGTCGACCTCTCGGTCGGTACGATCTTCGCAGATGATCTCCTCGGTCCAGGATCGGCCGGAGCGTCCAGGCCGCAGCCTGGTCACCACCAACCACGACGTCATCCGGCGCTGGGCCCGGCAGCGGGGTGCCAAGCCGGCGACGGTCAGCGGAACCGAGCGGGACGGCCGGGCGGGCGTGCTCACGTTCAACATGCCGGGTTATCGGGAGAGTAGCCGGGTCCGCGAGATCACCTGGGACGAGTGGTTCCACACCTTCGATCTCCGGCGGCTGAACCTGATCTACCAGGAGCAGTTGCGGGACGGCCGGCAGAGCAACTTCTTCCGAACCGAATCACCCGATCGGGAGGACGGGTGAGGAGGTTTGCGGGAACGCGGCACGGGGTACCCGCTGTTGGCCGTGAATGAGGGCTCGTTGCTGTGACGGGCGAGACAGCCGCTCCGGTTGAACCGGAGTGGTGGGTCGAACTAGCTTTATTGCACCGCACCACGCTCGGAACCGTTCGGGGGAGCGGCGGATCGATCAGATTCGTGCACCGGGCGAGGTGGCGGGGGACGGGTGGACCGACACCGTTGGGGGACGGTGGCCCACCTGTTTGGACCGGCGGCGCGAGCGGGCGTTGCTTACGGGGGTGAGTGCCGCCCGCCGCCGCCGGTCGTACTGGCCGATGTGCCCGGCACAGCTTCGTGCCGGGCACATCGCGTGTCATCCGACGCTCAGGGCGCATGGCGAACGGGCTCGGCCGGCTCCGCCAACCGACGGCGCAGGGTGGCCACCCGTCGTTCCCGGGACGGCCCGGCGAGCAGATAACCGCTGGCTGCCAGCAGGCCCAGCGCACCGACGAGCAGCCAGTGCCCGTCGCCCCACTTTTGCAGGCTGAAGCCGCCGAGCGTGGGCGTCACGAACGACGCCGCCGGGAAGGCTAAGTAGAACACCCCGGCACCCAATCTGTTCGGTGACCTAACAGATCCTGCCTGAGCAGGGGTCGGCCACGTGTGCCGGGGGGAGGTCACCTCCGGCTGGTTGCCACCGGCTCGGCCGCCTGAGGTGCGGCGGGCTGCGGTGCGGTCGACTGGACCGTCACCACCGGCGAAGCTTCCGCGGTACGAAGCGTTACGGCGCGCCGCTCCCGGGCCGGCCCGGACAGCAGGTGGCCCACCGCCATCACCGCGCCGATAGCGGCGCAGCCGAACCAGAGCGTGGCATTCCCGGCCTGCTCCCGTACCAGACCGCCGAGGATGGGCGCCGCCGCTCCGGCCAGCTGCCAGGAGAGCGAGAAGACGCCCTGGTAGCGACCGCGCAGTTCGGCGGGGGAGAGTTCGGCGATGAGGGTGGCGTTGGATGGTGAGTTGAGCATCTCGCCGAGCGTCCAGATCAGCACGGTGAACCCGTAGAACCAGGCGACGTCGGCGAACGCGGTCAGCCCGAAGCCGACTCCCATCACGACTGCGGCCAGCGCGAGTACGTGCGACCTGCTGCGGCCCCTGATCAGCTTGGGTACGAAGAGCTGACCGGCCACGATCAGGATGCCGTTGAGCGCGATCACCGAGCCGTACGTGGCGGGGCTCAGGCCCGAGTCGGCCATCGCGATCGGAAGCATCGAGATGTGCTGGAGGAAGACCAGTGCGCCGAGCAGATTCAGCGCGACGAATCCCAGGTACACCCGGTCGGTCAGGATGCTGCGCAGCGCGCCGGTCGGCGCGCCGTCAAGGGGCATGCTGACGGTGACTGTCCGGGTTTCCTTGACCTTGACAAAGATGATCAGTGCGGTGACCACTGTGGTGGACGCGTTCACCACGAAGAGCAGCAGGTAGCCGGCCTGGGCGGCAAATCCGGCGAGCACCGCCGCGCAGGCGAATCCGAGGTTGATCGCCCAGTAGTTGAGCGAGAAGGCCCGGAGCCGGTCCCGCTCGGGTACCACGTCGATCATCATGGCGCCGAACGCCGGTCGGGCCGCCTCGGCGAAGAGGCCGAGCAGCAGCGCCCCGGCCGCGACCGTCCACAGGTCCCGGGCGAAGCCCATGGCGAGCATCATGGCGGCGGCGCCCAGGTGTGCGGTGAGCAGCGTCGGACGCCGCCCCCAGCGGTCGGTGAGGGTGCCGCCCGCCGTGGTGCCGACGGCGCCGCCCACTCCCCACATGCCGAGCACCAGACCGGCCTGGTAGGCGGAGAAGCCGCGTTCCTGGGTCAGGTAGATCGCGAGGAACACGAGGACGAACGAGCCGAGCCGGTTGATCAGCGTGCCGGTCCAGAGATACCAGAAGGTCGTCGGTAGTCCCCCTGTGGTCTCCCGGAACCAACCCCGCATCACGCGCACGCCGGCGCCCCCGTTCCGTAATGCCTGATCTTCTAGATGATCCTTACAACCTAGTGGTGCGGCGGAATCAGGGTCACCCCGATTACCACGTGGTGGTCGTCACGACCCTTCCCGCGCGCCCCGGAAGCCCTTGCGGCAGGATGATCGGCATGACAGCTAGCGAGGGGCCCACCGTCGGGACGCTGGTCCTGCTGCGGCACGGCGAAAGCGACTGGAACGCGAAGAACCTCTTCACCGGCTGGGTCGACGTAGACCTGACCGAGAAGGGGGAGAGCGAGGCGCGCCGCGGCGGCGAGCTGATGCGCGAGCACAGCCTGCTGCCGGACGTGGTGCACACCAGCGTGATGCGCCGCGCCATCCGCACTGCTGAACTTGCGCTGAACGCCGCCGACCGGCACTGGATCGCGGCGCGCCGGTCGTGGCGGCTGAACGAGCGTCACTACGGCGCCCTGCAGGGCAAGAACAAGAAACAGACCCTCGACGAGTACGGCGAGGAGCAGTTCATGCTCTGGCGTCGCTCGTACGACACCCCGCCTCCGCCGATCGCCGACGACGACGAGTGGTCGCAGGTCGGCGACCCGCGGTACGCGCTGCTACCGACCGAGTTGATGCCGCGCACCGAGTGCCTCAAGGACGTCGTGGAGCGGATGCTGCCGTACTGGTACGACTCGATCGTGCCGGACATCCTGGCCGGTCGTACGGTGCTGGTGGCCGCCCACGGCAACTCACTGCGGGCGCTGGTCAAGCACCTGGACCAGATCGGCGACGAGGCGATCGCGAAGCTGAACATCCCCACTGGCATCCCGCTGCGCTACGACCTGGACCCGCTCCTGCGCCCGCAGACCCTGGGCGGCACCTACCTGGACCCGGAGGCCGCCAAGAAGGCCGCCGCCGCGGTGGCCAACCAGGGCCGCTGACCGTTCGGCACCGTCGTTGTTGAAGGGCCCCCTGCTATCCGCGAGGCGTTGACAGGGGGCCCTTCCCTGCACCTCAGGCGGGGGTAACGGGTTCACCGGTGATCAGGTAGACCACGTGCTCGCCGCTGTTGACCGCGTGGTCGGCGAAACGCTCGTAGAAGCGGCCCAGCAGGGTGGCGTCGATGGCGGTCTCCACACCGTACGGCCAGTCCGCTCCCAGCAGCACCCCGAACAGGCCCTTGTGCAGCTCGTCCATCGCGTCGTCGTCGCTGTCCAGTTCGGCGGCGAGGTCGGCGTCGGGGCGGGCCAGCACCGAGGCGATCTTCTCGGCCATCCGGTCGGCGATGTTGGCCATGTCGGTGAAGACCGGCCGCAGCTCGGCCGGCACGGCCGGCGACGGGTGCCGCCGCAGCGCGGTCTTGGCGACGTGGTCGGCCAGGTCGCCCATCCGTTCCAGATCGGCGGCGACGTGCAGTGCGGTGATCATGGCACGCAGGTCGCTGGCGACCGGTGCCTGGCGGGCCAGCAGGTCGCAGACCCGCTCCTCCACCTGCCGGTAGCGTGAGTCGATCTCGGCATCCTGCTCGATGACCGACTCGGCCGCCCGGCGGTCGGCGGTGAGCAGGGCCCGGGTCGCCTGGCGTAGCGCCGCCCGTACTCCCTCGGCCATGTCCACCAGCAGTTGGCTGACGGCCTGAAGTTCGGCCCGGAACTCGTCGCGCATGCTCACGTCCTGTCCGTCGGCGCCGGCTCGGTCGGGCCGGCAAGGTTTGCGCAGGTCCGCCGCTCAAACTAGGGCTACCGGGAGGACCGGAGGTGAACGCCGATGAACTACGCCGGACACGGAG
Source organism: Micromonospora sp. LOL_024 (assembly GCF_048060415.1). NCBI lineage: Bacteria > Bacillati > Actinomycetota > Actinomycetes > Micromonosporales > Micromonosporaceae > Micromonospora > Micromonospora sp. LOL_024. Next base: position 275,080 of record NZ_JBHMIS010000001.1, read on the forward strand.
GTGAACTTTCCCGGAAGTGAGAGTGCTTCGTCCCGTTCTGGGAGGTAGCCGGGTGAACAATGACCCTACGATCGCCGGGTGACGTGGGCGGTGACAGTGGGTGTGGCCGTGGCCTTGGCCTTGGCCGCCGGGTTGGCCGCCGGCCTGTGGCTGCCCCGGATCATTTCGGGATTCCGGCTCGGCAGTGGGAGGCACGCGATCGTCGACGAGGTGCAGGTCGGGCTCGGCCGTCGCGCTATCGACTCGCTGCGCGCGGGGGTGGTGGTGCTCGACGCCGAGGATGTCCCTGTGCTGGTCAATCCGGCAGCACGGGCGATGGGGCTGCTACGCACCGGAGGCCGGCCGGGTTCCATCGCCGCCCATCCGTTGATCCGTACCCTGGCGGGGCAGGTACGGCGTACCGGAGTGCGGCGCGAGATCGAACTGGACCTTCCCCGGGGACGCGACAACGCCGGGGAGAACCCGCTCGGCGTGCACCTGCGGGCGATGGGGCTGGGCAACGGCTACATCGCCGTGGAGGCGGCCGATGTGACCGAGTCGCACCGGCTCGCCCGTGTCCGCCGCGACTTCGTGGCGAACGTGAGCCATGAGCTGAAAACACCTATCGGTGCGCTGCAACTGCTCGCCGAGGCACTGCTCGATGCCACCGTACCGGCGGGCGACGGACGTCCGGACCTCTCCGAGGACCTGGTCGCCGCCCGGCGATTCGCCGAGCGGATCCAGCACGAGTCGACCAGGCTGGGGCGGTTGGTGCAGGAGTTGCTGGAGCTGACCCGGCTTCAGGGGGCCGAGCCGCAGCCCGCTCCGGAGCCGGTCCCGGTGGACTGGGTGATCTCCGAGGTAATCGACCGGACCCGGACCACCGCCGCAGCCCGCCGGATCGAGGTGACGGTCGAGGCCGAGCGGGGACTCACGGTGTACGGCAGCGACAGCCAGCTGGCCACCGCCGTGGCGAACCTGGTGGAGAACGCCGTCAACTACTCGGGCGAGGAGACGACGGTACGCATCACCGCCCGAGCCGCCGGTGAACAGGTGGAGATCGCCGTCGCCGACCAGGGCATCGGCATCGCCCCCACCGACGTGGACCGAATCTTCGAGCGGTTCTACCGGGCCGACCAGGCCCGCTCGCGGCTGACCGGCGGCACCGGTCTCGGGTTGGCGATCGTCAAGCACATCGCGAGCAATCATGGCGGCCGGGTTGATGTGGCGAGCACTCTTGGCGGTGGGTCGACGTTCACCCTCCGGCTGCCCGCCCGACCGCCGGACGACCTTCTGGCGGCACTGTCGCCTGCTGGGATCGACGCCGGTTCGGCCGAGCTTCGGCAGGGCTGACCGTAGATGGATCGGCCGGGGCTCAGCCCGGTCCGACCCGGATTGAAAGGAAACGCCGTTGAGCCGCGTTCTGGTGGTCGAGGACGAGGAGTCGTTCTCCGACGCCCTGTCGTACATGCTCCGCAAGGAGGGGTTCGAGGTCTCCGTGGCCGCCACGGGTACCTCGGCCCTCACCGAGTTCGACCGGACCGGTGCCGACATCGTCCTGCTCGACCTGATGCTGCCGGAGATGTCCGGTACCGAGGTGTGCCGGCAACTGCGCCAGCGCTCACACGTGCCGATCATCATGGTCACCGCGCGGGACAGCGAGATCGACAAGGTGGTCGGCCTGGAGATCGGCGCGGACGACTACGTGACCAAGCCGTACTCACCCCGGGAACTGGTGGCCCGGATCCGGGCGGTGCTGCGGCGGCAGAGCCCGGAGGCTCCCGAGTCGGGCACCCCCACGCTGGCCGCCGGCCCGGTTCGGATGGACATCGAACGGCACGTGGTGACCGTCGACGGGAGTTCGGTGCCGCTGCCCCTGAAGGAGTTCGAGCTGCTTGAGCTGCTGCTACGCAACGCGGGCCGGGTGCTCACCCGAGGGCAGCTGATCGACCGGGTCTGGGGTGCCGACTACGTCGGAGACACCAAGACCCTCGACGTGCACGTCAAGCGGCTGCGTTCGAAGGTCGAGCCGGAACCGTCCGCCCCCCGCCACATCGTCACGGTGCGTGGCCTCGGCTACAAGTTCGAGCCCTGAGCCGAACCGTACCCCCAACGCCACGGACGGCATGATCCGTGACCGTCCGCACTGGCTACGCTGAGTGGGCACAGCAGTCGTCCGTACCCCCATCCCTTCGGCCCTGGAGGCTGGGTGGGGGATCAGCGGGGTGGGGAGCGAGCATGCCCTGCCGGATCCGCGTCCCGCACAACTCCGCCAGCTTCGCGTACGCGGCCTCGCCGATGAGGGCGGTCAGTTCCGGGCGGTACGAGAGGTACATCGGTTCGGTGCCGACGTGAGCGTCGGTGGACGAGGTGCACCACCAGTCGAGGTCGTGCCCGCCGGCACCCCAGCCCCGCCGGTCGAACTCGGCCAGCGTGGACACCAGCACCTTCGTATTGTCCGGCCGCTTCACCCAATCCTGGTCCCGGCGGATCGGCAGCTGCCAGCACACGTCGGGCTTGTACTCCAGGGGGTGCGCCCCGTCGCGTAGAGCCTGGGCGTGCAGCGCACAGCCGCCCCCGCCCGGAAAGTCCGCGTCGTTCAGGAAGACGCAGGGACCGTCCTCGCCCTGGGTGGCGGTCCGTCGCGCCGGGTTGGTCCCGTCCACGGTGTCGTCGGCGGTCCAGTTCTTCGCGCCCCGCTGAAAGTGCTGCCAGGTCGCCGGGGTCAGCCGCTTCGCGGCGGCGCGGACCCGCTTCTCGTCGTCGGAGTCGGTGAAGAACGCGCCGTGCGAGCAGCAGCCGTCGGTAACCCGGCCGGCGATGATGCCGTGGCAGCCCTTGCCGAAGATGCAGGTCCACCTCGACAGCAACCAGGTCAGGTCGGCCCGGACGAGGTGCCTTTCGTCGGCCGGGTCGACGAACTCGATCCACTCACGGGGGAAGTCCAGCGGCACCTCACGGCTGCGTGGGTCGGCGGGGTCGTCCACGAGCACGCGGAGTTCGATCTGCGCTGTCACTCGGCCCAGCGTACGCGGGGTTCGCCTGGCGGGGCGGCGAGTGGCGTGAACCGGTTGGCCTAGGGTTCTCCCATGCGACTGGGTGTTCTCGACGTCGGTTCGAACACGGTGCACCTGCTGGTGGTCGACGCCCATCGCGGTGCGCACCCGTGGCCGGCGTACTCGGAGAAGACAGTGCTGCGGCTCGCCGAGCAGATCGGCCCGGACGGCGCGTTAGCCGATGCTGGCGCGGACGCCCTGGTCAAGGCGGTCAACTCGGCCCGTACCTCGGCCGCCGGACTGGAGGTGGACGACCTGATCGCCTTCGCCACCTCCGCGGTACGGGACGCCACCAATGCGGCCGACGTGCTGGGCCGGGTGTGGGACGCCGCCGGCGTACGCCTTGAGGTGCTCTCCGGTGCCGACGAGGCGAGGATGACCTTCCTGGCGGTCCGGCGCTGGTTCGGCTGGTCCGCCGGGCGGCTGCTGGTGCTGGACATCGGCGGCGGCTCGCTGGAGATCGCGGCCGGCATCGACGAGGACCCGGACGTCGCGGTGTCGCTGCCGCTGGGCGCCGGCCGGCTGACCCGGGACCGCCTCGGTATCGATCCGGAGAGCACCGCGCCGCCCTCTCCGGGGCAGGTGGACGAACTGCGCCAGTACGTCGACGGACTGCTCGACCCGGTGGTCGAGCGGATGCTCGCGGTGGGGTGGGAACGTCCGGTGGCCACCTCCAAAACGTTCCGTACCCTGGCTCGGCTCGCTGGCGCGGCGCCCAGTGGCGCCGGGCACTGGGCCCGGCGCCGGCTCACCCGCTCCGGGCTGCGGCAGGTGCTCGGTTTCATCCGGCACATCCCCCCGGCGCAGCTGGTTGAGCTGGAAGGGGTGAGCGCTGGCCGGGCCCACCAGGTGCTGGCCGGTGCCGTAGTCGCCGAGTCGGTGATGCGCCGACTCGGCGTGGACTCCCTGGACGTCTGTCCCTGGGCGCTGCGGGAGGGCGTGATCCTCAGCAGGCTGGACCAACTGGCGCCGGTGTGATCCCCGGCTACCCTCGGTGGTGTGACTTCCCGCGTCCCGGTGCTTCTGTCCAGTTCCTCGGTCTTCCCTGAACGGACTGCGGCGGCGTTCCAGCTGGCCGCGGCGCTCGGCTACGACGGCCTCGAGGTGATGGTCTGGACCGACGCGGTCAGCCAGGACGCGGGCGCGTTGCGTGGGCTGTCCGACCACTACGGCGTGCCGGTGCTCTCCGTGCACGCACCCTGCCTGCTGGTGACGCAGCGGGTGTGGAGCACCGACCCGTGGGAGCGGCTGCGCCGGGCGGCCATGCTGGCCGAGACGCTGGAGGCACCGACCGTCGTGGTGCATCCGCCGTTCACCTGGCAGCGGGACTACGCCCGTAACTTCGCCGACGGTCTCGACCGGGTGGCCGGCGAGTTCGGTGGGCTGCGGTTCGCGGTGGAGAACATGTATCCGGTGCGGATGGCCGGCCGCCGGTTCGTCCCGTACGTGCCCGGTTGGGATCCGACCGACAGCGGTTACCCCTCGTACACGCTGGACCTGTCACACTGCGCTGCCTCGCACACCGACGCCCTGGGGATGGCCGACCGGATGGGTGCCGGCCTGGCGCACGTGCATCTGGGCGACGGAACTGGCGAGGGGCGTGACGAGCACCTGGTGCCGGGGCGTGGCAACCAGCCCTGTGCGGAGTTGCTGCGGTCGCTGGCCGGCCGGGGCTTCTCCGGTTCGGTGGCGGTGGAGGTGACCACCCGGGGCGCGAAGAGTCGGCAGGTCCGCGAGGCGGACCTGCGTGAGGCGTTGGCCTTCGCCCGCCAGCACCTCAACACCCCGTTCCCGGTCGACGCCTGATCGACGAGCGCGATCGGGTTGGCAGGTCAGGAGACCGGCGTCAACGGGTCCGGCTGGCTGGGCACGGCGGCCCGCTTACGGGCCCGGTGGGCGGCCACGTGTGAGCGGGTGGCGCACCGTTCCGAGCAGAACCGCCGGCAGCAGTTGGACGAGGTGTCCAGGTAGACGTTGCCGCAGCGGTCGTCGGCGCAGACACCGAACCGGGCGCTGCCGTACTCGCAGAGCCATACCGACAGGCCCCAGACCGCGCCGGCCAGGTACTCCGAACTGACCGAGGCACCCCGACTGGTGACGTGCATGTGCCAGTCGCTGGAGTCGTGCCCCGAGATGCGGGGCTGCACCGGGAAGGCTTCCAGGAGCGAGTTCAGCTCGGTGACCGCCCGGGAGTCCCGCCCGGAGGTGCCGTAGTCGAAAACGTCACGTAGCCGCTTCTGCGCCCGCCGGAAGGTCGTCAGATCCCGTTCCGCGATCTCGTCGCGCATCCAACCGTGATCGTCGGAAAAGAGGGCCCGCAGGTCGTCGAGGTCGTCCAACCGGGCGTTGACGAGCTCAACTCCGGTCCGGGCGTACGCGTCGAAGTTCACGCCTCCAAAGGTAGACGACTCACCCGGGGCGCGACGCTTCGATGTAGTGCGGCAGGAAGCGGGCGTAGCCGTCGGTGATCAGACTGGCGCTCTCCCGCAGCCCGGCGCCCGCCGATTCGCCGTCGACGACCCAGCTGCCCAGCACCATCCGGCTTCCGGCGAATTCGGGCAGTGCCCGGAACTCCTGGTAGCAGAAGCCCTCGTCACCGTAGTCGCCCGGATTGGTGATCTCCCCAGTCGCGGTGACGATCCGGACCCCGGCCCCCTCCCGCCCGAGCAGCGGCTTGGCGACGTACTCCGACATCCCGCGCGGCGAGTCCAGGTACGCCGGTAGCAGAAGTTCGTGGCCCGGAAACAGCTCCCAGAGCACGGCCAGCAGCGCCTTGTTGGACAGCAGCAGTTTCCACACCGGCTCGATCCAGGTGGTCGGCGTGCCGGGCTTCAGCGCCAACGGTCCGTACGGTTCGGCGAGCATCCACTCCCACGGGTAGAGCTTGAAGCAGGTGGTGACCGGCTGGTCCGCGGTGTCGACGAAGCGCCGGCCATCCCAGCCGACGTCCTGGATGGGCAGCAGCTCCACGTCCAGCCCGGCCTGGCGGGCCGTCTCGGCCAGGTAGCCGGCGGTCATGTGGTCCTCGCCGGTCTCCTCCTCGTTGGACCAGAGCACGTGCACCCGCCGGTCGTGCAGGTCCGTGCCGATCTTCGCCCAGGTGGCGACCAGCCGCTCGTGCAGGCTGTTCCACTGGTCCAGCTCGGTCCGGGTGTGCTCCAGCCAGTACCACTGGATGATGCTCGCCTCGACCAGCGCGGTCGGGGTGTCGGCGTTGTACTCCAGCAGCTTCGGGGGCCAGCTGCCGTCGTACCAGAGATCGAAACGGCCGTAGAGGGTAGGTGGCTTCTCCCTCAGCGAGCGGGCGACCGCCTCGGCCGCGACTGCGGGTATACCGAACTCGGCGTACCGGTTGCGGGCCACCACATGTTCGGCGGCGACCACCGACATCCGGTGCAGTTCCTCGGTGGCCTCCTCTAGCCGCAGCACCTCGTCCAGCTCGAAGGCGTACGCCGCACTCTCGTCCCAGTACGACATCACCCCGCCGTCGGGCAGTTCGGTGTCGACGTACACCAGGCCCTGCTCGCGGATGGTGGTGTCCCAGCCGGGGCGCGGGGTCGTCTGCTCGCGGCGCACGCTCACCCGCCGCAGGAGGCGAGATGGGTTCCGAAGCCGCCCCGATCGGGTACGGCCGCCCCGACGGGCTCAGCCGCGCCGCGCTCGGCGGCGCCGGTGGCAGCTGCCGGGGTCCGCATGGCCAGGGCCACGGTGTCACCGCCGCCGGCCGGGCCGAGGGCGCAGTCGTCATCGTCGTCGTCGGAGGGCATGTCGCAGCCGGTGAGGGCGAGCGCCAGAGCGGTGAGCGCGCCGAGCTGCACGGAGGCCGACCGGAGTCGGCGTCGAGGGCGGTTTTCCACGTCATCGTTGTAACCGATGCGTGCCAGGAGCGTTGAAAAGGGGCCCCTGCTTGCACCTTGGGCGGGCGTGCGTTGGCGGGCCGGACGGGCGTTACGCTCGGCACATGCTCCGTTCCGTCATCCTCGCCGCCTCCCGGTCGTCCCGGGTCGAGCGGCTCGTCGCGACGGCCCCGTTCTCCCGGGACGTCGTGCGCCGGTTCGTGGCCGGCACCAAGATCACCGACGCGTTGCGCGCGACCCGCGAACTCGTCGACGACGGTCTCGCGGTGACCCTCGACAACCTCGGTGAGGACACCGTCACCGGTGAGCAGGCCACCGCCACCCGGGACGAGTACCTCGCCCTGCTGCGGATGCTGGGCGAGGCGGGGCTGACGCCCGCCGCCGAGGTGAGTGTGAAGCTTTCCGCGCTCGGGCAGAGCTTCGACGAGCAACTCGCCCACGACAACGCCCGGGCGATCTGTGCCGCCGCCGAGGCGGCGGGCACCACCGTCACGTTGGACATGGAGGACCACACCACCACCGACTCGACCCTGGACATCCTGGCCAAGCTGCGCAAGGACTTCCCGTCGACCGGGGCGGTGCTCCAGGCGTACCTGCGGCGGACCGAGTCGGACTGTCGTGACCTGACGTCGGCCGGGTCCCGGGTGCGGCTGTGCAAGGGGGCGTACTCCGAGCCGGAGTCGGTGGCGTACGAGTCGGCCCGGGAGGTCGACAAGTCCTACGTCCGCTGCCTGAACATCCTGATGTCCGGCGACGGCTACCCGATGCTGGCCACTCACGACCCGCGCCTGATCGCCATCGGCGAGGACCGGGCCCGCTGGTTCGATCGGGGGCACGCCGGCTTCGAGTTCCAGATGCTCTACGGCATCCGGCCGGAGGAGCAGGCCCGCCTGGTCGGTGAGGGCTACACGGTGCGGACCTACGTGCCGTACGGCGACGACTGGTACGGCTATCTGATGCGTCGCCTCGCCGAGCGTCCTGCCAACCTGGCCTTCTTCGCCCGCGCACTCGCGTCCAAGAGCTGACTCTATCCCGATGTTGGGTCACCGGCCGTCCGGGGCGGGACCGGGGACCTGTCCTTGACGCATTCAGCTAATAGGGTTAGCTTATTGGCTATGACTGTTAGCTTTGTGGGGCGGGACGGCGGGCGGATCGCGTACGAGGTGCACGGGCGGGGGCCGCTGGTGGTCCTGGCGCACGGCATGGGGGAGAACCGCCACTCCTACCGCCACCTGATCCCACTGCTGGCCGATGCGGGCTACCGGGTGGCCTCGGTGGACGTGCGGGGGCACGGCGACTCCAGCACCGGCTGGCCGTCGTACGCCCCGGCGGAGGTGGGCGGCGATCTGCTCGCAGTGGTACGCGATCTTGGCGGCGGTCCGGCCGTCCTGGTCGGCAACTCCTCCAGTGCCGCTGCCGTGGTCTTCGCCGCCACCGAGGCGCCGGAGCAGGTCGGCGGCATCGTGCTGGTCGGCGCGTTCGTCGAGCAGCGCAAGCTCAACGCCCTCATCCGGCTGGCCCAGGCCGCGGTGCTGCGCAGTCCGCGGCTGTTCGGGATGTTCCACCGCACCCTCTTCCCGGTGCACCGTCCGGCCGACGACGCGGAGTACCGCAGGCAGCTGGTGACGGCGCTGCGCCGTCCCGGCCGGATGGCACCGGTACGGGGCGTGATCGTCCCGGTCCAGCCACACTGGACCGCACAGGCCCCGCTGGTGCGGCAGCCGGTGTTGGTGCTGATGGGATCGAAGGACCCCGACTTCCCCGATCCGGCCGGCGAGGCCCGGGCCGCCCGGCGGCTCTTCGCAGTCGCCGAGGCCCGCATGATCGCCGATGCCGGCCACTACCCGCACGCCGACCAGCCGGCGGCGATGCTCGCCGACCTGGTCGACTTCATGGCGGTCACCGATCGTGCCTAGGGCAGGGCTCACCACGCAGGTCGTCGTGCACGAGGCGGCCCGGCTCGCCGACGAGGTCGGGTCCGACCGGCTTACCCTCGCCGCGTTGGCGAACCGGCTCGGCGTCGCGCTGCCCAGCCTCTACAAGCACGTCAAGGGCGCCGACGCGCTGGCGCAGAAGCTGTCGGCATTGGCCACCGCCGAGCTCGCCGAGGAGATGACCACGGCTGCCGCCGGCCGCAGCGGCGAGGACGCGCTCTGGGCCGTCGCCGCCGCCTACCGCTCGTACGCGCACCGGCATCCCGGCCGGTACCCGTCCGCCCAGCGGGTGCCGGACCCGGCCGATCCGGCGCACCTGGCCGCCGGGCAGCGTGCGGTCGGAGTCGTCTACGCCATCCTTCGGGGATACGGCATCGACGGTGACCCGGCGGTGGACGCCGTCCGGATGTTCCGGGCCGCCGTGCACGGCTTCGTCTCGCTGGAGGCGACCGGTGACTTCGGACTACCCCGCGCGGTGGACCACTCCTTCGACCGGATGGTCGCGGCCCTCGGCGTCGCGTTCCGCACCTGGCCCACCAGTGGGCAGAGCGGCGCGGACTGATCATCCGGGCAGCCGGGACACTTCGCCGGAGGGCCCATTCCGCTGACCCGGCCGGAGCCGTAACCTTCGCCGGTGACCGACGGGGGAAACACGGCCGGAAACCATCCGACGCCGATCGAAACGACGCTGCCCGATGCGACAGCAGCCGAGACTGTGACGGACGAGGTGGCGGTGCCCGGTCGGCAGCGACGCCGGCGCTGGCCGCTGTGGTCGGCGCTCGTCGCGGTCGTGCTGGTGACCGGTGGCGTGCCCGCGGCGCTGCTGGCCGACCGGCTGCGGAACCGTGACGTCGGGACGCCCGCCACGGCCGCCTCGCCGCCGGAGAACCCGACCACCATCGCCGCGCGACAGGTCGCCGAGCGGATCACCGCGCAGCTGGACCGGCAGGCCGCGGCACTGCTCGGCGGGGACCGCCCCGGGTTCCTGGCGGTCGCGGAAGCCGCCGTCGTCCGGGCCGACCTGCGTCGCCGGTTCACCTCGCTCCAGGCGCTGCGGGTGACCCGTTGGGAGGCCCGGGCGAACGGTCTGCCCACGTCGGCCGGCAAGGCCGGTGAGTGGCGGCTGGCGGTCGAGTTCCGCTACTGCTTCGTGCTGCCGGAGTGTGAGACCAGTCCGCTGATCGTCGACACCTTATGGCGCGACGGCACCGAGCCCCGCCTGCTCTCGCTCGGAAAGTCGAAGACCGCCCCGTCGTACGGCGACCGGTCGAACGGGCAGCCCGGCAACCTCCCCTGGGAGGTCAGCGAGTTGGTCTCCAAGGTCGGCAAGCGGACGGTGGTGGCCACCGTGCCGGCGCACCGTCACCGGCTACCGGGCCTGCTCAAGCGGGCCGAGGCGGCGGCGAAGGTGGCCGACGGGTACGTGGTGAGCGGTGTCGCACCCGACCGGTACCGGATCTTCTACGCGGGCCAGAAGGAGTGGAAGCGGTGGTACGGCGGGGACCATCCGCAGTGGAGCGCCGGGTACGCGGTGAACGTCGGCGGCGGCCACTACGAGATCGCGCTCGCGCCCGACAGCTTCGACTACGGCACCGGCCTTGACGACGTGCTCCGGCACGAGCTGGCACACGCCGCCTCCCTGCCCGAGAAGCGGGACTACTCGGACGACTCCACCTGGTGGTTGGTCGAAGGGGTGGCCGAACTCGCCGCGGTCGACGGCCAGCCGGTCGACCGCTACGAGGGGCTGGACTCCGTCCGGCGGTCGGTCAAGGGCGACTGGGACGGCGAGCTCGACTCCCTCACCCCCGACGAGGACACCTCGGACGACCAGGTGACCGGCAGCTACGGCATCGCATACCTCGCCACCCAGTACCTCGTCGACCGGTTCGGCGAGGAACGGCTGTTCGCCTTCGTCAAGGCGGTGGTGCACGACCGGCGGGTGCCGGCACAGACCTCCGAGGAGATCTTCGACGAGTCCTGGGCCAGCCTGCACAAGAAGTGCGTGGCGTACGTCCGGGCTGCCGTGCGCTGAGAGCGGGCGGGGCTTCGTCACCAAGGTCGACGTGGGCTCGTAGCATGTGTCGGGTGCGCCGCACCGACTCGCCGCGGCTGCCCGCAGCCACGCGGCCCCGCCTGCTCACCGCCCTGCTCACCGTCGCCGTCCTGACGCTCACCACCGCCGCCTCCTGTGGCGGCGACGAGCCGTCGATCACGCTCTCCTCGGCCGCGTGGGCCGCCGTGGCCGAGGAGATCGACGCACCGGCCACGGTCACCGCCCGGGCCGCGGCGACCCTCACCGCCCCCGCCGACGGCACGCTGGCCCGCCTTCGGGTCGAGCCGGGCCAACGGGTCAAGCGGGGCCAGGTGCTCGCCGTGATCAAATCACCGTCGGCGCAGGAGCGGCTCCGCCAGGCACGCGCCGCGCTCGACGCGGCGAAGCGGGCCGGTGGTGGCGGTGGCGGCGGCGACCTGGCGGGTTCGCTGCGCGGCACCGACCGCGCGGCCGACGAGGCGCACGCCGCCGCCCGCGCGGCAGCGGCGAAGATCAGTGACCCGGAGCTGCGGAAGGCGCTGACCAGACAGGTCGAGGCCGCCCAGCGGCAGTACACCGCCGCCGCCCGCGCCGCCGACCGGGCGGTACGTGAGGTGCAGCGCGGCGTCCGCAACCTGAACTCGGCTGTCGGCGCGCTCGCCACCGCCCAACGGCTCCAGGCACAGCAGGCGTACGACCTGGCGAAGGCGACGGTCGACGCGTTGACCCTGCGCGCACCGATCCCCGGAGTCGTACAGCCCGGCGGTGTCAGCGCCGGCGGCTCCTCGGCGGGTGCGCTCGCCGGACTGCTCGACTCGGGTGCGCTGCCCGCCGGTATCGGCGCGGAGGCGCTCGGCGCCGGGCCGGCCGGCCCGCCGTTGGGGGTGGACACCGCCGTCCCGGTGGGTGGCCGGGTCACCGCCGGCACCCCGGTGCTGACCGTGGTGGACACCGGTGAGCTGGGCCTGCTGGCCGAGGTGGACGAGACGGACGTGCTGCTGGTCCGGGTCGGTCTCACCGGCATCGTCGAGGTGGACGCGGTGCCCGGTGCCACGTACGAGGCGATCGTCCGTTCGATCGACGTGCTGCCCAGCACCGCTGCCCGGGGCGGGGTGAGCTACCGGGTCCGGCTGGCCCTCGGTGCCGGGCGGTTCGGCGAGGCCGAGCCCGCGCCGGCGCCACGTCCCGGAATGAACGCGGTGCTGCGGCTGCGGGTCCGGGAAGCGGCGGACGCGGTGACGGTGCCCGCGTCGGCGGTGTTCTCCGCTGACGGGCGGGACACGGTCTGGTTGGTCCGCGACGGCCGGGCCGACCGGGCGGTGGTAACCGTCGGGGTCCAGGGCCAGGACCTGGTGCAGATCGTCGACGGGGTGCAGGCCGGCGACCGGATCGTGATCCGTGGCACCGACCATGTCCGCGAGGGCCAGGAGGTCGGGTGAGCCGGGCCCCGGCGATCGAGGCGGTCGCCGTGTCCCGGACGTACCACCTGGACGGGGTGTCGGTGCCCGCGCTGCGGGGCGTGTCGCTGACCGTCGGGGCCGGCGACTACCTGGCGCTGGTCGGTCCCTCCGGGTCGGGCAAGTCCACGCTGATGCATCTGCTGGGCGGGCTCGACCGACCGACCGCTGGCCGGCTGGTGATCGGCGGGCGGGAGGTGGGCACCCTCTCCCCGCCGGAGCTGGCACGGTTGCGCAACGAGACCATCGGTTTCGTCTTCCAGGCGTTTCACCTGCTGCCGCGGACGTCGGCGGTGGACAACGTGGCGCTGCCGCTGGTCTACCGGGGTGTCGGTGCCCGACAGCGGCGTGAGCGCGCCGCCGCGATGCTCGGGCGGGTCGGCCTGGGGCACCGACTGCACCATCGGCCCAACCAGCTCTCCGGCGGCGAGCAGCAGCGGGTGGCGATAGCCCGGGCGCTGGTGACCGACCCGACCGTGCTGTTGGCCGACGAGCCGACCGGCAACCTGGACAGCACCACCGGTGCCGCGGTTCTGGAGTTGCTGGAGCGGCTCAACACCGAGTCCGGGGTGGCGCTGGTGATGGTCACCCACGACGCGGAGGTGGCGGCGCGGGCGCGGCGACGTGTCGCGATGCGGGACGGCGTGGTCGTGGCCGACAGCGGAACCGTCCCGGGCGAGGCGAGCCCGGCTGACGGCGGGGTTGGCTCGTGAGGCTCGCCGAGGCGTGGCGGGTGGCGTGGGACGCACTGCGGGCCAACCGGATGCGCAGCGCCCTGACCATGCTCGGGGTGGTCATCGGGGTGGCTTCCGTGGTGCTGCTGGTGGCCATCGGCACCGGTACGAAGCAGCGGGTCGAGCAGCAGGTGGAGGGCCTGGGCTCCAATCTGCTGCTGGTCGTGCCGGGGCGGCTCGACGTGGGCTCGGCGCCGGCGGTCTCGCCGCTGACCCTCCAGGATGTGGACGCGGTCGGGCGGGTGGTCGGCGACCCGAGCCGGGTGGCCGTGACGGTCGCCTCCGGGGCGACCGTCCGGGCCGGGAGCCGAGAGGACTTCACCACCGTGCAGGGGGTGCTGGAGACCACCCCGACGGTCTTCGCCCGGGAATTGGCCCGGGGCCGCTATCTGACCGGCTCCGACGTGGACACCGGCCGGCGGGTCGCGGTGCTCGGCGACTCGGTCGCCCGGTCACTCTTCCCGGACCGTGAGGCGGTCGGCCAGCAGATCAACGTGGCCGGAGTGCGGTTCCGGGTGATCGGCGTCTTCGTGCCGCTCGGGCAGAGCCTCGGCGTCGACCGGGACGACGAGGTGCACATCCCGGTGACCGCGGCGCAGCGGTTGTACGGCACCCAGCGGGTCGACGCGATCGCGGTGAAGGCACCGGACCGGGAGCGGATCGACGAGTTGGGCGAGCGGATCGTGGCCGAGTTGAACGGCCGTCATCCGGGTACCGAGTTCAGCGCGGTCACCCAGGAGCAGATCCTCGGTGTCCTGGGCGACATCCTCGGCATTCTGACCGGCGTGCTGGCCGCCATCGCGGGGATCTCGCTGTTGGTCGGCGGCGTCGGGGTCTCCAACATCATGCTCGTCTCGGTACGCGAGCGGACCCGGGAGATCGGGTTGCGGAAGGCGGTCGGCGCCCGTCCAAGGGACATCGGGGTCCAGTTCCTGCTGGAGGCGGTGCTGTTGACCTCGATCGGCGGGCTGACCGGGATGGCTCTCGGCGTGGGCGGCGCGCTGCTGGTGGCCGCCCTGTCACCGATCCCGGCGGCGGTCACCTGGTGGTCGCTGGCGCTTGCGTTCGGCGTGTCGGCGGCGGTCGGGATCGTCTTCGGTGTGGTGCCCGCGCTGCGGGCCGGCCGGCTCGATCCGGTGGTTGCCCTGCGCGCCGAGTGACGCCGGCGATACCCAAGGCCGAGGTTGATCGTTGCGCGAAAACCGGTCCAGGCACCCGACCAGGGGATTTTCACCTCCTGGCGGGATTGACCGCATGATCAGTTGCAGGAAGGGATCGCGCCGGTCACAGCCGTCCCGCTACCGTACTGGTAACACGCGCGTCGCCCGCCGCGCGGGAGCACCCGGGTGGCGGCACGCGCCGGGCATGGGATGGGTCGGGTGAGCCATGGCCGGGTCGCAGTCCGACGGTCGGCTGTCGGAGGTCAAGTTCCTCACCGTCGCCGAGGTGGCGACGGTGATGCGGGTGTCGAAAATGACGGTCTACCGCCTGGTACACAGCGGCGAGTTGACCGCCGTGCGGGTGGGTAGGTCGTTCCGGGTGCCCGAGCACGCGGTGCACGAGTATCTCCGTGGCGCCTTCCAGGAGACTGCCTGACCGGGGGTGGACCGGGTTCGTGGTGGGCCCGGTGGCAGGCTGTCGACAGGGGGCGCGTTGGTCCCGCTGACGCATCCCCGCTACGCTGGACTCTGATCGTGACCGTTGGTGCGCTCCGCCGCCTACCCCGCCGGTCCGGTTCCTGTCCGCAAGCGGTCGCCGACACCACAGTTTCGTGGTGTCCTACCGGTCGCGCCGCACGTTGCATCGAAAGGCTTTCGTATGGGCTCGGTGGTCAAGAAGCGCCGCAAGCGCATGGCTAAGAAGAAGCACCGCAAGCTGCTGCGCAAGACCCGCGTCCAGCGTCGCCGTCTCGGCAAGTGACGGCCGCCGGGCTGCGGCCCGGCACCGTCCTTGCCAACTGTCGACCCCCGGAGGCTCAGTGATCAGGCCGTGGTTGCCCCGGCTTGATCTCAGCTGCCGGGGAAGGCGTCAGACATGACCCCCGGTGGTTCCCAGAGCCATCCGGGGGTCGTTGTCGTAACCGGGGTCAGTCGATACCTCGGTGCGCACGTCGCCGCCCGCCTCGCGGTCGACCCACGGGTCGACCGGGTCATCGGCATCGACCTGCCCGAGCCGGGTCCGGAGGTCGCCGCCCTGCTCGACCAGGTCGAACGGATCCGGGTCGACGCCGGGTCTGTCGGTGGTCTCCTCGCCGACCTGGACGTGGACACCGTGGTGCACCTGGCACTGGTCAGCGCCCCCGACCCGCAGCACGGCGGTCGGGCGGCGATGAAGGAGCAGAACGTCATCGGCACCATGCAACTGCTCGCAGCCTGCCAGCGGGCGCCACAGCTGCGCAAGATCGTGGTTCGTTCCTCCACGGCCGCGTACGGTGCGTCGTTCCGGGATCCGGCTGTCTTCACCGAGGAGACCGAGCCACGCGAGGTGCCGCGCGGCGGTTTCGGCCGCGACATCCTCGACATCGAGGGGTACGTCCGTGGCTTCCGCCGTCGGCGCCCCACTGTCACCGCGACGGTGTTGCGTTTCGCGCCGTTCATCGGCTCGACGGCGGACACCACGCTGACCCGGTACTTCGCCCAGCCGGTGGTGCCCACCATCTTCGGTCGGGACGCCCGGCTGCAATTCCTGCACTTCGACGACGCGCTGGAGGTGCTGCACCGGTCGGTCGTCGAGGATCACCCGGGCACCTACAACGTCGCCGGGCCGGGCGTGCTCGCGCTGTCCCAGGCGATCCGTCGGGCCGGCCGTATCGCCGTGCCGGTCCTGGAGCCGGGGGTGTCCGGCACCGTCGCACTCGCCCGGACGATGGGCCTCGGCCGCTACGGCCTCGACCAGGTCGACCTCTTCGTGCACGGTCGGGTGGTGGACATCTCCCGGCTGGAGCGTGAGTACGGCTTCACTCCCCGCTCGACCGCCGCCGCTTTCGACGACTTCATCCGCGCGCACCACGGTCGTGCCGTGGTCACCCGAGAACAGTTGGCCGCCGCCGAACAGGTGGTACTCGACCGTATCAGGCAGGTCCGCGCCGCGGTTCGGGAGCGGTCGTGACCGAGCCGGACGAGCAGCGTGACAAGGCGCGCCTCGGTGACCGGTACTCCGTACCGCCATCGGTCGTGCCGGCGGTGGATCCGGTCCGGCACAACGGGCACCACCCGGTCGGGCCGCCCGCGTCGGCTGTGCCGGATCAGCCGGGCGACGTCTGGGACCAACGGATCGCCGGTGGCCTGGCGTTCCTGCGCCGCCGGCTGGCAGGCGACTACGAGGTGGACGAGTTCGGCTTCGACCCGGAGCTGACCGAGGCGGTCTTCCACCCGCTGTTGCGGCGGCTCTACCGCGACTGGTTCCGCACCGAGGTCGGTGGTCTGGAGAACGTCTCTGCCGACGGGGCGGGACTGATCGTCGGAAACCACTCGGGCACCGTGGCCCTGGATGCGTTGATCCTCTCCACCGCTCTGCATCACGAGCATCCGGACCACCGGTACCTGCGGCTGCTCGGCGCCGACCTGGTCTTCCGGATGCCGGTGGTGTCCGAGATCGCCCGCAAGACCGGCGGCACGGTGGCCTGCAATCCCGACGTGGAGCGGCTTCTGCGTGGCGGCGAACTCGTGGGCGTCTTTCCGGAGGGCTTCAAGGGAATCGGCAAGCTGTACGCGGAGCGCTACAAGCTACAGCGCTTCGGTCGGGGTGGTTTCGTCTCGGCGGCGCTGCGGACCGGCACCCCGATCATCCCGGTCGCGATCGTCGGCGGCGAGGAAATCTATCCGATGCTCGCCGACATCAAGCCGCTCGCCCGGCTGCTCAAGCTCCCGTTCTTCCCGGTGACGCCGACCTTCCCCTGGCTCGGGCCACTGGGCATGGTGCCACTGCCGAGCAAGTGGCTGATCGAGTTCTGCCCGCCGATCCCGACGGCTCACCTGGTCGATTCCGCGGACGACCCGCTGGTCGTGTTCAATCTCGCCGACCAGGTGCGGGAAACTATCCAGCAGACCCTGCACCGGTTGCTGGAGCGCCGTCCGGACCCGTTCGGCCCCTAGCGAGAGCCGTACATCCGAGTCGACCCGCCCGGGCACCACACCGGTGTCAGGCGGGCCGGCGGGCGGTCGCCCGATCAGGGACAGGTGCCGGGCGTCGGGCCGAGGTCGTCGCTGGCTGTGGTGGCCTGCCGGCCGCAGGTGATGGTGGCGCGCAGCGCGTCGGCGCGCAGCGCGACCGAATCCAGCAGGGACAGTGACTGCGAGGTGCGTGCCCGGTCTGCTCGGGGGTTGGTGTCCACGATCGCGCCAAGGGAGCGCCGCTGCCGGGTGACGAAGGCGTCGACCGCGTTCAGCGCCGCGGGATCCGAGCGCTGGGCGGCGGCTCCGGTCAGTAGGCGGACGCCCTGCCGGGTGTCCGCGTCCATGTCGTCCAGCACCGCACGGTAGCCGGCCCGGTCGTCCCGCATGGAGGACGCCTCGACCAGCCGGGTCCGGGCGAAGTCGAGGAAGAGCTGGCCCCGGCTGATCTCGGAGCTGGTGAGCGCCAGCTGGGCCCGTTCGGTGCCGCGCTTCATCCCGTAGAGCGCGTCACCAGGCACGGCGTTCTCGCTGGCGGCCGAGATGCCGGAGAGGGCAATGGCTCCGCCCGCGATGCCGACCAGGATCGCGCCCCGGGCGCGTGCCCGGCGGGCGGTGACGGCCGGCAGCAGCGCGCCCCGGCCGAAGGTCGCCTTCTGCGGTGCCGGCGCGGCGGTGGGCGCCGCACCCATCCCCTCGCGGACGGCGGTGGCCACCAGCATCGCCCGCAGGCCGGTGCGGAACTCCGGATCTACCTGGGCCGCGGGCGGTTCGACACCGAGCCGCTGACCGAGCATGACCAGCGGCGTGAGCTGATCGTCGTCTCGTGATCGGACATGATGGCGTCGGCCGCCGTTGGCTTCGTCGAGAAGCTGCGCGAAGCGCTCGGCGCGCCGACGGGAGAAGAGGGCGTTATCCACCGTGGCACCTCCACTCGCTGGGCGCGGCCGGGTTGGCCGCGTTGACCGCCAGCGACCGATGACCTTGGGACACGCGACGAAGGCCGTGGTCGGCTCCGTCGGAGGTCAGCCGGAGGGCCCGGGTGGTCCCGGCCGGTCACCGGTCGTACCCGGAAAAACGCGCCATACCGGGGGCGGGTTACGGGCCGGTCGTGGTCGAAAATTACGCAAAGTGATCGCTTTCCGGCCATGAGGTGCACCAGGTCGCCCCGTGCGGCGGCCGATGACGATGACTGTGCCGACGCTACGGTTGGAAGCCGTCGGGAAGCAGCCGTGCCAGGGCGCGGACGGCCCGGTATTGCAGTGCTTTGATCGCGCCCTCGTTCTTGCCCATCGAGCGGGCCGTCTCAGCCACCGAGAAGCCCTGCAGGAAGCGGAGCACGATGCACTCCTGCTGCTCTGGATTGAGGCGTTTGACGGCCGTCAGCAGGGCCACGTTGGTGATGTGTTCCACGACGGCCGCCTCCGGACTGCCTTCCGGGCCGCGGTCCTCGCGGTCGGCGTCGAGCACGTCGCCGGTGGTCACCTCCAGCCGGTACCGGCCCGACTTGAAGTGGTCGGCGACCAGGTTGCGCGCGATGGTGACCAGCCAGGCCCCGAGGTCGCGCCCCTGCCAGGTGAAACTGCCGATCCGTTTGAGGGCGCGCAGGAACGTGTCGGAGGTGAGGTCCTCGGCGAGTTGACGGTTGCCGACCCGGAAGTAGACGAAGCGGAACACGGTGTCGACGTACCGGTCGTAGATCAGTCCGAATGCCTCGGCCTCACCGGCTTGGGCGCGTTCGACCAGGGTCCAGACCTCGGTGGCCGGATCGGACGGGTCGGGTCGACTCGGGAATCCGGTGGCCGTGTCGGCCGGGCTGGTGACGGCCGGTAGCACCGCGGTGTCGGTGGTCGCCAACTCGGTGACCGGCGCGTCCCCGCTGCGCCGGGCCTGGACCGGCATCGTCGGCCTGCTGGGCGAGGCGATCCGACCGCCTGCGGGTTTCGCGTTTCCGCCTGGCACCGGTGGTCGTGGTGGTGGCTCGTTCTGGTGTGGCCGGTTGCCTACCCGACGCGCGGCGCTCTCACTCCGGGCGGTGAGGTTGCCGGCCGAGTCCTGCGGGCTGTGGGCGCTGCCGCGTTCGTTGACCGGGTTGCGGGCGGCGGGGCCGGTCAGGCCGACCGGGCGCTCCGCGAAGCCGAAGGCGGTCATCGCGCCGTCTCCGTTGCGTCGGTCGTGGCCGCGCGGGCTACGACCGTCGGCCCGGGCGGATGACCGTCGGGCAGAGCGGTGGTGGGATGTGCCGGCGGGCGGCAGATCCCCTTGAGGTGCTGGTCCAATGCGCTCAACGGCACGGGGGCCTCCTCGGGCTGAGGGGTGTCGACTCACGGCAAAATGGGGTGAGCCGACCCGAGTGATGATAGGGCCAACGTCACCCGCGCGTGGCAAGTCCGTTACACAGGGCCAAAGTATTTCCCGACGTGTCGCACACCTGGCGGACCGCTTGTCCGTCGGGTGTGGTTGACAATCGAGTGCCCGGCTGCTCCGTAGTGGAGGCGGTGTTATCCCTGCTAACGGGCTGGATCGACCAGCTGTGACGGAGGCCGCCGGAGGCCGGCGGGACGGCCTCGTACCGATACTGGCGGCGATGCCCCGCCGCGTCCAGCCCGCACCGTCGGTGACCCTGTGGAAGTTCCGTCTACGGGACTGCGTCAGGCCGGCCCGCGGGAGGGGAGTGACGGACCACGACGTCGACCGATGTCCGCAGGACGTGGCCGGGCGGGTCGCGCTGTGCCAGACTCAGCCACTGTGCAGTACCCGGACTCAGCCACGGGCGAGTTGCTGATGGTCAACAGCTTCGACGTGTACCCGCACGAGGTGGAACTGGTGCTTTTGGCGCATCCGGCGGTGGCGGAGTCGGCGGTAGTGGGCGTGCCGCACCGCAGGACCGGGGAAACTGTGCGGGCGTACGTGATTCCGGTGTCGGGGGCCGGGTGGCCGGCCCGGAGCTCATTGACCACTGCGCGCGTGATCTCGCCAGATCCAGGTTCCCGGACGGCGTCGAGTTCGTCGACGTTCCACCGCGTTCCGCTAACGGGAAGTACGCAGGACATGCCGCGGCCGGACGCCGCCGACGGGGTACTGCCCTGCCCACCGTGTCGTCCCCGGCGGCACCACCCGAGCCCGACCAACCGGCGCCGGCCGGCACGACGGAGGAGACCGATGCGTGAGCCCCGCCTGACCCTGATCACCCGACCCGGCTGCCACCTGTGCGAGGACGCCAGGGCGGCGCTCGCCCGGGTGGTAGCGGTCACCGGCGACCGGTGGACCGAGCGGGACGTCAGCGGCGACCTCGAGCTGGAACGCGAGTACGGCGACCGGCTGCCGGTGGTGCTGCTGGATGGCAAGGAGCACGGGTACTGGCGGGTTGAGGAGGAACGCCTGCTGCGTGACCTGACCACTCCGCAACTCTGAGGTGTCCTGAGCCTGTGGTGTCTGGATAGGGTGCGGCGATGAGCCCTGCGCGCACCCACCTGGTGTGGGATTGGAACGGCACCCTGCTCGACGATCTCGATCTGGTGGTGGCCTGCACCAACGCCGTGTTCGCCAGCGTGGGCGGGCCGGCGGTGACCGCGGCCGAGCACCGGGTCCGGTTTCGCCGGCCGATCGCGGACTACTACGCGGAGGTGCTCGGGCAGGCGGTGGACGCCGAGGCGTTCGGCCGGTTGGACCGGATCTTCCATGACGCGTACCGGGTGGGGCTCACCACCTGTGAACTGTCACACGACGCCGTGCAGGCGATGTCGGCCTGGCCGGGTACCCAGTCGCTGTTGTCCATGTGGTTCCACGACGAGTTGGTGCCCGCGGTCCGCACCTACGGGTTGGCCGGCCGCTTCGCCCGGGTCGACGGGCTGCGGGCGGGGGTCGGTGGTGACCGCAAGGCGGAGTCGCTGGCGCGGCACCTCGACGAGTTGGGCGTGGACGGCCGCTCGGTGGTGCTGATCGGCGACTCGATCGACGATGCCGACGCCGCGCTCTCGGTGGGCGGTCGCGCCGTTCTCTACGCCGGTGGCTTCACCGACCAGGCGCGCCTTGCGGCGTCGGGCCACCCGGTCGCCGAAACCCTCACCAGGGCCGTCCAGCTCGCGGGGATGGCCGCGTGCGATTGGTCAGAGAAGTCGGAATTGAGCCATAATCGCTCGGTGGTCGGATAGGGCATTTGTCGATCTTGTGAGTTGAGGGGGGCTGGTGAGTGCGCGGGACGTGCCGACAAGATCGCGATTTGTGCACGTCTTCACAAGCGCCTACTCTGTAATTTAGACGCGCCCTGCTAGCACAGCCGGCAACATCGGTCGCCAGTGGGAGTCCCGAAATGGCCGACCGGTGGAGTTGGTCGAGGATCGCACCGCACGGAGTCTCATGAGTCAGCACCGTCACCCTGGCGCGCCCGGCCGCGCCGGTGCCGTACCGGCGCTCCCGGACCTGCCCGAGGCAACGGTTGCCCGGCTCCCCGAGTACCTCCGTGCCCTGCACAATCTCGCCGAAACCGGTCACGAAACGGTATCCAGCGAAGGGCTCGCAAACGCCGCCGGAGTGAACTCGGCGAAGCTCCGCAAAGATCTCTCCCAGCTCGGCTCGTACGGGACCCGGGGCGTCGGCTACGACGTGGCGCTGTTGATCGAGCAGATCGAGTATGTGCTCGGCCTCACCCAGCGCCGGGCCGTCGCACTGGTCGGCGTGGGTAATCTCGGTCACGCCCTGGCCGGCTATGACGGCTTCGCCAGCCGTGGCTTCCGGATCGCCGCGCTCTTCGACGCCGACCAGGAACGGGTCGGCGAGGAGATCAACGGCCTGGTCGTCCGGCACATCGACGAGCTGCCCCGGGTGGCGACCGATGAGTCCATCGCGATCGGCGTCATCGCCACCCCCGCAGCCGCCGCCCAGCGGGTGGCCGACCAACTGGTCTCCGTCGGTGTGACGAGCATCCTGAACTTCGCGCCGTGCGTGCTCTCGGTCCCCGAAGGGGTCGACGTGCGCAAGGTCGACCTCGCCATCGAGCTGCAGATCCTGTCGTTCCACGAACACCGCAAGGCATCCCTGACCGCACTCCCCGCAGCCGGTGGGCCCGCGCTCACCGCCCTGCCCGGCGGACTCACGGTCACCGAGAGCCAGGAGGCGATCGGCACGTGAAACTCATCGTCGTCGGTGCGTCCTACCGCACCGCACCGGTCGCCATCCTGGAACGGCTCGCGGTGCCACCCAGCGGGCTCGACCGCACCCTGGGCCGGCTGGTCACACAGCCGTACGTGAGTGAGGCCGTCCTCGTCTCCACCTGCAACCGGGTGGAGGTCTACGCGGCGGTGTCCGGCTTCCACGGCGGTCTCGGGGACATCTGCGCCATCCTCGCCGAGCAGGCCGGTTGCCAGCCGGCCGCGCTGGCCAACCACCTCTACGTGCACTTCGACTCGGCCGCGGTGGATCACGTCTTCCGGGTGGCCGCCGGCCTGGACTCGATGGTGATCGGCGAGGCGCAGATCCTCGGTCAACTCCGGGACGCGTACCACTGGGCCAGCGATGCGGACACCGCCGGTCGGCTGCTGCACGAGCTGATGCAGCAGGCGCTGCGGGTCGGCAAGCGGGCCCACTCCGAGACCGGCATCGACCGGGCCGGCCAGAGCGTGGTCACCGCCGCGCTGGGGATGGCCGCCGGCCACCTCGACGACGACCTCACCGACCGTCCCGCGCTGGTCGTGGGAGCCGGGGCGATGGGCTCGCTCGGGGTCGCGACGCTGTCCCGGCTCGGCGCCGGCCCACTGACCGTCACCAACCGCAGCACCGACCGGGCCGTCCGCCTCGCCGAGTCCTACGGCGCTGTCGCACGGCCGATGGCGGAGCTGGCCGACACGCTAGCGACGGTGGACATCGTGGTGGCCGCCACCGCGTCCACCGAACCGGTCCTCACCCGCGAGGTGGTCGCCGACGCGGTCGCCGCACGCGGTACCGGGCGCGGTCCGCTGGTCCTGCTCGATCTTGCCGTACCGCGCGACGTCGGCCCGGGAGTCGCCGAGCTGCCCGGCGTCGAGGTGATCGACATCGACCGGATGGCGGAGCTGCTCACCGACGGTCCGGTCGCCGCGGATGCCGCCGCCGTCGAGCGCATCGTGGCCGGCGAGGTCGAGTCCTTCCTCACCTGGCTGCGCGGCGCCGACGTGGCACCGACCGTCGCCGCCCTGCGCGGCCGGGCGGACGACGTGGTCACCACCGAACTGCGGCGGCTCGCGCAGCGCCGTCCCGACCTCACCGACGACCAGCGCGCCGAGGTCGCCCGAACCGTGCACCGGGTGGTCCAGCGGCTGCTGCACCAGCCGACCGTCCGGGTCCGTCAACTAGCCGCCGAGCCCGGCGGTGACCAGTACGCGGCCCTGCTACGCGAACTGTTCGACCTGCAGGTCCCGCAGACCTCCCCGGTCGACACCGTGCCCGACATCACCCCACCCACCGGAGGTGAGCGATGAGCGCCCCGCTGCGCCTCGGTACCCGGGGCAGTAAACTGGCGACGGCCCAGTCCGGGCAGGTCGCCGACGCGCTGACCGCCCGCACCGGACGCCCCGTCGAACTGGTCGAGGTGGTCACTGCCGGTGACCGCTCCAATGCTCCGGTGCATCGGCTCGGTGTCGGCGTGTTCGTCTCCGCGCTGCGTGACGCGCTGGTCGCCGGGACGATCGACTTCGCCGTGCACTCGTACAAGGACCTGCCCACCGCGACCGCGCCGGGGCTGCACATCGCCGCGGTGCCGCAGCGGCAGGACCCGCGCGACGCGCTCGTCGCCCGGGACGGCAAGACGCTGGCCGAGCTCGCTGCCGGAGCGAACGTCGGCACCGGTGCGCTACGCCGGATCGCCCAGCTGCACGCGCTGGGCCTACAACTGTCGGTCACTCCGATCCGGGGCAACATCGACACCCGGCTGGGCCGGGTGCTCGGGCCGGAAGCCGACCTGGACGCCGTCGTCCTGGCCCGGGCGGGCCTGGCCCGCATCGACCGGACCGACGCCATCACCGAGACACTCGACCCGATGCTGATGCTGCCGGCGCCCGCTCAGGGTGCGCTGGCGGTGGAGTGCCGGGTCGACGACCCTGATCTGGTCGAACTGCTCGCCATGCTCGACGACGCGCCGTCGCGCGCCGCGATCACCGCGGAGCGGGCGATGCTCGCCACCCTGGAGGCCGGCTGCTCCGCTCCGGTCGCCGCCTACGCCGAAGTCGCGGAAGGCGACACCGGTGATGAGATTTATCTGCGCGGGGCGGTGATCAGCCCGGACGGCACTCGCGAGGTCAGGCTGTCCCGCACCGGTACGCCCGCCGACGCGGCGGAGATCGGCAAGGCACTCGCCACCGAACTCCTCGAACTCGGCGCCGACTCGATCCTCGGCCCGCAAGGACACGACGGCCTGGGGACCCAGCAATTTGGGAGCACAGAATGACCCGCACCCGTAAGCCCGTAGGCCGGATCGCGTTCGTCGGGGCCGGACCCGGCGACCCTGGCCTGCTGACCCGCCGGGCGCACGACGCCCTGGTCGACGCCGACCAGGTGGTGTACGACCGGGGGGTCCCCGAGTCGTTGCTCGACGTCGTCCGTGCCGAAGCCAGGCAGGATGCCCAGTTCACTCCGGCGGAGGGCGCGCCGGGCGACGTGGCGAAGGTGCTGATCTCGGCCGCCCGCTCCGGGCAGAACGCGGTGCACCTGGTTGCCGGCGACCCGTTCGGCCACGACTCGGTGGTCAAGGAGGTGCAGGCGGTGGCGCGTACCGCCGCGCACTTCGAGGTGGTGCCCGGAGTCGGGCAGGCCGAGGGGGTGGCCACCTACGCGGGTGTGCCGCTGCCGGGCGTGCGTACCGCCGCCGACGTCGAGGACGTCGGCACCCTGGACTTCGACGCGCTGGCCGCGGCCGTGCAGCGCGGTTCGCTGGCCCTGGCGGTCGACGCCGGCGACCTCGCCGCCATCCGTGACGGGCTGCTCGCCGCCGGGGTGGACGGCGGCACCGACGTCGGGGTGACCGGAGACGGCACCGGCGAGACGCAGTACACCACCACTTCGAGCGTGGACTCCTTCGTCGCGGCGGCACTCGGCTTCACCGGTCGGGTCGTGCTGACCGTCGGTGAAGGCGTCGGTCAGCGGGACAAGCTCAGCTGGTGGGAGAACCGCCCGCTGTACGGCTGGAAGGTGCTGGTGCCCCGCACCAAGGAGCAGGCCGGTGCGATGAGCGCCCGACTGCGCGCGTACGGGGCGATTCCGTGCGAGGTGCCGACGATCGCGGTGGAGCCGCCGCGTACCCCGGCCCAGATGGAGCGGGCAGTCAAGGGCCTGGTCGACGGCCGGTACGCCTGGATCATCTTCACCTCCGTCAACGCGGTACGGGCGGTCTGGGAGAAGTTCGGCGAGCACGGCCTGGACGCCCGGCACTTCGGGGGCGTGAAGATCGCCTGTATCGGCGAGGCGACCGCCGAGGCGGTCCGCGCCTTCGGTATCCAACCGGAGCTGGTCCCCGCCGGGGAACAGTCCTCCGAGGGAATGCTGGCCGAGTTCTCCCCGCACGACGAGGTACTGGACCCGGTCGGCCGGGTGCTGCTGCCGCGCGCCGACATCGCCACCGAGACGCTCGCCGCCGGGCTCACCGAGCGTGGTTGGGAGGTCGACGACGTGACCGCGTACCGGACGGTCCGGGCCGCCCCGCCGCCCGCCGAGATCCGCGACGCGATCAAGTCGGGTGGGTTCGACGCGGTGCTGTTCACCTCGTCGTCCACGGTCCGGAACCTGGTCGGCATCGCCGGCAAGCCGCACGCGCGTACCGTTGTTGCCGTCATCGGGCCCAAGACCGCGGAGACCGCGACGGAGTTCGGCCTGCGGGTCGACGTGCAGCCGCCGCACGCCTCGGTGCCCGATCTGGTGGAGGCGCTCGCCGGCTACGCCGTCGAGCTGCGGGAGAAGCTCGCCGCGATGCCGGCGAAGCAGCGCCGTGGTTCGAAGGTGCAGGGGCCGACCGCGCTGAGGTTCCGGTAGTCGCCGCGTCGTTGCGGTAGTCGTCAAGGAGGCCCCATGCCGTACCCCGAGATCCGGCCCCGCCGGCTGCGCCGCACCCCGGCGGTACGGCGGTTGGTCTCCGAGACCCGTATCGACCCGGCCGAGCTTGTCGTGCCGATGTTCGTCAAGGAGGGGGCGACCGAGCCGCGGGCCATCGCCGCGATGCCCGGTGTGCTCCAGCACTCGCGTGATTCGCTGCGCAAGGCGGCGGTGGAGGCGGTGCGGGCCGGCGTCGGCGGGATCATGCTGTTCGGGGTGCCGGCCTCGCGTGACGGGCACGGCTCCGGCGGCACCGACCCGGACGGCATTCTGAACGTCGCGATCCGTGACGTGGTCTCCGAGGTGGGCGACGCCAGCGTGGTGATGAGCGACCTCTGCCTGGACGAGTTCACCTCCCACGGGCACTGTGGTCTACTCACCCCGGCCGGGGAGGTCGACAACGACGCGACTCTCGCCGCGTACGCCGAGATGGCGGTGGCCCAGGCTGCCGCCGGGGTGGCGGTGGTCGGTCCGTCCGGGATGATGGACGGCCAGGTCGGGGTGGTACGCCGGGCCCTGGACGCGGCCGGCCACACCGAGGTGGCCGTGCTGGCGTACGCCGCCAAGTACGCCTCCGCGTTCTACGGCCCGTTCCGGGACGCCGTGGAGTCGGCGTTGGAGGGGGACCGGCGTACCTACCAGCAGGACCCGGCGAACCTGCGCGAGTCGCTGCGCGAGGTCGCGTTGGACGTTGCCGAGGGCGCCGACATCGTGATGGTCAAGCCCGCCCTGCCGTACCTCGACGTGGTCGCGGCGGTCCGTGCCGCCGTGGACGTCCCGGTCGCCGCCTACCAGGTCTCCGGCGAGTACGCGATGGTCGAGGCGGCTGCCGCGAACGGGTGGATCGACCGGGAGCGGGTGATGCTGGAAACCCTCACCTCGATCCGCCGCGCCGGCGCCCAGATCATCCTCACCTACTGGGCCGTCGAGGCCGCCCATCTGCTCCGCCAGCGCTACTGACCTGATCCGGTCCGTCAGCCGCCGGTCCGTCCGCCATTCGGTCAGCTCGTCAGTGCCGCGCCGACGGCTCAGCGGGTGGCGTCGAGCCGGTGGACGAGGTCCGCCACATCGACGCTGTACTCGCACCAGTCCCGGTCGGTCCGGTAGCCCAGCTCCGCGTTGACCTTGAGCATGACTTCGTTGGCCTGGGCGTTCCACGTCTGCACCTCGGTCAGCTGCGGCTCGGCCGAGCGCAGCTCCAGCAGCATCCGCGCCTTGATCGCGCGGTCGATCCCGTGGCCGCGGTGATCCTGCACCACGATGGTGTCGTACTGGTCGGCCCGGGTCGGGTGCTGGGCCGGGACGACCACCTCGGTCAGGCCGGCCACCTCACCCGTCCGCTCGTGCAGGGCGAGCACGATGTACGGCGTCATGCCCCGCCGATGCAGGCAGTCGAGGCTGTCCCGCAACCGCTGCGGATCGTACGAGCTGGGCCGCAGCTCGCCGTCCTCGATGTCCCGGATCTCCGCCTTGGACCGCGCGTACGCCTCCATCAGCTCGTCCGGTGGCCCACCGGGGTGGAACTGGACCTGGTAGCCCGCGACGACCTCGGTGGACATGCTTCCCAGCTCGGACCAGTCGACGCTGGAGAGGTCGAGCACACTGCGGGTCTCGACGTACTCCTGGCTGAAGCCGAGCGACTCGTAGAAGCCGACGGCGGGAGTGTCACCCACCACCTCCACTCCGATGGACTCGAAGCCCTCCTGGTAGACGCGGCGGGCGGCGCGTAGGACGAGATCACGGCCGAGCCCGTTGCGCCGGACGGCCGGATGGACCAGCACCTCCAGGACGCCGATGTTGCCGAGCAGCAGCACGTGCACCTGGCCGAGGATCGCACCGGGGGTGCCATCGTCGGCTGATTCCTGCTGGGCCACCCAGGAGATCCGCCGTTCGCCCGGCATCACCTCGGCCAGGTATTCCCGCAAGGAACCCTCCCGCCACGGCGGATCCTGCGGAAGATCGGCAGCCAGGACCGCGTTGAGCGTGTCCAGCAGCGACGCGATCTCGGCGGACGACGCGGTCCGGGGGTCCCACTCGCGCACCATCACCCGTCTAGCTTGCCGTCAACGGCAGCCTGGGGGAAGTGCCCAGTCCTCCAATGTGCGTGGCCGATCACTTCACGTGCGGCTCGCCTGTCCGTACCGGTTGGCAGCATCGAAGACCTCCTGGGCGTACCTGCGGACGTCGTTGTACGACAGGATGGCGTTCCACCAGTCGCCGGGGATGGTGAGGTTGCGCCCGCCCTTGCAGAGGTACATGCCGGCGGCCAGCGCTGCGTCGTGAATGTTGTGCGGGTCCCTGCGGCCGTCGTTGTCGGCATCGGCGCCGATCTCCTGCCAGGTCGTCGGGATGAACTGCATCGGACCGACTGCCCGGTCATAGGTGGTGTCGCGGTCCATCTCCCCCCGGTCGGTGTCGGCGATCCGCATCCGGCCGCCCTGCCCGTCCAGCGGCAGGCCGATGATCTCCGGGACGGCCCGGCCGTCCGCGCCGAGCTGGGCGTTGTTGGCCTGTCCGTGGCGGGACTCGACCAGTCCGATCGCGGCCAGTGTGGTCCAGCTCAGGGTGCAGCTGGCGTTGGTCTCGGCGAGTACCAGCTCGGCGTATCCGTACGCCTGCATGGCCACCGGGTCGATACCGACCTTGGTGCCGACCTGACGCGCCCAGCCGGCCAGCGAGTCGGACGGACGCCCGCCGACCGGCGTCGTGCCGTCGGGCACGCCGGTTGGTGTCGCGCCGGGTGGGAGCGTCGCGGTGGGCGGCGGGAGGTCGCCGAACGGCGGTGCCGTACCGGACGGCGGGAGACCTCCGGGCACCTCGGCGGTGGTGCCGGTGGAGGCGTCCGCCGCCACCGAACGCGGTGCGCCCAGCGTCGCCGGTACCAGCAGCGCGCCGGCCACGGCGGTCGTCGCCACCAGGGCCAGCAGGAACACCCCGGGCAGGGCGAGTCGTCCGTTGGGCCGCCGCGACCAGTCGCGGGTCGCCCGGGCTACCGCGCGCGGCCCCGGCAGACGTACGGCGGGTACGAAGCTGACCCGGCGGTGCCGGGCTGGCGGGGAAGCATCGGCCGTCGTGCAACTGTCGGGTTCGGACCCGTCCGGCATGGACGTTGTGCTTGCCGTTTCCGTCGCGGCAGTCGCGGTCGCCGTGGTCGGCACAGTGCCAGTGCCAGCCCCAGCCCGCGTGCCAGCCCCAGTCCTGGCCGGCACGCCAGAACCTCGCGGGGGCCG
This sequence comes from Micromonospora sp. LOL_024, assembly GCF_048060415.1. Taxonomy (NCBI): domain Bacteria; kingdom Bacillati; phylum Actinomycetota; class Actinomycetes; order Micromonosporales; family Micromonosporaceae; genus Micromonospora; species Micromonospora sp. LOL_024. The sequence goes on from NZ_JBHMIS010000001.1 coordinate 304,528, forward strand.
GCGCTGCCGGGGCACCCCGGTCGTCGGCCCGACCGGGTCGACGCCGGGGCTCGTGGGCGGCGTGGCCGGTCGGAGGGGCCGAACGGTCGTGCGCTCTTCGCCGTCTGCCACCCGTTGAGTATCACCCATGTCGGCGCGATCGTCAGGTCCGGTCGTACCCTGATGCCATGCCCCGGTACGAGTACCGTTGCCGCGCCTGCGGCGACACCTTCGAGGTCAACCGTCCGATGGCCCGGGCCGGTGAGCCGGCTGCCTGCCCGCAGGGGCACTCCGACACGGTGAAGCTGCTCTCCACAGTCGCCGTGACCGGCCGAGGTGGTGGCCTGCCGGGTGGTGCGCCCGCCCCCTCCGCCGGAGGCTGCTGTGGTGGCGGCTGCGGCTGTTGAGTTCGGCCCGACACCGTCGCGCCGTGGTGGGACGGCTGATGCCTACCCTTGCCCGACGCAGGGTCCGATGGCACCTTGGGCTCGGAGTCTCGGCCGACCATTCTCACGATGCGTGATGAGCTGGTTTCGGGAAGTATGAAGCCGAGGTAAGGGGGGAGGTTCCACGCGTGTCGCCACGGGTCCACCTCCCGGCCGGCTGGGTCACGTTCGTCTTCACCGACATCGAGGGCTCCACCCGGCTGGCCCAACTGCTCGGCTCCGGCTACCGGCCGGTGCTGACGGAGCACCGACGCCTGCTGCGTCGGACGATCGTGGCGACCGAGGGGGCGGAGCTGCTCACCGAGGGCGATTCGTTCTTCCTGGCCTTCGGTGACGCCGGCGCGGCGGTGACCGCCTGTCTGACCGCTCAGCGGGCGCTCGGCGAGCACGACTGGCCGGCACCAGAGGCGGCTCCCCGGGTGCGGATGGGGCTGCACACCGGATGGGCGGAGCCGAGTGACGGCGAGTACGCCAGCCCCGAGGTGCATCGGGCGGCCCGGGTGGCCGCCGCCGCCCACGGCGGGCAGGTGCTCTGTTCCGCCGCCACCGCCGAGCGTGCAGAGCCGCTGCCGGCCGGCGCCTCCCTGCTCGACCTGGGACTGCACCGGTTGCGGGGCTTCGACGACCGGGAACGGCTCTTCCAGTTGGTCGCCCCCGGGTTGGAGCTACAGTTCCCGCGGCCGCGCACCGCCGACGCGGTGGCGCACAACCTGCCGACCCAGGTCACCTCGTTCGTCGGCCGCCAGACCGAGCGTGCCGAGCTGAGGCAGCTCGTGGCCCGGCACCGGCTGGTGACCGTGCTCGGTGCCGGTGGGGGCGGCAAGACCCGACTGGCCGTGGAGCTCGCCACCGATCTGGTCGAGGAACATCCGGACGGCGTCTGGTTCGTCGACATCGCCGCGGTCACCGATCCGGGGCTGGTCGCCTTCGCGATCGCCGCCGTGCTCGGGCTGCGTCCGGAACCGGGCCGCCCGATGGTCGACACGCTTGTGGAGTACGCCGCCGCCCGCCGGATGCTGATCGTGCTCGACACCTGTGACGCCCAGCCGGCCGCCTGTGCCGAGGCGGTGGCCCGGCTACTCACCGGCGGTGGCGGGGTGCGGGTGCTGGCGACCAGCCGGCAACCGCTGGCGCTGCCGGGCGAGGTGGTGTGGCGAATTCCGCCGCTCTCGGTCGACCCGCGATCCGACGGCACCGAGAGCGACGCGGTCGCCCTGCTGGTGGACCGCACCGTGGCGGCCCGCGGCGGGCGGCAACCCGATCCCGCCGAGTCGGCCGACCTGCGTCGGGTGGTGCGGCGGTTGGACGGGCTGCCGCTCGCCATCGAACTGGCGGCGGCCCGGCTGCGGGTGCTCTCGGTCGGGCAGCTCGCCGAGCGCCTCGACGACATGCTTGGCACGCTCGACGCCGGTCGCGACGATCCGCAGCCGCCCCCGGCGGACCGGGGCAACGCCGGCAACCAGCGGGACACCGTGGACCTGGTCGCGGCGGCCACCGGCGCCAGCCCGCCGACGCCGGCGAAGCGGGCGGTGCTGCGCTCGGCGGTCGAGCGACACCTGACCATGCGGGCGACGGTGACGTGGTCGTACCGCACCCTCGGGCTGCGCGCCGCGCGGTTGCTGCGCTGGCTGGCAGTCTTCGCCGGCCCGGTGGACCTGCCGACGGTGGAGTGGCTGCTCGGCGACGATTCGCTGGACCCGCTCTCGGTTCTGGTGGACAAGTCCATGGTGTTGGCGGAGCCGCAGGCCGTGGGCTGCACGTACCGGATGCTCGACCCGATCCGGGCGTACGCCGCCCGCCGGTTGGTGGCGGCCGGCGAGGAACGGGCCGCCCGGGACCGGCACGTGGCCTGGTCGGAACACGCCCTGGGCCGGGCACACCTCGGTCCGGACGGGCGTCTGGCAACCCTGTCGCTGTACGCGCTCGACCCGCTCGCCGGCGAGCTGCGCGCCGCGCTGCGCTGGTGCGCCACGGGCGGCAGCGCCCGCGCGGGCCTGAGACTGGCCGGTGGGCTGGACCAGTGGTGGCGGGAGCGTGGGTTGGCCAGGGAGGGGCGGCTGTGGCTGTTCCGGTTGTACGGCCGTCTCGCCGAGACGGGCGAGACGGTCCCGGACGGCGAGCTGGCGGCGGCGTACCACATGCACTCACTGCACGCCGGGGGCGACGGAGAGTTCGCCGAGGAGCTGCGCTTCTCGCAGCGGGCCGAGGCGGCTGCCCGACAGGCGGGGGACGCCGGCCTGCTGGCACGGGTCCTCGCCGGGCGCGCCGCGCCCCTGGTCGACATGGGGCAGTTCGCCGAGGCGGAGCGGGTCAGCCGGGAGGTCATCGACTGGGCGCACGACCAGGGCGTCGACTCCGAGGCGCTGTTCGCGGTGTTCCGGCTGACCGAGTTGTTGTGGCGGCGGGGCGCGTTGGACGAGGCGGCGGAGCTGCTCGGCGCGGCCCGACCAGTGGAGGCGTCCCGTCCGGTGGATCGGGGGCGACGTTCGGTGGACATGCTGCTGGGCATGGTGGCGCTGGCCCGGGGCGATTTGGTGGCCGCGCACGAGCACCTGCTGGTGGCGTTGCGGTCACGGATGAACCACGGCTTCCACGGGCGGGCCTGCGACACGTTGAACGCGATCGCGGTGCGGTGCGCCGCCGGGACCCAGCCGCTGACCGCCGCCCGGATCTTCGGGGCGGCGCAGGCCACCCGGGCGGGCCTGCGATCAACTCCCGGCATCTACGACGCCTACTGGACCGAGCGGCAGACGGAGCTGCGGCTGCTGCTGGGCGACGCCACCTTCGACGAGGCGTACGGTGAGGGTGCCGAGTTGGGCCTGGACGAGGCGGTGGCACTGGCACTCGTCGTCGAACATCCCGATATGGCTGCTGATTCCGCGCGCTTCGCGGCCCGAGCGGGCCGGTCCGCGCCTCGCCGGCCCGCCACCGCAGACCGCCATACCGAGCACGCCTGACGAACGGATGCCCGGCCGGGTGCCGGCCGGGCGTCCTGCGGGGAGATGCTGCTCAGGCGAGGCGTTCGGCGTCGGCCTTCATCCGGGCGGCCCGGTCGATGTCGGACTGCTGCACGGCGGCGACCGATCCGAAGATGGCGACCGCCTGGTAGTAGGTCCAGGCAAGGCTGAGGCAGGCCGGTCGGACGACGGAGTTGTATGTGGCGCAGCTCCGCTTGAGGTCCTGGTAGAAGGCGCTGTCCAGGCGGGACTTGTTGGCGCTGAACTGGCCGACCGCCTTGTAGTTGCGGTAGCCGAAGTCGTGCCGTGTGCAGGAGGTGGCGAACTTGAAACCGAGTGGGTTGTCGGGGCTCGACGAGCAGTAGTCGGTGGACCAGTCGAATTGGTACTCCGCCCACGGTGTCCGGTTCTGGCGGGCCGAGTGCCAAGCGTGGTAGCTGTTGGCGCTGGTCTGGGTCCAGCTGGAGAGCACGGACAGCTTCTGGGCAGGGGTGACGGCGGCCGTGGCGGGGGAGGTCACGGCGAGCGCGGTGAGCAGCGCGAGTGCGCCTGAGGTGAGCAGGGTGGCGAGGCGTTTGGGCACGGTCATTCCTCCGCGGGGGTGTGCGGTTGGCCAGTGGTTGCCGGCGAGTCACCGGACGAACATCAGCTTCGATTAATGTCCTGACGGTGCGGTGTGACCGGCAAGAAATATTCGTGACCTGTGCCGAAACAGACGAATGCCCTGGACGCTGTGTGCGTCCAGGGCATTCGCCCGGTCGGGCTGGTCAGGAGCTGACCGGTCGGCCTAGTCGAAGAAGCGCGCCAGGTGGGTGGCGGTGGGGCCGTCATCGTCCGGGCCCAAGGGAGTGAGATCGGCGAAGATCGACGCACCGTCGGTGCCGGCGTGCAGCGGGTACCAGCGCGGTGTGCCCGGCGGGCGCATCACGCAGACACCCTTGATGGTCTGCACGTCGAGCAGCCGGACGTGGGTCGGGTCGGCGACCGCGTTCACGTGCCCCCACCAGGGGCTCATCACGTGCAGCACGCCGCCGGGCCGGAGCGCCCGGTGGCACTCGTCGAGCAGCGGCAGGAAATCGATCAGGTGCTCCAGGATGTGCACCGTGAACAGCACGTCGACCGAGTCGTCGGCCAGCGGCAGGGAGCCGGAGAGGTCGGCGACCGCGTCCACCCCGCGGGCGGGGAAGATGTCCAGGCCGAGGTTGCCCGGCCACTGCTTGGTGCCGCCGCAGCCGAGGTCGACCACCACCGGTTCGTGTCCACCGACCCGGACCCTGGCCCAGACGCCGAACACCCCGGCCAGTTGGCCCACCCGCTCGCGTACCAGCCGCAGCTGCGCCGGCTCGTCGACCTCGCCGGTCAGGTGGGCCACGCCCCGGTCGAAGCGGACCTCGACCTGCAGCGGGCGCAGCCGCCCATCGTTGCGGACCTGATCCAGCCACGCCTCGGCGAGGAATCCGTCTACCGCCCGCAGCCGCTCGCCGGAGGGCGGAGTGTGTGCCAATGCGACCATATGGGCCACCTCCGGCCGGCCCGTTACCCGGATCGGTGACCGTTATGCGTGCTGAACTGGAAAAATTGGGTCGGGTCAGGACTCGGTGATCCGCCCGGCGTCCACCCGCAGCCGCCGGGCCAACCGCACCGAGTCCAGCATCCGCCGGTCGTGGGTCACCAGCAGCAGCGTGCCCCGGTAGCTTTCCAGGGCGGACTCCAACTGCTCGATCGCCGGCAGGTCGAGATGGTTGGTCGGCTCGTCCAGCACCAGCAGATTGACCCCGCGGCCCTGCAACAGCGCCAACGCGGCCCGGGTGCGCTCGCCCGGGGAAAGCGTCGCGGCCGGTCGAAGCACGTGCTGCGCGCGCAGGCCGAACTTGGCCAGCAGCGTACGCGCGTCCGCTGGCGACAGCTCCGGTACGGCGGCCCGGAAGGCGTCCAGCAGCTCCTCGTCGCCGAGGAAGAGCCCACGGGCCTGGTCCACCTCGCCGACCACCACCCCGGGGCCGAGCGTGGCATGACCGGCGTCCAACGGCAGCCGGCCGAGCAGGGCGGCCAGCAGGGTCGACTTGCCGGACCCGTTCGCGCCGGTCAGCGCCACCCGGTCGGCCCAATCAATCTGCAGATCGACCGGGCCGAGGATGAAGTCACCGCGGCGTACCACGGCATCGCGGAGGGTGGCCACGACGGCGCCCGCGCGGGGTGCGGCGGCGATCTCCATCCGCAGTTCCCACTCCTTGCGCGGCTGATCGACCACCTCCAGCCGCTCGATCAGCCGCTCGGTCTGCCGGGCCTTCGCCGCCTGATTCTCGCTCGCCTCGGACCGGAACTTGCGACCGATCTTGTCGTTGTCGGTGGCCTTGCGCCGGGCGTTGCGGACACCCTTGTCCATCCAGCCGCGTTGGGTGCGGGCACGTTCCTGGAGCCCCGCCTTCGTGTCGGCGTACTCCTCGAACTCGGCGCGCGCCTGGCGGCGGGCCACCTCCCGCTCCTCCAGGTACGCCGAGTAGCCACCACCGAAGGCGTTCACCTGCTGCTGATGCAGATCCAACTCCAGCACCACCGTCACCGTGCGGGCCAGGAACTCCCGGTCGTGACTGACCAGCACCGTGCCCGCGCGCAGCCCGGTGACGAAACTTTCCAGCCGGTCCAGGCCGGCCAGGTCCAGGTCGTTGGTGGGCTCGTCGAGCAGGAAGACGTCGTAGCGGCTGAGCAGCAGCGACGCCAGTCCGGCGCGGGCCGCCTGCCCCCCGGAGAGGCTAATCATCTGCTGGTCGAGGTCGACCGCGAGACCCAGCTCGGCGGCCACCTCCTCGGCCCGCCCGTCCAGGTCCGCCCCGCCCAGCCCGAGCCAGCGCTCCAGCGCGTCGGCGTAGGCGTCGTCGGCGCCCGACGTCCCGGCGGTCAGCGCCGCAGTCGCCGCGTCCAGGGCGGCCTGCGCCCCGGTCACACCGGTCCGGCGGGACAGGAACGCCCGAATCGTCTCGCCGGGACACCGGTCCGGCTCCTGCGGCAGGTGCCCCACGCGCGCGTCCGGCGGGCTCACCATGATCCTGCCGGCCTCCACCGGAAGCTGCCCGGCGAGGGTACGCAGCAGGGTCGACTTGCCCGCACCGTTCGCACCGACCAGGCCGACGACCTCCCCGGGGGCGACGACCAGATCCAGCCCGGTGAACAAGACCCGCTCCCCGTGCCCGGCAGCGAGGTCCTTGATGATCAGTGTGGCGCTCACAAGAGGTCGAGCCTACCCGTCGGCGTGGTTGGTGTGGCCCACCATGCCCGGGCCGGACGTCCGAGGCAGACTCACGGGCGTGCAGACCACTCTGGCGATCGACTGCGGCGGCGGGGGGATCAAGGCGTCCGTCCTCGACGCCGCCGGCACCATGCGGGCCCAACCGGTGCGCGTGCCCACGCCATACCCCCTGCCGCCGGAGCTGTTCGTCCGGACCCTGGTGGACCTCGGCGGTCGACTGCCGACGGCGCACCGGGTGACGGTCGGGATGCCAGGCATGATCCGGCACGGCGTCGTGGTCGCCACCCCGCACTATGTGACCCGTTCGGGGCCGCGCAGCCGGGCTGAGCCGACCCTGCTCGCCCAGTGGTCCGGGTACGACGCCCGCAGCGCCCTGTCCGCCGCGTTCGGGCTGCCCGCCCTGGTGCTCAACGACGCCGAGGTGCACGGCGCCGGGGTGGTCGCCGGCACCGGCTGTGAACTGGTGCTGACCCTCGGCACCGGGCTGGGTAGCGCACTTTTCGACGGCGGGCAGCTCGCCCCGCACCTGGAGCTGTCCCACGCCCCGGTGCGCTGGGGCACCACCTACGACACGTACGTCGGCGAGCCGGAGCGTCGGCGGTTGGGCGACGCCTTCTGGTCCCGGCGGATCCGGCAGGTGGTGGAGGGGCTGCGGCCGGTGTTCCGCTGGGACCGGCTCTATCTGGGGGGTGGCAACTCGCGGCTGATCCGTCCCGAGCAGCTCGCCCGGATGGGCGACGACGTGGTGGTGGTGCCGAACAGCGCCGGCATCGTCGGCGGCGTCCGCGCCTGGGACCTCGCCGCGGTCTGACGCTGGAACAGTCGTGGTGCGGCCGGTGTTGTGCCAGCGTCAGGGCAGTGGTGCGAACTAGGGGGTGGGCAGAATGGATCTTCTGGCTGAGTACCGGCGGGCGATCCTGTTCTTCGACGCGGGCGACCCCACCAGCGCGGCCCGGCTACTCGAACCGATCATCGAGGCCGAGCCCGACAACGCCGCCGTGCGCCAGTTGCTGGCGCGGGCCTACTTCCAGTCGGCCCAGCTAGGCCGGGCCGAGGAGCAGCTGCGGGAGATTGTCGACCGCAACCCCAGCGACCACTACGCCCACCATGTGCTGGGTCGCACGCTGGAGCGGCTGAACCGGCACCTGGACGCGTTGCGCCACCTGCGCATCGCGGCTGCCATGCACTCCTCGAACGGTGACTACACGACCGCCCTGCGTCGGGTAGAGACCCGGGTTGTTGGTGATGGCCGCTGAAACGGCAGGCGCCACGGGGGGGGGCAAGCCCGGCGGGCTTGCCCCCCCCCCGTCAACTGTGGGATCGGCGTGCTGGCCGAGGCCGGGTGCTCGCTGACGACAACGAGGCGTCCGACGTGCCTACGATGGCCGCATGGCAGCCGATCGGACGGTGCACGCGGCATGAAGCTGAAGCTCGACCTGCACGAGATCTTCAACAAGGGCCAGGACATTGACCGGGCGCTGCGCGGCATCATGGACGAGGCGGTGGCGAAGAAGGCAACCTTGGTCGAGATCATCCCGGGCAAGGGCTCCGGCCAGCTCAAGAAGCGGGTGCTGCGCTTTCTCGACCAGAAGGACGTCAAGCAGCTCTACCACCGGGTCGAGAAGGACTCCAAGAACTTCGGCCGCCTCTTCGTCCATTTTCGCTGGAAGTAGGCCACCGTCCGGCCGGATCCCGGTTCGGGCTGGCGGTGGCCCGGTCACAGCCGGTAGGTGCGGGCCACCGCCAGCATCTCCGAGCTGTGCGAACCGGCGACGCCCACGTCGAGTGGGCGGGGACGGAAGCCGGGCAGCGAGTCGAGGCCGTCGGGCGTCCGTCGGCGGCGGTGGTGTCGGCCAGCACGTCCCGCCGGGGCGCGGGCAGGGTGGCGGCCTGCGCCGGCCCGCCGAGCAACTCGTCGTCGCCGATGCCGGGGAAGTCGTCGGCGACGGACACCGGCCCGTCCACGTACTCGACGGTCCAGGGTCGCGGGTCGGATTCGTGGCTGAGCCAACCGGCCTGACCGGTGTCGGCGTCCAGCGCGTACATCAGATGGGTGGGCGCCGGATGGGTGGCGTCGAACCGGTCGACGCGAGCGCGACCCCGGCGAGCACCACCGCAGCGAGTGCGGCCGTCCCGGCCGGCAGGGCACCCTGCCGACGGGCCCGCAGTGCCGCCGTGCCCCGCTGCCCGCCGGCTTCCGGGAATGCGCCCGCGGGTGGCTCCTCGGGGGTTGGACCTGGGGGCACATCATCCTCCATGCCCCCGAGGGTGCCCCGTCGTGTTGTGTGCGGACGTTGTCTAATACAGGATCAGCAGGGCACTCGGAAGGAGCCCGACATCACCAGCGATCTACCGCCTGTCGCGGCGGTGACCCGGCCGCACCGGGCGACCGGGTTGACCGGTCCCTCCGTCGTGTCGTGGCCGTACCCGCAGGGGGGCCTGGGCAGCAACCCCAACCTGCCGCCCGGTGAGCGGTTGCGGGTGTTGTTGGTCGAGGACGACGAGGGCGACGCCTTCCTTGTCGGTGAGCTGCTCGCCGAGACGAACTCGGGGATCGACCTGCTGGTGGCGAGCAGCCTCGGTGAGGCCCGCCAGCGGATCGCCGGGGTCGACTGTGTCCTGCTCGACCTGGGCCTGCCCGACGCCCAGGGCCTGGATGGCCTGCGGCAGGTGCTGGAGATGTCCGGCAGCGCGGCGGTCTGCGTGCTGACCGGCCGCTCCGACGAGCACCTGGGCATCGTCGCGGTCGCCGAGGGCGCGCAGGACTACCTGGTCAAGGGCCAGGTCGACGGGGTGCTGCTGACCCGGGCGCTGCGCTACGCGGTGGAGCGCAAGCGGGCCGACGAGAACGCCCGCCGGCTGCGTGAGGTGGAGCTGCGGCAGGCCGAGTCGGCCCGCTTGGAGCGCGGCCTGCTGCCCCAGCCGCTGATGTCGACCGACCAGATCGCGGTGCACACCTTCTACCGGCCCGGACGGCACGCCGCCCTGATCGGTGGGGACTTCTACGACGTGGTGCAGACCCATCCCGCCCGGGTCGACCTGATCGTGGGCGACGTGTGCGGGCACGGGGTGGACGAGGCGGCGCTCGGCGTCGAACTGCGGGTGGCCTGGCGGGCGTTGATCCTCGCCGGCGTCCCGGACGACGAGGTGGTGCCGGCGCTGGAGCAGGTGCTGATGAGTGAGCGTCGGCTCCAGGAGATCTTCGCGACCGTCGCGACGGTCCGGCTGGATCTCGGCGCCAACCGGGCGACCGTACGGCTGGCCGGCCATCCGCCGCCGGTGCTGCTCTCCAGCGGGCGGGTGGCTCCGGTGCCGGCGCCGGGCGGTCTTCTACTCGGCGTGCGGCCCCGCCGGCCGGTCGCCTTCGACCTGGAGTTCGACACCGATGACTGGTCTCTGCTGATGTACACCGACGGCCTGATCGAAGGGCGGGTGGGCGACGGTGACGAACGCCTCGACGTACCCGGCCTGACCCGCCTGCTCGGCGAACCGGCCAGCCGGAAGGTTCCACTGCCCGAGCTGCCGGCCTGGCTGGTCGGCCGGGCCGAGCAGCTCAACGGTGGACCGTTCGCCGACGACGTGGCCATGCTGCTGGTCACCCGGGGTGGTGGCCGGTGACGACCATGGGGGCCGGGTGGAGCCTGCGTGGCCGGCTGGCGGGGCTGATCGCGGTCGTCGGGCTGCTGCTGATCGGGGTGGCCGTCGCCGAGGCGGTGGTCGCCAACCGTAATCGGGCACACATCGACGCGGTGCTCAACCAGACCGGTCCGCTGCGCGCCCAGTCCCAGGAACTCCTCGCGGTGCTGGTCGACCAGGAGACCGCCATCCGGGGGTACGCGTTGACCGGCGTGCGGGAGGATCTCGTCCCGTTCGACGCCGGCCGCCAGCGGGAGCAGGAGCTGACCGCCTCGATGGACCGGCTGCTGATCAGCTATCCGGACCTGCGCGACGAGTTCCAGGCGGTGCAGCAGCAGGCGGAGCGGTGGCGGCAGGCGATCGCTCTGCCGGCCATCCAGGCGATCGAGGCCGGTGGCACCAGCGCCGGCCAGCAGCTGCTCACCGACCAGTCGCGTCAGCAGTTCGACCAGATCCGGGTCGCCGTCGACGTGCTGCAGAACGGCATTCTCGAGGTACGCGACGAGGCCGCCGCCGACGTGCGTCACACCAGCAACCTGCTGGTGCTGCTGCTGATCATCGCGGCGATCGTGGTGGTGGTCGCCGGGGTGGTGCTGCTCACCTCGCTGGAGCGGATGGTGATCCGCCCTCTGACCAGCCTGGCCGGGCAGGTCCGGGACGTCGCCACCGGCGACTACGGCCACGGTATCGCGGGTAGCGGTCCGCCCGAGTTCCTGCGCCTGGGCGAGGACGTGGACGTGATGCGCCGGAAGATCGCGGCGGACCTGACCGAGGTACGCGAGGCGCGGGAGCGGATCGAGTGGGTCAACATCCAGTTGCAGAAGCAGGCCGAGGAGCTGACCCGGTCCAACCGTGACCTGGAGCAGTTCGCCTACGTGGCCTCGCACGACCTGCAGGAGCCGCTGCGCAAGGTGGCCAGCTTCTGCCAACTGCTCCAGCGACGGTACGCCGGCCGGCTCGACGAGCGGGCCGACCAGTACATCGCCTTCGCGGTGGACGGCGCACAACGGATGCAGCGGCTGATCAACGACCTGCTGGCGTTCTCCCGGATCGGCCGGCTCACCGCCGGCTTCACCGAGGTCGACCTGAACCAACTGATGGCGGAGGTCGCGGCACAGACCGAGCCGGCCCGCGAGTACGCCGACGCCGAGCTGACCTGGGGTGAGCTGCCGGTGATTCGAGGTGAGGAGCCGCTGCTCACCAACCTGCTGGTCAACCTGGTCAGCAACTCGGTGAAGTTCCGCCGGCCCGACGTCGCGCCGAGGGTGCGCGTCTCGGCCCGGCAGGTCGGCGAGGACTGGGAGGTCACCTGTCAGGACAACGGAATCGGGATCGAGCCGGAGTTCGCCGACAAGATTTTCGTGATCTTCCAGCGGTTGCACGCCAAGGACGCGTACCCGGGGACCGGCATCGGGCTCGCGATCGTGAAGAAGATCGTCGAGTATCACGGCGGCCGAGTGTGGGTGGACACCGATGTGCCGGAAGGCACCGCGATCCGGTTCACCCTGCCCGCGCTGCCCGCCGATGCCGAGCCCGCGAGCAGCGCCACCGGCACGGCGGGGCTCGGCGCTGCCGGATCGGACGGGCAGGCCGGCGATCCGGCGTCGCCGGATGGCTCCGGCCCGGACGTGGCAGGCCCGGAGGGCCGGGACGCGGAGGGCCGGGACACGGTGCCGGGGCGGGCCGGTGACGAGGCCCCGGCCCGTGCCGGTACGGTCGGCACGGAGGCCGGTGGTGAGGCGGTGGAACGCCCCGCGGCCCCTGCTGGCCTGGGACGACAGGGCAGTGGTGGTACGGGTGGTATGAAGGAGGCGGTGGGATGACCGCGCCAGCGGACGGCAAGTCCCCGATCGAGGTGCTGTTGGTCGAGGACGACCCGGGTGACGTGCTGATGACCCAGGAGGCGTTCGAGGAGCACAAGCTGCGCAACCGGCTGAACGTCGTCTCCGACGGCACCGAGGCGCTGGCCTACCTGCGCCAGGAGGGTCAGCACGCGGACGCGGTGCTGCCGGACCTGATCCTGCTCGACCTGAACCTGCCCCGGCGCGACGGCCGGGAGGTGCTGGAGGAGATCAAGAGGGACGAGCAGCTCTGCCGGATTCCGGTGGTGGTGCTGACCACGTCCCAGGCCGACGAGGACATTCTGCGCAGCTACCAACTGCACGCCAACGCGTACGTGACCAAGCCGGTGGACTTCGAGCAGTTCATCTCGGTGGTCCGGCAGATCGACGAGTTCTTCGTCAGCGTGGTGAAGCTGCCGCCACGTGATTGACACCCTGCTCGACGATGTGGCCGGGCTGCTGCGGGAGACCGCCGACGGTGTCGTGCTGCCGTTGTTCCGTCACCTCGGCGCCGGCGACGTGACCGAGAAGGCCCCTGGCGAACTGGTCACCGTCGCCGACCGTCGTGCCGAGGAGATGATCACCGCCGGGTTGCTCCGGCTGCGGCCGGGATCGGTTGTGGTCGGCGAGGAGGCGGTGGCGGACGATCCGGCTCTGCTGCGTCACCTGCGTGCCGCGGGTGACGTGTGGTTGGTCGATCCGGTCGACGGCACTGCGAACTTCGCCGCGGGCAAGCGCCCGTTCGCGTTGATGGTCTCGCTGCTCACCGACGGTGAGCAGGTGGCGGCCTGGGTGTTCGACCCGCTGGCCGACGTGCTGGCGGTCGGCCGCGCTGGTGAGGGTACCTACCTGGACGGGCACCCGATTCGGCTGCCCGCGGTGGTGCGGCCGGTCAGTGAGCTGCGGGGGGCCGCGATGACGAAGTTCCTGCCGGGGCCGTCGCGGCGTACGGTCGAGGCGGGCGGCGCGCGGATCGGCGAGCTGCTGCCGGGCCAGCACTGCGCCGGCCGCGAGTATCTCGACGTGCTCACCGGCCAGCAGCAGTTCGTTCTCTTCTGGCGCACCCTCCCGTGGGACCACGGCCCCGGCACCTTGCTGGTGCAGGCTGCGGGCGGGGTGGCGCGCCGGCTCGACGGTAAGGACTACCACCCGGCCGACACGGAGCACGGCCTCTTGGTCGCCATCAGCCCCGAGGTCTGGACCAACGTCCATACCGCCCTCCTCCCCACCTAGCCCACCCACCCACCCACCCACCCACCCACCCCCACCATCCCTGTCGATCATGAGGTTAGCGGCAGGGATGGAGATCGAGATCGCCGCCAACATCATGATCGACTCTCGGTTGGGTGCGGAGAGTGGGGCGGGGGTTGCGGCGGGTTGATGGTTGTGGGGGGTGGGGGTCGGGGGGCTGGTGGTTGGGGGCGGTTCCGGTATTCTGGCCGGCGGCCTACCGCCAGCAGGCCGCCGTTCGGCGCCGGCGGGGGTCGCTGCCGCGCAGTCGCACCATCCGGGGGCCGGCGGCCGACGAAAGGATGCTTTCGTGCGCAGGTCCATGCCCGTCCGGCGGCAGCTTCACCGGCCGCTGATCACCATGCTCGCCGTGGTGGCGCTGTTGTTCGGCGTCGGTGCGGTGCCGGCGTACGCCGAGCCCAACGAGGGCGGCAGCAAGAAGCTGCGGGACGCCCTGGAAGCCACCGCGAAGGCACACATCGAAGCCAAGCGCAAGCTCGACGGCTCCGAGAAGCGCCAGAAGTCGATGGCGAACGAGCTGACCGCGATCGAGGGCCAGCTGGGCGAGTTGAGCACCCTGGTCGGCGAGGTGGCGGCGCAGTCCTACCGGGTCGGCCGGCTCAGTCCCGCCGCCGTGCTGCTGGACAGCGCGACCCCGGAGGCGTTCGTGCAGCGGGCCGCAAACCTCGACATGATGGCCCAGCGGGACGGTCGCCGGGTGCGCGAGCTGGCCGACGCACGCGAGGCGGCCCGGCAGGCCAAGCTCGCGATCAACGCCGAGGTGCGCGAGCAGACCAAGCAGCTCGCCGTGATGGCGAAGAAGAAGAAGGAGGCCGAGGCGGCCCTGGCGGCGGTGAGTTCGGGCAGTAGCGGCGGCTTCAGCGGTGGCAGCTCCACCTCGGCCAAGCCGGCGCCGCGCAACTCTGACGGCTCCTGGCCGGGTGAGTCGTGTTCGGTGGACGACCCGACCACCTCGGGATGCATCACGCCGCGCACCCTGCACGCGCTCAAGCAGACCCAGTCCGCCGGGTACAAGCGGCACGTCTCCTGCTACCGCAGCGGCGGCTCGGGCGAGCACCCCAAGGGCCGGGCGTGCGACTTCGCCGCGGCCACCAACGGATTCGAGGACCGCACGGCCACCGGCGGCGACAAGTCGTACGGCGACAATCTTGCCGCTTGGCACGTCCGTAACGCCAGTCGGCTCGGCGTGCTCTACGTGATCTGGTATCGGCAGATCTGGCACCCGGGTACCGGATGGCGGGCGTACAGCGGAAGCGGCAGTCCCGCCGCCGACCACACGAACCACGTTCATCTCTCGATGTACTGACCCGTCGGCCCAGGGCCGCTGCGTACCATCGCCACGATGAACTCTCCATCGCCTGACGTGGCGGTCCCACCCGCGCCGTCTTCGCCGACGGCGGCCCGGGCCCTGCCCAACGGGCTCGCCGCGTTCCTGGTCTTCTATTCCAGCGGTGCCGTGCTGGTCCTGGAGACGGCCGCGTTGCGCCTGGTCGGGCCGTACGTGGGGGTGACCCTCCAGGTGACCAGCTCGGTCATCGGGATCGCGTTGGCCGCCATCGCGTACGGGGCCTGGGCGGGCGGCTGGCTCTCCGACCGGCGTGACCCGCGTACCCTGCTGGCCCCCGCGTTGGTGCTGGCCGGCATCACCACCGCGATCACCCTTCCCGCGGTGCGCTACGCCGGTGAGGTGCTGCGGGGCGGTGCGGTGAGCGCCGTCCTGCTGCTGGTCGCGGTCGCCGTCTTCCTGCCCGCGATGCTGCTGTCCGCGGTCAGTCCCATGGTGATCAAGCTTCAACTCGCTGACCTGCGACGCACCGGCCAGGTGGTCGGTCGCCTCTCCGGCATCGGCACCCTGGGCGCCGTCACGGCCACCCTGGTCACCGGCTTCGTGCTGGTCGCCGCCCTGCCCAGCACGGTCATCCTGTTCGGGCTGGCCGCCACGCTCGGCGTCACCGGGATCGCGCTCGGGGTGTACCTGTACCGGCAGGACCGGGCCGACCTTCCCGGGCCGCCCCGGGTCAAGGCCGCCCTCGCGGTGCTGGGCCTGGTCGGGGTCGGGCTGATCACGGTCGCGCCGAACCCGTGCGACGTCGAGACTGCGTACCACTGCGCCCGGGTCGAGGTCGACCCTGGCCGGGCCAGCGGGCGGACGCTGCTGCTCAACTCGGCCCAACACTCGTACGTTGACCTGTCCGACCCGACCCACCTGGAGTACGCGTACACCCGGTGGATCGGGGTGGTGGCCGACGTGGTCGCCCCGGCGGGCCAGCGGCTCGACGCGCTGCACCTGGGCGGCGGCGGGTTCACCGTGCCGCGCTACCTGAGCGCCACCCGTCCCGGCACCGACAACCTCGTCTTCGAGATCGACGGCGGGCTGGTGGAGTTGAGCGAGCAGCGACTCGGCGTACGCCAGGGGCCGGACCTGCGGGCTGTGGTGGGCGACGCCCGGCTGCTCGTGGCCGGGGAGGCCGCCGACAGCCGGGACTATGTGGTGGGCGACGCCTTCGGGCACCTGGTGGTGCCGTGGCACCTGGCCACCCGGGAGATGGCCGCCGAGATCCGGCGGGTCACCCGGCCCGGCGGGGTCTACGTGCAGAACGTCATCGACTATCCGCCGCTGCGTTTCATCCGCAGCGAGGTGGCCACCGTCGCCGCAGAGTTCGGGCACGTCGCGTTGATCGCGCCGCCCGAGGCGCTGGCCGGCGAGCGGGGCGCCAACTTTCTCATCGTCGCCTCCGACGCGCCGCTGCCGCTGGCCGCGGTACGGGCCCGGCTGGACGACGGCGACGAGCCGGCCAGCCTGCTCAGTGGCGGTGACCTGACGGATTTCGTCGGCGGTGCGCTGGTGTTGACCGACGACTACGCCCCGGTGGACCAACTGCTCGCCACCGCCTGATCGGGTGACATCCTGACTGAAACTGACCAGAAAGGTGTAGGAGGGTCCGCGTCGGGCAACAACGCCGACCATGGGTGGTGAGGTACGCAGCGGCGCGCAGCTGCTCGGTGAGCGGTACCGGCTGGTCGAGCGGGTGGGCGCTGGCGGGATGTCGGTGGTGTGGCGCGGTTACGACGAGGTGCTGGGCCGGCAGGTCGCGGTCAAGGTCCTCGCCTCCCGGCTGGCCAGCGACCGGGCGTTCCGGCACCGCATCCGGATCGAGGCCCAGGCCGCCGCCCGGCTCTGCCACCCCAACATCACCAACGTGTACGACTACGGCGAGTCCGAGCAGGTCGGGTTGACGGTGCCGTACGTGGTGATGGAGTTGATTGACGGCGGTCCGCTGACCGCGCGGCTGGCCCGCGACGACCACCTGCCCTGGCGGGAGGCGGTAGCGGTGGCCGCGGACATCGCTTCCGCGTTGGCCACCGCACATGCCCGTGGCGTGGTGCACCGCGACGTCACCCCGGGCAACGTGATGCTCACCCCGACCGGGGTGAAGGTGGTCGACTTCGGCATCTCCGCGCTGGTCGGGGAGAGCGAGAAGGGACCGGACGGTGCCCTGCTCGGCACCCCGGCGTACCTCGCCCCGGAGCGGCTCGACAACGGCCAGGTCAGCCCGGCCACCGACGTCTACGCCGTCGGGCTGCTGCTGTATCGGATGCTCATCGGGCGGCTGCCCTGGCAGGCCGAGACCACCACGCAGATGCTGCGGGCCCACATGTACCGCGAACCCGAGCCGATGCCGGCGATTGCGGAACTGCCGGCCGGGATCGCCGACCTGGTTCACCGCTGCCTGGCGAAGCGGCCGGCGGACCGGCCGGCCACTGCCGAGCTGGCCCGGACTCTCGCCGAGGCGGCCGGGAAGGTGCCGGCGGCGCCGACGGCCGACGCCGCCGCAGCTGCCGACCCGATCACGCTGGCCGGTGCGGGGACCACGATCCTGCCCTGGTCGATCGCGACCGGCGCGCTGCCGCTGGCCGGGCTGCGCACCCGTCGTACGTTGGACCGCCGTCGGCGCCGGGTCGAGGCGACGGTGGCCGCCGCGGCGTTGATGGCGGTGACCGCGGCGGTCTGGGGGGTCACCTCGCACAGCCCGGCCAGCGGTGGCATCGACCAGCGGACCGAGGCCCGCGTCGGCGGCGACGAGCAGCAGGTTCCCTGCCAGGTCACGTACGCCTTGCGTAAGGACTCCGGCAAGGACTTCGCCGCCGAGCTGAGCCTCACCAACACCGGCGAGCGCGAGCTGCGTGACTGGACGATGAGCTTCGCCTTCCCCGGCGAGCAGGAGGTGACCGGTGCGACGCCGGCACCGGTGCGCCAGCAGGGCCGGGCCGTGGCCGTGCAACCGGATCCGCAGCGGCCCGCCCTGGCGCCGGGCGCCACCGAGAAGCTGAGCCTGACCGGGACCTACACCGGGGCGAACCCGCTGCCGGTGGAGTTCCGGGTCGGTGACGCGATCTGCGGGGTGCAGGTTTCCGGCGTGGCCGGCACCGCGCCGACCGCCAAGCCGACCGCCAAGCCGACCGCCAAGCCGACCGCCAAGCCGACCGCCAAGCCGACTCCCAAGAAGACGCTGAAGGCCACCGCCGGCAAGGCCGGCTCCGGTGGCTCCGGCGAGGTCAAGCCGAAGCCGGGTGACAACCGTGAGAAGCCGGCGGCGACGAAACCCAAGCCGGGTACGCAGCCGGGTACGGCGAAGCCCAAGGACCAGCCGAAGCCGGCGGAGCCCGGCAAGGGCAAGGGCGGGAGGTAGCGCCCGGCTGGCCGTGCGCCCTCTTCCACCGCGGGGTCAGGAGAGCGTCGAGAACTCCTGGACCTTGTCGATCGTTCCCTCGATGATGAGCGTGCTGTCCCGGTCGAGAGCCAGGCCGTCGGCGACGTAGCGGAACCGCTTCTCGCCCGGCGGCCTGATTCCGATCACCCGGATCCCGTAGCGGTCCAACTGCCGCACCTCGCTGGTGGGATGGCCGGCCAGCGCCTCGGGCACGCGGACCTTCGCCACGGCGAAGGCGTCACCGAACTCCGCGAAGTCGAGCATCCGGCTGGCGATCAGGTGTGCCAGCCGCTCGCCGGTCTCCGCCTCGGGAAAGATCACCCGATGCGCGCCGACCGAGGAGAGGATCTTCGCGTGCTGCGCCGACGTGGCCCGGGCCCAGATCTGCGGTACGCCGAGCTCCACCAGCGCGAGCACGGTCAGCACGCTGGCCTGCACCGAGGCGCCGATGGCGACCACCACGCGCCCCAGTTCACCGACGTCGAGCTGGCGCAGCGCCTCCTCGTCGGTGGAGTCGGCCTGCGCCACCTGGTCGAGCTTGGCCGACCACCGTTGGACCTTCCTGGCGTCGCTGTCGATGGCCAGTACCTCGCGGCCCACCGCGGTGAGCGATTCAGCCAGGTGGCAGCCGAAGCGGCCGAGGCCGATCACGCCGATACCGCCGGCGTCCGGATTCCTATCCGACAATGGGTTGCTCCTCTGGGTAGCGGTAGAGCCGGTGCCGGGTGTTCAGCGCGATCGCCGAGCCGAAGGTGAGCGGCCCGACCCGGCCGAGGTACATCAGGACGATCAGCAGAAGCTGACCACCGTCGGACAGGGCCGAGACGACCCCGACGGACAGCCCGGTGGTGCTGAACGCCGAAGTGATCTCGAAGAGTGCCGCGTGGAACGGCAGCCTGTCGGTCATCGCGATCAGGGCGGCGGTGCCGGCGGCGACGATCGCGACGCTGAGCAGCGCGACGGTGAGTGCCTGCCGCTGGCTCGCGGTGGCGACCCGACGCCGCCCGACGGTGACATCCGGTTCGCCCCGGACCTCCGCCCAGATGACGAAGGCGAGCAGGAAGAACGTGGAGACCTTTATTCCGCCTGCGGTGCTGGCACTGCCACCGCCGATGAACATCAACCCGATGAGCAGCGGGTAACACTCCTCCCGGAGGGCGTCGGTGGGCACCACCTCGAAGCCGCCGGTCCGGGCCAGTGCGATCTGGGCGAACGAGGCGAGCACCTTACCCGGGACGTCGTACTGGCCGACCGTACGCGGATTGCCCCACTCGGTGGCCAGGAACACGAGGCTGCCGACGCCGATCAGGGCGGCGCTGCCCCAGATGGTCAACTTGGTGGCGACTGACCAGCGGGTTGACCGTCGCCACTCCCGAATCGCCTCGAACAGGGCCGGGAAGCCGAGCCCGCCGACGATGCCGCCGAGGCTCAGCGGGAGACCGACCCAGGGGTCACGCGAGAAGGCCAGCAGGCCGTCGACGTAGAGCGAGAAGCCGGAGTTGTTGAACGCCTGGACGGAGTGGAAGGCCGCCAGCCAGAGGGCCTCCAGGAACGGGTGGTCGTAGGCAAGCCAGAGCCGGATGGAAATGATGATCGTCATTGCCAGCTCGCAGGCGAAGACCGTCGCGGCGATGTGCAGCAGCAGCCGGCGTACGTCACCGAGCCCGTACTCCGCGGTTTCGGCCTGGACCAGCATCCGGTTGTGCAGGCCCAGCCGCCGGGACACGGTCAGGATGACCAACGCGGCACCGGTCAGGATACCGAGCCCACCCACCTGGGTCAGTACGGTGACAACTGTCAGGCCGAGGCCGGACCAGTAGTTCGGAGTGTCGGTGACCGCCAGGCCGGTGACCGAGATTGCCGAGGTGGCGGTGAACAGCGCGGTGAGGAACGAGGTGTGCTGGTGCTCGATGGTCATCGGACGCAGCATCAGCAGGGAGGTGCCGAGCAGGATCGCCACCAGGAAGACGAGCGGCACCAGCCGCACCGGGTGACGAAGTAGCCGACGCACCAGACAATCTTCCGGTTTGACCCGATCCACGGGTGTGGAATCGGGGATCCCGAGGATTCACCGGTTGGTCAGGTCGGGACCAACTGGCGGTCAGCGCGGCAGGGTCTGCTGGGCGTGTTCCCTCGACGAGGAGGAGACCGCGTTGCGACGTACCCTTTGCGCCCTCGGCGTGTTGGTGGCCCTGCTCGCCGCCGCGGTGACCGCGCCCACCGTGGTAGCCGCGGCCAAGCCGGCCGGCGACGCGGCCAAGGCCCGGATCGACGGCCGGCCTGTCGTGATCGGCCACCGGGGTGCCAGCGGCTACCGGCCGGAGCACACGCTGGAGGCGTACCGCCTGGCGATCCGGATGGGCGCCGACTACATCGAGCCGGACCTGGTCGCGACCGCCGACGGCGTGCTGGTCGCGCGGCACGAGAACGAGATCAGCGGTACGACTGACGTGGCGACCCGGGCCGAATTCGCCGACCGCGCGGCGACGAAGACCATCGACGGCGTCCAGGTCACCGGCTGGTTCACCGAGGACTTCACGCTCGCCGAACTCCGGACGCTACGGGCCAAGGAGCGCCTGCCGCGGGTGCGGGTGGCGAACACCGCCTTCGACGGGCAGTTCCAGGTGCCCACCTTCCAGGAGGTGATCGACCTGGCCAGGGCCGAGGGGAAAGCGCGTGGCCGGACGATCGGCGTCTACCCGGAGACCAAGCACTCGACCTACTTCGCCTCGATCGGGCTGCCGTTGGAGGAGCCGCTGGTCGAGGTGCTGCGCCGGGCCGGATGGACGAAGCCGTCCGCCCCTACGACTTCGCTGTCTCCGGTGACGACCGCACCTACCGGGACCTGGCCACCCCTGCCGGCCTCAGGTGGATCGCCCGGTACGCCGACGGGATCGGCGCGAACAAGAACCTGATCGTGCCCCGCGACGCGGACGGAAGGCTGCTCGCCCCGACGGCCCTGGTCCGCGACGCGCACCGGGAAGAACTGATCGTGCACGCCTGGACCTTCCGGGCGGAGAACCAGTTCCTTCCGGCGGACTTCCGGATCGGCGCCGACCCGAACGCCCGCGGTGACGTCCAGGCCGAGTACGAACTGTTCTTCCGGCTCGGTCTCGACGGCGTCTTCACCGACCACCCGGACACCGCCGTCGCCGCCCGCGCCGGCCTGCCGCGCCGTTGAGTGACGCCTCTGGCCCTACGTCGTTGATCTCTCCCCCGGCGCATTCTCGCGTCCTCGCTCGCCTTCGCGCCGGTGGCCAGACCTGACCTCGTACTCCACTGTCACGGCCCGCCGTCGTTGCCGGACGGCGGGCGGGCCCCTGACCCACGATGGGTGTGCCGATCGGCCTCAGCGGGCTCCCGTACCGCCGGCATGGAGTCGATCAGGCAACGTGTTCGGGACCGACACATGGGGTGGCCGGGTCGGCCGGTGCTTGTCGCCGCCGGGCGTGGCGGCGCGGTCACCGCAGTCGGCCACTTGTAAGGGCCGGCCATCTCACTTCGGTTACTTGTGTGTTTCCGCCACATAGCCCGTGGGTGACGTCACTTCTAGCGTGAGCCGACACATAAAGGTTCCTTCCTCTGAGTCCTCACGTGGAGTCGCAATGACGGTCCGGACGACACGGCGGGTGTTCCTCTCCGCCGCCACGATGATGGCCGCGGCGATCGCCGCCACGGCCTGTGGCAGCCCCCAGGACACCGCCAACGGCGGCGGCGACAGCGCCGCGCCGGTGAAGGTTGGTCTGGTCTACTCCCAGTCGGGAGCGCTGGCCAGTTACGGAAAGCAGTACATCGAAGGGTTCAGGGCCGGCCTGGACTTCGCCACCGGCGGCACCAACAAGGTGGGCGACCGGGCGATCGAGATCACCGAGGTCGACGACGCTGGCGACCCGGCGAAGGCGGTCTCCGCGGCCAAGGACCTGATCGGCAAGGGCAGCAAGATCATTGCTGGGTCGACGGCGTCCGGCGTGGCGCTCCAGGTGGCCCCGATCGCCGCCCAGAACAAGGTCCTGTTCATCTCCGGTCCGGCTGCCACCGACGCGGTGACCGGGTCGAACAAGTACACCTTCCGCTCCGGTCGGCAGTCGTACCAGGACGTGGTGACCGCCAGGTCGTTCATCGGCGACCCGGCCGGCAAGAAGGTCGTGGTCTTCGCCCAGGACGGCGCGTTCGGTGACGCCAACGAGGCGGCCGTGAAGGCCGTCATCGGTGGGGCCGGCGCGGACGTCAGTGCCGTCCGGGCCCCGGCCAGCGCGACCGAGTTCACTCCGTTCGCCAGCCAGATCAGGTCCGCCAAGCCGGACCTGCTCTTCGTGGCCTGGGCCGGCACCACCGCCCCGGCCATGTGGCAGACCCTGGACCAGCAGGGCATGCTCACCTCCACCACGGTCGTCACCGGCCTGGACATCCGCGCCTCCTGGCCCACCTTCGGCGCGGCCGGCAGCAAGATCTCCTTCCTGTCGCACTACTTCGACGGGGCGAGCGACACCGAGGCGGCCAGGGCAGCGAAGGCGAAGATCCCCGGCGGTGTCCTCGACCTGTTCCACCCGGACGGCTTCGCCGCCGCTCAGATGGTGGTCCGCGCGGCGCAGGAGGGTGGCGACGACGTGGACAGGATGGTCACCGCGCTGGAGGGCTGGAGCTTCGAAGGTGTCAAGGGCACCATGACGATCCGCGCCGAGGACCACGCCCTGCTCCAGCCGATGTACCAGGCGAGCCTGACCGGCAGTGGCGACACCTTCACCGCCGCCGCACAGAAGGCGCTCACCGGGGACGAGACCGCACCGCCGGTCCAGGCGATGAAGGGCTGAGGCAGGTGCTCGCCACCCGCGGTCTGACCTGGCGGATCGGTGAGGTCGCCATCGTCGACTCCGTGCAACTGGATCTGGGACCCGGGGAGTTCCTCGGCGTGATCGGGCCCAACGGCGCCGGCAAGACCTCACTGTTCAACCTGATCACCGGCCTGCGCCGGCCGACCGAAGGTCGGGTCACGCTGGACGGGCAGGACATCTCGGCCCTGCCGCCGTACCAGCGGGCCCGCCTCGGGTTGGGCCGTACCTTCCAGGCGTCCTCGGTCTTCGGCTCGCTGAGCGTGCGGGAGAACGTCCGGCTCGCCGTGCAGGCACACCGCGGTGGTTCGATGAAGCTGTGGCGGCGGGCGGCGGCCGATCGGGAGGTGGCCGCCGCCGCCGACGCGGCGCTGCACCGGGTGGGCCTTGCCCACCGGGGCGACGCGCTGGCCGGCACGCTCGCTCACGGCGAGAAACGCAAGCTGGAAATCGCCCTGCTGCTCGCCGGCGAGCCGCGGGTGATGCTGCTCGACGAGCCGATGGCTGGGGTCAGCGCCGAGGACGTGCCGGAGCTGGTCCAGGTGATCCGGTCGCTGACCGGTGACAGCGGCCGGGCGGTGCTGATGGTCGAGCACCACATGGACGTGATCCTGGAACTCGCCGACCGGATCGCCGTGATGCATCACGGCGCGCTGTTGGCCTGCGACACCCCGGAGACGGTGATGGCCAACCCGACCGTGCAAGAGGCATACCTCGGGGAGTCGCTCTGATGGAGCCGATCTTGAGCGTGGCGGACCTGTCGGTCCGGATCGCCGGGCTGCACATCCTCCAGGGAGTGTCCTTCACCGTCGCCCCAACCGGCGTCACCGTGCTGCTCGGCCGCAACGGGGTGGGCAAGACCACCACACTGCGCGCCGTCGTCGGGCTCACCCCGCGAAACGGCGAAGCCCGCGGCACGGTCCGCATGGGGGAGCAGAGCCTGCTCGCCCAGCAGACCCACCGCCTGGTCCGCGGCGGGCTCGGCTACGTGCCGGAGGACCGCTGCGTCTTCGCCGGGCTCACCGTCGCGGAGAACCTGCGGCTCGCCGAACGGCGCGGCACCACCCCGGCGTACGACCGGGTGTTCTCGCTCTTTCCGGAGCTGGACCGGCGGGCCCGGCAGCGGGCCGGCTCACTGTCGGGCGGGCAGCAGCAGATGCTCTCCATCGGCCGGGTGCTGCTCAACGACAACCGGCTGCTGCTGGTCGACGAGCCGACCAAGGGGTTGGCGCCGAAGGTGGTGACCGAGGTGGCCGAGGTGCTGGAGCGGGTCGCGGAATCCGTGCCGGTGCTGCTGGTGGAGCAGAACCTGGCCGTGGTACGACGGTTGGCCCGCGACGCGGTGGTGCTCGCCGCCGGCAAGGTGGCGTGGACCGGTGACGCCCAGGAGTTGCTGGGGGAGACCACGTTGACCCGGTCGCTGCTCGGCGTCGGCTCGGCGGAGGTACGGCACTGATGGACGCGGTCATCCTGCTGACCTTGACCGGACTCGGTCTGGCGGCGCTCTACTTCCTGGTGGCCTCCGGGTTGTCGCTGGTCTTCGGCCTGGCCGATGTGCTCAACTTCGCCCACGGCCTCTTCCTCGGCGTCGGCGCGTACGGCACCTGGTGGGCGGCGGGGAACCTGCCCGGAGCCGGGCCGGAGGGCTTCGGGTTCGTGGTCGCGGTCGCCTTCGGGGTGGCCGCCGGCACCTTGGTGGCGGTGCTGGTCGAGCTGGTGCTGATCCGCCCGCTCTACTCCCGCACCATCGAGCAGGTGCTGGTCACCGTCGGGCTCTCGCTGGCCGGCGTGGCGTTGTTGCAGGCCACCTGGGGCGCGGACGCCCGACCCTTCCCGCGCCCGGAGTGGACCCGCCAGGTGACGTCGATCCTCGGTGCGCAGGTGCCCAACGGGGGGCTGCTGCTCATCGTCGCCGCGTCGCTGGTGCTCGGCGCGATCCTCGCGTTCCTGCGCTGGACCCGCTACGGCCTGATCATCCGGGCCGGGGTGGAGAACCGAGAGATGGTCACCGCGCTCGGCATCGACGTACGTAAGGCGTTCACCCTGGTCTTCGCCATCGGCGGGGCGGCGGCGGCGTTGGCCGGCGCGCTGGGCAGTGTCTACTTCGGCACCGTCTCGCCCCAGCAGGGCGGCTCGCTGCTGATCTTCGCGTTCATCGTGGTGGTCATCGGCGGCATGGGTTCGGTCGTCGGGTCCGCGTACGCGGCGGTCGCGGTCGGGCTGCTGCAACAGTTCGTGAACTACTACGGCACCTCCGGGCTGGGCGACATCTGTGTGGTCGCGCTGCTGGCCGTGGTGCTGCTGCTGCGCCCGCAGGGCATCGCCGGAAAGGTGGCAACGGCATGACCGAGGTCAAGTCCTCCGAGGTTCCCACGCTCCCCGCGGCGGTGCCGTCGGAACTGGTGCCCGAGCCGACCCGATGGTCCCGGGTACGCCCGTTCCTGCCACTGGCCGTGCTGGCGGTGGCGCTGATCCTGCCGTACTCGACACTGCACCTGCCCGGCATCTTCGAGGGCGCGCTGAACTCTCCCGGCACCCTGCAACTGCTCGCCGTCTGTCTGGTCTTCGGTGGTTTGGCAGCCGGCTACGACCTGCTGTTCGGGCGGACCGGCATGCTCTCCTTCGGGCACGCCCTCTACTTCGCCGCCGGGGTGTACGGCACCGACATCCTGATCACCCGGGCCGGGTTGCCGCTGTGGCAGGCCGCGCCGCTGGCCATCGTCGGCGGGGCGATTCTCGCCGGTCTGCTCGGCGCGGTGGCGCTGCGCACGGTCGGCATCGCCTTCGCCATGGTGACGTTGGCCTTCGCCCAGGTCGGGGCGATCCTGGTGGCGCGTGACTTCGGTGGGTTCACCGGCGGTGAGGAGGGGCTGCCGCTGGACGTCGCCGGGCTGCCGGACGCGCTGGTCGGTGTCACCAACACGGTCAACCTGTACTGGCTGGCATTGGCGTACCTCGTGGTGGTGGTGTTCGTGGTGCACCGGGTCAGCGGGTCTCCGGCCGGGCGGGTGCTGGCCGGGCTGCGCGACGACGAGCGGCGCATCGGAGTGCTCGGGCTGGATCCGTACCGTTTCAAGCTGGTCGCCTTCACCCTGGCCGGCGGCCTGGCGGCGGCCGGCGGGTCGGTCTACTGCCTGATCGTCGGCGGCGCCTCGCCGCACATCACCAGCAGCGAGCTGACCCTGTCGCTGCTGGTGATGGTGGTGCTCGGCGGGCCCGGTACGCGCTGGGGGCCGGTGCTCGGCGGCATCCTCTACATGTACCTGGACCACCGCCTGGTCTCCGTCGGCAGCTCCGACGCGGTGGACGCGCTGCCGGCATTCCTCAGCCGCCCGTTGTCCCAGCCGCTCTTCGTCCTCGGCACCGTCTTCATCCTGGCCGTCTACTTCTTTCCCGGCGGCCTGGCCAGCCTCGCCCCCCGCCTCACCCAGCTCCGTGACGCCCTACACCCCGCCACCCGCCGCAAGCCCTGACCTCCCACCCGGTGGGTCAGCTGTTGAGGAGGTCGTAGGCGGCGGCGGGTGCCTGCTGGGCCGAGTCGTCGGTGAAGGGGACGACCTGGGGGGCGTCGCCGAAGTCGACGTACTCGACCACGTACTCGGACGCCTTCTTCTTGCCGGACGCCGGAATGTCCAGCGTCAGGGAGGAGAGGTTGCCATCCGCGCCGACGACCGCGGTGAGCGGGAGCTGCGCGCTGGCGTCACCCAGGGTGACCAGGCCCTCCAGGTGGTCGACCAGTTCCGGCTCGGCGGACAGGTCGACCACACCGGTGTACGTGCCCGGCTCGCCAAGCTGGACATCGGTGGCCGCGCGAATGATCGCCGCGACGTTGCCCGGGTCGGTGCCCTCGTAGCTGGGTAGCGAGTCCGGTCCCTCGACCTTCGTCGGGTCCAGTGCCATCCACTTGGTGGGCAGCTTCATCAGCTTCTGGATGTCCTGGGCGCCCTTGAAGTTCACCTTCATCCAGGTGCGGGACTCGACCATCCGGTAGGACATCTCCAGGGTGAAGTCCTCGTCCTTGGTGACGGTGTCGATGTTCATGCCCTGGTTCACCGGGTCGATCACGCCGGATACGTCGCCCGAGGCGTCGCTGATGGTGAACCGGAAAGCTGGGTCCTGCTCGTCCGGCACGGCGGCCAGCAGCTGCTGCTTGGGGTCCGGTGGTGGGGCCGCCTCCGGGGTGGTCTTGTCGTCACATCCGGCCACCAGGGTCGCGGCCAGCAGGGCGACGGCTGTGGTCGCGAGACGCCGGGTCGTGGCGGTGCTGCCGGATCGCTGAGTCATCTTGTCTCTCTCTCCCCGGATCGAACGGGAATCGTAGAACAAACTCGTCTCCGTCACGGTACGACCCGGCTCTCGCCGGGCGACGACGGCCCGCCGCCGGGTACCGTTCGACAACCCGCCGTCCGGCGACGCAGGCACCGGACGCTGGTAGAAATGTCGGATGAGCCAGGAACGGACGGCGGTACGGCAGCGGGCCGAGGCGGTGCTGCGGCGGCTGGCCGGTGACCAGGCCCGGCTCCGCGACGACCAGTGGCGGGCGATCGAGGCGCTGGTCATCGACCGGCGGCGGGTGCTCTGTGTGCAACGCACCGGGTGGGGCAAGTCGGCGGTGTACTTCGTGGCCACCGCGCTGCTGCGCGCACGCGACGCCGCCGGCCAGCACGCCGCCGGCCAGCACGCCGCCGGCCAGCGCGGTCCGGCCGGTCCGACGGTGATCGTCTCGCCGCTGCTGGCGTTGATGCGCAACCAGGTCGACGCGGCGGCGCGGGCCGGCATCCGGGCCCGCACCATAAACTCGGCGAACCTCGACGAGTGGGACGAGATCACCGCCGAGATCCACGCCGGCACCGTGGACGTGCTGCTGATCAGCCCGGAACGGCTGAACAACCCGGACTTCCGCGACGGCGTGCTGCCGCAGCTGGCGGGCACCACCGGCCTGCTGGTGGTCGACGAGGCACACTGCGTCTCGGACTGGGGGCACGACTTCCGGCCGGACTACCGCCGACTGCGTACCTTCCTCGGCAAGTTGCCCGAGCGCACGCCGGTGCTCGCCACGACCGCCACCGCCAACGCGCGAGTCACCCAGGACGTGGCCGAACAGCTGGGCACCGAGCTGGCCGCGTCGATCGGTCCGCGTCCAGACGTCCTGGTGCTGCGGGGCAGCCTGGACCGGGAATCGCTGCGGCTGGGCGTACTCGACCTGCCGAGCCCGGCACACCGGCTCGGCTGGCTCGCCGACCACCTGGATCGGCTCCCCGGCTCGGGGATCATCTACACGCTGACCGTGGCCTCGGCGACCGAGACCGCCGAGTTCCTCCGCTCACGCGGCTGGGCGGTGGCCGCGTACACCGGGCAGTCCGAGGACGCCGACCGCCGTGCAGCCGAGCAGGACCTGCTCGACAACAAGATCAAGGCGTTGGTCGCCACCAGTGCGCTCGGGATGGGCTTCGACAAGCCTGATCTCGGCTTCGTCGTGCACCTCGGCGCGCCGCCCTCGCCGATCGCCTACTACCAGCAGGTCGGCCGGGCCGGGCGAGCCGTCGAGCACGCCGAGGTGCTGCTGCTGCCCGGTGTCGAGGATGTGGCCATCTGGCGGTACTTCGCCTCACTGGCCTTCCCGCCCGAGGAGCAGGTCCGTGCGGTGCTGGCCGCACTGGGGGCCGACCGGCCGCTGTCGACCCAGGCCCTGGAGCCGTTGGTCGATCTGCGTCGCGCCCGGCTCGAGTTGATGCTCAAGGTGCTCGACGTCGACGGCGCGGTCCGCCGGGTGCGGGGTGGCTGGCTCGCCACCGGTGAGCCCTGGCGCTATGACGGGGCCCGGTTGCGTCGCGTCGCCGCTGCCCGCGCCGCCGAGCAGCAGGCCATGATCGAGTACGCGGCGACGACCGGCTGCCGGATGCGCTACCTGCGGGAGTGCCTGGACGACGCGGAGGCCGTCGAGTGCGACCGGTGTGACCGGTGTGACCGGTGTGACCGGTGCGCCGATTCGCTGTTCACCGCGGACGTTTCACCGACCTCGTTGACCGCCGCGCAGACCTTCCTCGGCCGCCCCGGTGTCCAGATCGCGGCCAAGAAGCTCTGGCCGACCGGGTTGGAGCCGGCCGGCGTACCCCTGAAGGGACGCATCGCCGCGACGGAGCAGGCGCTGCCGGGCCGGGCCGTCGGGCGGCTGTCGGATCTGGGCTGGGGCGGCCGGCTGCGCGGCCTGGTCGGGCCGGGCACGCCCGACGGCGAGGTCCCCGACGACGTGGCCGCCGCCGTCATCGAGGTGCTCAGGTCGTGGGCGCACGGTGACCACCAGTGGCCCAGTCGGCCGGCCGGCGTGGTCGCGGTCGACTCCCGTGGTCACCCGGTGCTCGTCGGCTCGCTGGCCGAGCGGATCGCCACCGTCGGACGGCTGCCGCTGCTGGGCCAGGTGACCTCGGCCGGGTCGGCGGGTGCCGGCGGTCCGCGCGGCAACAGCGCCCAGCGGGTACGCACCCTGCACGGCACCCTGACCGTGCCCGAGTCACTGGCCGGCGCCCTCGCCGGGCTGACCGGCCCGGTGCTGCTCGTCGACGACCTGGTCGATTCGGGTTGGACCATGACGATGGCGGCCCGCGAACTCCGCCGGGCCGGCGCGCAGGCCGTCCTGCCCCTGGCCCTGGCCCTCGCCGCCTGACCGCCTGGCTGCCGGCGGTACGGTGGGCGCATGGCTGACCAGGCATCCGACGGCCCCACGCTCGGGTCGGTGCGGGTCGTCGAACGCCCGCCGGCGCAGCCGGGCGGGGAACCGTCCGCGGTGTCGGCGACGCCGGACCGGGCCACGCTGCGGCTGGCCCTGGTGGTCGGCGGGCTCGTGCTGTCGGTGCTGCTCGGCTTCGGGCTCGGCCGGATCAATGGTGGCGGCACCACGACGGCGGGCGGCCCGGACAGCGCGCTGGCCGACCACGTTCACGCCCCCGGCGTGGGCGCGCACTCCCACGGCGCCGACCAGACCGCAGCGGCCGAGGCCGGCGGCCTGGCGGTCAGCCGCGACGGTCTCACCCTCACGCCACGCTCCGCCGGGTTCATCGCGGGGCAGGCCGGCGAGCTGAACTTCCAGATCCGGGACGGGCAGCGACAGACGGTCACCAGGTTCGCGGTCGTGCACGACAAGCCGATGCACCTGATCGTGGTGCGCCGGGACCTGACCGGCTACCAGCATCTGCACCCGACGATGGCGGCGGACGGCACCTGGTCGGTGCCGCTGACGCTGCCGCAGCCCGGCGTCTGGCGAGCGTACGCCGACTTCACGGCGCTGGCCGACGACGGCCGGCAGACGGCGACGACGCTCGGCGTGGACCTGTTCGCCCCCGGGGCCTACGCGCCCCGGGCGCTGCCCGAACCGGCGACCACGGCCGCCGTCGACGGCTTCACGGTCAGTTTTCAGGGCGGCCCGCAACCCGGGTTGACCGTGCCGGTGAGCTTCCGGATCACCGGGCAGGACGGCACCGGCCCGGTGTTGGAGCGCTACCTCGGCGCGTACGGTCACCTCGTCGCCTTGCGTGAGGGTGACCTCGGCTACCTGCACGTGCATCCGGAGGCGGAGCTGGTCGACGGCGCTGTCCGGTTCTGGCTGACCACGCCGGGGCCCGGGCGGTACCGCCTCTACCTGGACTTCGCCGTCGCAGGTGAGATCCGCACGGCGCAGTTCACGGTTCTCGTGCCGTAGCCGACGGCCCGACCGGCCAGGTCGGCCCAGCCACCCCGGGTCAGCCCGCCTGCCGGTCAGCCTGTCCGGCGGATCGGCGTGGCGTTGGGGTCGTTCGCTCTGCGGGTCGGCCGGCGGGCCAGGTAGCGCAGCAGGTCGCGGATGTGGTGCTTCTCCTCGGCTGGCACGGACGGGTCCGCCAGCCGTTGCAGGATCACCCGCATGTCGGCCTCCACCGGGCCGTCGTCTCCGCGCCGCCACGAACTGGAGCCGCCGTCAGGTAGGCCGAGCGCCCGGAAGGCCGCCGCCACCGGCAGGTCCACCGCGGCACAGAAGCCACGGACCTTGGCCAGCTCGGGGTAGTCCTGCCAGTCGCCGGCGAGCCAGCGGAAGACGGTCGAGCGTCCGACGCCGGTGTGCGCGGCCAGGTCGGTAACCGTCCAGCCGCGCTCCTCGCGGGCGTCGTCGATGGCCCGGCGCACGAAGCGTGCGAAGGCCATCTGCGGCGAAACCTCTGCCGAACCCATCCGGTGGGTCTTCCCTCCCGACCGGCACCCGACGGTGCGTTCTTCGAGAGTAGTACGGGAAGGGCGGTTCACAACTGACTGATCGACCAGGCGACTGCGGTGGCGGGACCCGAATCCGCTACGTGTCTGTTGGCGGCATTGCGAGCAGTGTTTCCAGCCGGGGTGTGATCTGCCACTGCGCCACCAGTTCCCGGTACTCCGTGCGCTGGGCGGCGGTCGGGTCGGCAGCCGTACGCCGGGCCCGGATCAGCAGGTTGCGTGGGGTGTGTGCGGAGTCGACGAACTCGACCACCTCGGCTCGGTAGCCGTGCAGCCGCAGCAGTCCGGCCCGCAGCGCGTCGGTGAGCACGTCCGCGAAGCGCTCCCGCAGGATGCCCTGCCGGGTCAGCAGCTCGTAAGGCGCCGGGGTGGGCCGGCCACGCAGCTGTGCCGCGACGTCGTGGTGGCAGCACGGCGCGGCGAGCACCCAACGGGCACCCCAGCGCACCGCCCGCGCCAGCGCCTCGTCGGTGGCGGTGTCGCAGGCGTGCAGCGCGAGCACCAGGTCGGGGGCCGGCTCGACGGTCGCCTCGGCGATGGTGCCGGCGACGAAGCGCACCCGGTCGGCCCAGCCGAGCCGCTGCGCCAGTTCGGAGTTGCGACGCCGCTGGTCGTCCCGGACGTCCACCCCGACCAGCTCGACGTCGAGGCTGAGCTGCGAGAGATAGCGGTACGCGGCGAAGGTCAGGTACGCGTTCCCGCAGCCCAGGTCCACCACGCGCAGCGGGCCGCCCAACTCCTCGGCCACCCCGTTGGGCAGCGTGGCCGCCAGGGCCCGCAGGAACGCGTCTACCTGCCGTCGCTTGGCCGCCGAACCGCCGATCTCGGCGAAGATCGGGTCCCCGGGATCGAGCAGGTACTCCTTGGCGCGGTCGTGCGCCGCCACGGTGGTGGCGGGGCCAGCCACCACGGTGCGGTGCACCTGTGCCTCACCCGACTTGGTGACCCGCAGTTGCAGGGTCCTGTCGGCGGTCTCGACGTGCCAGTTGCCGAACGGCTCGGCCAGCAGCGCCCGCACCGCCGCGTCCGCGTCCGGCCCCGGAGACACGTTCCGGGTGTGGGGCCGGGCGCCGTCGGACGTGGAAATCTGTAGCCGCCGCCCGGCCTTGAGGGCGACCGGCCGCAGTTCGGCCCGGACCACGGAGGGGCGCTGGCCACGCCGACGGCCGGCGGCCACGGCCCGGGTCAGTGCGGGACCGAGCAGCATCGATCGGACTTCGGTCAGGGCGGCGTCCAACGGTTCGGGCATTGTTCAATCTTTCAGGGGCAGCCGGATACTCCGGTCCAGGCGACGGCGGAGACGTCGGATGGATCGAGGTAGAGCGAAGGGGCCGGGCGGAGACTGGCCGCCCGGGGCGGCGCGGATCCGCCCAGCAGGGGCCCTCCGCTCGACCGCCGGCCGGGCGCCGGTGGTCAGTCGGTGGTCGTCTCGGCTGACGCACCGCTGGCGGAGCCGGTACCACGGCGGCGTCGGCGGCGACGCGGACGCGGTGCGGCTTCGCCCGTGCCGTTTCCACCGTCGGTGGCGACGGCCTCGGCGGTGGCCCCGTCGGCGGTCGTCGGGGCGGCGTCGGTACCCGTCACCACCTCGCCGGCCCGACGTCTCCTACGGGGACGGGCGGTACGTCCGGCCTCGTCGGCGACCGGCTCGGAGCCTTCCGCCACGGCGACGTCGCCGCCCTGTCCGTGACCGCCGCGACCACGCCCACGGCCGCCCTCGCTCCGGCCGCCGTCGCCACGACCTCGGCGACGCGTGCCGCGTGGCTCGCCCCGACGCGGCCGGCCCCCGCCCAGGTCCTCCTCGACCTCGGCGGAGAGCCCGGCGCGGGTGCGCTCGGCGGTCGGCAGAGTGCTGGTGACCTCGGTGGAGATGTGCAGGTCGGTGTAGAGGTGCGGAGATGTGTGGTACGTCTCCTGCGGTTCGGGCATGTCCAGCCCGAGGGTCTTGTCGATGATTCGCCAGCGGGGCATGTCGTCCCAGTCGACGAAGGTCACCGCGACGCCGGTCGCGCCGGCCCGGCCGGTACGGCCGATCCGGTGGGTGTACGTGTCTTGATCTTCCGGGCAGTCATAGTTGATCACGTGGGTGACGCCGCTGACGTCGATGCCACGGGCGGCCACATCGGTGGCGACCAGGGTGTCGATCTTTCCGGCGCGGAAGGCACGCAGCGCCCGCTCGCGGGCCCCCTGCCCGAGGTCACCGTGCACCGCCGCGACGGCGAAACCGCGGAAGTCGAGGTCCTCGGCGACCCGGTCGGCGGCTCGCTTGGTACGCGTGAAGATCATCGTCAGGCCGCGGCTCTCGGCCTGCAGGATCCGGGCCACGATCTCGACCTTGTTCATCGAGTGGGTGCGGTAGACCAACTGCTCCGTCTGCGGGGACGGGCCGGTCTCGGCGGTGTGCCCAGCGTGAATCGTCACCGGGTGGCGCAGGAACCGCCGGGACAGCGTCACGATCGGTTCCGGCATGGTGGCGGAGAACAGCATCGTCTGCCGGTCGTCCGGCAGCATCGCCAGAATCCGCTCTACGTCGTCGAGGAAGCCGAGGTCGAGCATGCGGTCCGCCTCGTCGAGCACCAGCGCACGCACCCCGTGCAGGCGCAGATGCTTCTGCTTGGCGAGGTCCAGCAGGCGACCCGGCGTGCCGACCAGGATCTCCGCGCCCTTGCGGAGCGCGTCGACCTGAGGCTCGTACGCGACGCCGCCGTAGATCGGCAGCACGCGTACGCCACGGGTGCGGCCGGCAGCGGCGATGTCCTTGGCGACCTGGATGCCCAACTCGCGGGTCGGTACGACGACAAGCGCCTGGGGCAGCCCGTCGCCGCCCTCCTGCGGCGCGAAGACCCGCTCCAGCAGCGGTACGCCGAAGCCGAGGGTTTTGCCGGTGCCGGTAGGGGCCTGCCCGATCAGGTCGGCGCCACGCAGCGCGATCGGCAGCGCGTACTCCTGGATGGCGAAGGCGCGGATGATGCCGGCTGCGGCCAGCGCGTCGACCGTCTCGGCGCGCGCGCCCAACTCGGCGAAGGTCGGTGCCTCCGGTCGGACCGGGGCTGTCGGGGCCAGTTCCTGGCCGTCTGTAAGGTCTGTGATCGGCTCACTCATGTGGATTTGGGGGTGCCCTCTCGTGGGTGCGCCCCGCCATGTCCTCAGGGCGCTTTCGGTTTGGCGCGGGCCACACGGTCGGCGGCAGGAAGCCGAGCGGACCGGGCCGCACGCGCGCCGTGGTTCGGACGTCGACCGGATCGGATCTGACTCCGGCGGGATCGGCACCTACGGCAACTCGTCCATGTTACCTGAACGGGCCAAACCCCGTCCCGATTCCGGGCGGCCGAGCGCCACTGAAAGCGCCTCCGTGTGACCCGTATCACTTCACCAGCCAGCATGTCGGCCCGTGCCGGTCGCGGGAACCCGGTTCGGGTGCCCGGGCGGTCGTCCGCGACCGAGCCGCGCGACTGGGCCGAGGCGGTCACCCGGCGTACGTCGGTGACGCGATCACCGACGACCTTCGGGAGAGCGCCGGTACGCCGCGGGAGCCGGACCGTCAGTTGGTCCTCGACGTGCTGCACGAGTCGCGATACGCGGAATTCGTCGCTGCCGAGATCCGGCTCGCCATCGAGGCGGACCCGAAACCGGCCAGCCGGCTGCCGACGTGGGCGAGCCGAGTGGCCGGCGGGGCCCTGTCCGGGGCGGGCGGGTCGCCGCCGCCGACAACGGAAGCTCACCGCCCTGACCGCCACCGACGAACAGACGGCAGTGGCTGTCCTGTTCCGGCGGCTGACCGCCGCGCACACCGCACGGCTGGCCGCCGCCGGACTCAACAACTGGGTCGAGCCCGCCCTACTGCCGGACCCTCCCGCACCTCAGCGAACCGTGAAACCGACCGCCCGGGGAGACGCCTCGGCGATCTCGACGTAGGCGACCTTGCCGACCGGCACGATTACCCGCCGGCCCTTTTCGTCGGTCAGCGAGAGGGTGCCCTCGCCCCTGGCGATGGCGTCGGTCACGATCCGCTCGATCTCGGCCGGCGACTGTGCGCTCTCCAGGACCAGCTCGCGCGGCGCGTACTGCACGCCGATCTTGACCTCCACTGTGCCTCCTCCGTCGGGCGAGATAGCCGCCGTGCGAAGGCTATCCGATCACAAGGTCGAAGTTCAGGCTGACTCACCTTGCAGCGGAAAGCTGGCGATGCCCCGCCAGGACAGCGCCGCGACCAGCGCCACCGCCTCCGCCATGGGCACCTGGCGACCACCGGCCAGCCAGAACTGCGCGGCGGTCTCGGCGGCGCCCACCAGGCCGGAGGCGAGCAACTCGGCATGTGGCCGGCTGACCCCGGTGTCGGAGATGATCGTGTCGGTGATGGCGGCGATGCAGCCCTGCGCGACCCGCTCCACGCGCTGCCGCACGGCTGGCTCGTTGCGCAGGTCGGACTCGAAGACCAGCCGGAACGCCTCGCTCTCGTGGTCGACGAAGTCGAAGTACGCGCGTACCGAGGCGCTCACCCGCTCGGAGTTGTCACTGGTGCTCGCCATCGCGTCGCGTACCTTGGCGACGATCGCGTCACAGTGCGTGTCGAGCAGCGCAAGGTACAGCTCCATCTTGCCGGGGAAGTGCTGGTACAGCACCGGCTTGGAGACCCCGGCCCGCTCGGCGATGTCGTCCATGGCCGCAGCGTGGTAGCCCTGCGCGACGAACACCTCCTGAGCAGCGGCGAGTAGCTGCTTGCGACGCGCCGAACGGGGTAGGCGCGTGGGTCTGCCGGCGGTTTGGGCGCCGTTCCCCACAGCGGTCATCGGTACCTCCGAGGTTGTCGTACGGGCCGGCATCTCACCCGAACCGGTCGAGGCCTCCCGGCCCCTTGCGGAATTGGCCCGCCGCTGTAACTTATCGCCACTGTCGCCACACGGTAGCCTCAGCGAGGGCGACCAAGGAGCGCGCGGTGAGTGAAACAGGGCAACCCGGTGCCGCCACCCCGGGAGAACACGGCGACGGGACGGGCCAGCACGATGACCTGGCCAGTTCCGGCGACGGGTGGGCCCCGCCACCGGCCAACTGGTCCTGGGACGCGGCAGGCGCCCAGGGCTCCGGCGTGACGTGGCCCCGGCCGGAGCCCTCCGCCGGTTGGGCCGCCGCCTCGTCACGTCACGCCGATCTGCCCGCTCCGGCCGGTGACCAGCTGCCGCCCGGGCAGCCGCCCAGGATCAACGGCAACCACCTCAACGGGGCGCACCTCACGGATGACTCGTCGGGCGGCGGGTACACCCCGGTGAGCGCACCACCCGGCCTTCGCGGGCCCACGCAGGAGCCGGGTGGCGATCGGGTCGTCGTGCCGGCGCCCCGCCCCGTGCCGGCCGCTGAGCAGCCGGACACCCCGGCCCCTGGGCTGCCGACCTCCGGGCCGCCCGTGATGCGGGTGCCGCCCGTCGGCACCACCGCCTCCGGCTTCGAGATGCCGCCCGGTCTGCACGCGCCCACGGCCGAGCGAGCCGGGCAGGAGCCGAAAGCCGGCGGACAGCCGCGTGGGTGGGATGACGGGTCCGGCCCAGAACAGCCTGCCGGTTGGTCGGTGGGGTCCGGCGCTGACCGGACAGCCGGTTGGCCGGCCGCCGAGCGACCGCCGACCGAGGCGGACCGGCCGAGTTGGGCCCAGCCGGGCCCGCCGAACGACTGGGCCCCCTCCTGGGCCCGCGACGAGGGTGAGGCCCGGCCGGCGCGGGAGTCGTCGTCCCAGAGCTGGGCCAGCGAGCCCAGTCGACCGTACGAGCCGGTCCGCGTCGAGCCGACCCGTCCGTACGAGGCGGTCCGCGTCGACCGACCTCTCCCGTACGAACCGTCCCGGTCGGCACCGGAGCCCGGCGCGGTGCCGCCCCCGGCCGAGTTCGACCCGGCAGACCGGCCGGTGTGGCCGACGTCCGTGCCGCTCAGTGCGCCGCCGGCGGGGGAACGCCCGTCGTGGGCGCGTCCGGCCGGTGGTCCGCCGCCCGGCGAGCGTCCCACCTGGGTCGCGCCACCGGTCAGTGCCGCACCGGCCGACGAGGGCCTGCCCTGGGGTATCCGCTCAGTTGGCCAGCCGACCCATGAGAACCTGCCCTGGGCGCTGCGCCCGGTGAGCGCTCCGCCGCCGGTCGATGATCCGCCGGCCGGTTCCCCGCCAGCGGTGAGCGCGCCACCTCGGGTGAGTGCTCCGCCGGTCAGTGCTCCGCCGGTGAGTGCTCCGCCGGTCGCCGAACGGCCGGACAGCGACCGGCTGGCGAGCCC
Source organism: Micromonospora sp. LOL_024 (assembly GCF_048060415.1). NCBI lineage: Bacteria > Bacillati > Actinomycetota > Actinomycetes > Micromonosporales > Micromonosporaceae > Micromonospora > Micromonospora sp. LOL_024. Next base: position 341,922 of record NZ_JBHMIS010000001.1, read on the forward strand.
ACCGGCAGGTTCGTGGAGCCCGCGTGAGACGCCGCCGGAGTCCCGCCTGGCATCGCCGGCCCCCGGGGCCGAGCCGGCCCCCGAGGTGACCGGCTACCGTCCGTTCCGGCTCCGGCCGGTCCTCGACGAGCCGGCACCCGGCGAGCCCTCCCCGGCGCCCGCCAGGCCCGATCCGAACTCGGCGCCGACGTCGACCGAACCGCTGGCCGGTGCGCTCCCCGGTAACTCCGAACGTCGTGAACGCACTCCCTCCGCGCCCGCCCCGACGAGCGCAGCCCCCTACGCGGCACGCCGGTCAGCGCCCGATCCGGTCCCGCCGGCGGAGCCGACCGGCGGCCGGTCGCCGGACAGCACGTCGGCAGTGTTGCCGCAGCGCGTCCCCGCCGAACCGGACGTGCCCGTCGTGCCGGAGCCGCCAGCCGTGGAGCCACCCGCCGAAACCCCGGAACTCGCCCGAATCGCCACCCATCTTCGCCGTGAGGACGAGCCGGCGCCGCTGCGGGAGCGGCCCGAGGGCTTCGACGTGAACGCGATCCTCGCGGCCGTCCGAGAGGTCGATGGCGTACGCGATGCTGCCCTGCGCCGCACCCCCGCCGGTGCTCACAGTCTGCGCCTTGAACTTTCCGACGGCGCCGACCCGGCAGAGGTGAGCCGGCAGGTCGCCCGCCTGCTGCAGGACCGGATGGGGCTGGCCGCCGCGCCGCACGGGCTGCCGGCCGCGCCGGCCCGCCGTCGGGCCGCCGAGACCCGCGCAGCCGAAAGTGGTGAGGGCCGCCCGGCCGCCGAAGCCCGCCGACCGTTCGCCCGGCCCGCCGGTGCGCGGACCGAATCTCCGCCGAACCGGACGGAGGCCGCACCGGAGCCTTCACGGCGGCGACGGCAGACGCCCGCCCCGCACCGCGGCCGGGCCGTCGTGGAGGAAACCGGCGCGCCGGGCAGCCCGGCGACGCTCGGCTCCTCCTACTCCGGCGGACAGCTCACCACAACCGAGTCCGCGCCGTCCCGACCGCTGGACACCGGTGGTGTGCCGGGTCCCCGAGTGGTGCTCGACCACGTCCAGGTGAGTACGTTCGGGCTCGATGCCACCGTCGAGGTCCGACTGATGACCGGCGAACAGAGCGCGGCCGGATTCGCCACCGGGCCCGCTGTCGACGGCTATGTGCTGCGGCTCTGCGGCGTGGCGGCCGCGGCGGCGATCGACGAACTGCTGCGGGCGGGCGGCACCACACCGGATCGCGGACGGTGTTTCGTGGAGCACGCCGCCGTGGTGCCCTTCGGTAACTGCGAGGTGGCCACCGTCGTGGTGCTGCTGGTCTGCGAGGGGTGGGTCGAACAGTTGGCCGGGTCCGCCCTGGTGGCCGGGGATCCCCGGCAGGCGGTGGTGCGGGCCACCCTGGCCGCGGTCAACCGTCGGCTGGAGGCACTGCTGGCCTGAGCCGGTCCAAGGCAAACTGGAACGGTGAAGCCAGCCGCCCTGAGGCCAGATGACCTGCTGCCCGCCCACTCGGTCCCGCCGCCCTGGCCGGGCCGGGCGGTACGCCTCGACGGTGCGATCACCTACGTCCGGGACACGCCGGGCACCGGGTCGGACGCCGAGCCGGCGCTGTACGTGCACGGCCTGGGCGGCTCGTCGCAGAACTGGACCGACCTGGCCGGTCTGCTCACCGACCGGTTGGACGGCCAGGCGATCGACCTGCCCGGCTTCGGTCGCAGTGAGCCGGGTCGGCGTTACACCGTGCCGGTCTTCGCCGATCGGGTGATCCGCTGGATCGAGCATTCGGACCGTGGCCCGGTGCATTTGTTCGGCAACTCGTTGGGCGGCGCGATCTCGGTGCGGGTGGCCGCTGTCCGGCCGGACCTGGTCCGGACCCTGACGCTGGTGTCGCCGGCCCTGCCGTTCCTCGACTTCCGACGGTCGTTGCAGGGCCGGATGCTGCCGTTGCTGGCGATTCCCCGAGGCGAGCGGCTGGCTGCCTGGCGGCTCGCCCAGGTGGCACCGGAGGTGATGGCCCAACAGGTGATAGAGGCGTGCGTGGCCGACCTCAGCCGGATCTGTGACCAGCGCCGCCAGGAGGCACTGGAGGAAATTCGGATCCGGTACCACGCGGAGCACTATGCCGCGGCCTACGTCCGGACCTTCCGCGGGCTGGTCTCCACTTTCCTGCGCTCCTACCTGCCGGGGTCCGGATCGCTGTGGCGGCTGGCCCGGACGGTGAGCGCACCGACACTGGTCGTCGGGGGCCGGCAGGACCGGATGATCGACGTGCGGGTCGCACCGCAGACGGCCCGGGTGATCCCGGACAGCAGGTTGCTGATGCTCGCCGACGTCGGTCATGTGGCGCAACTGGAGGTGCCCCGGCTGGTGGCTCGGGCCGTGCTGGGGCTGCTCACCGAGACGGGAGAGTCCGTCAGTCGGGCAGACCTGGCAGGATGACCGGGTGCGCAGCCCGGGTAGCCGTCACTGTTCGGCTCGAACCGACGGTCGGCATGCCGGCGGGCGGAGGTCGGATCATCGCGACCGACCGGTGGCGTCGGCGGTGACCGCCGAAAGTGGGAAGCGGCCCCGGTCGCGTCGGCCGGGTTCTCCTGCCCGGGTGGTCGTGCTGCTGGCAGCGGTCGGCGCCGCCGTGGCCGTGGTGGCCGGAAGCACCGATGCGCCTTCGGGGTCTGCCGGCAGGGTGACCGTGCCGGCGTCCCCGTTGGCGGTGGCACCCCCGCCGATCCCGGAGTCGTCGTCGGCGTCCCCGTCACCCGAGCCACCGGTGTTGCAGGAGCCTGGCACCCTCCCGTCGGCCGGGCCGGGCCGCTTCGGCTTCGCCGACCAGGTCGGATCGGTGTCCGGTACGGCCGGCGCCGTCCAGCGCTACCGGGTCGCGGTGGAGTCCGGCTCGGGGGTGGAGGTCGGCGAGTTCGGCCTCGCGGTACGGGCTGCGTTGGAGGGCCCGGGAAGCTGGGTGGACAGCGGTCGGCTGCGGTTGCGGCAGGTGGCCGCCGGCTCCCGGCACGACTTCACCGTCTACCTGGCCACCGCCGGGACGGCGGCCCGGATGTGCGCCGCCGGGGGTGTCGACATCCGGGTTGGCGGGCAGCCCTACACGTCCTGCCGGGCCCCGGACAAAGTGATCATCAACGTGGACCGTTGGCGACTGTCGGTGCCGCACTTCGTCGAGGCCGGGGTGCCGCTCTCGGTCTACCGCACCTATGTGATCAATCACGAGGTCGGGCACCAGTTGGGCAACCGGCACGAGCGCTGCCCGGGGCGGGGTGAGCTGGCGCCGGTGATGATGCAGCAGACGCTGTTCCTCAAGGGTTGCGTCGCGAATCCCTGGCCGTATCTCGGCGGTCGGCGCTACGCCGGTCCGCCGCTCTGAGCGGGGGACGGGACGGAGGCAAGGCCGTCTTCCGGTGGACAGGCGCGATGGCGCTGCCCGGGCCGACTCGTCACGCTTGTAAGTAATGCGCTGATGAGCGGGAATTGGATGCAACCATACCTTTATGTCGTATCCACCCCTCCGCCGCGGCACCGGACGTCCGGGCCATCCGCCCGGCCGACCATTCACCTACCGGCCAACCGCTCGACGGCAGCGTCGGCTCGCCGTGACCCTCGGGGTGGTGCTGGCGCTCGCGATCACCACCTCGGTGCTGCTGGTCCGCGCCGGGGACCGGGCGGCCGGTCCGGAGGCGGGCGGTCGCCACCGGATCGCGTACGGCGCCGGGGCCGACGAGCAGACCGGACCGAGCCGGTACCCGACGGCGGGTGCCGGCAGCTTCGCGGTGGCCGGCGGCGGCACCGGGGTCAGGGGTGACAACGGGCCGGTGTACCGCTACCGGGTGGCCGTCGAGCAGGACACCGGTCAGGATCCGGCTGCCTTCGCCGCCGACGTCGACGCGGTGCTGGGCGATCCACGCAGCTGGATCGGCTCCGGCGGGCTGCGCGTCCAGCGGATCACCGAGGCGCTGGACGCGGACTTCACCATCTACCTGGCCACCCCACTCACCTCGGAGACCATGTGCGCCGACGGTGGGCTGAGCACGGAGGGCTACACCTCTTGCCGGCTGCCGGGCAAGGTGATCATCAACCTGGCCCGCTGGCTGGAGGCGGTGCCGGACTACGGGGCGCCGATCGAGGTCTACCGGGCATACGTGATCAACCACGAGGTCGGTCACGAGTTCGGTGAGGGCCACGAGGCGTGCCCCGCACCGGGGCGACCGGCGCCGGTGATGCAGCAGCAGACGTACGGGCTGGACGGCTGCGTACCGAACGCGTGGCCCGTCCTCGACGGTCGCCGCCACGCCGGCGGCCTCGTCGACTGACCCCGGGCGGCCGGCTATTCCCGCTCCCGCATCGCGGGCGACGTGTCCCTGCTCATGGTCGATGGGTGCTCGGGCGAGCGACAATGGCGTCGTCGTCCGCCCATCGATCCCGGGGAGTCCTCCGTGTCGTTGCCCCCGCTCGTCGAACCCGCCGCCGAGCTCACCGTTGACGAGATCCGCCGCTACTCGCGTCACCTGATCATCCCCGATGTCGGGGTGACCGGGCAGAAGCGGTTGAAGAACGCCCGGGTGCTCTGTGTCGGCGCCGGTGGGCTCGGTTCCCCGGCGCTCATGTACCTGGCGGCAGCCGGGGTCGGCACCCTCGGCATCATCGACTTCGACACCGTTGACGAGTCCAACCTCCAGCGCCAGATCATCCACGGCGTCTCCGACGTGGGACGGCCCAAGGCCGAGTCTGCCGCGGCGACGATCCGTGAGATCAACCCGCTGGTCAACGTGGAGATCCATAACACCGCACTTGACCGGGAGAACGTCCGCGAGATCTTCGCCGGGTACGACCTGATCGTCGACGGCACGGACAACTTCGCCACCCGGTACATGGTCAACGACGCGGCGGTACTGCTCGGCAAGCCGTACGTCTGGGGTTCCATCTACCGGTTCGACGGCCAGGCATCGGTGTTCTGGGCCGAGCACGGTCCCTGCTACCGCTGCCTGTACCCGGAGCCCCCGCCGCCGGGCATGGTTCCCTCCTGCGCGGAGGGCGGTGTCCTCGGCGTGCTCTGCGCCTCGATCGGGTCCATCCAGGTCAACGAGGCGATCAAGCTGCTCGCCGGCATCGGTGAGCCGCTGGTCGGGCGGCTGATGGTCTACGACGCCCTGGAGATGAGCTACCGCAAGATCAAGGTGCGCAAGGACCCGAGCTGCGTGCTCTGCGGTGAGAACGCGACCCTCACCGATCTGCTGGAGGACTACGAGGACTTCTGCGGCGCGGTGTCGGTGGAGGCCCAGGAGGCGGTGGTCGACGCCACCATCACCGCCGCCGAGTTGAAGGAGTGGCAGGACGCCGGCAAGGACGTCTTCCTCGTCGACGTGCGGGAGCCCGCCGAGTACGAGATCGTCCGCATTCCCGGCTCCACGCTGATCCCCAAGGGCGAGATCCTCACCGGCGAGGCCCTGTCGAAGCTCCCGCAGGACAGGCAGATCGTGCTGCACTGCAAGTCCGGCGTCCGGTCCGCCGAGGCGCTCGCCGCGCTGAAGGCCGCCGGCTTCCGCGACGCCGTGCACGTGCAGGGCGGGGTGCTCTCCTGGATCAAGCAGATCGACCCGTCCCTCCCCGCCTACTGAGTTGTGAGCAAGGGCCCCTTCTGCACGCCTGTGGTGGAGCAGGGGCCCCTTCTCCCACTCGGCCGTCGGCCGGTCCCACCTGCCCGTACTACTGAGGCGGGATCACCTCTGCGCCGGTACCGTGACCGCCGTGGTCGATATCGACGCCGCGATCGGATTCGTGATGGCTCACGGTGATGTGGTGGAGCGTGCCCGCCTGTCGTGGTTGCGCGCCGGCACGCCGCCGCCGCCGGAGGTGCTCGACAGCGCCGAGGTCGGCCAGACGCTTGGTGGCGGCTGGCCGGCGTCCTGGGGCGAGGAGGTCGCGTCGGTCGACGCGACCTGCTTCCGCCTGTCCGAGCTGGCCGATCTCGGGGCGCTGGGCCGTCAGTCCGCCCGCCGGGCGCTGGACTGGCTCGCCGCCGGCCAGCAGCGCGACGGCTGCTGGGAGGAGGACCCGGCGCTCGCGGACACCGCCCCCGAGTGGGCCCGCCCTGGTGACCCGGAGGCCCGGTTCTACCTGACCGCCAACGCCGCCTTCTGGCTCACCGTGGCCGGCCTGGACGCCCGGGCCGCCGGGCCGCTCGACCACCGGGTCGGCGGGGCTTACGCCGGTGTGGTGCAGGCCGCCGGCCAGGCGCTCGCCGCCCAGTTGCACCGCGACGGCAGTTGGCCCTCGTTCCTGGCCGCCGGATGGCTGAGCGCGGCGGTCCTGCACCGGCAGCAGATGTTCTACGAGTCGGCGCAGATCAAGGCGGTGCTCGCCGAGCGGATACCGCAGGCGTCACCGGCCGACGCCGCCTGGCTCGCCTCGACGCTGCGCCGGGTCGGCGTCGACGAGACCGAGTGGACGTTGGTGGCGGCGCGCCGCCGGCTGTCCGTCACGCAACGCAGCGACGGCGGGTGGACCAGCGACGACGGCCACCAGTTCGACGTACACGCCACCCTCGCCGTGATCCGCGCCTTCCGCTGACCCCTCCCGACCTGGTGGGCGGCCGGTCAGCGGAGGTGTCCGGTGCCGGTGACGACGTACTTGGTGCTGGTCAGCTCGGGTAGGCCCATCGGTCCGCGGGCGTGCAGTTTCTGGGTCGAGATGCCGATCTCGGCGCCGAAGCCGAACTCGCCGCCGTCGGTGAACCGGGTCGAGGCGTTGACCATCACGGCCGCCGAGTCGACCCGAGCCACGAACTCCCGGGCGGCCGACTGTGAGTCGGAGACGATCGCTTCGGTGTGGCCGCTGCCGTACCGTCGGATGTGGCCGACCGCCGTGTCGAGCGAGTCGACGACGGCGACTGAGATGTCCGCGGACAGGTACTCGGTGGCGAAGTCCTCGTCGGTAGCCGGGACCACCGCGTCGGAGTACGCGGCCGTCCGGGCGTCGCCGTGCACGGTGACTCCGGCTTCGGCGAAGGCGCTCAGTACCGCCGGCAGGAACTTGTCGGCTACCGCCGCGTGTACCAGCAGCGACTCGGCGGTGCAGCAGGTGGAGAGCCGTTGGGTCTTGGCGTTGAGCGTGACCGCCACGGCCATCGACAGGTCGGCGGCGGCGTCCACGTAGACGTGGCAGTTGCCCACCCCGGTCTCGATCACCGGAACGGTCGACTCCTCGACCACGGTCCGGATCAGCCCTGCTCCGCCGCGGGGGATCAGCACGTCCACCAGGCCGCGGGCCCGCATCAGTTCCTTGACCGAGTCGCGGGAGCTGGCGTCGACCAGTTGCACCGCGTCCGCCGGCAGGCCGGCGCCGTCGATCGCGTCCCGCAGCACGGCCACCAGCGCCGCGTTGGAGTGCGCGGCCGAGGAGGATCCGCGCAGCAGCACCGCGTTGCCGGCCTTCAGGCAGATCCCGGCGGCGTCCACGGTCACGTTGGGTCGCCCTTCGTAGATGACACCGACCACGCCGAACGGAACCCGGATCTGCCGTAGCTCCAGCCCGTTGGGCAGGGTCGAGCCGCGCACCACCTCACCCACCGGGTCGGGCAGCGCGGCCATTTCGCGCAGTGCTCGCGCGATGCCGGCGACCCGGCCTTCGTCGAGGGCTAGCCGGTCCAGCACGGCCGTGCTCAGCCCGGCCTCGCGCCCGGCCGTCAGGTCCGCCTCGTTGGCGCTCAGGATCTCCGCCGTACGCGTCACGAGCGCGTCGGCCATCACGTGCAGCGCTGCGTCCTTGGCGGTACGCAGCGTCACCGCCAGCGCCTCCGCCGCCGTACGGGCCCGGCGGGCCTGCTCGATCACGCTCATCCCATGCTCCATTCACTTCGGGTTAGGCGGGGCCCTCTGATACACGAGGCGTCGACCTGGGCCCCTGCTTACAGCAGCACCAGGTCGTCGCGGTGAACGACCTCTCGTTCGTATGCCGGGCCGAGCGCCGCGGCCAGGTCGGTGGTGGAGCGTCCGAGCAGGCCGGGCAGTTCGAGCGCGTCATAGTTCACCAGACCCCGGGCGACCGGCGCGCCCGAGGTGTCGACCAGGTCGACCGGGTCGCCGGCGGTGAACGCGCCGTCCACGGCCGTGATCCCCGCCGGCAGCAGTGACTTGCGTCGGCCCACCACCGCGGCGACCGCGCCGGGGTCGAGGTGCAGCCGCCCACGGGGTGACGTGGCGTGGGCGAGCCAGAACAGCCGGGCGGCGGGCCGCCGGAGGCTGGGGTGGAAGAAGGTGCCGACCGGCTCGCCGGCCAGCGCCGCCACGGCCTTGCCGGCGGAGGTGAGCACCACCGGGATGCCGAATCCAGTGGCGATCCGCGCCGCCTCGACCTTGGTCACCATGCCGCCGGTGCCGACTCCCGCACGGCCGGCGCCGCCGATCTCGACACCGGCCAGGTCCGCTTCGTCGCGTACCTCGGGGATGCGGCGGGAACCCGGGCGCGACGGGTGGCCGGTCCAGAGCGCGTCGACGTCGGAGAGGAGCACCAGCAGGTCGGCGTCGACCAGTGCGGCCACCAGTGCGGCGAGTCGGTCGTTGTCGCCGAACCGGATCTCCTCGGTGGCGACCGTGTCGTTCTCGTTGACGATCGGCACCGCCCGCAGGTCGAGCAGCTTACGCAGGGTGCGGTACGCGTTGCGGTAGTGCGCCCGCCGGGTGACGTCGTCGACGGTCAGTAGCACCTGCCCGACGGTGCGGCCGTGCCGGGCGAAGGCCGCCGCGTACCGCCCGATCAGCAGGCCCTGGCCGACGCTGGCGGCGGCCTGCTGGGTGGCCAGGTCGCGCGGTCGCCGGGGAAGCCCGAGCGGGGCGAGGCCGGCGGCGATCGCGCCGGAGGAGACCAGCACCACTTCGCGTCCGTCGGCCGTTCGGGTGCCGAGGGCGTCGACCAGCGTGTCGACCTGCCCGTCGTCGAGCCCGCCGGTGGCGGTGGTCAACGAGGATGATCCGATCTTGACAACGACCCGTCGGGCCGTCGTGACTGCGTCGCGCACCCGCCCATTCTGCGCTGTCGTGGCCGCAGGGCCGGCCGCCGTTCCCATAGTCTGGCCGCTTGTGACACCTGACGAGTACGTCGAGGCGGTGCTGGAGTTCGTCGACCGGATACCGCCCGGCCGGGTGATGTCGTACGGGGCGGTGGCCGACGCGCTCGCCGAGCGGTCCGGCCGGGCGTCGGCCCGGCTGGTGGGCTCGATCATGGCCCGGCACGGTGGTGGTGTCCCCTGGCATCGGGTGGTCAACGCCACCGGTGGCATGCCGCCCCGGATCGCGGCGCAGGCCCGGGTGCGGTGGCTCGCCGAGAACACGCCGGTGCGTCACGGCCGGGTGGACATGCGGGCGGGCAGTTGGTGGCCCGGAGAGGGGATGTGACCGATGGCATGACGTGAGTAATATTCGGCGCCATGAACGCGCCGCCCGGTGGATCAGGTTCACCACCCTCCACCGGCCTGCCGCGCGGAGTGCACGCCGGCTACGCGCTCGGCTCGCTGGCCACCGGCGCGTTCGGCACCGTGCCGGGCCTGCTGTTGCTGCCGTACCTCACCGACACGCTCGGCGTGGCCGCCGGGGTGGCGGCCCTGCTGGTGCTGCTGCCAAAAGCGTGGGACGTGCTGGTCAACCCGGTGGCCGGGCGAATATCCGACCGCACCCGGTCGCGCTGGGGAGCCCGCCGGCCCTACCTGCTCTTCGGTGGGCTGGCGCTGGCCGTGCTCTTCGGCTCGATCTTCGCCGCGCCGTTCGGCGCCGGTCCCGCCGCCGGGACGTACGTCGCCGTCGCCTTCCTGGCCACCGCGACCGCGTTCGCCTTCTTCCAGGTGCCGTACGTGGCGATGCCGGCCGAGCTGACCAGCGACTACGCCGAACGTACCCGGATGATGACCTGGCGGATCGCGGTTCTGGCGCTGGCCATCCTGGTGGCCGGCGCGGTGGCGCCCCTGGTGCGCGACGCAGCCGGTGGGGGCGTCCCCGGGCACCGCTGGATGGGCGTCTTCGTGGCCGCGCTGATCGCGGTGGGCGCGGTGGGTGCGTTCCTCGGGACCCGGTCGGCACCACACGGCACGGTGGGGGAGAACGAGCCCAGCCTGCGTGCCCAACTCGCCGTCGCCGGCCGTAACCGGCCCTTCCGGGCGCTGCTGCTGTGTTTCGTGGTGCAGTCCGCCGGGGTGGCCACGATCCTCGCCGGCGTGCAGTACTTCGCCGACCACGTGCTGGGTGACTCGCTGACCGGCCCGACCGTCCTGTTCGTCTGCTTCGTCGGCCCGGCGCTGGTGGTGATGCCGCTCTGGTCCCGGGTGGGTGCCCGGTTGGGCAAACTCGCCGCGCTGGTGGCGGCGTCGCTGATCCTGTCACTCCCCGGACTGGCCCTGGTCGCCGCGCCGGTCCTGCCCGCCGCCATGGTCTACCTGCTGGTCGGGCTGATCGGCGTCGGCTACGCCGGGCAGCAGGTGTTCGCGCTCGCCATGCTTGCGGACTGCATCGCGTACGACACCGCGCGCACCGGCCGTCGGCAGGCCGGCGTCTTCACCGGGCTGTGGACCGCCGGCGAGACCTTCGGCCTGGCCCTGGGCCCCGGAATCTACGGCCTGGTGCTCGCCGTCTCCGGCTACGTCTCATCGTCGAGCGGGACCGCCGCGCCCCAGTCCGACTCGGCCCGCCTCGGCGTCCTGCTCGGTTTCACCGTGCTACCCGCCCTGTTGATCTCCCTGGCAGCCCTCCTGCTGCGCCCCTACGACCTCACCCCCACCCGGCTGGCCGCCCTCATACCCACCACACCTCCCGCCGATGGTGGAGTTGCGGTAGAAGCTGAAATCGGCCAACTACCCGCGAAGGACACCGCAATTCCATGATCGACAAGAGTGGTTCGGCGCTGCCCAAGCACGGCGTGCCGGCGGAACAGGTGCTGGCGGAGATCAGGCAGTTGCGGGCGATGGACCGGCCCACCCACGGCGGGCGGCTGTTCGCCTACGTCTACGACCCCGCCGTGCCGGGGCTGGACGAGCTCGCCGCCGCCGCGTACGCGGAGAGCGCCCACGTCAACGGCCTCGACCCGACGGCCTTTCCGTCCCTGCTCGCCATGGAGAACGCGCTGGTCGGAGCGGCTTCACGGCTGCTCGGCGGCGGGCCCGGCACGAGCGCTCCGGACGTGGTCGGCAGCGTCACCAGCGGTGGCACCGAGTCACTCATCCTGGCCGTGAAGGCCGCCCGGGACGCCCGCCCGGACCTCGCGGCACCCCGGATCGTGGTGCCCGCCAGCGCCCACGCCGCGTTCGCCAAGGCGGCCCACTACCTGCGGGTGGAACTGGACACCGTGCCCCTCGACCCGGCGACCCTGCGGCCGGCGGTCGCCGACGTGGCCGCCGCCGTCGGGCCCGACACGGTGCTGGTGGTCTGCTCCGCACCCTCGTACGCGCACGGCGTCGTCGACCCGATCGAGCAGATCGCCGAGGTGGCTGCCGCGGCCGGGGTGCGCTGCCACGTGGACGCCTGCTTCGGCGGCTGGACCCTGCCGTACCTGCGTCGCCTCGGCGCGCCAGTGCCGGCGTTCGACCTCACCGTGCCCGGGGTCACCTCGATCTCCGTCGACCTGCACAAGTACGCGTACGCGCCGAAGGGCGTGTCGGTGCTGCTGCACCGGGATCCGGCACTGCGTGCCCCGCAGTACTTCGCGTACGCCGACTGGCCCGGGTACACGATGATCAACCCGGTGATCTCCTCCACCCGCTCCGGTGGGCCGATCGCCGCCGCGTACGCGACCCTGCGGCACCTCGGCGACGACGGGTACCTGGAGCTGACCCGGCGGACCCGGGAGGCGGTGCGGGAACTGGCCGAGGCGGTACGCGGCGTGGACGGGCTGCGACTGGTCGCCGAGCCGGAGTCCACCGTGCTCTGCTGCACCACAACGGACTCCGGTCCCGACCTGTTCGTGCTGGTCGACGAGCTGGCCGCACGCGGCTGGCACACCCAGCCCCAGCTCACGTACGCCGGGCTGCCGCGTAGCGTGCACCTGACCGTCACCGCCGCCGTGGCGCCCCGGGCGGCCGAGTTCGGCCCCGACCTGAGAGACGCGGTCGCCGCCGCCCGCGCGGCCGGTCCGGTCGCGTTGCCGCCGGAACTGCTCGCCCTGGCCTATTCGCTCACCCCGGAACTACTCACCGTGGACCTGGTCGCCGCGGTCGCCGCCGGCCTGGGCCTGGGGGCCGGCGGTGGGCTACCCGACCGGATGGCCCCGGTGAACACCCTGCTGGACGCGGCGCCTCCGGCGGTGCGGGAGCGGCTGCTTGTCGAATTCGTCAGCCTGCTGCAACGCCCGGCCTACTGAGCCTTTCACCGGTGCCGGGGGTGCCGGGCGGCTGTGGTTGACTGTCGGAGACGGGAGGGGGAGCGGTGGTGCAGCTGCCTGCGGTGCTCGGCGAGCCGATCCGGTTCGTGCTCAACTGGGGCCGGCGTTACTCGCTCTGGGTCTTCAACTTCGGCCTGGCCTGCTGCGCCATCGAGTTCATCGCGACCAGCATGTCCCGCCACGACTTCATGCGGCTCGGGGTGATCCCGTTCGCCCACGGGCCCCGGCAGGCGGACCTGATGGTGGTCTCCGGCACGGTCACCGACAAGATGGCCCCAGCGATCAAGCGGCTCTACGACCAGATGCCCGAGCCGAAGTACGTCATCTCGTTCGGCGCGTGCTCCAACTGCGGCGGCCCGTACTGGGACTCGTACTCGGTGACCAAGGGCGTCGACCAGCTCATCCCGGTCGACGTCTACGTGCCCGGCTGCCCGCCCCGGCCCGAGGCGCTGCTGCACGGCATCCTCCGCCTACAGGAGAAGATCGCCGCCGAGCAGTCCGGCATCGGCGGGGTGCCCCGCCCCGACCTGCTCGCCCCGCCTACCGACGCCCCGCCTACCGACGCCCCGCCTACCGACGGCGCACCAGTGCGCTCGGCCGCCTCCCTTACCGCGCCGCCGGTACGCCCACCGAATCCCTGACGGGGCAGGTGCTGGCGCTGGCTGGTCGGCGGGCGAATCGCCCGGTCGCCGCCGCAGTGGTGGGTCTTCGCTAGCGTACGGTCCATGACCGACATCGCGGAGCAGCGTTCTGCCTTCATCGTCAAGGTGCTGACCGAGGAGTTCGGCACCCAGATGGCGCTCGACCCGGCCGCCTTCCGGCGCAAGTTCCGCAAGATGGCCGCCTCCCCGTTCGCCTTCTACCGGGGCAGTGCCAGCCTCTTCTACGCCGACCAGCGCGGCGACTTCGCAGACGACCGGTTCCTCGACGGACAGACCAGCCGGGTGTGGATCCACGGTGACCTGCACGCCGAGAACTTCGGCACCTACATGAACGGCTCCGGCCAGCTCGTCTTCAACGTGAACGACTTCGACGAGGCGTATGTCGGGCCGTTCACCTGGGACCTGCGGCGGTTCGTCGCCAGCGTGGCGCTGATCGGCTATACCAAGGCGCTCTCCGACCGGGCGATCAGCGATCTGGTGGCCGTTTTCGCCAGCTCCTATCTGACCGAGTTGCGGGCCATTGTCGCGGGTGGCGACGACGCGATCGGCTCGATCACCCTGGACAACGCGGACGGTGTGCTGCGCCGGGTGCTCCAGCAGGCGCGGCTCAACACCCGGATCGACCTGCTCCGCGGCCAGACCACGATCGACAATTACGAGCGCCGCTTCTCCCTCGGCGACGGCGTGTACGAGATCGACGGCGACACCCGGGCGCGGGTCTGCGCGGCGTTCGAGGCGTACCTGGACACGTTGCCGGCTTCGAGGACGGCCCAGTACCGGCCGGGTTCGGCGCAGATCAAGGACGTGGTGCAGCGCAAGGGCGTGGGAATCGGTTCGGCCGGGTTGCCGTCGTACACCCTGCTGTTGGAGGGACACACCCAGGCACTGGAGAACGACGTCGTCGTCTACATGAAGCAGGCGCAGCGGCCGGCGGTGGCCCGGTACGTGGACGACGAGCGGGTCCGTGGCTACTTCCGGCACCAGGGGCACCGCACCGCCGAGTCGCAGCGGGCCCTGCAGGCGCACGCCGATCCCTGGGTGGGCTTCACCGAGCTGGACGACGTCGGCCAGCTCGTCGCCGAGGTCTCGCCCTACGCGGCCGACCTGGACTGGGCGGATGTCAACGAGCCCGAGGAGTTGGCCGGGGTGCTGGCGGACCTGGGTCACGCGGTCGCCCGGATGCACTCGGTGGCCGACGACGAGTCCAGCCACGACCTGGTCGACTACTCCACCGAGGACGCCGTCGTCGCCGCAGTGGACGCCGACGCCGAAGGGTTCGTGGCGCATCTGGTCGACTTCGCCCACGCCTACGGGGCACGCGCCCGGCAGGATCACCAGCTCTTCGTGGACCTGTTCCGTAACGGCCGGCTGCCCAGCATCTGAAATCCCTGGTCCGACCCGGTGCGGCCGGCAAGGTCAGGCGGTGAAGTCGAGGACGACCTTGATGTCCTGCGGTCCGGGAGAGTAGGCGACGGCGTACTCCGACAGCGGCACCCGGCGGGTGATCAGCGAACCGAGCCAGTCCGGGTCTGCCTTCGACAACGCCTCGGCGGCGAAGTCCCAGTGCCGCCGGTTGGCGTTCACGGAACCGAAGACGACGTTGTTTTCCAGGACGAGGGTCCGGTTGAGCGCTCCCGCGTCGAAGTCGATGATCCGGCCGCCGCTGGACACGCCGGCCAGGCAGACGATCCCGGTGGGACCGACCTTGCACATCGCCTCCAGGACAACCGCCGGCGCGCCGGTGCACTCAATGATCACGTCCGGCTCCAAGTCGAGCTGGTGGAGCGGCCCCGAGTGGTACGTCGCGCCGAGCGCACCGGCCAACGCCGGCTTCGGACCCTCGGTGGCCAGGTCCAGCACGTGCACGGAGAGACCTCGCTGGCTGGCCAGGAGAGCGGCGAGCAGGCCGATCGGCCCGGCGCCGGTGATCAACGCGTGGCGCGGCTGCCACTCCGTCCGCCGGCCGATCCGGTCGATGTGGTCCCACGCCTTGGCCACCACACTTGTCGGTTCGAGCAGCATGCCCACCTCGGCCAGCGCCGGAGCGAGACCGACCGCGAAGCGGGGCTGCAACCGCCACCGCTGGCGGGCGAAGCCCGGCAGGGCCTTGATGCCGTGCTCGGTGAACATGCCGTTGCGGCACATGTCCCACTCGTCGACCGCGCAGTTCGGGCAGGGCAGCGGATCCGGATGCCGGACGATCCCGGCCACCAGGTCGCCAGGTTGCAGTGTGCCGGTCGAGTCTTCGAGTACCCGGCCCAGCGACTCGTGCCCGAGAACGAGGTGGTCGGCCCCGGGCGGCGCCTCGCCGTACTGCCCCTCGATGATCTCGATGTCGGTTCCGCAGACGCCCACCGAGACGGCCTCCACCAGGATCGGCCCCTCCTCGCTGGCCGGTTCCGGGTAGTCGTCGAGCAGCCGCAACGAGCCGGGCACTCCGGGGATGACAGTCACAGCGCGCACGGGTCGAGTCTGGTGGCCACCGGCGGTCGCCACCGTCGAAGCGTGCCGGAGTCACCCAGCCGCGTGCACCGGGCCGACGCGCTCGGCCGCCGACGCCAATAGGATCAGCGGCATGACACCGGAAGAGGTCGGCCAGCGGCTCGTCACGCTGCTCGCACCCGTCGAGGCCACCGCGACGGTCTCCGGCGGTCAGGCGCATTCCCGGGCAACCGTCGACGTACCCGTGCACGCCTGGCGGGCGGCGCTGCTGGCCGCCCGGGACGATGCCGAGCTGGCCTGCGACTACTTCGACTGGCTTTCCGCGGTCGACGAGCTGGCCGAGGGCTTCGACGTGGTGACCCACCTGTGGTCCACCACGATGCGGCACGGAGTGCTGCTGCGCGCCCGGGTGCCGCGCGAGACACCGACGGTCGACTCCGTGGTGGAGGTCTACCCGGGCGCCTCCTGGCACGAGCGGGAGACCCACGAGATGTTCGGCGTCGACTTCGCCGGTCATGACAACCTGCGGCCGTTGCTGCTGCCGCCGGAGTTCGAGGGGCATCCGCTGCGTAAGGAGTTCGTGCTCGCCTCGCGGGTGGCCAAGCCCTGGCCGGGGGCGAAGGAACCGGGCGAGTCGGAGGCCGGTGGCGGGCGGCGGCCGATCCGGCCGCCGGGCGTACCCGCACCGGGGCAGTGGGGCACCACGCCGACACCGGCCGGAGCCGGCGGTGTCGGCGAGGGTCCGCGCGGCGGCACACCGGCCCGTCCCGGCCGGGAGCGCCCTGCTCGCCCGGCACCGGGGACGCGGGCGCCGCACGCACCCGGTGCCGAGCACGGCGAGGGGGGCCCGGCCTGATGCCGCTCTGGTTGGAACTGGTGATCCGCATTGGTGGTGTGCTGGCTGCGTTCCTCGTACTGCCACTGCTGGTGGGGCAGGCCGAGCACAAGGTGATGGCGCACATGCAGGGCCGGCTCGGGCCGATGTACGCGGGCGGGTTCCACGGCTGGGCGCAGCTGATCGCCGACGGTGTGAAGTTCGTGCAGAAGGAGGACCTGACGCCCCGGGCGGCGGACCGGCCGGTGTTCCGGCTGGCGCCGGCAGTGGCGCTGGTGCCGTACCTGCTGGCCCTGCTGGTCATCCCGCTCGGCCCGAACGACCTGGTGGGGCAGCCGCTGGACGTCGGCCTGTTCTTCGTGCTCGCGGTGGTCGGTGTGGGCGTGCTGGCGGTGCTCATGTCGGCCTGGGCCTCGGCCAACAAGTACAGCCTGCTCGGCGGGATCCGGGGTGCCGCCCAGTTGCTCGGCTACGAACTGCCGCTGGTGCTGGCCGCCGCGTCGGTGGCGATGGCCGCCGGCACGCTGAGCCTCTCCGGCATCGTCGAGGCATGGCAACCGTGGTGGCTGATCTGGCAGGCACCGGCGATGGTGGTGTTCTTCCTGGCCGGCCTGGCCGAGATCCGCCGGCCGCCGTTCGACATGCCGGTGGCCGATTCGGAGCTGGTCTTCGGCTATCTGACGGAGTACACGGGCCTGCGCTTCGCGTTCCTGCTGCTGGCCGAGTACGTCGGCATCGTGGTGATCGCCGCGCTCACCACCGTGCTCTTCCTCGGTGGGTGGCAGGGCCCGTTCGCCGACGCGCAACTCGGTTGGCTCTGGACCCTGCTCAAGGTGGCGGCCGTGAGTTTCGTGATCATCTGGCTGCGGGTGTCCTACCCACGGCTACGCGAGGACCAGCTCCAGCGCCTCTGCTGGCTCGTCCTCGTCCCGGCCGCCCTCGCCCAGCTCGTCCTCACCGCCGCCGTCCGCCTCGCGCTCTGACCCACCCGGTGGGCGGGCGGGTCAGGGCAGCGGGGTGTGGGCGGGTTCGACGCGCTCGGCGGACGAGGGGGGTGCCGGTGGGGTGCCGTCGCCGAAGGGGCGCCCGCCGAGGGCCTCCCGACCGTGCGGCGTGAGCCAGTTCGACAGGTCGGGGCCGAGCGGCACCACTCCCGTCGGGTTGATGTCCCGGTGCACCTCGTAGTAGTGCCGCTTGATGTGGTCGAAGTCGATCGTGTCCCCGAAGCCGGGCGTGGTGAACAGGTCCCGGGTGTACGCCCACAGCACCGGCATCTCGCTGAGCCTCTGCCGGTTGCACTTGAAGTGTCCGTGGTAGACCGGGTCGAAGCGGACCAACGTGGTGAACAGCCGCACGTCGGCCTCGGTGATGGTGTCGCCAACCAGGTAACGCTGTCCGGTCAGTCGCTCACCGAGCCAGTCGAGCCGGTCGAACAGCCGGCGGTACGCCTTGTCGTAGGCCGCCTGGTTGCCGGCGAAGCCGCACCGGTAGACGCCGTTGTTGACGTCGGTGAAGACCACCGCGTTGACCTCGTCGATCTCGGCGCGCAGGTGCTCCGGGTACAGCTGCGGGGCACCGGGTCGATGGTGGGCGGTCCATTCGGTGGACAGGTCCAAACTCATCTGGGCGTAGTCGTTGGTGACCACCTGGCCGGTCGACACGTCGACGATGGCCGGCACGGTGATGCCGCGCGGATAGTCCGGATAACGGGCGAAGTAGGCCTCCTGGAGGCGCTCGATGCCGAGCACCGGGTCCCGTCCGTCGGGGTCGAGGTCGAAGGTCCAGCTCCGGGCGTCGTGGGTGGGCCCGGCCACCGCCATCGAGATGGCGTCCTCCAGGCCCAGCAGCCGACGCACGATGATCAGACGGTTGGCCCAGGGGCAGGCCCGGCTCACGGCCAGCCGGTACCGGCCGGGTTCGACGGGGTAGCGGTCGTGGCCGTCGACGGTGATCCGGGTGGTGATGTAGTTCTGGTCCCGGTTGAAATCGCCGCCCGGCTGGACGTACCTGCCGCCGGTGCGCCTACCGTCCTCGCCCATGTCGCCTCCAGATGTGCCGAGTCGTCGGTTCCATCATGTCGGAATCTCAGGCGGTCGGCCCGGTGGGCGGGCGAGACCGCGTGGGTCTTCCTGAGGACCGGTACCAACACCTACCCCCGGGTGGTGGTCGCGCACGCGGTGGGCACAGGGCAGGATGTTCGTCATGAGCGAGCGAAGCGAGGCGACCGGTCTGCCCGGCAGCGGCCTGGTGAAGGGCCTCGCCGTCACCTTGAAGACGATGACGAAGCGCGCCACCACGGCGCAGTACCCGGACGTCGCCCCCGAGTTGCCGCCCCGCTCACGCGGGGTCATCGCGCTGTCGGAGGAGAACTGCACGGTCTGCATGCTCTGCGCCCGCGAGTGTCCGGACTGGTGCATCTACATCGACTCGCACAAGGAGGAAGTGGCGGTGCCCGGTGCCGCCCGGCCGCGCCAGCGCAACGTGCTCGACCGGTTCGACATCGACTTCTCGCTCTGCATGTACTGCGGCATCTGCATCGAGGTCTGCCCCTTCGACGCGCTCTACTGGTCCCCGGAGTTCGAGTACGCCGAGTACGACATCAAGGACCTACTGCACGACAAGGACCACCTGGGCGAGTGGATGGCCACGGTGCCGCCGCCGCCCGCCCACGACCGCAACGGTGAGCCGGCCAAGGAGGAGACCGCCGCCGCACGTAAGGCCGCGGTTCCCGCCGCGCCCGTCGACCGCCCGACCGCCCCCGCGGTACGCCCCGAGCGCCCGACCGGCGACGGCGAAGGCGCTTCCGCGTGACCGGGGTGGACGCGCTGCTGCTCGCGCTCGGTGCGCTGACGGTCGGTTCGGCGGTGCTGGTGGTGACGACGAAACACCTGGTCCGCGCCGGCCTCTATCTGGTGGTCTGCCTCGGCGCGGTGGCCGGCGTGTACCTCGTGCTCACCGCCGAACTGGTCGCCTGGGTGCAGGTCCTGATCTACGTCGGCGCGGTGGTGGTGCTGCTGCTGTTCGCCGTGATGCTGACCCGCGCGCCGGTCGGCGCGTCGGACGACCTGGACCGTCCCGGATGGCCGGCCGCGCTGATCGGCGGTGGGGCCGGGCTGGGCCTGGCGGCGCTGCTGGTCGACGCGTACCGCTGGACGGCGGTGGAACTGCCCGAGGCGGGCAGCGCCGAACGCATCGGCGAGCAGGTCTTCGGCAGTTGGGTGCTGCCCTTCGAACTGCTGTCGGTGCTGCTGCTCGCGGCGCTGGTCGGTGCCATCGTGCTGTCCCGCCCCGACATCGGATCCGAGGACCCCGACCGGTCCGCCGGCGACGGTTCGGCGACCGGGGATCAGGGGCGGTCGCGGTGAGACCGGTCATCCCGTACGTCACCGCCGCGCTGCTCTTCGGCCTCGGCGTGTACGGCGTGCTGCGGCGGCGCAACGCGGTGCTGGTGCTGATGGCCGTCGAGCTGATGCTGAACGCGGTGAACCTGATCCTGATCACCGCCGACACCACTGTCCGGGCGGTGCTGCCACACGGCGGTCAGGTCTTCGCGCTCTTCGTGATCGTGCTGGCCGCCGCCGAGATCGGGGTGGGGCTGGCCATCGTGCTCCAGCTCTACCGGATGCGGACCACCGTCGCCGTCGACACGATCCCGCTCAGCGAGCAACCGGAGGGACAGCGGTGAGCACCACGACCCTGCTGGGGGTGCTGCTGCCGGTCGTACCGCTGGCCGCCGGCCTGGCCGGTCTGTTGCTGCCGCCCTCGCCGCATGGGACGACGATCAGCCAGGAGACGGCCCGTCGCGCCGCCGTCGCCCTCGGGGTGGCCGGCGCGGCCGGCGCGTTCGCCCTGGCGGTGGCGTTGCTGGCCACCCTGGACGGCGCGGCCGAGTCCTCGACCACCTGGATCGAGGTGGGTGGGCTCACCGTCACCGCCGGGGTACGCCTCAACGGGGCCGCAGCGCTGGTCGCGGTCGCGGTCACCACCGTCGCCCTGGCCGTGCAGGTCTACTCGACCGGTTACCTCAAGCGGGGGCCGCACGACGACGTCGACACCTATCACCGCTACCCGCCGTACGCCGCGCAGGTGAGCCTCTTCACCGCCGCCATGCTGCTGGTGGTGGTCTCCGGGGACCTGATCCTGCTGCTGGTCGGCTGGGAGGTGATGGGGCTCTGCTCGTACCTGCTCATCGCCCACGACCGGCGACTGCCGGAAGCACCGGCCGCCGCGATGAAGGCGTTCCTGGTGACCCGGGTCGGTGACGTCGGTTTCCTGCTCGGCATCGCGCTGCTCGGCGTCTCGGCGGGCAGCTTCCGGATCGCCGACGTGCTCGCCCACGACCACGGCACCGGCACGCTCACCGCCGCCTGCCTGCTGCTGCTCGCCGGGGTGGCCGGCAAGAGCGCCCAGTTCCCGCTGCACACCTGGCTGCCCGACGCGATGGCCGGCCCCACCCCGATCTCCGCCCTGATCCACGCCGCGACGATGGTAGCCGCCGGCGTGTACGCGGTCACCCGGCTGTGGCCGCTGTTCGAGGCCGCCCCGACCGCGCTGGCCGTGCTGGGGGTGATGGCCTCGATCACCCTGCTGCTCGGCGCGCTCGCCGCCACCGCGCAGGACGACATCAAGCGGGTGCTCGCCTGGTCGACGGTCTCCCAGATCGGCTACATGACCGGCGCACTCGCCGTCGGGTCGCCGCCCGCCGCGCTGTTCCACCTGCTCACCCACGCCGCGTTCAAGGCGCTGCTGTTCCTCGCCGCGGGCGCGGTGATCCACGCCGTCGGCACCACGTCGATGTCCCGGATGGGTGGGCTGCGGCAGTCCATGCCGGTGACCTTCTGGTGCACGCTGATCGGCCTCGGCGCGCTCGCCGGCGTACCCCCGCTGTCCGGCTTCTGGAGCAAGGAGGGCGTGCTCGCCGCCGCCGAGGGCGCCGCCCTGCACGGCGACGGGCCGGCACCCGCCTGGGTGGGCTGGCTGGTCTGGCTCGCCGGGCTGGCAGGCGTCGCCCTCACCGCCTGGTACGCCACCCGGCTACTGCTGCGTACCTTCTTCGGCGCGACCCGCGACCCGCTGGCCCACCCGCACGACCCGCCCGCCGTGCTCCGCTGGCCGGTGCTGGTGTTGGCCGTACCGGCGGCCCTGCTCGGCCTGGCCGGCTTCCCGGGCTGGTTCTCCACCCGGCTGCAACGTCCGCTGCCGGCCGACCCCGACGCGGTGTCGGATCTGATGCCGCCCGACGGGTTGATCCACTTTGCGCCGACCGTGCTGCTGCCGCTGGCGCTGCTGGGCATCGGGGTGGGGCTGGCCTGGGCGCGCTGGCGGCGGGACGACACCGACGATCCGGCGGCGGCGCTGGGCCCGCTACGGCCGGTCTTCGCCCGCGCGTTCCGGCTCGACGACGTCCAACACGCCCTGGTGGTACGCCCGACAACCGTTCTTGGCGAGGTGGCGAGGGCCGTCGACGAGCGGGTGGTGGACGGCACGGTCACCGGCACCGGGCGGGCCGCCCGCGCACTCGGTGGCGGGCTGGGCACCCTGCATCGGGCGGCGCTGCCCAGGGCGTTCACCGCGGTGCTGGCCGGCGCGCTGCTGATCGGCCTGGCCGCCGCCCTGATCGGAGTCGCGATATGAGCTTCGGAGATCTCCTGCTCGTCGCGGTGCTCGCGGTGCCGGTCCTCGGCGCCCTGGCGGTGGCCGCCACGCCGGGTGACCGGGTTGCCCGGGTGGTGGGCACGGTCGCCGCCGGACTGACCCTGGTCGCCGCGGTGGCGTTGGTCGGCGGCCGGTCGGGATACTCGACGGACGACACCGCCGGGGCGGTGCGTCCCTGGCACTCGGTGGACCTGCCCTGGGTGCCCGGGTTGGACCTGCGCTTCCACCTCGGGGTGGACGGCATCTCCTGGCCGCTGGTGGTGCTGACCGCCCTGCTCACCCTGCTCTGCTGCGGATACAGCCTCTGGCAAGTGCCCGGCGGTGGTAGCGGGCGGGCCCTGGTGGCGCTGCTGCTGGTGGTCGAGGTCGGCATCCTCGGCACCTTCCTCGCGCTCGACCTGGTGCTGTTCTTCCTCTTCTTCGAGGTCGTCCTGCTGCCGATGTACGCGATCATCGTGGGCTGGGGCGGCGACGGCACCGACCCGGCGGCGTTGCACGCGCGGCGGCGGGCGGGCCGGAAGTTCGCCCTCTACACCCTGTTCGGCTCGGTGCTGCTGCTGGTCGGCGTGTACGTCGTGGTGGCCGCCGCCGGCACCGCCGACGTGGTGGCGCTGACCGGCGGCACCGACCTGTCGCGCAACACCCAACTCGCCGCGTTCACGCTGCTCGCCCTGGCCTTCGCGGTGAAGAGCCCGCTGTGGCCACTGCATTCCTGGCTACCCGACGCGCACACCCAGGCACCCACCGTCGGCAGCGTGCTGCTCGCCGGGGTGCTGCTCAAGATGGGCACGTACGGCCTGATCCGGGTCGCCGTCGGGGTGGCTCCCGAGGGTGCCCGCTGGGCGGCGCCCGTGCTCGGTGTGCTCGCCGTCGCGGCCATCCTGGTCGGCTCGCTGGTCTGCCTGGCGCAGACCGAACTGAAGCGGCTGATCGCGTACTCCAGCGTTGGGCACATGGGCTTCGTGCTGCTCGGTGTCGCCACGCTGACCGCCACCGGCATCCAGGCGGCGCTGATCGGCAACGTCGCCCACGGCATCATCACCGGCCTGCTGTTCTTCCTGGCCGGAGCGATCAAGGACCGCGCCCACAGCGGCGCGCTCACGAAGCTGGCCGGGCTGCGCGAGACCGCTCCGCGCCTGTCCGGGCTGCTCGCGTTCGCGGCGGTCGCCTCGCTGGGACTGCCCGGGCTGGCCGGCTTCTGGGGCGAGGCGTTCGCGGTGGTCGCCGCCGTCGAGGCCGGTGGCGCGCTCTGGACCACGCTGGCGGTGCTGGCCGCGGTCGGCGGGGCGTTGACGGCGGCCTACCTGCTCCGGCTGCTGCGCCGGGTGACCCACGGACCACCCAGCCCGGCGGTCGCCACGCTCAGGCCGGGACTGGCCGGGGCCGAACTGGCCGCCTGGACGCCGCTGGTGCTGCTCGTGCTGGCCGTCGGGCTCGCGCCGACGCTGGTGCTGGGTGTCGCCGAAGCCCCGGTCGAGGCCCTGTTGGGGGTGCTGCGATGAGTGAGCCGAGCCTGGTGCAGAGCGTCGACAACGTGGCGCTGCTGCCGGCGTACCTGGCCGCCGGGACGGCCGTCCTGGTGCTTCTGGTCGACCTGCTGCTGGCTCGGCCGGTGGCGACCGTGGCGATGACCGGCACCGGCGCGCTCGCCACCGTGTTGGGGGCGGCGGCGGTCGGCTCCGGGCCCGAGCGGCGGACCTTCTGCGTCGGCGTCGACTGCTCGTTTGTCTTCGGCGGCCGGGCGGCCCTGGTCGCCGCGCTGGTGCCGCTGCTCGTACTCGGGGTGCTGGCGCTGTCCGGGCCGCTGCTGCGGGCCGGGCGGACACCGGTGGGGGAGTTCTGCTTCCTGCTCGCCTGCTCGATGACCGGCGGCGTGGTGCTCGGCGCGGCCGGTGACCTGATCACCCTGATCGTGGCGGTGGAGGTGCTCACCCTGCCGCTGTACGTCCTGGTCGGGCTGCGCCGGGGCAGCCTGGCCAGCGCCGAGGCGGCGGTGACCCTCTTCGTGGTCAGCGTGGTGGCCACCACGCTGACCCTGCTCGGCGCCGCGCTGCTCTACGCGGCCACCGGCGGGCTGCACCTGAAACGGCTGGGTGCCATCATCACCGACCGCCCGGACCTGCTCGACCTGCCGCTGACCACGGTCGCGGTGACGCTGGTGGTGGCGGGGCTGGCATTCAAGGTGGCGGCGGTGCCGTTCCACGCCTGGGCTCCGGCCACCTACGACGGGGCGCCACTGCCGGTGGCCGCCTACCTGTCGACGGCGTCGAAGCTCGGCGGGGTGGTCGCCCTGCTGGCCGTGGTGCAGCATGCGTTGCCGCACCAGGTGACCGGGCCGATACTGGCTTTGGTCGCCGTGCTGACCATGACCGTGGGTAACCTGGTGGCGCTGCGTCAGCGGCGTACCGTGCGGCTGCTGGCCTGGTCCTCGGTGGCGCAGGCCGGCTACATTCTCGCTCCGCTCGGTGCGCTGGCGCTGGCCGCCGACGCCGACGCCCGGACCGGCGCGTACGCCGCCGCCCTGGTGTACGCCGTCTTCTTCGTGTTGCTGGAGTTGGCGGCCTTCGCCGGCGTGGTGGCCCTGCGGCCGTCCGGTGCGGACGGCGGCAACCTGGACGACCTGCGCGGCGCGGCGCGGCGCCATCCGTGGATCGGTGCCGGCCTCGCGTTCGCGCTGATCGGGCTGGCGGGCCTGCCGCCCGGCCTGGCCGGGCTGTTCGCCAAGGTGACGGTGGTCCGGTCGCTGCTCGGCGGTGACGCCGGCTGGCTCGCCCTGGTGGTGGCGGTGAACGCGGTCATCGGCCTGGCCTACTACCTGCGGGTCGCCGCCCTGCTGTACGCCCCGTCCGGCGAGGTCGCGGCCCCCGCCGTCCGACCGGCCCGCGCGGTGGCCGCCGCCCTAGCGGTGGCGACCGTCGTCGCCGTGGTCGTCGGCTTCGCGCCGCAGGCGGTGCTCGACCTAGCCGGAAGCTGAACCGCGACGGGTCGCCACCGGCCCGACCACGCCGCCAGGCCCACCCATGGCTGTCGCTCAGGTACCTTGAGTCATGAGACGGATGGTTGGCGGGTATCCCGTGTCGTGCCGGTCAGCGGATCCACGCATCCGTGCACCGAAAGAGTGATCGTGCACCACACAGTCAAGGCGGGCACCACCGGTCAGCCAGGCACGTCGATCTAGGGCATTTCGTCGTCCCGGGGGATCAACAAGCAACACTTGGCCCTAGATCGACGAGGCGGGGCGGGGTTGCGGGGCGGGTGGGTGGCGGGCGTTAGGGTTCAAACGGCTCTCGCTCATTACACTCGTGGAGGTCCGCTGTGGCTGGGCTGCGACGGTATCTCAGTGTCTGGCAGATCCCGGGCGCGCCGACGCTGCTGATCATCGGCATCATCGGACGACTCGGGATCGGCATGACTCCGCTGGCGCTGCTGCTCGTCGTACAGCAGGTCACCGGGCGCTACTCGCTGGCCGCGTTGGCCGGCGGCTGCTACGCCCTTTCGGGTGCCGCGCTGAGCCCGGTGGCCGGGCGGATCGCCGACCGGATCGGTCCCACCCCGGTGCTGCTCGGCACCGCGATCGCCCACCCGTTGGCCCTGATCGGGCTGCTCCGGTCGGCCCGCGCCGACGCTGCCCCCTTCACGCTGGTTTTGCTCGCCGCGGCGGTGGCTGGTGCGACGTGCCCGCCGATGACCGCGGCGATCCGCGGTGCCTGGAATGACCTGACCAGCGTCGCCACCGGCCGGTACCACCTGCGTAACACCGCGCTCGCCGCGGAGACCACCCTGTTCGAGGTGGTCTTCGTGCTCGGTCCGCTGCTGGTGGCCGGCTTCGTCCTGGTCGCCGACGCCGGGGCGGCGCTGATCGGTGCGGCCGTGGTGACCCTGGTCGGCACCGTGGCGGTGGCCCTCGGCCAGGCCATGCGCGGCTGGCAGCCGCACGCCCGGGAACACCACGCCCGTGGACTCGGCCCGCTGCGGGTCGGCGGTTTCCCGCCGCTGCTGCTCTGCGTGGCCGGCCTCGGCATCGCCTTCGGCGCGGCGGGGGTGACCGTCCCGGCGTTCGCCACCCGGTACGCCCCGGACGATCCGGACAGCCTCGCCGGCGTGCTGCTGGCAGTTTGGGGGATCGGCAGCGCGATCGGTGGATTCGGGTTCGGCATCCGTCGGCCCGCACGCAACATGACCCGCATGTTCGCCTGGCTGCTCGCCGGGGTCGCGGGCAGCTTCGTCGTCTTCGCCGTGATGCCGACGCCGGGAGCGCTGGGAGTGGCCCTGCTGATCGGCGGTGCCACGATCGCACCCGCGCTGACCCTGGAGAACACCCTGGTCGGACGGATATCGCCGACCGGCATGCTGAACGAGGCGTACACCTGGGTGGTGACCATGTCGGTCGGCGCGAGCGCGGTCGGCGGTGCCGTCTCCGGCCTCATCGTCGACCATGCCGGCGGCGTGCCCTGGGCCTTCCTGTTCGCCGGGGTGGCGGTCGCCGTCGGTGCCGGCGTCGCCGCCCTGCCCGCCGGCCCCATCGCCCGCGCGGAAGCAGCCGCGGTACGCCTAGACGCCTCGGCTACCGTCTGACCGCGGTACGGGCGGGTATGACGGTGCCGTGTTCGCCTTCTTCTCGAACCGGCTGGGCTGCCTCGGCTCGATCATGGTCAGCGTGATCCTGACTCTGGTGCTGCTGCTGGTCTTCGGCCGCTGACCCTGGGCGGGGCGGGTTTGTGCGCCGCCCGTCAGGTTCGCAGCGCGCGGAGTACGTGGTCGACGAGCGCGTCGGCATACTCGGCGGTGAGCGGCGCGGAGCGTAACAACCAGCGCTGGTAGAGCGGCGCATAGAGCAGTTCGAGCGCCAGATCCAGGTCGGCGTCGGCGCGGATCTGCCCGGCTCGCTGCGCGCTGCGTAGGCGCTCCTTCTTGGCCTCGTCCACCGGGGCAGCCAGTCGCTCCCGGTACTGTGCGGACAACTCGGGGTCGCCGACGATCTCCATGTTGAGCGCCCGGATCGGTGCCTCGAACACGGGATCGGCGAACTCCGCGACGGTGGCCCGCAGCACCTCCTTCAGGTCGGCCTCGATATCGCCCGTGTCGGGCAGCACCACCCCGTCGGCTCCCTCGCTCAAGGCCAGGAACGCGTCGAAGACCACCGCACCCTTGGACCGCCACCATCGGTAGATCGTCTGTTTGCCCACGCCGGCCCGCACCGCGATCGCCTCGATGCTCAGCCGGGGGTAGCCGACCTCGGAGACCAGTTCGCGGGTGGCGCGCAGGATGGCCGCCCGGCTCCGTTCGCTACGCCGCGCAGGGTCGGGTCGGTTTCCCCGGCGGGGCCGCTGTGGGGTGGATGGCATCCACGGAGCGTACCCGAAACGAGACGAGCCGGTCCGTCTTGACGATTCCCCGTCGGCGACGCAGACTGGCTGAACGAGACGGAACGTCTCGTCTAGTTATTTGGAGGGGGTGGGGACGATGGTGGATCCCCGGGTGTGGTTCATAACCGGCGCCACGCGCGGCCTTGGCCGGGCGATCACCGAGGCGGCGCTGGCCACGGGCGACCGCGTGATCGGCGCGGCGCGCGACGTCGGCCCGCTGGCGGAACTGGCCGGGCGCCACCCGGACACCCTGGTCGGCCTGCCGCTCGACGTGGCCGACCGGGCTGCGGTGGAGCAGGTGGTGGACCGGGCGGTGGCGACGTTCGGCCGGCTCGACGTGGTGGTCAACAACGCCGGCGGCCTGCTGCTCGGCATGCTGGAGGAGACCACCGAGGAACAGATCCGGCGCCACTTCGACGCCAACTTCTTCGGCGCCGTCTGGGTCACCCAGGCCGTGGTCCCGCACCTGCGCGCCCAAGGAGCCGGCCATCTCCTACAGGTCACCTCGATGGGCAGCGGCGGTGGGGTGGCCTCCGTCGGCTTCTACGCGGCCGGCAAGGCGGCGCTCGACGCGCTCAGCCAGTCGATAGCGATGGAGCTCGAACCCTTCGGCATCAAGGTGACCATCGTGCAACCCGGGGGCTACGACACCGGCCTCTACACGGTGGGAACGACGGCGACGACGCCCCACCCGGCGTACGAACCACTGCGGGCGAAGCTGGCCGAACTCTGGGGAGACGACGCCGGCCCCGCCCCCGAGACCGCCGCGCCGGTCATCATGACCCTTGCGGACCTGCCCAATCCGCCGCTGCGCCTGATCGTCGGCAGCCGCTCCTACGACATCGTCCAGCAGATGGAGCAGACCCGGGTCGAGGAGTACCGCGCCTGGGAACACCTGAGTCGTCAGGCGCCCGGCTGAGCGTCCCGGTCGTTCGCGGGTACGAGCCGCCTGGCCCGCCGCCAGCCGTCGCCGAGGGGCTGGCGGCGCGGGCCGGTACCGGGCGATTCAGCGATAGTTGTCGAACTGAAGGGCGACACCGAAATCCTCGCCCTTGAGTAGCGTGATGACGGACTGAAGGTCGTCCTTCTTCTTGCCGGTGACGCGCAACTGGTCACCCTGAATCTGGGCCTGGACGCCCTTGGGGCCCTCGTCGCGGATCTTCTTGCTGATCACCTTGGCCTTGTCCTGGTCGATCCCCTGGATCACCTTGGCGTCGATCTTGAAAACCTTGCCCGAGGAACGGGGATCGCCCGCGTCCAACGACTTGAGTGAGATGTTGCGCTTGATCAGCTTCTCTTTGAAGACATCCAGCGCGGCTCGCACGCGCTCCTCAGTCTCCGCCTGGAGGCTGATCGCCTCCTCACCCGACCAGGAAATCTCCGCTCCTGTACCCCGGAAGTCGAAACGCGTTCCGAGTTCCTTGCCCGCCTGACGGAGGGCGTTGTCGACCTCCTGGCGATCGACCTTGCTCACGATGTCGAACGAAGGGTTTGCTGCCATCCTCATACTCCTGCTGTCCGGCCGGTCTGGGATCTTTCATCCCCTGTTGCCCAGGGGTGCGGCACCCTGACGGTACCCGGTTGCGGACTCGGCGGGTCGAGCCGCTATCCTTGCTTCCGCCGCCGCGCCACGATGCGGGGGCGTGCCCTGGCGGGTTGCCCGAGCGGCCAATGGGAGCGGACTGTAAATCCGTCGCGAAAGCTACAGAGGTTCGAATCCTCTACCCGCCACCAGGTGCAGATGCGGCCCCTGACCAGCAGAGATGCTGATCGGGGGCCGTTCTCGTTGATCTGGTGGAGTCCGGCTGAGTCCAGCCGTTGACGACTGGTTGTGGGCAGATGGTGGGCAGGTCGATCTTGCCGCGAGGGCTCCTCTGAGGACGCGAGCGTTGACGTTGGTGGTGCTTGCCGGGCTGGGGTGGGCCGTGCGCTTAGCGACTGGCTGAGGGGTCTGCGGTGGCGTCTCGCTGGCTTCGGGAGGTAGGCCGGGGGCAAGCCAGTCCCGGGGTTGGACTGGCGCGGCAGTCGGAAGCCCTGACCGTCGAGCAGGTTGACCCGTTCGGCTTCCGTACCGCCTGGCCGTGATCGTGTCGCCCTTTGGGGCGGCGGTCCGGCGGCAGTCGGTGGCTCTCCGCCCCGGCGCCGAAGGCGGCCGGGGCGGCTTGCCGCCGGCCGGGTTACCGCCCCCGCGGCGCGCGGAGCGCGGCGCCTTGATCCAGAACAGAGGAAGTCGGCAACGGCGTGGGCGAGAGGGGGGCGAGAGGGGTGGGCGAGAGGGGCGAGAGGGGGCAAAAGGGGAGCGAAGACGTCTCGCTTATAAGCTCTCGGTCGATCTGCGGAATCGGCTTGAATCAGTCGATGTCCGAGGAGGCGGTGAATTCCTGCAGGGGGACGTACTTCCAAACCTTCGCCGTGGTACAGCGACGCGACTCCCGCGCGCCGAGCAGCGGCCCAGTTCGCGTAGTAGTCGAGCCGCGATCAGCAGACGCGCCCGAGTATCAGCCCATCGACGTAACCTCTTCCTCTATGAAGGCGATCTCGTTGCGGTCAAGGCCGTACTTGGCGCAGAGCTGGGCGTCGATCTCGGGGATCGACTTGGTCCAGTCGATGCCAGATGCGGTCGTAAAGTCCTGCGCCGGGACGAACCGCCAGGTAGCGCGAGGATTGTGCTGGGTCACCTTTAAGATATAGAGCATGGCCCGAGCGAACTTCGTCTTGAGGTAAGAAAGGCAGGACCGCGCCTCGGTGTCTGTGTCGAACGCGCCGATGGTCAGGAACGTCTGGGTTACGGCAACGCCAGGTTCGACGACCTCTGGGGCCGCCATCCAGCCAAGCTTGTTGCTCTCATTCGCGGCTGGGAGCGCGACCTTGTACTTGTCGAAGCTCTCCGGGCCTGTGATGTACTCGCTACGAATCCATCGACGGCATCGCTTGTTCTTGATCACGCCGAGGACCTCAATGTACTCATGATCGTCGGCAGGCTGGCTGTCGTAGAAGAGGAAGGAGAACTGCTCAAACGCGTTCGTGTTGACCAGGGCGGTGTTGCCCTCCGGGCGCAGCTTGAGTGCCTCCGGGTGGTCCTCGTACAACTTGTCCGTGTAGCGGTACGAGCGTGAGCTCGTGATGCCCAAAGTCTCGATGAATGCCGTTCCTGACTCTCGCACCTTGTGCAGGATCGAGTTGAGTTCGTTGTACGCCGTGAAGGTCTCGATCGGCGTGCCTGCACGCTCCGCGTCTCGGTACGTCACGGCGATCCCTGCGCGAATCTTGGTGCCTGGAAAGAGTTCCGAGCTGTCTCGGACGTAGATCGGCACCGTAAGATGCGGGTCGGCGAGCATCTTCTCGTTCCACGCCTTGGGCGTGAAACCTGCGTTGAACAGGAAGCGGGCCGGGGTGATTAGGACGGCCTTCGTCCCTACGTCGTAGGCCGCGTCCATGAACAGGTGGTAGACCGGGGTATCGCGGGTTCCCTCGCCCTGGGCCTCTTCCTGGTAGGGAGGGTTCCCGATGACGACGTCGAACTTCTTGCTCACGGTCAGTGTCCTTCCGTCAGCATGCGGTCAACCATGTTCTGGCGCTCCTCAGAGGTCATTCGGGCGAGGTCGCCGACGCTGAAGTGGCCGGAGTCCTCGATCCAGGCTTTGCGATGCGGGACGCCGCCGGAGACAGCCTCGATGGTGATGCGGTGCAGGATCTCGTTGTGGCTCATCTCGAAGACCTGTGAGGTCAGGATGTGCCGCAGCCTGACGTCCTGGTCAGGGAACACATCAGTAAGGCCCGTGTCGAGACGGCGCACCAGTTCCATCAGGAACAGTCCGGCGGTGGAGAACAGATCCGCGAAGGTCTTGGTTGGGTCGGTGAAGATGCCTGGGTTCTCGGCTTCGAGGGCGTCTACCATCAGCTTGACAACGGACTGTGGGGTGAAGACCAGAGATGTCTTCTGCTGCGGGATGTAGGCGAAGATGTTCTCGGTCTGCGCGTCGTCGAAGTAGTCGGCCAAGGCCTCCTTCTTGTCCAGGAACTCCTGGACGGACTGGTCGAAGACCGCCTCGTCAAATAGGCCTGGGATCTTCGTGACAGTGCCGTTCTCATCGGTGACCTCTTGGCCGTCGCGCAGGAGGCGGAACTCGGCTTCGGTGATTCCTGTGATCTCCTTGAAAACGTCGTCGGGCGTGTAGTCGTCGAAGTTCGACAGGCGGATGTCACGGCCACCGTATGCCATGAGGAACATGGGGATCGTGCGGGCGAATCCCCGCAGGTGGGAGCGGGCGTCGTCCATCGTTTGGTTCGCGCGCTTTTGCTCCTTCTTGGTCTCCTCGCGCGTCACCACCTCGGGCACGATCGAGTCCATGGTCCCCTCGACGATGGCCAGGATGTCCGTCTTAAACGCCTTGTCCTGCTCGGCTCGCTTGGCCTCGACTACCTGGGCCTCGGCCTCGGTGACGGCGTTCTTTAGCTCGTCTTCCAGATGCTTGCTGGCGATCTTGTGCTCGGTGTAGGCGCGCTCGACTTGGTCCTTTACGGCCTGCTCGGTGCGCTTTTCGTCGCGCTCGACCTGCTTGGCGGTGAGCCCGTAGGCCTGCTTCAGCTCCTCGCGCTTCTTGCGGCTTTGTTCGGTCACCGCCTTGGCGATCTGGGTCGCCGCTGTGTGCGCAGGGGCATGGGGCTCGACGGCTGGGATGTCCTCGGTGCTATAGACGGGCTTGCCGAGCTCGGCGACCTTGGGGTTGATGACGGTCTCCACGTCGACCTGGACCCTTCCTTCCGGGTCGGTGACGGGCGGCGGCTGCGGGATTTCGATGGGCTGCCCGTTGGTGACCTTGCCCTGCTTCGCAGTGGGCAGCTTGTCGAGGATCTCCTTGACGTGCTCGGAGTACCGGAAGATGCCGGCGACGTTCGCGAACAGCAGGTTCGACAGGAACCCGCGGCGCACGACCTCGCGGGCCTTGAACACCTGCGGGAAGGTCAGGACCTGGGAAGCGTCGAGCTCGATCATCCGGCCCTCGGTGTCCTCGCCCAGGACCGGGAAGAAGTTCAGCAGCCGCCGAATGTTCTCCTGCCGCACGCCCTGATCGCCCGGAGGGCTCGGGTGCAGGTTGTTGGCAAAGGCGTCGAAAATCGTCAGCGTGCGCTCGGGCGCGAAGTCGAAGATGTACGCGTTCTGCTTCTGGAACACGTGTCCGGCACGCTCGAAGGTGCAGGGGTTCTGCGCCCGGAATGCCGCCTGCATATATTGGGCCGGGGAGGACAGGTCGGACAGCATGATAACTGCGGTCCATTCGGGCACCGTGACGCCGGTGGTGAGCTGTCCCACCGATAGGGTGATGGTCTTGCCATCCGACTTTTCGGCCTCTGCGATGGCGTCGCGCACCTTGTCCAGAGACTTGCCGGCCGCGACGGGGTCGGTGTCGTCGTCGGAGCGCCCGTCGCCGGCGGCCAGGATGATTGTGTAGTGCTTGAAGACGTCGTGGGTCTTGAGCAGCTTCTGCAAAGCCTTGGCAGAGGCGACGCGGTTGAGTAGCCAGAAGGAGTGGCGGACCTCGTCTCGCAGTTCAGGCGTGGAGAACGGGTATTTCTCGTTGGTCGTCAGGCAGTCGAGGAACTTGATGATCTCAGTCTCGTGCTCGAAGAACCCGTTGTCCTTGGTCGCGAAGAACTCGTTAAGGTTGAACGTGTAGTCGATGTTCGCCTCGTCCTCGTCGATGGCGACGCCCTCGGTCAAACGTTCGGTGATCATCCGTGAGATCTGGTAGGTCAGCAGATTGAGCGTCGGCAGCGCCGCATACGGGTTCTCCTGGCCCTCCTCCCCCCACTGCTTGCGGGCGGCCTGCTCGTCCTCGTATGACCAGTTGAAGATCTGGTCTTGGTCGAACTTGCCGGAGGCCAACGCCTTGAACGGCGTGCCAGACAGGTGCAGCGTCCATTTGCGCTTGATCTGGTCAAACGCGACGTCGGTCTTGGTGGTGTCGATGCCCTCGTGGGCCTCGTCGATCACCAGCAGGTCCCAGTCGGACTGGGCGATGTGCTTGAGCTTGTCGTAGGAGCCGCCGAAGTACTGCGATCCCTTGAGGTCCTGCAGCGAGAAGAACTCCACGATGCGCGGGTCCTCGTCCTGACAGTTGGACAAGAAGGCACGCCACTGCTCGCGAGTCATGGGTGAACGGTCGGCCAGTGATGGCGACTCCGAGACGAACCGGTACGTGGTTTGGTGGCCGATGAAGCGCGTGAAGTCGTCGAACCAGGAGTTCGCGATCGCTGGGCGGTTGGTGACGATCAAGACCCGCCGGACGTCCAGGGTCCGCATCAGGTCATATGTCGTCAGCGTCTTGCCGAATCGCGGCTTGGCGTTCCACAGCACCTCGGTCTTCCCGGCTTCGAAGGCGACCACGGCCTGGTCGACGGCCGCTCGCTGCTCGGGGCGCAGGACGTAGTCGTCCTTCTCGGCGCCGTGCTGGAGGTGGGCGAAGTCCTGGCCGGCGAAGTCGTTGAAGTACTCCAGCGACGTCCTTGGGGCGATCTTGAAGTGATGCCACTCAGTCCGCTTTGGCGTGGTCTCGCGCTCCACGCCCTGCTGGTGCAGGTAGGCGTGGAAGTCCTTGTCCGTGAAGCGCCCACCGGCCTCGGACGTGAACAGGGCCCGCCGCGCCCACTTCTTCTGCTTCTCGACGGACAACTGGGATGCCTGCTGCGCGATGCGCGCATCTGCGGTCGCCTGCTCGGTGTACCCGATCTTCTCCCATCCCGCGTACTTTGGGATGTCCGGTGTCGTCCAGGAGTAGATGAGCGGGGTGATCTCACGGAACGTCCTGATCTTCGGACTAGGCATTGGCCCTCGCTCCCTCATGGACCCTGTCGATCCTGCAAGCCCGGTAGCTGTCGTAGACGGTGAAGTCAAAGGTCTGTTCGCGCAGCGAGGCGAGCGTGAACGGCTCGCGCTGAACCATCCCGGGGGCATCCGTGATCCGGTTCCACCAGGAGAACTGGATCTTCTCGTCTCGCCAGTCCAGGCCGGTCAGAGTGTCGCCACGAACGAGGTTTGTGTCGATGAGGAAGGCCGCGGCCTTCCTCAGGCTCGTATCCGGGTCACATGGGACACCGTGTTGCTCGTGGAAGTGCAAGAACTCGGTGAGCATGGCCTCCTTGGCGTCTCGGTGGTTGTCCTCCAGCAGCTCGATACCGTAGATCGAGGCGAGGACGAACAAGGACGCCTCCGGCCGCTCCTCGGGTGCGTAATTCTTCTCGACCGCACGGAGCTTGCGGTGCAGGATCGCGACCAGGAAGTTGCCGTGGCCGGCCGCAGGCTCAAGGAAGGTCTTGTCGACAAAGTCGGGGCCCGCCTCCAACTCCTCGCGGACCAAATCGAGCATCCGGTCCACCATGTGACGCGGTGTAAAGACCTCACCGTACGTCTTGACACGGTGCCGCGACTTTACGACCTGCTCCTCCGCGATCGCCTGCGTCACAGTCACTGGTGTCCCCCATGTCGCCGACGAGGAGCTATGTGAGCCCATGGCAAGCCTGCTCATCCGCCGGGCCGAGCAAATCAGCTGACCGGTCATCTCGTGATGGCAACCCATGTACTCCAATTTCTGCAAGCCGGAGGCTATCGCGTCAGACGCTAGCGGTGCGAGCCGGAAGTTCGATGACCCACCACGGCCGGCCACGGAACACGCCCGTCTGCTGGCGTTAAGAGCGGGACCCCCGGGGCCGCCGACGGTAGCGCCGAGTGTGGTTAAGGCTTGTGGGCGAGCAGCCGGCCGGGGCACGGCGGCCATCGCACCGCCGCACCGTGGGGTAAGTCACCGCCGCCGACGTGGAGTGACAGCGGAGCGTCGGACGCGCGCCCAGGCGGCGGCACGTGGGACGCGTTGCCGGCCGCCTTGAGGATGTGTCGAAAGTGCGAACGATAGCTACCGCTTCATCTCGATCAGTCGATAGGTTCTGACGACTGTTCGGACGGCTCCGCCTGCTCGGGTGATCTTTTGATGTTCGACTAGGGTCGAGCCCTCCTCGACAGCGAAGAGAGCTGCAAGCTCCGGATCTGCTCCGACCTGACGCTCTCGTGTCTCCAGTGGGGAAGCCTCATCAGGTTC
Organism: Micromonospora sp. LOL_024; assembly: GCF_048060415.1. Classification (NCBI taxonomy): domain Bacteria; kingdom Bacillati; phylum Actinomycetota; class Actinomycetes; order Micromonosporales; family Micromonosporaceae; genus Micromonospora; species Micromonospora sp. LOL_024. The sequence goes on from NZ_JBHMIS010000001.1 coordinate 377,336, forward strand.
ACTGCCGTAATGGCGAGGGCTTGCGTACGTTCCGCGGCCGTGCTCGGTTGCGACCAGGCGTTCATCCCGCAGGGCCGCGATGGCTTGGCGCACCGTGCCACGACTAGCCCGGAACTCAGTAGTGAGGGCGCTCTCGGGTGGTAGCAGGGTGCCCGGCGGTATGACGCCACTTTCGATGCGTTGCCGCAGCTCGTCGGCGATCAAGCGGTAGCGGGGTTGGCCGTAGTGCGGGGTGGGCACCTGCTCACCGTACCTGGCACTTGTCTTACCAAGTGCCAACCAAGCGACCCGTTTCGACGTATGGACAACACATCCACTTGTAGGTACGTTTCCCAGTGTGCGGTCATGGTGACGGCTCGTGTCAGGGGTGGTCTCGCGCCGGCCCTGGTCGCACATGATGCGCGGCGTCCTGTCGGACCGGTTGCGGTAGCCGCGCGTACAAGTTGGCTCGGCGATACCCGACCCGTCCGGCGTCGGACGGTGCGCCGTGCCTTCATCCGGGCCGGTGGCCGGCTGCATTCCCCCGTGGTCGGCCACCGGTCCTCGCCTACCTGTGGAGGTGCGATGTCCGGCTCTCATCGTCGTCGCGGTTGGTTGTCGTCCTGGTGGTCTTCGCGACGCCCAGCGAACCGGGCCGCCGGCAGCAACGCTCCGTCGCCTTTGCCCAGGCACGCGGCGTGGTGCTTGACGGTTCCGACGCGGGAGCTGCCCGCGCTCCGGTACGCGCCACTGCTGACGCGCGCCCAGCAGTACCGGGGCAACGCTGAGCGGTGGCCCCGATGAGGCACACGAGCAAGCCGGCTGCGGTGGTGAGTCACCCGGACTGGTGTGCCCCTGACCGCTGCGGCTATCTGGTGCCGCCGGTGCTGGCCCACATGGCTCGCCGTCATCGTGGCCCCATGCATCGGGTTGGCGACAGCCGGGCAGGCGGCCTGATCGTCACCTACCTCATCAGCGCTGACGCTCTCGGTCCCATGGTGGGGATTCACGCGGCGTGCCGGGCCGGGAACGCCTGGGCGGAGTTGTCGGTACCGCAGGCGGCCGAACTGGTTGAGCAGCTTCACGGCCTGTTGGCGCAGGTGCCAGGCGACCATGGGGCCGGCGATGAGTGAAGGCATACCCGCGCCGGAGAGCCGTCCGCCGTCGGGCGCGCGGTTGGTGTGCCCGGAGTGGTGTCGGGGCTGCGGACCGAACGAGCCGATGCATCGCGGGCTTCTCGCCACTGTCGGGCGGGAGCAGACCGGCTGGGTCAGCCTGCAACTGCTCGTCGATCGGTTCGCGCGCCGGGACCTGGCGGTCAAGCTCGACGCGACCCGCTACGGCGCGACGCAAGCCGTGCTCCTGTCGGCGACGCAGGTTGACCGGCTCATAGAGGAACTGACGCACGCGCGACGGGTGATGCTGGCACCGCTTGGTCGACGCGGACAGACGGGGGAGACGCGATGACCGCCAACAACCACCGGAGCAAAGCTTCCCCTCGTACCCCCGGCCCTCGACGGGTGCAATCACCGCGGGTAGCGGTGGCGGTGCCTCCGGTGCCCGAGCGGCCCGCTGGCGGGACCACCTGGCAGACGTTGGAACGTCTAGGGGGTACGGTGACCGGTGTGCAAGGTCGGGACTGGCGCCCTCGCTACCTGCAACTCGCCGAAGAGTTGCGGGCGAAGATCGTGAACGGCGAACTTGCCCCCGGCACTCTGATGCCCAGCGAGACCGAGTTGGCCGACACCTCGGGCCTGTCCCGCACGAGCGTCCGCAACGCCATCCGGCAGCTCCGGGAATGGGGCCTGGTCCGCGCGGAACAGGGGCGCGGGACCTACGTACGGGCACCCCGCCAGCGGGTACGCCGTCGCAACACCGAGCGGTACCAGTGGGAGAAGGATCGCGTCCTGCTCGACGAGGACGAGCGTCTGAAGACCGGTGCCACCGAGCACGACACCGGCCTGACCGTCGACGACCTCAAGTTCCACGCCGAGTACTCCCGCGTGGAAGCCGATGCGGAGATGGCGGCGGCTTTGCAGGTCGAGCCGGGTACTTCGCTGTTGCGCCGGGTCTACTGGACGTCCTCCCGGCACGAGAACGCGCCGCTGACCGTGTCGTACTCCTACCTGCCGTATGACCTGGTGGCCACGAACCCTGACTTGCTCGACGCCAGCAAAGAACCCTGGCCGGGCGGTACGCAACACCAGCTCCACACGCTCGGCATCGAGTTGGACCGCATCGACGACGAGATCCGGGCGCGTCCGCCGTCCCCGGATGAGGCCGAACTGTTGGACATCGACCCTGGCGTCTCCGTGCTCACGGTGCGGAAGACTTCGGTCGACACCACAGGCCGCGTCGTCGAGGTCGCCGACGTGGTGATGCCGGGCGACCGGACAGAGCTTGTCTACTCCCACAAACTCCAACGGTGGAAAACTTGACGCAGCTCGTCTCGGTCATCACCCCGGTCCACGCGCCCAGCATCGAGTACCTGGCTGGCGCCTACGAGTCGTTGGCCAAGCAGGAGATGCCCGACGGGTGGGACTGGCAATGGCTCGTCCAAGAGGACGGGCAGACCGGCGCCCTGGTCGACGTGCTGCCCAATGATCCGCGGATCAGTCTCGGTACCGGTCGACCAGGGGGACCCGGTGTTGCCCGTACCCTCGGGCTTTCCCGTGTCTCCGGGCAACTCATCAAGGTTCTGGACGCTGATGACCAGTTGACCCCTGGTGCGCTCGCCCGCGACATCGCCGCGTTCGACGCGCATCCGCAGATCGGATGGACCACCTCGCGGGTACTTGATCTGCTGCCCGACGGGTCGACCGCCGGATGGGACAAGGATCCGGCCGGCGGGGTCATCGACCGCGGTGCGGTCCTGTCGTTCTGGCAGGCCAACGACTACCGCGCATCCGTGCACCCGGCGACCCTGTGCCTGCGCCGGGATCTCGTCTTCGCCCTGGGCGGCTGGATGGCCCTGCCCGCCTCCGAGGACACCGGCCTTCTACTCGCCGCTAACGCGGTGAGCGCCGGCTACTTCACCCGCGAATACGGCCTGCTCTACCGCAAGTGGCCCGGCCAGGTCACCAGCCAGGCCGCACACCGCGAGCCGGCCGAGTACCAGGCCCGAATGAGGATCATCGAGGCCAGAGCCAACGCCCTAGCCTCGATGCTGCCGAACAGTCTACCGCTCACCCCTCCGGCGTAGCCTCGTGCCCCGGCAAGCCCTGGGTACGCCGCCGTTCCTTCATCTCTGCCTCGTAGATGTGCCGCCGGCCGCCGGCCAGCTTCTCCCTCGCGTCCCGCTCGATCTCCTGGAACGCGGCGTAGTAGCCATCATCGAACTCCTCCATGATCTGGAACGTCCACCGGCCAGGTAGCACGTTGCGCCCCAACAGCTCGTGCTCGACCCGGTCGGCCGTCTCGTCGTGCCCAGCCTCGCGGAGCAGCTTCACCACCCGGTCAAGGGTGAGATCCGCGCCGCCGACGAGCTGGTGCGCCGAGTACAGGTGACCACGCACCCGGTGGATGGTCTCCAGCGCCTTGCTCAGCTCGCCCAGGGCATCAACCGTGGTGTCATCTACACCAGGTGGCCGCGAGTGGGACTCGTCCACCGTGCTGCCCTGCCGTTCTTCTGCCATGAGTCCAGCGATACCCCTGAGCAGAGGCGTTACGCCCGCTGCGACCGGCGATGCCGCCACCCCTTGCCAACGACCCACGGTGTCGCGCGGAACGGACGAAGCGTCCGCCGGGGTAGCGGTCCCCGCGAGGTAAATGAGTGTCGCTTGCCAATTCTATACGTGTTGAGGTTATGATTTCCGGGCGTCAGAATCGCCCATCCACGCGCTTCGCATCAGTTCCGCTGTGCCCTGAACTTCAAGGGATCAGCGGACAAGTCCGCGCGTAGGAGGAAGCAGAGGATGACCAAACCCAAGCCCCGGAAAAGTCCCAAGCAGCGCAAGCGGCGAGGTCAGGACCGGGGTCGCGGTACTCCTTGGTATCGCAAGGTGGTAGGCGAGTGGGCAGGGCCGATCAGGTTCGTCACGTTCGTCGCACTCCTGACCGAGGAGCTGCTCAGGGGTGGGGGTTGGCCCTTCTAGCCTGCTGCTAGCTGAGCCAACCGCCCTGAGGTGTGGGGGGCGTCCGTCTTTGGTTTCGCAGGCCACGGCGGGCGTCCCTCACGTGCGTCTGTACGACTCGAGTCGTACAGACCTCGATGCCGTCTAGGTCGAGGTTGGCTCGTCGACTAACCCGTCTCACCGACTCTCTAACGGCACCGTTAGACGGTATCTTACTCGTCGCGGTTCTTGCAGCATCTATCGCATCACTAGATTAAAGACTTTAATCTAGTGGCGTGCGAAGCAAGTCCAACGGTAAGTCGTTGTCGAGACGAGTGCTGGAGTGTCGGCAAAGATCTTTGATCCGACTTCGCTATTCGTTCTCGAGTACCTTTCTCGGAATCTAACGAACGAGAACCGAAGCCGGCTTCACCATGTCGCGGTGATCAGGCGATCGTTCCTGGACCGATCGCCTGGTTGAGCAGGGTTGTTGACTTGTCTGCCAAGTGCCGTCTACCTTTGAGTCTCAACTTGGCAGACATGCCAATAACCTGGAGGTTGAGCGGATGGCTCTGCGTGGCGGTACGAGGTTCGCCGTGCGTTGTGAGGACGTGTTCCCGGCGGGGTGCGCGTTGGTGCCCGAGTCCCTGGGTGAGGTCGAGGACTACGACGAGAAGACCGGCCGGCGTAGCCCGGCGAAGGACAAGCTGACCGGCCAGCGGGTGTGGCAGGTCCGGGTGATGGACCTGGACCCGGAACTCGGGAAGCGGTCGAGGGAGACCACGGTGAAGATCTCGGCGGACTACCAGCCGGTTCCGCCGTCGGGTACGCCGTTCGAGGCGGTCGAGTTCGAGGGCATGACGGTCACGCCGTACGTGGCGAACAACGGCCGGATGGCGTACTCGCTGCGTGCGACCGGGATGCGTGCCCCGGCGGGCGTGGCCAAGAAGGCGGCGGCGTAGCCGTATCAGGTGGGGGCGGGGCTGTCAGGTCTTGGCGGACGGCAGCCCCGCCCTCTGTCTCTTCCCCCTGCTCTGTCGAGAGAGGTAGTGACGTGTCCAAGCGTAGGCGTTCGGCTGCCCCGGCCCAGCCGCGGTGCGGCGTGTGTCAGTCACGGTTCGACCCGACCACCGGTGCCGACGGTCGGTGTGCCGGCTGCGTCGGGCAGCTCGTTCTTCCGTTTCCTCCGGTCCGGGATGCGTCCGGTCGGTTCGTGTCGCTGCGGGATGCGCGATGATGCGCCGGCCGCGTGGCGAGGTGCTGATGACCTCCGCCGGAGACCTGGTGGTCGTCCGGCCGAAGCGATTCCACCTGCCGATGTGGCTGGTCCTCCTCGGCCTGGTACTGCGGTGGCTCGCTCGGGGCTGCTGGTGGTGCCTGCGCCACCCGATCGCCGTGGGTCTGGCCGTGCTCGCCGTGGTGCTCTACTCCGAGCACGGCTGGTCGGGTGTGGTCGCACCGCTGGTGCTGGCGTCGTTGGTGTCGGCGGTGTGGCGGTGGCGCGATGAGGCGTCCTGGTGGCGGTGGTTCGCCGGGCCGCTGCTCGGCCGGTTCCGTCAGGTGTTCGTGTACCGGCGGGCGTGGCATGAGGCCATGACCCTCTGCGGCCTGGCCGCAACCTACGACCATCGGGCCGTCCTGCCCGAGCTGCTGCGCGTGCGCTCGGATCAGGCCCTCGACGTGCTGACCGTCCGAATGGTCCGGGGGCAGACCCCGGCCGACTTCCAGAAGGTCACAACCAATCTCGCGTACGCCTTCGGCCGGCGGCACGCCCGCGTCTACTCCGAGCGGCCCGATGATGCGCCGACCCGTACCGGCTATTGGGCGCTGCTGCTGGGCTGGGTGGACCGGGTGCGGTTCCGGGACCGGCCAACGCTGGTCTACCTGGTCCTCGTCCGCACCGATGCTTTGCGGCCGGTCGTGGCCCCGTTCGATGCCCCGGCCGTCCCGGACTTCACCGCGCTGCCGCTGGCTCGGCGGGATGACCTGGGCGTCTGGTCTCTGCACCTGCTCGCCACGCACGTCCTGATCGGCGGGGCCACCCGGTCCGGTAAGGGCTCGGTGCTGTGGTCGCTGGTCCGTTCACTGGCCGGCGGCATCACCTCGGGATTGGTGCGGCTCTGGGTGATCGATCCGAAGGGCGGGATGGAGTTCGCCATGGGTCGGCCGTTGTTCGCCCGGTTCGCCTGCAAGTCGTTCGAGGCGATGGCGGACCTGCTCGACGAGGCCGTGACGGTCATGCGGGAGCGTCAGACCCGGTTGGCCGGTACGGTCCGGGTGCACACCCCGACTGAGGCTGACCCCCTGGTCGTGGTCGTCATCGACGAGATGGCGGCACTGACGGCGTACCTGCAAGACGTCGACCTGCGCAAGCGCATCGCCGGCTCGCTCGGGCTGCTGCTGTCCCAGGGTGCCGGGGTCGGCGTCCTGGTGGTGGCCGCGTTGCAGGACCCCCGCAAGGAGGTGCTGCCGTTCCGGGACCTGTTTCCGACCCGCATCGCCCTCGGCCTCACGGAAGCGGCTCAGGTCGACCTGGTGTTGGGCGACGGTGCCCGCAATCGGGGAGCCCTCGCTGACCAGATGCCCCGGTGGGCCAAGGGCGTCGGGTACGTGATCCTCGACGGCATCCCGGAACCCGCCCGGGTCCGGTTCTCCTACATCTCCGACGACCACATCCGCGAGCTGGCCGCCGAGTACCCCGCCCCGGCCGACGCGGCGGACATCCTCGCCCAGGTCACCCGGGAAACCGCGACCGAACCAAACCGGCTGCCTGTGCCCCGGCAGACCCGGGGGCCGCTGCTGCCCGACTCGCTGCGCCAGATCCTCAACCGGGACGCCGACGGGGGCGAGCCGCGGTGACCGCCCCGACGTTCTACCGGCTCCGTGCCCCCGGTGCTGACGGTGCGACCTCCACGGCGGTGTCCGTGCGTGTCGACCCCGCTCGGACTGACCCGTACCCGGTCTATCTCGCCGTCGGCGGCGGCCGGCGCCGCATGTACCTCACCCCCGACGAGGCATGGGCGCTGTGGCGCTGCCTCTCCGAAGCGGTCGCCTCCCTCGGCGAACCCCCCGACCACATCCGAACCCGCGTCACCCCGGCCCGGAGATAACCGCCATGTCCCTCAAGCGCTTCTTCCTCGGCACCCACCGCATCAAGCCCCTGCACATCGAACTGAACGACTCCCCGGAACGGCTCGCTGGTGCGCTGCACGGCCTGGCGCACTTCGTCAACCGACGCCGAGACCTCGACGGGCAGCGCATCCACATCACCCTGACCATCCGCAACCCCGGCCCTCGCCGATGAACCGCGACCGAGCCGAATCCGCCGTACGCCTGGTGATCCTGCTCGCCATCGGCACCATGGCCGGCGCCGCCGCCTTCACCCACGTCCACGACCTGTCCGTTGCCCACGGCCAACCCCACTGGATCGGCTGGGCCAACGCCGTAGCCGTCGAACTGATGGCCATCTACCTCGGCCTGGAGATCCGCGCCCGCCGCCGCGACAACCGCCCCGTCGGCCTGGTCGGCGTGCTCCTGGTCGCGTTCGCCCTGCTCTCCCTCGCCGCCCAGGTCGCCGAAGCCGAACCCTCCGCCTGGGGCTGGATCGTCGCCGCCGTACCGTCGCTGGCCTTCCTCGCCCTGGTCAAGGTCGTCCTATCCAGCGCCCCCGCCGTCCCGACGGCTCCCGATCAACCCCAGGGCGACTGGTACGACGAGCCGCAGCCTGTCGAACCCGTCCCGCCGGCTCCGGTGATGCCAGCGGCATCAGCCACAGTGATGCCGCCGGCATCAGCCGCGGTGTTGCCTCCGCTCGGCGTCGTCCATCCCAACCGGCCCCAGGTCGTCGGGATCATCCGATGACGGCCATGTTCGCCGCTGGCCGGCTACCGGAACTCGTGCACAACCTCGATCGGCCCGACAAGGTGGGCGTTGAACTCGTCCAACTCTTCAGCTGGCACCCACAGCTCCAGGATGGAGTCACCACCGGCCTGCCGTACGGGGTAGCGACTGACGAACTCCGTCTGAACGTGGAAGCGGGTCACGTACCCCACGCCGGAGGCGGGCACGTTCCAGTCTCGGGCGATCATGACCGCGTAGTCCTCGTACAAGACCGGGTAGAAAATCGGCTGGTCCGGCAGTCGCGGAGGCCATTTCCGCCATCCCGACTTGCGAACGAGATCCAGTTCCTTCGGCCCGGTCGGACGCCACAGCACCGTCGTTCCGCCACCGCTGCTCATCTCGACCTCGCCGCTCGGGTTCATGGTGAGCCCGGACAGTACCGGCGGACCAACAACCGCCACCACCGCATTCCGCTCCTGCCAGGGGTGGACCGATGAACGCGCCGACCCTGCCCGGCCTCGAACCCACCGCTCCGACCCCGGCTGCTATTCCTCGGCCGGGGTCGCGGGCGGCCCGCATGGCGCTACCCCGCTCCGTCGACATCCTCAAGGAGATCGCCGCCGAGTACGGCGTCTGCGTCCGCCCCCTGGCGATGCGCCGCACCGACCTCGACACCGGCCTGACCGAGGTCATCGACCTCCCCTGTGGGGCGACTCGTGAGGATAAGTGCGGGCCGTGCGCGAAGAAGAACCGCCGGCTGCGACAGGCCCAGATCCGGGAGGGCTGGCACCGCGACGACGAACCCCTACCCGGCCCCGAACCCGCGACCGAGGCGCAGAAGTCACTGATCCTGTTCCGCGCCCACCTGGAGTTCTCCCGCGACGAAGCAATCCGCGCCGCCCAGTGGGACCAGGTCACCGACATCGACGAAGCCATCGGCGAAGTTGAGGAAGCCATCGCCGCTGAGGGCCTGCGCGGGCGCGTCGGACCACCGCACGTCACCGAGGACTCCGACGAAGAGCCCGGCGGCCGGCGCAAGCGCTCCACCAAGCGGCGCCAGGACGCACCCGACCTACCTCGGCGCAAGGTCGAGCGACGCACCGTAGGCAAGACCTACACCGCCCCCGACGGCTCGACCTTCCGACCGTCGATGTGGCTCACACTCACCCTCGACTCCTACGGCCCGGTCCGCCCCGACGGCACCCCGGTCAACCCCGACCGGTACGACTACCGCCGCGCCGCCTGGGACGCCGCCCACTTCCCCCGACTCCTCGACCGGTTCTGGCAGAACCTCCGCCGCTGCGAAGGCTGGAACGTCCAGTACGCCGGCTGCGTCGAGCCCCAACGCCGACTCGCCCCACACGCCCACTTCGCCATCCGAGGCACCATCCCCCGCGACATCCTGCGCACCGTCGCGGCGGCGACCTACCACCAGGTGTGGTGGCCCTCGGTCGACGTCCAGCGGTACACCCTCGACCGCCTCCCGGTCTGGGACGAGCAGGCGGCGGCGTGGGCCGACCCGGACACCGGCCAGCCGTTGAGCACCTGGGCCGAAGCCCTCGACGCCATCGACGAGGACCCGGACGCCGAACCGGTGCACGTCGTGCGCTTCGGGACCCAGGTCGACGCCCGTGGCGTCATGCCCGGCACCAACGACGCCGAACGGACCATCCGGTACGTCACGAAATACATCACCAAGAACACCGGCGACTGCCACAAAGCGACCACCGACCGGCAACGCAAGCACCTCGACCGGCTCTGGCAGCAACTCCGGATCACCCCGTGCACCGACCGGTGCGCCAACTGGCTGCTCTACGGCATCCAGCCCAAGAAGGCGAACGCCAAGCTCAAGCCCGGCCGTTGCAAGGGCAAGGTTCACCAACGCGACACCCTCGGCATCGGCGGCCGACGCATCCTCATTTCCCGCGACTGGTCCGGCAAGACCCTCGCCGACCACAAGCACGACGTACGGGCCTGGGTCCGGGCACTGCTCGGCACCACCACCGACAGCGCCACAGCCAGCGACACCGGGCAGCTCATCGACGACCAGGGCGCCACCACCGAACGGGCCCGACACGCCTGGGAACTCGCCCGACCCGACGACCCCGACGTGGGCCCGATGTCCCACCGGCTCATGCGCTCGATCAGCGAGCGTGCCCGCTGGCGAACCGAACTACTCGCCGCCAAGGACCGAGCCGCGCAGGAGCATTCAGACCTTTCGGCAACTCAGCACAGCGCACAGCACGACGGGGAGGGAACGCAGTGAACGAGGAGTTGTTGACAGTGCCGGAAGTGCTCGCCGAACTGCGCGTACCGCGCTCGACCTGGTTCTACTGGCGACAGACCGGCAAGGGACCACGGGTGATCAAGCTCCCGAACGGGCAGCTGCGGGTCCGCCGGTCGGCGCTCGGTCGGTGGCTCGGTGACCTGGAGCAGGACGCCGCGTGAAGAGCTACGAGGTCCAGATCTGGGAGATCGGCAAGCGCGCTGACCGGAAGGCTCGACCCTGGCGGGTCCGCTGGGCGGTGAGCAACCAGCGTTTCGAGGAGATGTTCCGTACCAAGGCGTTGGCGCACTCGTTCCGCGCCGAGCTGGTCCAGGCCGCCAACGCGGGGGAGCCCTTCGACCCGGCCACCGGCCGCCCGGTCTCCGAGGCCAGAACCAAGAACCCCACCACCTGGTACGCGCACGGCCGCGCGTACGTCGAGATGAAGTGGCCCCGGGCGGCTGCCAAGACCCGGCGCTCGATCGTCGAAGCGCTGACCTCGATCACGGTGACCCTGACCCGGCCGACAAAGCGGGGCCGACCGACTGACGCCCTGCTCCGTGAGGCCCTGTACCTCTACGGCCTCAACGCGCGCCGCTGGTCCGAGGAGATCCCGGCCGAGCATGCGGCGGCGCTCGCCTGGCTGGAAACCGCGTCCCTTCCGGTCGTCGAGCTGGACTCACCCGCGATGGTCCGCCGCGTCCTCGACAGCCTTTGCGTACGCCTCGACGGCAAGCCCGCGGCCGCCTCCACCGTCCAGCGGAAGCGAGCGACCTTCTACAACGTGCTCGGGTACGCCGTCGAGCTGGAGCTGATCGCCTCCAACCCGGTCGACCGGGTCCAGTGGACCGCCCCCGAGGTCGCCCAGTCCATCGACCGCCGCGTGGTGGCGAACCCGGCCCAGGTCGCCACGCTGCTGGAGGCGGTGAAATCTCTCGGCAAACGCGCCGACAAGGTCACGGCGTTCTTCGGCTGCCTCTACTACGCGGGGATGCGTCCCTCGGAAGCCGCAGACCTGCGGCGAGAGGATTGTGACCTTGCCGGCCGGTGCGCCGACTGCGGCGCCGACTTCGACGACCTGGCCGCGGTCAAGCCTTCCCGGTCCTGCGACCACGAGAAGATCGAATATCGCTGGGGCCGCCTGGTGCTCGCCGGCACCTCGCCGCGCGCCGGGTCGCACTGGACCGATGACGGCGGCTCGCACGAGCGGCGGGGACTCAAGCACCGGGGGAGGGCTGAGACTCGTACGGTCCCGATCCCGCCCCGGCTCGTCGAGCTGCTGTGCGCGCACGTCGAGAATCACGGGGTTGGCCCGGACGGTCGGTTCTTCCGGGGCCTGCACGGTGGGCCGCTGTCGGAGTCGGTCTACGACCGGTGGTGGAAGCTCGCACGCGAGAAGGCGCTGACCGAATCGCACGTTGCCTCGCCGCTCGTCCGCCGGCCCTACGACCTGCGGCACGCGGCGGCCTCGCTCTGGCTGAATGCCGGCGTGCCGCCCACCGAGGTCGCCCGGCGCCTGGGCCACGGCGTCGCCGTCCTGCTCCGTGTCTACGCCAACTGCATCGACGGCGGCGACGATACCATGAACGACAAGATCGGCGACGCCCTCGGATGAGCACTCGTGCTTTGGTCCTTCTAGGCAGTCGTTGGGTGGCCGAGAAGGCGCCGAGCTTCACCGACGACGTCCGCGTCGATATCCCTGGTTGCGGTGCTGGTGTGCGGTTGCCAATCGTGGATGGCGGCTACGAGGTCGTAGGCGTTGTCCAATGCGATCAGCTCGGCTGCCAGGGGAGTGCCGTCGTAGGAGATGAATCGGTATGCCCAAGAGGTGAGATCACGAGGCGCGATGGTCTGTGCAAGCAGTCGCCGGGCCATGATTCGGAGGGCTTCCTCCTTGCTCTCTCGGCTTCCCTCACCGTAGTAAGTCAGAGAGAGTTCCGACAGCGCGCCTTCGAGCCAACCCCGCAGCTCGTCATTCTCCTCGCCCTTCACCGGCGAGATGCCGGCGAGGATCCGGAGAGTCGGGCTGTCTATGCCCGCGATGAGGCACTCGCAGGCGGCTTCGATCACCTGGGCCGCGGTGCCGGAACCAACGCTCCAGAAGACAGCGGCGTCCTGGAGGCGAGCGATAGCATCCTGACCGAGCATCGCTACATGATCCGGCAGCGCGCCCCCGCTGTCGCTGGCTTATCCGCGGCTCGTCTGCCGGCCGTACGGCCTGCGGCATGCGGCGGCCTCGCTCTGGCTGAATGCCGGCGTCCCGCCGGCCGAGGTTTCCCGGAGCCTGGGCTACGGCGTCGCCGTCCTGCTCCGCGTCTACGCCAACTGCATCGACGGCGGCGACGACACCATGAACGACAAGATCGGCGAGGCGCTCGTGTGATGTTGCAGCTCAGTGCCATTATCGTGCCCGTGGCAATGAGTCGTGAGCGTCGGCGGAGGGTTGTGAGTGCCTTCGTCACGGCAGGCGCGACCTGGACAGCGGCATCTGCCGGCTTCGCGGAGGCCCCGTCGCGATTCCAACTGATCATGTCAGGCGTCGCTGCTGCCCTAGCCGCCAGCGCGGCGGCCTTCAGCCCGGACGCGTCGGCGCGGTCGGCCGACTCAAAAAAACAGCGATCTTGCTATGAAACCTTTCGGCTGCGACTGCTCGGCTTGGCCCGGGTCCTGGCGCAAGCAGCGGCCTCCAAAAACCGTCGAAGCTTAAGTCTGGAAGGTTAGACCGCCTGCGTGGGCGTGGGCAGATGGTGGGCAGTCAGGCGTGACGGGGCGTTCGGCGGAGTCAAAACCGCAGCTGAGGCGACCTGGGTGCACCAAGATCACTGACGCCCTGTAAATCCGTCGCGAAAGCTACAGAGGTTCGAATCCTCTACCCGCCACCAGGTGCACAAAGAGGCCCCTGACCAGCGAGAACGCCGGTCAGGGGCCTTTTCGTGAGTCTCACTCGGTCTCGCTGCAGCCCGCTCGATCTCGCTGGCTGTGTCACATACGTGTCACCGGATGATCTTGCTTGCCGCGCCTGGGCATGATGGGCGGATGGCATGGGAGTGGTTAGCACCCACAGGTACGGCGTTCGGTGCTGTCGTGGGGGCGGTGGCGGTTGCCGCTAGCGGTCATTTCACCTCACGCGCTGGCCTGAGAGCTCAAGAGGTTCAGCTAGAGATCTTCAAGCTTCAGAACACGGCGGAGGACCGCCGAGCGGCCACAGCCGCAAAACGGGCCCTTTACGCGAATCTCATTTCCGAGATTGAGATGCTATTTATGGCGGCCGAGGACATGCGTGCCGCGTCCGAGATGTCGGTAGACAGAAGGCGAGAGCGACATGCTGCGGTCACGGAGCGAGTTCAGCGCCTGATCAAGATCGAGGGGGAGGTCGCGGTCTTGGGCGGCGTGGAGTTGTACAAGAAGATGATCGAGACGGTCACGGTCATTGTCAACTACGCCAACGGGGGCGATAGGAACCGGGACGCCTCGCGTGAGCGGTCCGAACTGATCACCGCGCTTCATGACGACATCATGTCCGACGAGAATTAGATAGGGCGGCCTCGATGCGTTGCCTTGCTGCATCTTCCTGGCCATAGACACATCTTGCGTACACCCGCATAAGCACGTGCACGCTGTGTCCGGCCCACTCGGCGACCTGGGTAGCCGGCACCCCCGCGTTAAGCCAGAGCGACACGGCGGCGTGCCGTAGGTCGTACGGTCGCCGGGCCAGCGGGGAGCGCTGCTGAGCCGGGGTGAGCACCTTTACCCGCGCGTCGCGCCATGCCTTCCCGTAGGTGTTGTTCGGGATCGGTTGTCCGGCGGTGGGCACGTACCGCCCGCCGGGGCCGCGCCGGGTGACGAACAGCCTGCCGTTCCAGCGGAAGAAGGTCGACCGGGGTACGCGCAGTTCGTCCAGGACTTCGGCGAGGGTGAGCAGGTTCCCGGTCGGGGGGCGGCGGGTGGTGGTCATGGGCGGGTGTCCTCCCTCGCGGTGGCGTCGATGTAGATGCGCTGGAACATCGGGGATCGGCGGTCGGGGTAGGGCCGGGAGACGTGGCGGATGTGCAGCATTTGGGCGATGGCGGCGAGTACTGCGGCTGTTTCAGCGGGTGTGCCGTGCAGCCTGATTCGCACGCTGAGGGCCTTTCGGTCGGTTGCGGTTACCTTGTGTAGGTACAGGGGAGGTATCGCCGCAGAATGGCGTAGAACGGCCCGCCGAGAGCGCCGTGGAGGCAAGATCTCGGGTGTCCCGGTGTAGGGTGTAGGGCGTGGCATTCTCAGGCGCTCTCAGCGGGCCGTTTTCCGGCCACCGGCGAGCCGGTCGGATGCCGGTGCCGCCCGACGACGGGCCGGGAAGCGTTGACACGTTGACAATCCGCCGACATGCGGCCGTTTCCGCAGGCGAAGACGGGTGCGTGGGTGTCAACGGGTGTCGTTGACAGGCGTTGACACCCGTTGACACCGGGCGAGCCGACGGCGGACTGTCAACGCCTGTCAGCGGCTGTCAGCGGCTGTCAGCGCGACCCGTTGACACCGTCGCGTGTGTCCTGAACTGCGGAAACGTTGCTGTCGAGGTCGGGTGTCAGCGTGTCAACGCTTCCGGGCTCCTGCCCGGCGGTGGCGCGTGGGTGCAGTTCGTAGCGTCCGTCCGGCCCGGTGCGGACCCATCCGAGCGCGGCCAGCTCGGCGAGCACCGCCGACACGTCATCGGACTTCGGTAGCCGGCGGGCCACGCGGCGGTGTAGCTCCCGGCGGGTGAACGTGGTCATGCCCTTGCCGGTGAGCACGCCGAGCACGTACCGGGCGTTCTCCACCGCGCTATCCGTGCCGATCGCGGTCAGCGCGGCCCGGTAGTGCGCGGCGAAGAACTCGGCGAGCCGTACGGCGTCGCCCATGCGGTCGGCGTCGATCGGCCGCAGCCACGCATCGGTCGGATGATGCGCGACGTGCAGCAGCCCGGCCAGCCGCAGCGTTGCGCCGGTGAGCTTGTTGCCCCACTCGCGCATCTCGTACAGGCTGCCGCCGGGCCGTAGCTCGGCTTCGACCTGCTCGGCGGCGGCCCGCCGCACCCGGCCGGCATCGTCGGTGAGGGTGACCACGTCCGGGTCGGGCCACTCGGCGAACGTCGCGGCCAGGTCGTGCACCCGGTGCCGGTAGCCGGCGGTCACCTGCTCCGGCACCGGCGGCGTGTCCACCGGCCGATATCCGGCCAGCGATCGGGGTAGGGCGAACAGGAATCGGGCCGGTAGGCCACGCCCGGCCAGGTCGGCGTTTCCGCCGAACTTGCGCAGCACGGTCGGTTGCGCCATCACGCACACCGTGAGCGCCGGTTTGTCGACGGATGCGCCTTCGCGGGTCTGCCGTTCGTTGCTCATCGGCTGACCCGCGTGACCCTTCAAATACGGGTCGAGGTTCGGCGCACCGGAGTACCGGCCGGCGAGGGTGTCGAAGATCCCGCCCTCATCGCTGATGATCGCCATCCGGCCACCGTTCGCGGCCATCAACCCGATCAACGCTTCCGGGGTGGCGTCGTCCACGATCAGTTTCGGCAGCGTCGGCACCGTGATGGCCTCGGCGGCGATGGCAGCGGCGACGGCCTCGGCCGCTGCTTCGTCGCGCTTGTGCGGGTCGCTGGCCTTCGCCGCAGCCGTCTTCGCCTGCTCGGCCTGCCTGTCAGCGATGTCCCGCAACGCGGCGGCCTCGGCGATCCGAGGCCGTGCGGCCTCAGCCAACGTGGACTGTGCGGCGAACAGGGGTGCGGTCATCGCCCGGTGAACCGGGGATTTCCGTTCGCCGGGGCCGGCGATGACGGCGGCGAAGATGTTCACCGGCTCGCGCCACCCGGGCACGGGTTCGACGTCCAGCCGGCCACCCGCGCACGCGGACAGGACGGCCATGGCGAGGGTGCCGGCCATCGCCGGGTCGGTGGCGGTGAACCGGGCGACCCCGGTCACCATGTCGCCCAACCAGCGGGGAAACACCTCCACCGGGAACGGCGGCGGCGCGGTGGTGGGGCCAGTCAAGGGCACTGGAACATCCCACAGCGGCCCGCCCGGCGGCTGCTCGGCGGTGGCGTGCGGGTGGTCGGTGACGAGGTGGAGACGGGCGACGCTCATGCGGCACGTCCTTCCGGTGGTGCGGTGGGGCGTCGGTGGGTGACAACCGGGGTTGTCGTCGTGCGCGCCAGCTCGGCGAGCCGGGCCATCTGGTCGGGCATCCCGCGTGTGCCGTCCAACGGCCGAACGGCATGCGGCCAAACCGCTGTCACCGGGTCGGCGTAATCGCGGCCGGCGAGCACGGTCACTCGGCCTGCCGTGTCGATGCCGAGACGTCGGGCTTGCGCGCGCAACGTCGGCACCGTGACGGCACCGGGCGTGTTCATGCGCTGCTCGTACGGTTCGATCACGGTGTCCGGGGTGAGCAGGCCGTGGCGGGCGGACAGGATGAACAGCCGTCCACCGAGGCGGTCGGCGGCGCGGCGGCACGCGCGGTGGTAGCTGCCGGTGTACATGCGCCCGGCGGGTGCGGGACGGTCGACTTTCGTCGAGCCGCAGGGCACGATCACCACCGCGTCATCACGGCCCACCACGGTGCGGCGCATGCGGGTGTTCACCGGGTCGGCGTACGCCTTCGCGGCGGCCTGCCTGGTGACGTTCAGGACGCGGCCGAGGTCGGCGAACGACCATCCGTCGATGAGCACCAGGTCCACCGCAAGCCACTCCCGCGCCTCACGGCACGCCACCTCCAACGCCGCCAGCGCGGCGAGTGCATCGGACGGTGTGCGGGCGGTCGCCAGCGCGGCGGCAAGCTCGCTGACGTGACCGGTTGCCGCGTCGAGCTGCGGCGCGCGGTGACAACCGGGGTTGTCGTCAGGCGGGGTCATGCGGCGACCGTCCGAGGTCGGCGGGCACCGGCGGTCAGGCCGGATCGGACGGTGCGGTACGCCTCGGCGGTGCGCAGCCCGGCTGTCACGCCTGCCTGTTCCAGCAGGTGTTGGGCGTCATCCTCGGTCAGAGCGCCACCGGCCACGAGTTGCCCGAGCGCGACGGCGGCCACGTACAGACTGCGGTTTCGCTCACCCGGCGCGGCGGCGGTCACCCGGTCGACTTCCCGGGCGATGGCGGCCCGCACGTACGCACCGGCCCGCCCGCTACCGAGGTCGATCACCACGGGCCGCTGCGGCGGCAACGGTGCTGGGGCGAGCAGGTCGGCGAGCCACCCGGGCAGCGGCGCGGGATCAACGTCGAGCGCCACCGTGTAGGGCCGTGCGGCGACGGTCGAACCGGCGGCAACGACGTAGCCACCGGCGGCGCGAGTGTCGACCATCGGTCCGAGCGTCCCGGCCGTGTTCCGCAGCACCGGGCCACCTGCCGGGTGGCGGTAGTAGAGGTGAGTGCCGCCTCGGCCGGTCGTGATGGTGTAGGTCGGGTCGATGGTCGCCCGGTGGGCGTCGGCCAGCTCGGCGAGCACCGCCAGGCCGTCCCGATGGCTCACCTCGGCGGGCTGTTTCGGGGTGTCGAGGTCGACCACCACGAGCCGAGACGGCCCGCACGCGATTCCGATGCCGTACGGCCGGGCCGACCATGCGCGGCGGATGCGGTCCGGGTCGGTAGTGGCCCGGTCCTCCCACCCGACATGCCGGCCAGCAGCGCGGCATCGCGGGTCATGGCCGGTGCACTGCTCGGCAGCATGGCCGGGGAAGGCGGGTCGCTTGTCGTCGGGGCGTAGCGGGAAGACGTGCCATCCGCGTTCAGCGTGGCCGAGCGCAGCGGTGAGCAGGTCAAACATGCGGATCTCTCCTGATCAGGCGGTCTTACGGCGGGCGGTATCCAGGTCGAGCAGCGCCGCACCCGAGGTGGCCGGCGTGCGGCCGGAAGGGTGGGCGGCGGTGGCGACGGACAGCCGCAGGTAGAGGCGGCACCGACCGGCATCAGCGCCAGTCAGCGGTCGGCGGGTGCCGCGTTGGGCGATCCGGTGCCCGGCGGCAGTGAGCGCGGCCGTGGCGGCGGCCAGCTCGGCCGGCGTGCCAGTCAGCCAGATCTCCAACCCGGACAGCCGGGCATCGCGCGGGGAAGCGCCATCGCGGCGCGGCCCGGCCATCACGCGGCCCGCCTCGGCCGTGGCCGGGCGGCGATCGCGGCGCGGGTGACGGCGTGCCGCAGGTCGCCGAGTAGGCCGACCAACTGACGGCGGGCCACCAGCTCGGCCGGGGCGAGCGCCACCCTGACGCGTACCTCGGCGTGGTCGCGGCCGGCGGCGGTCCGCACGCGGACCAGCACGGCGCGAGCGTGGCCGGCGTCGACCACGATTTCGTCGGAGCGGTGTTCGCCGAGGTTGCAGCGGTGGCCACCGGCGCACCAGCCCGTGTGGCCCGCATTGCGGCGGCTCATCGGTGCGCCTCGCTGCGCAGCCGGCGCATGGCGTTGTAGACGCGGCGTCCGGTGCGCAGCCTCATGCCCCGGTCGCAGCGGCGGCAGGCACGGGGGCGACGCAGGAATCGGGTCGTGGTCTGCCCGGTGCCCGCGCACCGCTGGCAGGTCTTGAACGGCGCGACCCAGCACAGAACGCCGTAACCGAGCGTGATCAGTGCGGGGATGGTGGCGAGGGTGATAGCGGCGATGGTCAGGGGGTCCATGACAGCCTCCTGGGCCGGTTTTCGGGCGTGAAGGGCTGTGAGCTGCTATCCGCTAGATGGCAGCTCATGATTCGGTTTTGGTGCTAGCGGGGGTGCTAGCGCTAGCAGCACGGGCCGCTAGCGCTAGCACCCTCCGGGGTGGTCAGTCAGCCGACCGCTTGCGGTCACGCTCCGCGATCGCGGCGAGTAGGTCGGTGTGCTTGATGCCGCGCCGGGTGACCGACTTGCCATCGATGCGCCGACCCACATCGCCGACCTTGATCGACGGATGGGGTTTGAGCGCGGTGGTGAGCTGCGCGGCTTCCCACCCGCCGTACACGTCGGGTCGCAGCTCGGCGAGCAGGCCGCACAGCGTGTCGTTCCATGCCGACTTCTCATCCCCCGGCCACACTTGCGCGAGGTCGCCGAGGACGTCGGCGATCGGGGCGACCTGTCGGGTCTGCTCGTCCGGCACGGGCAGCGTCCCGGCCGACTGCCGCAGCGCGACGGCACGGGTGACCACCTGGGCGGCGGTGGCGGTGTTGACGTAGTACGACTTCACCGCCGACGCCTTCGGCCCGAAGCCGCGCAGGATGCCCCACCCTGCTTCATCGACCGGCACGAACACCGTGGCGCGCAAGCCCTGCTTGTAGGCCGAGGTGCCGAGGATCATGTCGTTCGCGGTCTGGTCCGCCACGGACAGGCAGAACCGGGAGTTGACGTTGCGGCTGATGCCGGTCGGCAAGCTGTCCTTGTCCGGGATCTGCGTACCGATCGCGATCATCACGCCGAGCGCCCGGCCGAGCTTGATGACCTTCTCCAACTTCTCCCCGGCGTCCTTGCCGTACTTGCTGGTCATCAGCTCTTGCAGCTCATCGAACCAGGCGACGAGGGGGTGAAGACCGGACCCTTGAGCGACGCCAGTTCCGGGGTGACCTTGTTCTCCGGTGCCTTGCCCAACCTCGCGTAGTGCTCGATGCGCTTGGAGCGGTGGCGGCACTCCTCGTACAGCCAGTCGATGAACGCGGCGCACCGGGCGAGGGTGTCGTCATCGAAGCCGTTGCCGTACTCGCTCATGACCGGCTCCAACACGGCGAAGTCCCCCACGCCCTTCAACTCGTAACCCCGGATCTCCGCACGCGGATCGAGTGACGCGGCGAGCAGCAACAGCCGCAGCGCGAACGTCTTGCCCGATCCGGGCTGGCCACCGAACAGCCAGTTGCGGAACATCATTTCCGCGCTGATGGTGTCCAGCCGGGGGGTGGTGGCGAACGGGAACGCCTTGAACAGGTCGACCTTCGCCCCGGTCGACAGCAGCGGCCAGGGCGGTGGGGTCATCTGCGACGCCGGCTCGTACCCGACCCACAACGCGAGGCGTCCGGTGTGACCGGGTGCCGTCTCGGGCCACACCTGATCCAGCGGAAGCCGCATCGCCGAGGCCAGCTTGCCCCGCCGGGCGACCACCTCGGACGCCTCCACCCCATAGGGCAGATCCACGACGGCAAGGTGGCCGGGGCCGTCCCGGTGGATGTCCACCGGGAAGCTGATCGCCTTCGCGTCCTTGGCCACCGCGGAATTGATGGCCGGCAGTTGCAGCGACGTCAACGCCCGGCGCACCAGCTCGGCGGTGAGCTTGCGATACCGCGTGCCCTCAGAAACCCGGTCAGTCAGCGGCTTGTCCGCCGGACGGCCGAGCGTCGCCAGCAGCGGCAGCACCGCAGCCAGGGCGACCCACCGCCACCAGGACGGGCCGAGCGCCAGCACGATCGCACCGGCCACCATCGCCCCGGCAGACCCGGCGAGCACCCACCACCGCCACACGGTCTGACGCTGCCGACGCGCGTCCAGCTTCATCCACGTGTCCGCGTCACCCCGCGACGCGGCGGCCTGCCGCAGATGCCAGTTCCCTTCCTCGGCGCTGGCCCAGTGCAACGCCCGACCGACGCCCCGGAACAGCCCCAACGGGGCGTAGACGGCGGTCTTCGCCGCGTACTTCGGCAACCGCACCGTGTGGTACGCGGCCACGTAACCGGCGTCCTTGCTCTGATGCCGCACAGCGGCCCGCAAGCCACGCCACGAACGCGCCCAATCAGCCAGGATCGGCCGCCGCTGCCGCTGCCGGGCCAGCACATCGCGGGGAATGTCCTCGGCGACGTCAACCGGCCCGCCATCGCGGTCCGGATCATCGGCGACGCTCTCCGCATCCTCATCGTCGTCCGGGTCGCTTCCGCCACCGCCGGGCGGGACGGAAGCCTGCCGACGGGCGCGAGCGTCGTCCAGGTCGACCACCTCGGCATCCGGCCCGGTGGTCAGGTCGGCTTCGGCGGCCTGCCAGTCGAAACGGTCGGGGTCGGGGGTCGGGGTGGTCATCGGGGCTCCTTTCCGCAGCGGTTGACGGCGATGGGGGCGCACAGGCGGCCGTAGGCGTCGATCTGCCACGCCGTCGTGCGGGTGAGGCCACGCGAGGCCAGAGCAACGGCCACGGCGTCGAACTCGCGTTCGTCGGGCCGGTCGTAGCCCTCCATGCGCAGCGGCAGGTCCACCCATTCGGTGCCCTGGCTGTACTGGATGAGCAGCGTGTAACCGCCGCTCGCAGCGGCGGTGATCGTGGCTCGCAGCGGCGTGCCGATCAGAAACGGGCGGCGGGGTCGCCAGCGGGCTACGGCGTTCCGCAGCGCTCGCCGAGGTGACAACATCAGGTTCTCTCCCAAGGTCCGTGAGGGTTGAAGGGGTGAGACCGGCAGCGCAGCGAGGTTCCTAGGCCGTGAGCTGCGCTGCCGGGCGGGGCTAGTCGTGCGAGCGAACGAGGTGCGCCAGTGCGGCGCCCATGCCGAGCACCGCCACCGGCAGGCACGCCACGGCGGTGGTGATCCACCACGGGGCCGACTCGACACCGGCGGCGACCAGCAGGTGATAGGCGACCTGGCCGAGCGCGCCGACCAGCAGCGACGCGATGGCCGACCACTTCGCAAACCGCCGTGCCCGCTCGGGCACTCGGCCGGACAGCCACACGTACAGGGCGTACGCGCCGTACGTCTCCACGCCGATCGGCAGGGTGATCGCGGTGTTGATGGCGAACCCGTCCGCGATACCGGGCAGCGGGTGCACCACCCCGAACCCGGTCAGTCCACCGAGCCCGACCCACCCGGACCAGATCGCCACGAACGCGGGAAGCGCCAGCAGGATTACCGGCCACACCACCGCCGGACGGTCCGGCTTGCCGGTAGCGGGCGGGGTGGGCGTGTCCGGGTGACCGACCGGCGTGGCCTCGGCGACCGGCGCGGCCGGTGGGATCTTCACCGGCTCGGCGGGCGGCGGCGCGTGCTCGGGCACGACCGGCGTCGGTGCCGGGTCCGGGCCGATCGGCTCGGCGTAATCCAACCGGGGCGCGGCCGGGGCGTCGGTGTCGGTCTGCGGTGCCAGCAGCGCACCCCGGACGGCCATCGCGGTCCGCAGGGTGTCGGTACGGGTCCGGTCGGCGTGCTCGGCCCGCAACCGGGCCAACAGCTCATCGGCCTTCGGCGCGCCGATGCGGAACTCCCGCATCAGCCGGTTGCGGGACGGAAACTCCTGCCCGTCCGGCAGTGCCAGCGCGCGAGCGGCCGGCAGCAGTGCCTCTACCGGCTGCGGATACTTCGTGCCGTTGAGTGTGGGGGCGGTCATGCTGCTTCCTCCATCGGGTAGGCGCAGTCGACGCACTCGCCGAGCGAGCGCGGGATGCAGTACGGGCGCACCGTGCCGCAGGTCGGGCAGGTACGGCGCGCGGTCAACGCCGCGCGGATCGCGCGCAGCTGCGCGGGGGTGGCGGCGCGCTTCGGCCGAGCCAAATCGAGGCGGTACAGGTAGGCGGTGCGGGTGCCCCCGATGCCGCGCCAGAGGATCTGCGCGGCGATCGGCTGGCCACCGGGGCACAGGCCGGCGGCGCGCAGTTGACGGCGGGTGGCGTAGCCCGGCGGTGCGCCGCGCCACCAGAACGTCGGAATGCCGTACCGCGTCCCGTCGGGGTCGTAGTAGGCGGCGCGGATGCGGGACATCAGGCCGCACGCTGCGGGTCGGTGCTGCGGGCGGCCAGGTCGGCGGCGGCGCGGGTCACGCGGGCCTCGGCCCGGCGCAGCCGACGCCAGTCCAGGGCGGTCGGTCCGCCGTGGTCCTCGGCGTAGAGCATGGTGATCTGCGCGTCGAGCACGTCGAGTTCGGCGGCGATCAGCGGCCACTCGGTGTCGATCGCGGCCAGGTCAGCGGCGGTCGGCTCGGCGGCGGTGAGGTGAGTGATCACTTCGATCGGTTCCTTCCAGAACGGCGAGAGCGGGCCACCGGCCGGCAGGGGCGGCAGTGACGCTCATCGGGTGCCAGCGGGGCGAGCCCGCCGCAGCGGTGGCAGGTGCGCCAAACGGCGCTGTTCTTGGTGGTCACTCGAACGGCAGCGAAGACGCTCACGGTCATGACGGCTCACCTCCACAAGCGGGGATCAAGACGGGAAAGCCCGGGGTGAGGCCGCGCCAGAGACGCGACACCCACCCCGGGGCAGGTGCAGATGCGAAGAGGCAGAAGACGTTCCGCGCGCCAAGACCTAGCCAGCTCGGCCCGCTCGCTCGGGATCTACCGAGGTCGGCCACCGTGTGACTCAAGGCGGGAATACCGCAAGCCAGATCAAACGCGGCGCTTCTGCTCTGAAGTTCTCAATGAACGACCACACGGCAGCCCGTTCGCGAACGCCGCAGCCAAAGCCGCAACGCCGACGCAGCAACCAACCGGCTTGCCGTTCCTGGCTAGCCAGGTGCGACGAGATGGACGTAGGCCGGCTTGGCTAGTCAGGTCAAGAGGCTGCGACGAACTTTCCCAACTTGGCTAGTCAGCGCTAGGGTGATCCCGTGAGCGAGAACCTTGACTTCCTCGGCCAGCTAGACCCCGACGACCCAAAACAGGCGTCACAGCAGATCGCGAACAAGCTGCGAGCGGCCATCCTCACGCGCCGACTCGCCCCCGGTGACAAGCTGCCATCGCAGCCCGAGCTAGCCACCCGCTACGGCGTGGCACGAGAGACGGTCAAGCGAGCCCTAGACCTGCTCCGGGCAGAGCGACTGATCGTGTCCCGGTAGGGCAGCGGGGCATACGTCCGAGCGCAGACACAGCGGGCCGTCGAGCTACGGCCGCACATCGAAGCAGCTTTCGAGCGACCTCACGTCAGCATCGACTTCGCCGGATTCTCCGGCGAGACGCTGCGCGACGCACTCGCCGAAACACTCGACAAGGTGCGCGTCGGCCGACTCGCACCGGAGACGATCGCCGTGCGAGTCCTGATCTCCGACATGACCGCACCGATGGCACTGCCGGCACGGGCCGAGACACAGGCCGACGATCCGGCGGTACGCGAACGCGCCGAGCGAATCACCCGCCGAGCAGCAGACGGCATCATCGATCAGGTCACCGAACTAGGCGACCTCGGCCTGATCCGATCGACCACCGTTGAGGTACGGCTGCACCGGGCGTCCCCGCTGTTCAAGCTCTACATCCTGAACAGCGAAGAAGTCTTCTACGGCTTCTATCCCGTCACGGAGCGCACCGTATCGATCAAGGGTGAGCCGATGGCCATCTATGACCTGATGGGCAAGGACGTGCCGCTGTTCCACTACGCCGTAACCGACGACGACACCTCGCACGGCACACAGTTCGTGGAAGCGTCCCGCCAATGGTTCGACTCAGTGTGGTCGACCATCGCCTACCGGTACGACGCATGAACACCGACCTCAGCCGACTGCTCGGTGACGTCGACGCACTGCTACTCGACTTCGATGGCCCGGTGTGCAGCATCTTCGCCGGTTACCCCGCACCGCAAGTTGCGGCCGAGCTTGTCGACGTGCTCCGGCGGCACGGCGTCGACGTGTCGCCGGAACTCGCCAGCGAACCGGACCCGCTCGAAGTACTACGCCGCACGGGAACGGCCGGCGACCACGGCGTCACGCGGGCAGTAGAGGACGCGCTCTGCGAGGCCGAGCGCCGAGCCGTCGAGTCCGCCGCGCCGACGCCGTACGGGCGAGAGGTCATCGTGGCGGCTCGACAGGCCGGGATGCCGGTGGCGGCGGTCAGCAACAACTCAGCCGGCGCGGTGACGGCCTACCTTGCGGCGCATCGGCTCGCCGAGCACGTCTCGCCGGTGATCGGCCGGGCATACGCCGAGCCGGGCCGCATGAAGCCGAACCCGGAACCGATCCTGCAAGCCGTGCGCTCCCTCGGCGAGCTACCGGCCCGGTGCGTACTGATCGGTGACTCGCTCTCCGACATTGAGGGGGCGCGGGCCGCTGGAGTGCGTGTCCTTGGGTACGCAAACCGGCTACCCAAGGTTGACGTCTTCCGAGCGGCCGGAGCGGACGCGGTAATTACCAGCATGGGGGAGGTCGCCAGCGCCCTGATTAGCCAATCGCGAGGTGAGGGCGGCTTGTAGCCGACATTCACCTCGGCGGTCGGACAGGGCGGGACCGGAGCATGCGAGCTGGAAACTCGTAGAGCGCCTCAACCAGGTGCCTCACGAGTTGGCCCGCAAGCTCCGCTTGCTCCTGAGACACTGGAGGCCAGTCTTCCTGGTGCGTCCCGGCATCTCCGATCACCTTGATTGTGTCCGTGTGTTCTCCGAGCGCAATCAGGAGCGGGTTGCCCTCGTATAGCCGCTTGAGCTTGCCGGTGAGGGTGCGCTCTGACTTGACGTCCTCTCCGCCCTTGTCGTTAGCGATGACAGCTAGGGCAGACCGGAAGCGTCCCGCAGCTGCATTCGGCGCTTGGACGGCCAGGCAGCGAAGGCCCTCCGCGTACGCGTCGCGTGCTTTATCGGGCAGGCCGGCGTCAGGGTCGATGCGTTCCGCTGCGTTAGGTGTCGGCCACCAAAAGATCGGCTGCTCAAGGTTGTAGATGGTCCTGCTAGCGACAGAATCCATGGTTCCGCGCTCGATGACCACCGTCCCATCCAGGCATACCTCGCAAGTCGCGACCAACACCCAAGTGTCGGGGTCGACGACGATCTTGCTGGATCTTCTGAAGGCTGCCGCGACAGTGCCGCATCGTGGGCAGTTCGCTCGCGCCTGGTCGCTCTGCGGTGGCCCTATGAAGGAAGTCATGACCTGCCTCGCTCCCGTGGTACCCAGCGGGAAAGCATGCCACGGCGGTACGACAGCCAGCCGCACATTTCTGGCCAGCGTTTGGTTGGCGTGGGTCACATGCGTGTCACCCAACCTCTGTGGATCAGTGTTCGTGCTGGTCACCGGCTTGGGTTTGGCGCTCTGTAAATCCGTCGCGAAAGCTACAGAGGTTCGAATCCTCTACCCGCCACCAGGCAAAGGAGGCCTCCGGGCTGCGGAAACGCAGGCGGAGGCCTTTTGTCATTGGGTGGCCTGACGGAGGGCGGCGGCTGCGAGCGCGGTCGCCGCCCGCGCTCCGGCTCTGGCTGGCGGCGCGGGGCTGTCGGTTGCCGGGTGGTGGTATGAGACATTTACGGGGGTGGCTGGGTAGCGCAGCACGCCTACCTTGGCAGGCGTGCTGGAGACCCTGCCGCTACTGCTCGCGTCGTGGGGCGTCGGGCTTGCGGCGCTCTGCCTGGTGATCCGGCTTGCGTGCGCCACGCGATCGAGGACGCTGGCAGGCGCCGCAGTGGCGGGCGGTAGTCGAGGGGTGGCGGTTTGCCGGCGGTGGGGTGGCGTCCAGAGTGCTCGGTTGGAGCTGGCGGATGTCCGCAAGATCCGCTTCACCACCTAAGGAGGCTAATGAGTGGTTGGCCTCTTCTTCCTTGCTGGCGGCCGGCCTACCGGCTCTGAGCTGCCCAGATGTCATGCCGATTGGTACGCGGGTGCGAGGCGTGACGACAACTGGACCATCAACGGCTCGGTGAACTTTCCAGCGACCGACCGGCTGTGGCACCATCGGAGAGCCTTCAACACGTACCCCCATCACCCCATCAGGAGCACATAATGTCTGCTCAACGCTTGGGCCGGCTGCTCGGCTCCCTCACTCTGGTCCTTGGCCTGGTTGTCGCGGCAAGTATCGCTACTGAGGGCGAGTTCATGACGACCGGGGTCGACTGGCAGATGCCTGCGCTGAACTCTGTGGTGCGCTGACCGGCGATCGTGCCGCTGTGACAGCCTCCGGCACTCGCTGAGCCGACGTCGCAAGGAGATCCATGACGTCTCGTCTGCGCTCTCCTCGTCGACAGACGGAACACGCCTGGTTCATCACCGGGCCACTGGCGTTCTGCGCGATCGTCGTCTCCCTGCTGCTCGGATTGACGGTCGATCCGGCGCTCGGCGACCTCCCGCTCACGGTGCTACTCACGGTGGCGATGACCGCCGCTGCGATGCCCACGATCAACATCGTGGTGCGCCGTCAGGCACTAGGCATACTTTTTACCGAAATTCCGCTGGTCGTCGCATTGCATCTGCTGCCGCCACTGTCGGTGGTGGTGGCATTTACGGTGGCCACACTCGTGGTTCAGATGCGGCGGCGGCTTCTGCCGGCGAAGTTCTGTTTCAACGTCGCGCTCGCCGCCGCCGCCACCTCGCTGGCCACCGTCGTCTATCACGTGCTGCCACAGCCGGCAGGCGTCGGGCCGGCCACCTGGGCCGTTCTGCTGGCCGCGATCGCCACGCACATCGTGGTCGGTCTCGCGGCCATGGCGGCCGTGTTCACGGTCGTGCAGGGCTGGCCGGCCGGCCAGGAGGTGATCCGCGCCGCGCCGTCGATGCTGCTCGCTGGCGCGGTGAACCTCTGCATCGGCCTGTTGGTCATCATCGCGCTGGAGAGCACCCCCTGGGCCATCCTGCTCTTCGCCGGGCTGGCCATTGCGTTTGCCCTGATCTACGGCTCCTACGCGCAGTTCCTCCGACAACACCGCACCCTCTCGGAGATGTACGAACTCACCAAGGCGATCAGCGAGAGCGGGTCGGACGGGAACCTCATCGACGTGTTGCTGGTCCGGATCCGGAGTCTGATGCAGGCGGAGTACGCCACGCTGTGGTTGCCCGCTCAGGGGCGTCACCCGGAGGTGCTGCTGACCGCCCAGGAGGGCAAACCGGGACTGCTGGACTCAACGCCCAATCTGACCGCGCTGCGCGATGCGGCGATGGCCCGACAGGAGACGGTGGCGGTGAGCCACCGTCTCGGCAGCGATCCGGAGTTCCGTGGGGTGCTGCGGCCGACGGCGGTCAAGGACGTGATCGTCGTGCCGCTGCGGTCTGGCAAGGCGGTCATCGGCACGCTCGAGGTCGCGAACCGGCTTGGTGACACAAACTTTTTCCGCGCCTCCGACATCACCATCTTCGAGACGGTCGCCGCGCACGCCGCGGTGGCGCTGGAGAACTCGCGCCTGGTCGACCGGCTGCGGCACGACGCTTACCACGACGGTCTCACGAAGCTGCCCAACCGCCGCCGGATCCTCGGCGCGCTGGCTGAGGCGGTCCGGATCCGGGCCCCGGGGGAGGTGGTCGCGCTGCTGCTCTTCGACGTCGACCGGCTGCGCCAGGTCAACGAGTCCCTCGGCCATGCCGCCGGGGACAAGGTCCTGGTCGAGGTCGCAGACCGGTTGCGCGGATGCGTGCCCTCGGCCGCGCTGGTCGGGCGGGCCGGCGGTGACGAGTTCCTCGTGACCCTGCGGTTGGAGAGCGCCGAGGCGGCGGTGGAGCTCGCCGGCCAGCTCCGGGAGCAGATCCGCGACGAGATGGTCTTCGACGCCCTGACGCTGGACGTGGACACCGCTGTCGGGGTGGTGGTCCATCCCGACCACGGCAGTGATCCGGCAACCCTGCTGCAACGGGTCGACGTGGCGGCGACGGCGGCCAAGGGGGTGCCGGGCAGTGTGCAGCTGTACACGCCGGTGTTCGAGTCGAGGGCGCTGCACCGTCTCGGCCTCGCCGGCGATCTGCGGAGCGCCCTCGACAACGGTGAGCTGGAGGTCTACTACCAGCCCAAGGTGACGTTGCGGGACCGCCGGTTGATCGGGGTGGAGTGCCTGGCGCGCTGGGAGCACCCGACGCACGGCACGGTCGCCCCGGAGGACTTCGTCGCGGTGGCCGAGCACACCGGCCAACTCGGTCGGCTCACCGAGTTCGTGCTGCGTGAAGGGCTGCGGCACAGCCGGAACTGGGCACACGGCGGCCAGTCGCTCGCCGTCTCCGTCAACCTCTGCGCGCGTACGCTGACCGACCAGCACTTCCCGGAGCAGGTGCGGGAGTTGCTGGACGAGTACGGCGTCCCGGCGCAGCTGCTGACCCTGGAGGTCCCGGAGGCCGGGGTGCTAGACGGCACCGAGCGGCCGATCCCGACTCTCCGGCGCCTGCGTGACCTGGGCGTACGGTTGTCCGTGGACGACTTTGGCACCGGTAGTTCGTCGTTGGCCCACCTGCGTCGCCTGCCGGTGCACGAGGTGAAGGTGGACCACTCCTTCGTGCAGGGCATGGCGACCGACCCGGGGGATCTGGCGATCGTCAACGCTGTGGTGAACTTGTCTCAGCAGTTCGGCCTGGCGGTGGTGGCCGAGGGGGTGGAGAGCGAGTTGACCTTGGAGCTGCTTCAGGACATCGGCTGCGAGATCGGCCAGGGTTTTCTGTTCAGCCGGCCGCTGCCGTACGAGCGGCTGGAGGCGTGGTTCGGTGCCCAGGTCGACCCGGAGTCGATCACTAGCAGCGAGCTGCCGCGCCTGCGTGTGGTGCCCTGAGCTGGGTGCAGGTCTGCACTGGGGATCCGATTTCACGGGCACATTGGGGCCGTGTACTCTTACCTCTGCGCGGCCACCGAGTGATCGTGCAGGCCCCCTTAGCTCAGTCGGCAGAGCGTCTCCATGGTAAGGAGAAGGTCTACGGTTCGATTCCGTAAGGGGGCTCAGAGGGTCCGGCTGGGCCCACCACGGCGGTGTAGCTCAGATGGCAGAGCAAGCGGCTCATAATCGCTGTGTCGCCGGTTCAAGTCCGGCCACCGCTACTCTAGTCCGCCCGGAGCACTCCGGCGGTCAGTGGGATGGGCGCCTCAGGCGCCCACTTTGCATGTCCGACCGGGCGGCGCATAGGATCTGGCGCTGTTCGTTTCATCCGTTAGCGAGGAAGGCACTCCGCCGTGGCGAAGGCTACCGATGTCCGGCCGAAGATCACTTTGGCGTGTGTGGAGTGCAAGGAGCGCAACTACATCACGCGCAAGAACCGCCGTAACGACCCGGACCGCATCGAGCTGAAGAAGTTCTGCCCCCGGGACGGTCGGCACACCGTTCACCGCGAGACGCGCTGACCCTGTAAGGGGCGAGTGGACCCGGCATTCCGATGTACCGCGATCGCCGGCCACGCGGACCGGCGATCGCGTCTTGCGTGTAGGTTCGCCGCATGTCCCTGGACCGCTCCTTCGTCGGCCGCAGCTACCCGCCGACCGCCCCCTACCAGGTGGGCCGCGAGAAGATCCGTGAGTTCGCGACGGCGATCGGTGCCACCGATCCCGCCCACCATGATCCGGAGGCCGCCCGCGGGTTGGGCCATCCGGATGTGGTCGCGCCGCCGACCTTTCCCGTGGTGCTCACCATGGCCGCCAGCCGTCAGCTGGTCGAAGATCCGGCACTCGGCCTCGACTACAGTCGGGTCGTCCACGGCGACCAGCGATTCGCGTACGTCCGACCGGTGGTGGCCGGCGACGAGCTGGTCTGCGTCAACGTCGTCGAGGACATCGCCGGCCGCGGCGGCCACGAGTTCCTGACCACCCGGACCGACGTCAGCACGACCGCTGGCGAGCCGGTGGTCACGGTCTGGTCCAAGCTCGTCGTACGTGGGGAGGCCTGAGATGGACCTACCCATCCAGACGTTCCGGATCACTCGGGCGGACCTGGTCCGCTACGCCGGTGCCTCGGGCGACTTCAACCCGATCCACTGGAGCGACCGGTCTGCCACCAACGTGGGCCTGCCCGGCGTGATCGCCCACGGCATGTTCACCATGGCGTTGGTCGGACGAGCCGTCACCACCTGGGCCGGGGCGCCCGACGCGGTGGTCGACTACAACGTCCGGTTCACCCGTCCGGTGGTGGTGCCGGACGACAGCGCCGGCACCGAGATCGTGGTCACAGCCGTGGTCCGTGAGGTCACCGAGGACGGCCTCAGGCTCGACATTACCGCGACCTGCCTCGGCGAGAAGGTGCTCTCGCAGGCCCGAGCCACCGTCCGGGCGACGGGCTGACCGGTACCACGCGGCGCGAGGGGTGGACCGGTTGGGAAAGTCGGGTCGGTACCCGTACACTGGTCCGCCGTGGGGTAAGTGACCCCTGCCTGGTCGTGTGACCTGGTGGGGCGAGCGTTGCCGCACAGGGGTGTAGCTCAATTGGCAGAGCAGCGGTCTCCAAAACCGCAGGCTGCAGGTTCAAGTCCTGTCACCCCTGCGCCTCAGGCCTGACCGTTCCGTGGGTCGCGCCACCTTTTGGTGGCGTCCGGCCCGTGGTGGTGGCATCGGCGGAGAGGTCCCGAGGCATTCGGGCTTCCCGGTCGATCCGCCGGCCGCGGCCCGTCCCGGG
Source organism: Micromonospora sp. LOL_024 (assembly GCF_048060415.1). Classification (NCBI taxonomy): domain Bacteria; kingdom Bacillati; phylum Actinomycetota; class Actinomycetes; order Micromonosporales; family Micromonosporaceae; genus Micromonospora; species Micromonospora sp. LOL_024. The sequence goes on from NZ_JBHMIS010000001.1 coordinate 408,589, forward strand.
ACGGTTGGGTCCGGCTGGCGTGACCAAGCGCCGCGCACGCGCACCGCGTGTGACCCCGACACCCCGCGACGGAGGGCGAAGTGGCCGACAACAAGCGGCGCGGCGAGGACGCCGACGACGACCGCCTGAATGACGACGTCGTCAGTGACAACGCCGAGAACGACGCCACCGACGCGGAGGAGCCGGTCACCGGGGGCGGCACCGCCACCCGTGAGCGGTCGAAGGCACGGGTCGACGGCGACAGGGTGGGTCCTTTCGGCCGCATCGCGCGTTTCGTCCGCGAGGTCGTGGCTGAACTGCGTAAGGTCATCTGGCCGACCCGCAAGGAGTTGCTGACCTACACGGGCGTGGTGATCGCGTTCGTCACGGTGATGCTGACGATCGTGGCTGTCCTCGACTACGCCTTCGCCAAGGGCGTGCTGTGGGTCTTCGGCAACCCCAGCTGACCGGCTGACACGTGCTGATAGTGACGGAAGTGAGCAAGCGTGCCTGAGTACGACGAGACCGCCGAGACCCCGGACGAGCAGTCCACGGTGGCGACGGCGGCTGGTGACGAGTCGGTCGAGGCCGCCAGCGAGCCGGAGTTCACCATGACCGAGCCCGTCCCCGACGAGGAGTTCGACCCGGTGGCGGAGCTGCGGCAGAAGCTGCGCTACGCCCCGGGCGACTGGTACGTGGTGCATTCGTACGCCGGTTACGAGAACAAGGTCAAGACCAACCTCGAGACTCGGATCACGTCTCTCGACATGGAGGACTACATCTACCAGGTCGAGGTGCCGACCCGGGAAGAGGTCGAGGTCAAGAACGGGAAGCGGGCCCAGATCCAGGCCAAGGTCTTCCCGGGCTACATCCTGGTCCGGATGGAGCTGACCGCCGAGTCTTACTCCTGTGTGCGCAACACCCCCGGGGTCACCGGCTTCGTCGGTGCGACGGACCGGGCCGACCGTCCGGCGCCGCTGAGCCTCGACGAGGTGCTGAAGTGGCTGGCACCAACTGTCGACCCCGAGCAGAAGAAGGCCAAGCCGGAGATCAAGGTCCTCGACTTCGAGGTCGGCGACTCGGTGACGGTCACCGACGGCGCCTTCGCCTCGCTGCCGGCCACGATCAGCGAGATCAACGCCGACCAGCAGAAGCTCAAGGTGCTGGTGTCGATCTTCGGCCGGGAGACGCCGGTGGAGCTCAACTTCAACCAGGTCGCGAAGATTTGATCTGACGACCGCCTGCGACGGGGAGAGATCCCCGGCGCGGGCGGTCGCCGCTTTATCCGATTCGTCGGCTCGGCCAACCTCGCTGGGCGGGCGAAATTCGGCCTGCGCTACCCTAGAACGTCACCGTTGTCGTGCCCGCGCTGACCGTGTGCGCCCCGACGCTGGTGTCCTCTGAACATTCCCAGCTCGTCCTCTGAACATTCCCAGCTCCAAGCCCCAGGAAGAGACATGCCTCCGAAGAAGAAGCTCGTCAAGACGTTCACGCTTCAACTGCCGGCGGGTCAGGCCACTCCGGCGCCGCCGGTCGGCCCGGCGCTCGGCCAGCACGGCGTGAACATCATGGAGTTCTGCAAGACGTACAACGCGCAGACCGAGTCGCAGCGGGGCGACATCGTCCCCGCCGAGATCAGCGTGTACGAGGACCGCTCCTTCAGCTTCGTGCTGAAGACCCCGCCCGCCGCCCGGCTGCTGATCAAGGCTGCCGGCGTGCAGAAGGGCTCGGGCGTCCCGCACACCCAGAAGGTCGGCTCGGTGACCCGCGCCCAGCTGCGTGACATCGCCGAGAAGAAAATGGCCGACCTCAACGCCAATGATCTGGACCAGGCTGAGAAGATCATCGCCGGCACCGCCCGGTCGATGGGTCTGACCGTCAACGACTGACGTCGGTCAGCACCGGCCCGTACGGATCGTGGGAGGGCGCGCGAACATCGCGGCCCGCCAGAGACCACAGGAGTGGACAGAACATGCAGCGCAGCAAGAGCTACCGCAAGGCCGCCGAGGCAATCGACCCGGCCAAGCTCTACAGCCCCGCCGAGGCCATCAAGCTGACCAAGGGGAGCACCACCGCGAAGTTCGACGCCACGGTCGAGGTCGCGATGCGCCTCGGCGTCGACCCCCGCAAGGCGGACCAGATGGTCCGCGGCGTGGTCAACCTGCCGCACGGCACCGGTAAGACCGTCCGTGTGATCGTCTTCGCCGCCGGCGCAAAGGCTGAGGAGGCCGTCGCCGCCGGAGCGGACGAGGTGGGTACCGACGAGTTGGTCGCCCGGATCCAGGGTGGTTGGCTGGACTTCGACGCGGCGATCGCCACGCCGGACCAGATGGCCAAGATCGGCCGGATCGCGCGGATCCTGGGCCCGCGCGGTCTCATGCCGAACCCGAAGACGGGCACGGTGACCATGGACGTCACCAAGGCGGTGTCCGACATCCAGGGCGGGAAGATTACCTTTCGGGTGGACAAGCACTCGAACCTGCACCTGATCATCGGTAAGTCCTCGTTCACCGAGGCTCAGTTGGTCGACAACTACGCGGCCGTCCTCGACGAGGTGCTGCGGGCCAAGCCGTCCGCGGCCAAGGGCAAGTACCTCAAAAAGGTCACCCTTACCACCACCATGGGTCCGGGTGTCCCCGTTGACCCGAACGCGGTGAAGAACCTGCAGGAAGGCTCGGCCGACAGCTGAGCGCGACCGTACGGACGGGGTCCCACCACATCGTGGTGGGACCCCGTCCGTACGTGCGCTGTGGCAGGCTGCCGGCAGCTGGGCTCGATGACGTCTGGCTCAGGTACCGCCAACGCGGTCCGTAGGGTGCCGCATCCCATGAGGGCGGGCGGTGCGGTCAGTGGCCGGGCTGGCACTCGCCACTCTGCCGTGCCGCCTCCCGCTCCCAGGGTTGAGCGGCGGCACGCTGGGGCGGTTTGGCACGCTGAGCGGCATCGCGTAGTCTCGTGACGTCGTGCATGTTGTTGTGCATGAAGTTCCACCCAGAGACCGCTGGTCACCGTGCCCTGGCACGGTCGAAGGTCCCGCGAAGACGGGCGACCCGCGTAGGGCGGCAAGCGAAACATCGGCAGTGTTCCCGCGGTCGGTTGACCATGGTGATCTCCTCCGACCTCGCCCCGTGCGCCCTGCGCCGGGGCTTTTCTGTTGCCGCGATTCCTCCGCTGCTGTCACAGGCGTTCGCCTGCGACGGTGACCAGCCTCGAGTTACGAGAGAGGAGGGACATGGCGGACAAGCCGATCCGGGCCGACAAGGCCACGGCCGTCGCTGAGCTGACGGACAGCTTCCGTAGCGCGGGTGCCACCGTGCTGACCGAGTACCGCGGTCTGACGGTTTCCCAGCTCACCCAGCTGCGGCGCTCGCTCGGCAAGGAGACGACCTACACGGTCGCCAAGAACACGCTTGCCAAGCGTGCTGCGGCGGACGCGGGCATCTCCGGCCTCGACGAGCTGTTCACCGGTCCTACCGCGCTGACTTTCGTTTCGGGCGACGTCGTCGAGGCGGCGAAGGGGCTTCGCGACTTCGCGAAGTCCAACCCGAAGCTCGTCATCAAGGGCGGAGTGTTCGAGGGCAGGGCCATTTCCGCGGCCGAGGTCACGAAGCTCGCCGATCTTGAGTCCCGTGAGGTGCTGCTGGCCAAGCTGGCCGGCGCGATGAAGGGCAACCTGAGCAAGGCCGCGGCCCTGTTCCAGGCCCCGCTGTCGAAGACCGCTCGCCTGGCGGCGGCCCTGCAGGACAAGCGCGAGAAGGAGGGCGCCGAGGCGGCCTGAGGCCGCGCGGCGCACCAACGTTCTTAGGTAAATCATTCAGGAAAGGACGCCAGACATGGCGAAGCTCAGCACCGACGAGCTGCTCGACGCGTTCAAGGAGATGACGCTGATCGAGCTCTCCGAGTTCGTGAAGCAGTTCGAGGAGACCTTCGAGGTCACCGCCGCGGCCCCGGCCGCGATGATGATGGCGGGTCCGGCCACCGGTGGCGCCGCCGCCGAGGCCGAGCCGGAGAAGGACGAGTTCGACGTCATCCTCGACGCCGACGGCGGCAAGAAGATCCAGGTCATCAAGGTCGTTCGCGAGCTGACCGGCCTGGGCCTCAAGGAGGCCAAGGACGCGGTCGAGTCCGCGCCGAAGGCCATCCTGGAGAAGGTCAACAAGGAGACCGCCGAGAAGGCCAAGGCCAAGCTGGAGGGCGAGGGCGCCAAGGTCACCCTCAAGTGACCTGAGTCCCACCCGGCCGTCCCGGCGCGTGTGAGCCGGGGCACCCACGTCGCGGCGGGCGGCGATCCTTCCCCGGATCGCCGCCCGCCGCACTTGTGGATCAGCTGTTGAGCAGGGCGTCGAAGCGACCCTCGGCCCGCTTCGCTCCGGAGGCGGCGTCGCCCGTGGGTGGGAAAGAGCGGCAGATGCGGACAGCGGCTCTTGACGCGGCCCTGGGCTGCCAGGCACGCTGGCATCAGCAAGACCTTCCGCGCTTGCGACGGCCACCGCGCGGGTAACACGGCGACAGCACCATTCGCTGCTGATGCCCGAGCGGCCCGGCAGGGATGTTGCGTTCCGAGCGGCCTGGTGTGACCCGTTCACGAGGGTCCCAAGGCATGTTCCGCAACAACCTGCGGGGTGTGCTGGACAGCGGTTAGCCTCTCGGCTACACTGCTAGTTTGCGCTGCCTTCCGACTAGACCCCTGCTCGGAAATGTCCATTTGTGGATATTTTCTGGTGGGGTCATTGGAGTGCACGCGTACCAGCCGTTCTGCAGCACCGGTCCTCGGAAGGACGCATCTTGGCAGCTTCCCGCCCTGCGAAGACCAGTCGTACGTCGAGCGCATTCGCTCCCCGCCGAGTTTCTTTCGGTCGGATCACCGAACACCTCGAGGTCCCCAACCTCCTTGCCATTCAGAACGAGTCCTTCGACTGGCTCGTTGGCAACGAGGGTTGGCAGGGCCGGTCGGCGGACGACCCGCACGCACGCTCGGGTCTCGCGGAAATTCTCGAAGAGATTAGTCCCATCGAGGACTTCTCCGGCACCATGTCGCTCTCTTTCTCGGCGCCGCGCTTCGACGAGGTCAAGGCCTCGATCGAGGAGTGCAAGGAGAAGGACCTCACCTACTGTGCGCCACTGTTCGTGACCGCGGAGTTCACCAACAACACCACTGGCGAGATCAAGAGCCAGACGGTGTTCATGGGTGACTTCCCGATGATGACGCCGAAGGGCACCTTCATCATCAACGGCACCGAGCGGGTGGTGGTCAGTCAGCTCGTCCGTTCGCCGGGCGTCTACTTCGACAAGCAGCCAGACAAGACCTCCGACCGTGACCTCTCCAGCGTCAAGGTCATCCCGAGCCGGGGTGCCTGGCTCGAGTTTGACATCGACAAGCGCGACACGGTCGGTGTCCGCATCGACCGCAAACGCCGGCAGGCCGTCACGGTGCTGCTCAAGGCCGTCGGTTGGTCGGCCGAGCAGATCCGTGAGAAGTTCGGCTGGTCCGAGCTGATGATGACCACGCTCGAGAAGGACCACATCGCCGGCCAGGACGAGGCGCTGCTAGACATCTACCGCAAGCTGCGCCCTGGCGAGCCGCCGACCCGTGAGAACGCCCAGACCCTGCTCGACAACCTCTTCTTCAACCCGAAGCGGTACGACGTAGCGAAGGTCGGGCGGTACAAGTTCAACAAGAAGCTCGAAGTCGCCGTGCCGATCACCACCGGCACGCTGACCGAGGACGACATCGTCGCCACCGTGGAGTACCTCTGCCGGCTGCACGCCGGTGAGGACGGCTACGAGGCAGACGACATCGACCACTTCGGCAACCGGCGGCTGCGTACCGTCGGCGAACTGATTCAGAACCAGGTTCGGGTTGGCCTGTCCCGGATGGAGCGGGTCGTCCGCGAGCGGATGACCACCCAGGACGTCGAGGCGATCACGCCGCAGACCCTGATCAACATCCGTCCGGTCGTGGCCGCGATCCGGGAGTTCTTCGGCACCTCGCAGCTCTCGCAGTTCATGGACCAGACCAACCCACTGGCGGGCCTGACCCACCGGCGCCGGCTGAGCGCGCTCGGCCCGGGTGGTCTGTCCCGCGAGCGGGCCGGCTTCGAGGTCCGCGACGTGCACCCGTCCCACTACGGCCGGATGTGCCCGATCGAGACGCCGGAAGGCCCGAACATCGGTCTGATCGGCGCACTGTCCACCTTCGCCCGGGTCAACCCGTTCGGCTTCATCGAGACGCCGTACCGGAAGGTCATCGAGGGTCGGGTCACCGACCAGATCGACTACCTGACCGCGGACGAGGAGGACCGGTTCGTCAAGGCGCAGGCAAACGCGCCGCTGAAGGCCGACGGCACGTTTGCCGAGGGTCGCGTCCTGGTCCGCCGCAAGGGCGGCGAGACCGAGGATGTCGCGCCGGGCGCCGTGGACTACATGGACGTGTCGCCGCGGCAGATGACCTCGGTCGCGACCGCGATGATCCCGTTCCTCGAGCACGACGACGCCAACCGGGCCCTGATGGGCGCGAACATGCAGCGCCAGGCGGTGCCGCTGGTCAAGGCCGAGTCGCCACTCGTGGGCACGGGGATGGAGTACCGCGCCGCCGTCGACGCCGGCGACGTGGTCGTCGCCGAGGCCGGTGGCCTGGTCGAGGACCTCTGCGCCGACTACATCACCGTGCACCAGGACGACGGTCACCGCCGGACGTATCTGCTGCACAAGTTCCGCCGCTCCAACGCCGGCTCCTGCGTCAACCAGAAGCCGGTTGTCTTCGAGGGCGACCGCGTCGAGGCCGGCCAGGTCATCGCCGACGGTCCGTGCACCGACGAGGGCGAGATGGCGCTCGGGCGCAACCTGCTCGTGGCGTTCATGACGTGGGAGGGGCACAACTACGAGGACGCGATCATCCTGTCGCAGCGTCTCGTACAGCAGGACGTGCTCACCTCGATCCACATCGAGGAGCACGAGGTCGACGCGCGGGACACCAAGCTCGGCCCGGAGGAGATCACCCGCGACATCCCGAATGTCAGCGAGGAGATGCTCGCCGACCTCGACGAGCGCGGCATCATCCGGATCGGTGCCGAGGTGGTTCCCGGCGACATCCTGGTCGGCAAGGTCACTCCGAAGGGCGAGACCGAGCTGACTCCGGAGGAGCGACTGCTCCGGGCGATCTTCGGCGAGAAGGCGCGTGAGGTTCGGGACACCTCGCTGAAGGTGCCGCACGGTGAGACCGGCACGGTCATCGGCGTGCGTACCTTCTCCCGCGAGGACGGCGACGAACTGCCGCCGGGCGTCAACGAGCTGGTCCGTGTCTACGTCGCCCAGAAGCGGAAGATCCAGGACGGCGACAAGCTCGCCGGCCGGCACGGCAACAAGGGTGTCATCTCCAAGATCCTGCCGATCGAGGACATGCCGTTCCTGGAGGACGGCACTCCGGTCGACATCGTGCTCAACCCGCTCGGTGTGCCGGGCCGGATGAACATCGGCCAGGTGTTGGAGACCCACCTGGGCTGGGTGGCGAAGACTGGCTGGAAGGTCAACGGCGACGACGCGGACTGGCAACGTCAGCTCCAGAGCATCGGGGCCGATGAGGCCGAACCGGACACCAACGTGGCCACTCCGGTCTTCGACGGTGCCCGCGAGGAAGAGATCTCCGGTCTGCTCGCGTCGACCCTGTCCAACCGGGACGGCAAGCAGCTGATCGGCTCGTCCGGGAAGGCACAGCTGTTCGACGGGCGCTCCGGCGAACCGCTGCCCGACCCGATCGCGGTCGGCTACATCTACATCCTGAAGCTGAACCACCTGGTCGACGACAAGATTCACGCCCGGTCGACCGGCCCGTACTCGATGATCACGCAGCAGCCGCTGGGTGGTAAGGCGCAGTTCGGTGGCCAGCGCTTCGGTGAGATGGAGTGCTGGGCGATGCAGGCATACGGTGCTGCGTACGCCCTACAGGAGCTGCTCACGATCAAGTCCGATGACGTGCTCGGCCGGGTGAAGGTCTACGAGGCCATCGTCAAGGGCGAGAACATTCCGGAGCCGGGCATCCCCGAGTCGTTCAAGGTGCTGCTCAAGGAGTTGCAGTCGCTGTGCCTCAACGTGGAGGTGCTTTCCAGCGACGGTGTGGCCCTGGAGATGCGCGAGACCGACGACGAGGTGTTCCGGGCCGCGGAGGAGCTGGGCATCGACCTGTCCCGGCGCGAGCCGAGCTCGGTCGAGGAAGTGTGACGTTGGGTGTGGTGGCGGGGCGACTCGTGTGGGTCTCCCCGCCCCCCACCTGGACCCGGTCAGCTGTAGCGCAACAAGCGACGTGTGAGGGAATTGAACGTGCTCGACGTCAACTTTTTCGACGAGTTGCGAATTGGGCTGGCGACCGCCGACGACATCCGTCAGTGGTCGCACGGCGAGGTCAAGAAGCCCGAGACGATCAACTACCGTACCCTCAAGCCGGAGAAGGACGGACTCTTCTGCGAGAAGATCTTCGGTCCGCAGCGGGACTGGGAGTGCTACTGCGGTAAGTACAAGCGGGTCCGGTTCAAGGGCATCATCTGCGAGCGCTGCGGCGTCGAGGTGACCCGCTCGAAGGTCCGCCGTGAACGGATGGGCCACATCGAACTCGCTGCCCCGGTGACCCACATCTGGTACTTCAAGGGCGTTCCGAGCCGGCTGGGTTACCTGCTGGACCTCGCCCCGAAGGACCTCGAAAAGATCATTTACTTCGCCTCGTACGTCGTGACGAGCGTGGACGCCGAGGCGCGTCACCGTGACCTCTCGACGATCGAGAACGAGATCCTGGCCGAGAAGCGGCAGTCGGAGAACAGCCGGGACTCGGAGATCGAGAAGCGGGCCGCCAAGCTCGAGACCGATCTGGCCGAGCTGGAGGCCGAGGGCGCGAAGGCGGACGTCCGGCGCAAGGTCAAGGAGGGCGGAGAGCGCGAGATGCGCCAGATCCGCGACCGGGCCCAGCGCGAGATCGACCGCCTGGACGAGGTGCTGGACACCTTCCGCAAGCTGGATTCGAAGCAACTGGTCACTGACGAGCTGCTCTATCGGGAGCTGCGCGACCGGTTCGGCGAGTACTTCACCGGTGGGATGGGCGCCGAGGCGATCAAGGCCCTGGTGCAGAACATGGACCTCGAGGCCGAGGCCGAGAGCCTGCGCGAGACCATCCGTACCGGCAAGGGTCAGCGGAAGATCCGGGCGCTCAAGCGGCTGAAGGTCGTGGCGGCATTCCAGAACACCCGCAACTCGCCGCTCGGCATGGTGCTGGACTGTGTGCCGGTCATCCCGCCGGACCTGCGCCCGATGGTGCAGCTCGACGGTGGTCGCTTCGCGACCAGCGATCTGAACGACCTGTACCGTCGGGTGATCAACCGGAACAACCGGCTCAAGCGGCTGATCGACCTCGGCGCGCCCGAGATCATCGTCAACAACGAGAAGCGGATGCTGCAGGAGGCCGTCGACGCGCTGTTCGACAACGGCCGTCGCGGCCGGCCGGTCACCGGCCCGGGTAACCGCCCGCTGAAGTCGCTGTCCGACATGCTCAAGGGCAAGCAGGGCCGGTTCCGCCAGAACCTGCTGGGCAAGCGCGTCGACTACTCCGGCCGTTCGGTCATCGTGGTCGGCCCGCAGCTCAAGCTGCACCAGTGTGGCCTGCCCAAGCAGATGGCGCTGGAGCTGTTCAAGCCGTTCGTGATGAAGCGGCTGGTCGACCTCAACCACGCGCAGAACATCAAGTCCGCCAAGCGGATGGTGGAGCGGCAGCGTCCGGTCGTGTGGGACGTGCTGGAAGAGGTCATCGGCGAACACCCGGTGCTGCTCAACCGGGCGCCGACCCTGCACCGTCTGGGTATCCAGGCGTTTGAGCCGCAGTTGGTCGAGGGCAAGGCGATTCAGATCCACCCGCTGGTCTGCACGGCCTTCAACGCCGACTTCGACGGTGACCAGATGGCGGTCCACGTGCCGCTGTCCGCCGAGGCCCAGGCCGAGGCGCGGATCCTGATGCTGTCGTCGAACAACATCCTCAAGCCCGCTGACGGCAAGCCCGTCACCATGCCCACCCAGGACATGATCATCGGGCTCTACCACCTCACCCACCTCATGCCCGGTAAGCGCGGCGAAGGGCGGGCGTTCAGCTCGGACGCCGAGGCGCGGATGGCGTACGACAACGGCGAGTTGAACCTGCAGTCCATGGTCAAGGTCCGGTTGCGGGGCGTCGTCGAGGTCGACAACGGCCCCGGCAGCGTGCCCTGGACCGCGCCCGAGGGCTGGACCGTGGACGAACCACTGACCGTGGAGACCACCCTCGGCCGGGTCCTGTTCAACGAGACGATGCCGCAGGGCTACCGCTTCGTCAACTACGAGATCCGCAAGGGTCAGCTCTCGCAGATCGTCAACGACCTCGCCGAGCGCTACCCCAAGGTGGAGTTGGCAGCCACTCTGGACGGGCTCAAGGAGGCCGGTTTCCACTGGGCCACCTGGTCCGGTGTGACCATCGGCATGGAGGACGTGGTCACCCCGCCGAGCAAGCAGGAGATCCTGCAGCGGTACGAGAAGGAAGCCGACCAGATCGACAAGCAGTACCAGCGTGGTCTGATGACCGGCGAGGAGCGCCGCGGCGAGCTGATCGAGATCTGGACGAAGGCGACCAACGAGGTCGCCAAGAACCTGGAGAACTCGCTGCCGCAGGAGAACCCGCTGTGGAAGATGATCCACTCGGGTGCCCGCGGTAACCTGCTTCAGCTACGCCAGATCGCGGCCATCCGTGGCCTGGTGGCCAACCCCAAGGGCGAGATCATCCCGCGGCCGATCAAGTCGAGCTACCGCGAGGGTCTGTCCGTGTTGGAGTACTTCATCTCCACGCACGGTGCCCGAAAGGGTCTCGCGGACACCGCCCTGCGTACCGCCGACTCGGGTTATCTGACCCGGCGTCTGGTCGACGTGTCGCAGGACGTCATCATCCGCGAGGAGGACTGCGGCACTGACCGGGCCATCCCGATGCAGGTCGGCGAGCAGCCCGACGGGAAGCTGGTCGTGCACGAGCACGCCGAGACCGGCGCGCACGCTCGTACGCTGGCTGACGACATCAAGGCGCCGGACGGCACCGTGGTGGCGGAGCGGGGTCAGGACCTCAACTCGATCCTGGTCGACCGGATCGTGGCGGCGGGTGTCGAGACGGTGCGGGTCCGCAGCGTGCTCACCTGCGAGTCGAAGCTGGGCGTCTGCGGGGCCTGTTACGGCCGCTCGCTGCCGACCGGCAAGACGGTGGACATCGGCGAGGCGGTCGGCATCATCGCGGCACAGTCGATCGGTGAGCCGGGCACGCAGTTGACGATGCGTACCTTCCACACCGGTGGCGTCGCCGGTGAGGACATCACCCAGGGTCTGCCGCGGGTCCAGGAGATCTTCGAGGCCCGGATCCCGAAGGGCAAGGCGCCGATCGCGGACACTCCCGGCCGGATCCGGATCGAGGACGGCGAGCGGTCGCGCAAGATCGTGGTCATCCCGGACGATGGCAGCGACGAGATCGTGTACGACAAGATCTCCAAGCGGGTCCGGCTGCGGGCGCACGACGGCGACCATGTCGAGGTCGGCGAGAAGCTTACCGAGGGCACCATCGACCCGCACGAGCTGCTCCGCATCCTCGGCCCACGGGCGGTCCAGGTCCACCTGACCCAGGAGGTCCAGGAGGTTTACCGCTCGCAGGGTGTACTCATCCACGACAAGCACATCGAGATCATCATTCGGCAGATGCTCAAGCGGGTGACGGTCATCGACTCCGGCTCCACCGAGTTCCTGCCGGGTGTGCTGGTCGATCGGGCGCTGTTCGAGTCGGAGAACCGCCGGCTCGTCTCCGAGGGCGGCGAGCCGGCTGCGGGCCGGCCGGTGCTCATGGGTATCACGAAGGCGTCGTTGGCCACCGACTCCTGGCTCTCGGCGGCCTCCTTCCAGGAGACCACTCGGGTGCTGACCGATGCGGCGATCCACGCCCGCAGCGACTCGCTGATCGGTCTCAAGGAGAACGTGATCATCGGTAAGCTCATCCCGGCCGGTACCGGCATCAGCAAGTACCGCAACGTCCGGGTCGAGCCGACCGAGGAGGCGAAGGCCAAGGTCTACTCGATGACCGGCTACCCGGAGACCGACTACGGCTTCGGACCGGCCAGTGGCCAGGCAGTTCCGCTGGACGACTTTGACTTCGGGTCGTACCGCTAGATCGCGCAGTGACGAGGAGGCCCCCGGCGGTTGTCGGGGGCCTCCTCGTGTCCGGGGATGGCCGTCCGGCGGCGGAGGTCTCGGCGGTGGCCGGTAGGGTTGCTCCGGGGGTACGGCGTGTCGGGCTCCTCGCAGGGGCATCATGTGGTCATGACGATCGCACCCGGATCGGCGCCCGCCGCGTCGGCGCCGCGTCACCCACTCGACCCGGACCCGGTCCGGGCGACCAAGGCCCGGGCGGTCTTCGCCCTGGGCCTGATGGCGGCGATGACGGGGTTGCTGTTCGGCGGTGTGGTGCCGGCGGTGGTGGCTCTGCAACTGGCCCGGCAGGCCCGCCGGGAGGCGTACGCCTCGGGGGGTTTCCTGACCGGCGCGGTCTGGCTGCGTCGCGGTGAGCGGCTTGCCTGCACGGGCCTGGCACTGGTCGCGGTCAGTCTGGTGGCGCTGCTGGTGATCGGTGTGGTCCGGCTCGCCGAGGTGCCGTATGGGCAGGATTTCGCCCCTAACATCGACTGACCGTGTGCGCCGTCCGCTCCGCGCCCGTCGCCGCGCGGCGGACCCGCGACGGTAGCCTGACCGATGTCCGTCGCGCGGCGGTGGACGCTGGGGAGATGAGGAGAATTTCGTGACGGAACCGGCGCGCACCGAGGGCGGCGAGTTCGCCGAGCCCACCGCCGGCCGCCCGGACGCCGACGTGACCGTCCCGAGCGAGTGGGCCCGGCCCGGATCCGAGCCGGCGGTCGAACCGCCACCTGGCTCGCCACCCTGGGTGCCGCCGGCCGGCTCGCCGATCTTCGGCCCGACTCCTGGTCCGCCCGCTTCCGGGCCGGGCCTCGGCGCACCGCAGCCGGCCGCGCCGCCCTGGCCTCCGGTCTTCGGCCCGGCGGCTGCCGGCGGCCCACCGGTGCCGGGCTGGCATTCGGGCGGTCCTGGCTGGGCTCCGCCGCTGCCCGGGCCGCCGCCTGCGCCGTCGCAGCACCGCCATCGACCGCCGAGGCGGGTCGAGCCGGTGCCCGGAACCCCGTTCGCGGTGGTACACCTCGATGTGGCCCCGGTCACCTCGGGTCTCGCGGTCGGTGCGCTGGCGGCCGGGATCACCTCGATCCTGGTGTCGGTGCTGGTGATCTGCATCGGCGCGGTCGGGGGAGGGGCGAACGGTGCCTGGGCCGCAGGTGCCTTCGCCGTGCTGGGCAGCCTGACCGGGGGGGGTGCCGTCGTGACCGGTCTGCTCGGTCTGCGGCAGATCCGGCGGCCGGCGGCTCCGCCTGCGGTCCGATTCACCGGTCGGGGTCTGGCCATCGCCGGCGTCAGCTGCGGCGGGGCAAGCCTGCTGCTCTGCCTGCTCGGGCTCGGGCTCGCCCTGGTGCTGGCGTTCACCTGACCCAACCTGACCCGACCCGATCCGCACCGGGCGTGACCAGGAAGGCCAACTCCCTGCCTGGTTGGGGGCGCTCGGGCCGGTACCCGGTGGAGCCGGTACACTTGTGTCCGTAGGTGCCCATCACGGGCGGACGGTGCGACGGGTCCAGTCGGCGAGCGACGTGCAGGCCGGCGGGTCTCCCGTTTTGACCTGCACGGCTGTGGTAGGTACTCTTTCCCCTTGTGCCCGGGCCTGCCCGGGCAACTCGTGCGTGCACTGGATGCGGCGATCCGATATCCACCGGTGCCACGATCAGAAGATCCGGCCTACGGCGATCCGTGTGCCGGTGACAATCCCGGACCAGCGTGCAAGCGCCGGAGCCGGGGCCGTGAGTTGGGCGACACGCCCGACCGCGGGTGCCGGGACCTCCGCGAGGTGGCCCTGGCCGGAATGTAGGAGAGCCGGTCATGAGATCGGTTACGGCAGACGGCGCGGCCGCGACAAGCGGCCGAAGGGAGCGGAAAAACCCGGTGCCCACCATTCAGCAGCTGGTCCGAAAGGGCCGCCAGGCGAAGACCACCAAGACCAAGACTCCGGCGCTCAAGGGCTCCCCGCAGCGGCGTGGCGTCTGCACCCGCGTGTACACCACGACCCCGAAGAAGCCGAACTCGGCGTTGCGCAAGGTCGCCCGGGTCAAGCTCAGTAGCCAGATCGAAGTCACGGCCTACATCCCCGGCGTCGGCCACAACCTGCAGGAGCACTCGATCGTGCTCGTCCGTGGCGGCCGGGTGAAGGACCTCCCCGGCGTGCGGTACAAGATTGTTCGCGGCTCGCTGGACACCCAGGGTGTCCGCAACCGCAAGCAGGCGCGCAGCCGGTACGGCGCCAAGAAGGAGAAGAGCTGAGATGCCGCGTAAGGGACCCGCACCGCGGAAGCCACTGGTCGCTGATCCGGTGTACAACTCGCCGATGGTCACCCAGTTGGTGAACAAGATCCTGATGCGCGGCAAGCGTCAGCTCGCCGAGCGTATCGTGTACGCGGCCCTGGAGGGCTGCCGGGAGAAGTCGGGCACCGATCCGGTCGTCACCCTCAAGCGCGCGATGGACAACGTCAAGCCGACGCTTGAGGTGCGCAGCCGCCGGGTTGGTGGCGCCACCTACCAGGTGCCGGTCGAGGTTCGGCCGGCCCGCGCGACCACGCTCGGTCTGCGCTGGCTGGTGACGTACTCGAAGGCCCGCCGCGAAAAGACCATGGTTGAGCGGCTGATGAACGAGTTGCTCGACGCGAGTAACGGCCTTGGTGCCGCCGTGAAGCGGCGCGAGGACACCCACAAGATGGCCGAGTCCAACAAGGCCTTCGCGCACTACCGCTGGTAACACCCTGGTTCCGGTGTCCATGGGCACCGGAACCGCCACCAGTTGTGTCGGGACGACGATAAGTAGGGATTGAAGTGGCCGCCGCAGACGCGCTCGCCAACGTACGCAATATCGGCATCATGGCGCACATCGATGCCGGTAAGACCACTACCACCGAGCGAATCCTGTTCTACACCGGCATCACGTACAAGATCGGTGAAGTCCACGAGGGCGCTGCCGTCATGGACTGGATGGAGCAGGAGCAGGAGCGCGGTATCACCATCACTTCCGCCGCCACGAAGTGCGAGTGGAAGGGCCACACGATCCAGATCATCGACACGCCCGGCCACGTCGACTTCACGGTCGAGGTGGAGCGGTCGCTGCGGGTGCTGGACGGTGCGGTCGCGGTGTACGACGGCGTGGCCGGTGTCGAGCCGCAGACGGAGAACGTCTGGCGGCAGGCGGACAAGTACGACGTGCCCCGGATGTGCTTCGTCAACAAGTTGGACCGCACCGGTGCCGACTTCTTCCGCTGCGTGCAGATGATGATCGACCGGCTGAACGCCACCCCGCTGGTGCTCCAGATCCCGATCGGGCTCGAGGGTGACCACATCGGCGTCGTCGACCTGATCGGCATGCGCGCACTCACCTGGCGCGGGGAGACCCAGAAGGGTGACGACTACGCGATCGAGGAGATCCCGGCCGACCTGGTCGACTCCGCGGCCGAGTGGCGCGAGAAGCTGATGGAGACCCTGGCTGACGTCGACGACTCGGTCATGGAGAAGTACCTGGAGGGCGAGGAGATCCCCGCCGAGGAGCTCAAGGCCGCCATCCGGCGGGCCACCATCGCCAGCAGGGCCAATCCGGTGCTCTGCGGCTCGGCGTTCAAGAACAAGGGCGTGCAGCCCATGCTCGACGCTGTCATCGACTTTCTGCCGTCGCCGCTGGACATTCCGGCGATTGAGGGTACGGCGACGGACGGCGAGACGCCGTTGCAGCGGCAGCCGTCCACCTCGGAGCCGTTCTCCGGCTTGGCTTTCAAGATCCAAACCGACAAGCACCTCGGCAAGCTCACCTACGTGCGGGTCTACTCCGGCGTGGTCGAGACTGGCACCCAGGTGGTCAACTCCACCAAGGACCGCAAGGAGCGGGTCGGCAAGATCTACCAGATGCACGCCAACAAGCGGGAGGAGCGTGGCTCCGCCAAGGCTGGCGACATCATCGCGGTGCAGGGCCTCAAGCAGACGACCACCGGCGACACGCTCTGCGACCCGGCGAAACCGGTGATCCTGGAGTCGATGACCTTCCCGGAGCCGGTTATCGAGGTTGCCATCGAGCCGAAGACCAAGGCCGACCAGGAAAAGCTCAGCACCGCCATCCAGCGGCTGGCCGAGGAGGACCCGACTTTCCGCGTCAAGCTGGACGACCAGACCGGGCAGACGGTCATCTCCGGCATGGGCGAGCTGCACCTGGACATCCTGGTGGACCGGATGCGCCGGGAGTTCAACGTCGAGGCGAACATCGGTAAGCCGCAGGTGGCGTACCGGGAGACCATCCGCCGCAAGGTCGAGAAGGTCGAGTACACGCACAAGAAGCAGACCGGTGGTTCCGGCCAGTACGCCCGGGTGATCATCAGCCTGGAGCCGCTGCCGATGGGCAACGACTCGCCGACCTACGAGTTCGCGAACGCCGTCACCGGTGGCCGCATCCCCCGGGAGTTCATCCCGTCGGTGGACGCGGGCGCCCAGGACGCCATGCAGTACGGCATTCTCGCCGGCTTCCCGCTGGTGGGTGTCAAGCTGACGCTGTTGGACGGGCAGTACCACGAGGTCGACTCGTCCGAGATGGCATTCAAGATCGCTGGCTCGATGGTGATGAAGGAGGCGGCCCGCAAGGCGGATCCTGCGTTGCTCGAGCCGATGATGGCTGTTGAGGTCACCACTCCCGAGGAGAACATGGGTGACGTCATCGGCGACCTCAACTCCCGTCGCGGCATCATCCAGGCGATGGAGGAGCGCAGCGGCGCCCGCGTCGTTCGGGCTCTGGTGCCGCTGTCGGAGATGTTCGGCTACGTCGGCGACCTGCGGTCGAAGACCCAGGGCCGGGCTAGCTACAGCATGCAGTTCGACTCCTACGCCGAGGTTCCGCAGAGCGTCGCGAAGGAGATCATCGCCAAGGCGACGGGTGAGTGACGTTCACCTGATTTGATCCGACGGAGGTCGCGGGAGGAATTCCCCGACCGCGACCACCTCGGTCGGATTGTATGAATTCCGGGCCTGTAGGCTTCATCGCCGCAGAACCCACAAAAGCTCTCCGGCCGTCAGGCCGGAAAGGCTGTCGACAGAGTCCTAAGCGCCGACCTGGCGCGCCGGGGCGAACGAACCAAGAAGTCCACAGGAGGACACCAGTGGCGAAGGCGAAGTTCGAGCGGACTAAGCCGCACGTCAACATCGGCACCATTGGTCACATCGACCACGGTAAGACGACGCTGACGGCGGCCATCACCAAGGTCCTGCACGACCGGTATCCGGACGTCAACCCGTACATGCCGTTCGACGAGATCGACAAGGCGCCGGAGGAGAAGGCGCGCGGCATCACGATCTCGATCGCACACGTCGAGTACCAGACCGAGGCGCGGCACTACGCGCACGTCGACTGCCCCGGTCACGCCGACTACATCAAGAACATGATCACCGGTGCCGCCCAGATGGATGGTGCGATCCTGGTGGTCGCGGCGACCGACGGTCCGATGCCGCAGACCCGCGAGCACGTGCTGCTGGCCCGCCAGGTCGGCGTGCCGTACATCGTGGTGGCGCTGAACAAGAGCGACATGGTCGACGACGAGGAGTTGCTGGAGCTCGTCGAGCTCGAGGTTCGTGAGCTGCTCTCGGCGCAGGAGTACCCGGGCGACGACCTGCCGGTCGTGCGTGTCTCGGCACTCAAGGCGCTCGAGGGTGAGCAGGAGTGGACCGACAAGCTCATGGAGCTGATGAACGCGGTGGACACCGCGATTCCGCAGCCGGAGCGCGAGACCGAGCGGCCGTTCCTGATGCCGATCGAGGACGTCTTCACGATCACCGGTCGTGGCACGGTCGTCACCGGTCGCGCCGAGCGCGGCATCCTCAAGCCGAACGAGGAGGTGGAGCTCGTCGGCATCCGCGAGAAGTCGCAGAAGACGGTCTGCACCGGCATCGAGATGTTTCGCAAGCTGCTCGACGAGGCCCGCGCGGGTGAGAACGTCGGTCTGCTGCTGCGTGGCATCAAGCGCGAGGACGTCGAGCGCGGCATGGTGGTGGTCAAGCCGGGCACCAGCACGCCGCACACCGAGTTCGAGGCGACCGTCTACATCCTCTCCAAGGAGGAGGGCGGCCGGCACACGCCGTTCTTCCAGAACTACCGTCCGCAGTTCTACTTCCGGACCACGGACGTCACCGGTGTCGTCACCCTTCCCGAGGGCACCGAGATGGTCATGCCGGGCGACAACACCACGATGACCGTGAAGCTGATCCAGCCCATCGCGATGGAGGACAACCTCAAGTTCGCGATCCGGGAGGGTGGCCGTACGGTCGGCGCTGGTCGCGTCACAAAGATCATTGCGTGAGCTGGGTAACCCCGATTAGACCCGCCGCCGGTCGTGCGGCATACTAGTCAGGTTGCGTAACGACAGTTCGCTGCCCGCGTTCGGCTAACGCCGAACCTCCGGGTGGACAGGACAGTCGGGCGTAGGGTGGTTGGCGGCCCGTCCGTCAACCACCCTCGCGCGGCGTTCAGATCGCGTCAATGCGATCGGCGCCCGGACCCACCAAGGTCATGATCGCTCCGGAGCTCCGGGGCGGAGCCTGGCCACAGGGCGCGACACGCCCGACCGCGGGGGTGGGCGAAGAGGGTCTGTGCCAGCCGGTACAGGCACCCGCAACACAGCGGCATCGAGAGAAGGAACAGAAGCCACCATGGCGGGACAGAAGATCCGCATCCGGCTCAAGGCCTATGACCACGAGGTCGTCGACTCCTCGGCTCGGAAGATCGTCGAGACGGTGACGCGCACCGGGGCGCAGGTCGCGGGCCCGGTGCCGCTGCCCACGGAGATCAACCGTTTCTGCGTCATCCGCTCGCCGCACAAGTACAAGGACTCGCGCGAGCACTTTGAGATGCGTACGCACAAGCGGCTGATCGACATCATCGACCCGACTCCGAAGACGGTCGACTCGCTCATGCGCCTCGACCTGCCGGCTGGCGTCGACATCGAGATCAAGCTGTAGGGACCGGACACATGGACAGGCAAGTTAAGGGGATCCTGGGCGCGAAGCTCGGCATGACCCAGGTCTGGGACAACAACCGCGTTGTCCCGGTGACTGTGGTTCAGGCCGGCCCGTGCGTCATCACCCAGGTTCGTGACGCCGGCAGGGACGGCTACTCCGCGGTCCAGTTGGCGTACGGGACGATCGACCCGCGTAAGGCCAAGAATCCGCTGCGCGGGCACTATGCCAAGGCGGACGTGGCGCCGCGCCGGCACATCGTCGAGCTGCGCACCATCGACGCCGCGGACTACTCGCTCGGCCAGGAGGTCACGGTCGAGGAGTTTCCGGTCGGCGTCTCGATCGACGTCACCGGCAAGACCAAGGGCAAGGGCTACGCCGGCCCGATGAAGCGGCACGGCTTCCACGGTCTGCGCGCCAGCCACGGCGTCGAGCGCAAGCACCGGTCGCCGGGCTCCATCGGGGCTTGCGCCACCCCGGGTCGCGTCTTCAAGGGCACCCGGATGGCCGGCCGGATGGGCGGCGTGCGCTACACCGTGCAGAACCTGACCGTCCAGGCGGTCGACACCGAGAACAACCTCCTGCTCGTCCGTGGCGCCATTCCCGGCCCCAAGGGCGCGCTGGTCCTGGTCCGTACCGCGGCCAAGACCAAGGCGAAGAAGGGCGGTGTGGCCAAGTGACCACCGTTGACGTCCTGAACTCCGAGGGCACCAAGACCGGATCGGTCGAGCTGCCCGCCGACATCTTCGACGCGCAGGCCAACATAGCGCTGATGCACCAGGTCGTCGTGGCGCAGCTCGCGGCTGCTCGGCAGGGCACCCACAAGACCAAGACGCGAGGCGAGGTCGCCGGCGGCGGCAAGAAGCCGTACAAGCAGAAGGGCACCGGTCGCGCCCGGCAGGGCTCGATCCGCGCACCGCAGTTCGCCGGCGGTGGCGTGGTGCACGGCCCGGTGCCGCGCGACTACAGTCAGCGCACTCCGAAGAAGATGAAGGCCGCCGCGCTGCGTGGCGCCCTGTCGGACCGGGCCCGCGCCGGCCAGGTGCACGTCATCGAGGCGTTCGTCTCGGGTGAGAAGCCCTCGACGAAGGCCGCGATCGCCACCCTCGCCAAGCTGTCCACGGCCAAGCGGGTCCTGGTCGTGCTGAGCAGCACCGACGAGCTGAACTGGGTGTCGCTGCGCAACGAGCCGCGGGTGCACCTGATCGAGTCCGGCCAGCTGAACACGTATGACGTGTTGGTGGCCGACGACGTGGTCTTCACGAAGGAGGCCCTGGACGAGTTCCTGGGGCTGCCGACGGCAGTCGGCGGGGCGGCTGAGCCCGCCGAGACCACCGAGGAGGGTGGCAAGTGAGCACGATCGCCGATCCACGCGACATCATCGTCGCGCCGGTCGTCTCGGAGAAGAGCTACAGCGAGCTGAACCGCAACTGGTACACCTTCCTGGTGCACCCGGACGCGAACAAGACCGCGATCAAGATCGCTATCGAGCAGATCTTCAACGTCCGCGTCCTGACGGTCAACACGCTCAACCGTGAGGGCAAGCGCAAGCGGACCCGTACCGGGTTCGGTAAGCGCAAGGACACCAAGCGGGCGATGGTCAAGCTGGCTGAGGGCGACCGTATCGACGCCTTCGGCGGCCCGGTCAGCTGAGGGGTGTAGACAATGGCTATCCGTAAGTACAAGCCGACGACGCCGGGCCGGCGTGGCTCCAGCGTCGCCGACTTCGCCGAGATCACCCGATCGACGCCCGAGAAGTCGCTGCTGGTTCCGCTGCCGAAGAAGGGCGGGCGGAACGTCCACGGCCGGATCACCGTTCGTCACCAGGGTGGCGGCCACAAGCGCCAGTACCGGTTGATCGACTTCAAGCGGGTCGACAAGGACGGTGTGCCGGCCAAGGTCGCGCACATCGAGTACGACCCGAACCGCACCGCGCGGATCGCGCTGCTGCACTACGCCGACGGCGAGAAGCGCTACATCGTCGCGCCGAAGGACCTGAAGCAGGGCGACACCGTCGAGTCGGGTCCGAGCGCCGACATCAAGCCGGGCAACAACCTGCCGCTGCGTAACATCCCGGTCGGTACCACGATCCACAACGTGGAGCTGCGTCCGGGTGGCGGCGCCAAGCTGGCCCGCTCGGCCGGCGTCGGCATCCAACTGCTCGGCCGGGAGGGCGCGTACGCGACCCTCCGTATGCCGTCGGGTGAGATCCGGCGGGTCGACGTGCGCTGCCGCGCCAGCGTCGGCGAGATCGGCAACGCCGACCAGTCAAACATCAACTGGGGCAAGGCCGGCCGGATGCGCTGGAAGGGCAAGCGCCCGACCGTTCGTGGCGTCGCCATGAACCCGGTCGACCACCCGCACGGTGGTGGTGAGGGCAAGACCTCCGGTGGTCGCCACCCGGTGAACCCGCAGGGTAAGCCCGAGGGCCGTACCCGTCGTAAGGGCCAGCCGAGTGACCGGCTGATCGTCCGCCGTCGCTACGCCACGCGTAAGCGCGGCTGAGGGAGATAAGACATGCCTCGCAGCCTGAAGAAGGGCCCGTTCATCGACGACCACCTGCTCAAGAAGGTGGAGACGCAGAACGAGAAGGGCTCCAAGAACGTCATCAAGACCTGGTCGCGGCGCTCGACGATCATCCCGGACATGCTCGGGCACACGATCGCCGTACACGACGGACGCAAGCACGTGCCGGTGTTCGTGACCGAGTCGATGGTCGGGCACAAGCTCGGCGAGTTCGCGCTGACCCGCACGTTCAAGGGTCACGATAAGGACGACCGGAAGAGCCGCCGGCGCTGACGCCGCGGGCATACGGATAGAGGATCAAGGGGTTACAGCGATGCCAGGAAAGGGCGACGCTCCGGTGCTTCCGGGCGCGCGGGCGATTGCGCGACACGTGCGCATCTCGCCGATGAAGGCGCGCCGGGTGGTCAACCTCGTCCGCGGCCTGCCCGCGAAGGAGGCGCTCACGGTGCTGCAGTTCGCGCCGCAGGCGGCGAGCGAGCAGGTGTACAAGGTGCTCGCGAGCGCGATCGCCAACGCGGAGAACAACGAGCGGCTGGACCCCGACGCCCTGCTTGTCAGCGAGGCGTTCGTGGACGAGGGGCCGACCATGAAGCGGTTCCAGCCTCGGGCACAGGGCCGGGCGTACCGGATCCGCAAGCGCACCTGCCACATCACCGTGGCGGTCGAGGCGGTCGCGCCGGCCGCGCCGAAGAAGTCCGCGAAGAAGGCGGCCACGGCGGAGCAGAGCGCGCCGGCCGAGACGCAGAGCAACACGGAGGGCGCCGAGTAATGGGTCAGAAGGTTCACCCGCACGGGTTCCGGCTCGGCATCTCGACCGACTGGAAGTCCCGCTGGTT
This sequence comes from Micromonospora sp. LOL_024, assembly GCF_048060415.1. Classification (NCBI taxonomy): domain Bacteria; kingdom Bacillati; phylum Actinomycetota; class Actinomycetes; order Micromonosporales; family Micromonosporaceae; genus Micromonospora; species Micromonospora sp. LOL_024. Next base: position 431,106 of record NZ_JBHMIS010000001.1, read on the forward strand.
CGCGGACAAGCTCTACAAGGACTACGTCGGCGAGGATGTCAAGATCCGCCGGATGATGTCCAAGGGCCTGGAGCGCGCCGGCATTTCCAAGGTCGACATCGAGCGCACCCGCGACCGGGTCCGCGTCGACATCCACACCGCGCGGCCGGGTATCGTCATCGGCCGCAAGGGCGCGGAGGCCGACCGGATCCGCGGCGAGTTGGAGAAGCTCACCGGCAAGCAGGTGCAGCTGAACATCATCGAGGTGAAGAACCCCGAGTCGGACGCGCAGCTGGTTGCCCAGGGCGTGGCCGAGCAGCTCTCCAGCCGGGTCAGCTTCCGTCGGGCCATGCGCAAGGCGATGCAGTCGGCGATGAAGAACCCGATGTGCAAGGGCATCCGGGTGCAGGTCTCGGGCCGCCTCGGTGGCGCCGAGATGAGCCGCACGGAGTTCTACCGTGAGGGTCGGGTTCCGCTGCACACGCTGCGGGCCAACATCGAGTACGGCTTCTTCGAGGCCCGTACCACCTTCGGCCGTATCGGCGTGAAGGTCTGGATCTACAAGGGTGACGCGGTGCCGGGTCGGGAGACTCCGGCCGAGGCGCCGTCGCGCCCGCGCCGGGAGCGTGGCGACCGCCCCGACCGGCCGCGCCGTGGCCGCTCCGGTTCGTCCGGTACGACCTCCGGGGGCACCGAGGCTGGCCGGGCCGCCGCGACGACCGTCGCGCAGCAGGCTGAGACGCCGAGTGGCGAGCCGGTGGACGCGGGTGCTGTCGCCTCGGCCGTATCCGCTCCGGCCACCACGTCGCCGGCAGAGACGCAGCAGGAGGGCTGACAGATGCTGATGCCGCGCAAGCCCCCGAAGGGCTTCCGCAAGCCGCACCACCCGGACCGCAGTGGCGCGTCCAAGGGCGGCAACCGGGTGGTGTTTGGCGAGTTCGGGATCCAGGCTCTCGAGTCGGCGTACGTGACGAACCGGCAGATCGAGTCGGCGCGTATCGCGATGACCCGTCACATCAAGCGTGGCGGCAAGGTCTGGATCACCATTTTCCCGGACCAGGCCCTCACCAAGAAGCCGGCGGAAACCCGGATGGGCTCCGGTAAGGGCTCGCCCGAGTGGTGGGTCGCGAACGTCAAGCCGGGACGGGTGCTCTTCGAGATGTCCTTTCCCAACGAGCAGATCGCGCGAGAGGCCATGCGTCGCGCGATCCACAAGCTCCCGTTGAAATGCCGCATTGTGACGCGCGAAGTGGGTGAATCCTGATGGCAGCGGGCGTTAAGCCCTCCGAGCTGCGTGAACTCTCCGAGGAGGAGCTCGTCACGAAGCTGCGCGAGGCCAAGGCGGAGCTGTTCAATCTCCGCGTGCAGGCCGCGACCGGGCAGCTGGACAACAACCGGCGGCTGCAGGTCATCCGTCGGGAGATCGCCCGGATCTACACGATCATGCGTGAGCGTGAGCTGGGGCTCTCGGCCGCGCCGACTGAGGTGACTTCGTGATCGAGCGAAGCGAGCGTAAGGGAGCTCGAGCATGAGCGAGAACACCACCGCGAGCGTGGAGCGCGCGCGGGGCCGCCGCAAGGTGCGTGAGGGCCTCGTGGTCAGCGACAAGATGGAAAAGACCGTCGTGGTCGAGGTCGAGGACCGGGTCAAGCACGCGCTGTACGGCAAGATCATGCGCCGGACCAGGAAGCTCAAGGTCCACGACGAGCAGAACTCCGCCGGTATCGGCGACCGCGTCCTGATCATGGAGACTCGGCCGCTGTCCGCTACCAAGCGGTGGCGGATCGTGGAGATCCTCGAGAAGGCCAAGTAGCGAAGGCTTGAGCTCGGCCGAGATCGGTCGGGCGAGGTTCCGCCAGGCTCCGGCCGCCCCGGCGGCCGGAGAACCGGCAGACATAGGAGATAGACGTGATTCAGCAGGAGTCGCGACTGCGCGTCGCCGACAACACGGGTGCCCGGGAGATCCTGTGCATCCGGGTTCTCGGTGGCTCGGGTCGGCGCTACGCGAGCATCGGCGACGTCATCGTGGCCACCGTCAAGGACGCGATCCCGGGCGCCGGTGTCAAGAAGGGCGACGTTGTCAGGGCGGTCATCGTCCGCACCGCCAAGGAGCGGCGGCGGCCGGACGGCTCGTACATCCGCTTCGACGAGAACGCCGCCGTGATCATCAAGGACGGTGGGGACCCGCGCGGTACCCGCATCTTCGGCCCGGTCGGCCGTGAGTTGCGGGACAAGCGGTTCATGAAGATCATCTCTCTCGCGCCGGAGGTGTTGTGACCGTGAAGGTCAAGAAGGGTGACACGGTCGTCGTCATCGCCGGTAAGGACAAGGGTGCCAAGGGCAAGGTCATTGTGGCCTACCCGCGGCAGGACAAGATCCTCGTCGAGGGCGTGAACCGGGTCAAGAAGCACACTCGCATCAGCACCACTCAGCGTGGCGCCAAGACCGGTGGCATCGTCACCCAGGAGGCCGCGATCCATGTCTCGAACGTGATGGTCGTGGATTCCGACGGCAAGCCGACCCGTGTCGGTTACCGGATCGACGAGAACGGCCAGAAGGTCCGCATCGCGCGTAGCACCGGTAAGGACCTGTGATGACCACGGCTACCGAAACCAAGACGATGCCGCGCCTCAAGGAGCGGTACCGCAACGAGATCGTTGCCCGACTGCGTGAGCAGTACGAGTACGGCAACCCGATGCAGACGCCGCGGCTGGTCAAGATCGTCGTGAACATGGGTGTCGGCGAGGCTGCTCGCGACGCCAAGCTCATCGACGGCGCGGTCCGCGATCTGACCACCATCACCGGCCAGAAGCCGCAGATCCGGCGGGCGACCAAGTCCATCGCGCAGTTCAAGCTCCGCGAGGGCATGCCGATCGGCGCGAAGGTGACGCTGCGCGGCGACCGGATGTGGGAGTTCCTGGACCGGCTGCTGTCGATCGCGCTGCCGCGTATCCGCGACTTCCGTGGCCTCGATGGGCGCAAGCTCGACGGGCACGGCAACTACACGTTCGGTCTGACCGAGCAGTCGGTGTTCCACGAGATCGACCAGGACAAGATCGATCGCCAGCGGGGCATGGACATCACGGTGGTCACGACCGCCACGACCGACGATGAGGGCCGGGCGCTGCTCAAGTTCCTGGGCTTCCCGTTCAAGGAGAACTGAGATGGCCAAGAAGGCGCTGATCATCAAGGCGGCCGCGAAGCCGAAGTTCTCGGTTCGCGCGTACACCCGCTGCCAGCGGTGCGGGCGTCCCAAGGCGGTCTACCGCAAGTTCGGGCTCTGCCGGGTGTGTATCCGGGAGATGGCCCACCGCGGTGAGCTGCCTGGTGTGTCCAAGGCTTCCTGGTAATAGCCCGGCGCGCTTCGCGCGTCAGCTGGACTGTCTCTTCGCCGTAGGCCTGTCGGTGCGAGCCGCGGGAACCCCGGCGAGAAAGGTTGACGAGTTACATGACGATGACCGACCCGATCGCAGACATGCTCACGCGTCTGCGTAACGCCAACCAGGCGTACCACGACCAGGTGACGATGCCCTACTCGAAGATCAAGGCGAACATCGCCGAGGTCCTCAAGTCCGAGGGTTACATCGCCACCTGGGTAGTCGAGGAGCCCGAGGAGGGTGCCGTCGGCAAGCGACTGGTCGTCGAGCTGAAGTACGGCCAGAACCGGGAGCGGAGCCTGGCCGGCATCAAGCGCGTCTCCAAGCCCGGTCTGCGGGTGTACGCCAAGTCGGACGGGCTCCCCCGGGTGCTCGGTGGGCTGGGCGTGGCGATCATTTCGACGTCCCAGGGGCTGCTTACCGACCGGCAGGCCCGCAAGCGGAGCGTTGGCGGGGAAGTCCTCGCCTTCGTCTGGTAACGGGAGACTGGTAGAAATGTCGCGTATTGGACGTAAGTCGATCCCGGTACCATCCGGCGTCGACGTGACGATCAACGGCCAGACCGTCAGGGTCAAGGGCCCCAAGGGCGAGCTGTCGCACACCCTGGCCGAGCCGATCAGCATCGAGCGGGCCGAGGACGGGCAGTTGAGTGTCAACCGCCCGAACGACGAGCGCAGGGCCAAGGAGCTGCACGGCCTGAGCCGTACCCTGGTCGCCAACATGATCGTCGGTGTCACCGAGGGCTACCGTAAGAGCCTGGAGATCGCCGGTACCGGTTACCGGGTCACCGCCAAGGGCAAGGACCTGGAGTTCGCGCTCGGGTTCTCGCACCCGGTACTGGTGCAGGCGCCGGACGGCATCACCTTCACGGTGGAGCGGCCGACGTTGTTCCACGTGGCCGGCATCGACAAGCAGCAGGTCGGTGAGATCGCCGCCAACATCCGGAAGATCCGCCCGCCGGAGCCCTACAAGGGCAAGGGCGTCAAGTACCAGGGTGAGATCATCCGACGCAAGGCTGGAAAGGCAGGTAAGAAGTGAGCGCCACGCTGCTCAAGCGCCGCCGCGGCGTCGCCGCCAAGCGTGCCGTCGGGCGTGCGCGTCGGCACTTCCGGGTCCGCAAGAACGTCAGCGGCACCGCCGAGCGTCCTCGCCTGGTGGTCACCCGTTCGCTGCGGCACATGGTCGCCCAGGTCGTGGACGACACCAAGGGGCACACCCTGGTGTCGGCGTCGACCCTGGACGCCTCGCTGCGCGGTACGGAGGGCGACAAGCGCGCCCTGGCCGGCAAGGTCGGCGCCCTGCTCGCGGAGCGTGCCAAGGCGGCCGGAATCTCCAAGGTCGTGTTCGACCGCGGTGGCAACCGGTACGCGGGGCGGGTCGCCTCGCTCGCCGACGCAGCCCGCGAAGCCGGGCTCGAGTTCTGACAATCCCCGTCACGAGAGAGAAGGAAGGCTGCTGATGCCAGGTCAACAGCGCCGTGGCGGCGGGTCCGGTGGCAACGAGGGTGGTCGCCGCGACAACCGCCGTGAGGGCGGTCGCGGAAACGCGCCCGCCGAGAAGACCCCGCACCTCGAGCGGGTCGTCGCGATCAACCGCGTCGCCAAGGTCGTGAAGGGTGGTCGTCGTTTCAGCTTCACCGCCCTGGTGATCGTGGGCGACGGCGACGGCACCGTGGGTGTGGGCTATGGAAAGGCCAAGGAGGTGCCCGCGGCGATCGCCAAGGGTGTCGAGGAGGCCAAGAAGCACTTCTTCAAGGTGCCGCGGATCGGATCCTCGATCCCGCACCCGGTCACGGGCGAGGAAGCCGCCGGTGTGGTGCTGCTCAAGCCGGCCTCGGCCGGTACGGGCGTCATCGCCGGTGGTCCGGTCCGTGCCGTGCTGGAGTGCGCGGGCATCCACGACGTGCTCTCCAAGAGCCTCGGCTCGTCGAACCCCATCAACATCGTGCACGCCACGGTGGCCGCCCTGAAGGGACTGGAGTCCCCGGAGGCCGTGGCCGCTCGGCGGGGCCTACCGGTGGAGGACGTCGCGCCGGCGGCCATGCTGGCGTCGCGGGCGGGGGTGACCACCTGATGGCACGCCTCAAGGTCACCCAGCTCCGGTCGGAGATCGGGACCAAGCACAACCAGCGTGAGTCGCTGCGTTCGCTCGGTCTCAAGCGGATCAACGACGTGGTGGTCAAGGAGGACCGGCCCGAGATTCGTGGCATGATCTTCAAGGTGAGCCACCTCGTGAAGGTCGAGGAGGTCGAGTAATGACGATCAAGGTCCACCACCTGCGCCCGGCGCCGGGGGCCAAGACCGCCAAGACCCGGGTGGGTCGTGGTGAGGGCTCCAAGGGCAAGACCGCCGGCCGTGGTACCAAGGGTTCCAAGGCCCGGAAGAACATCTCGCCGGCGTTCGAGGGTGGGCAGATGCCCATCCACATGCGCCTGCCGAAGCTCAAGGGCTTCAAGAACAAGTTCAAGGTGGTCTTCCAGGTGGTCAACCTGGACCGACTGGCCGAGTTGTTCCCCAACGGCGGCCAGGTCGGCCCGGCCGAGTTGGCCGACGCCGGCGCGGTCCGCAAGGGTCAGCCGGTGAAGGTCCTCGGTACCGGGGACCTCGGCGGTGTGGCGCTCCAGCTGTCGGCGCATGCGTTCAGCGCGTCGGCCAGGGAGAAGATCACGGCCGCCGGTGGCTCGGTCACCGAGCTGTAAGGCTGCAGAAACCGGGGTGCCCGCCAGTTGATTTCAACTGGCGGGCGCCACGGTCTACGCCGGGCGGGTGTGCCCGGTAACATCGGATTCGGTTTATGTACCCGGGCGCACCTGCCCGTACCGGGATCGGGCTGTTAGAGTCCCTTCCCAGCCATGGATATCGGGCACTCGCCCGGCACCCGCCCCGATCCGCCAGGGACCACCGGCGGCCCGCCTCGCGCAGGAGGAAGAAGTTGCTGTCCGCCTTTCTCAGTGCGTTCCGTACGCCTGACCTGCGCAAGAAGCTGCTGTTCACAGTAGGCATCGTCGCGATCTACCGGCTCGGCGCCACGGTGCCCAGCCCAGGCGTCTCATACGGCAACGTGCAGAAGTGCCTCGAAGCCATCGAGGGTTCGACCGGGGTGCTCAACCTCCTCGACCTCTTCTCCGGTGGTGCCCTGCTGCAACTGTCGATCTTCGCGCTGGGCATCATGCCCTACATCACCGCGTCGATCATCTTGCAGCTGCTGACGGTGGTGATCCCTCGGCTGGAACAACTCCGCAAGGAGGGCCAGGCCGGTCAGGCGAAGATCACCCAGTACACCCGCTACCTGACCCTGGGTCTGGGTGTCCTGCAGGCGTCGGCGTTCGTGGCGCTGGCCCGCTCCGGGCAGCTGTTCAACAACCAGTGCAACGAGGAGATCATCCCGACCGGCACCGGCGTGCCGGACTGGCTGACGCTGTCCATCCTGGTGATGACGATGACCGCCGGCACCGGCATGGTCATGTGGCTCGGCGAGCTGATCACCGACCGGGGTGTCGGCAACGGCATGTCCGTCCTGATCTTCACCTCGATCGCGGCCCGCCTGCCCAGCGAGGGCTGGCGGATCAAGGAGAGCCAGGGCTGGTGGAAGTTCTTCCTCGTCATCGCCCTGGTGCTGGTGGTCATCACCGCGGTCACCTTCATCGAGCAGGCGCAGCGCCGCATCCCGGTGCAGTACGCGAAGCGCATGATCGGTCGACGGATGTACGGCGGTACCTCCACCTACATCCCGCTGAAGGTCAACCAGGCGGGTGTGATCCCGGTCATCTTCGGTTCGTCGTTGCTCTACCTGCCGCAGCTGGCGTTGCAGTTCTTCGACCAGACCGATCCGGGCAAGACCCAGGCGTGGATCCAGAACAACCTGGTCGACCCGACCAGCCCGATCTACATCGTGGTCTACTTCCTGCTGATCATCTTTTTCACGTACTTCTACGTCTCGATCACGTTCAACCCGACCGAGGTCGCGGACAACATGAAGAAGTACGGCGGCTTTGTGCCGGGCATCCGCCCCGGTAAGCCCACCGCCGACTACCTGGACTTCATCCTCAGCCGCATCACGCTGCCGGGCGCGCTGTACCTCGCGACCATTTCGATCCTGCCGAACTTCTTCTTCATCTGGCTCGACCGGCAGCAGTACCTCAACTTCCCGTTCGGCGGCACCGCTGTTCTGATCATGGTTGGCGTGGCACTCGAAACCAGCAAGCAGATCGAGAGCCAACTGATGCAGCGGAACTACGAAGGGTTCTTGCGGTAGATGAGACTGGTTCTGGTTGGCCCGCCGGGTGCGGGCAAGGGCACACAGGCGGAGTTCATCGCCGCGCACCTGTCCGTGCCGAAGATCTCGACCGGCGACATCTTCCGGGCCAACGTGTCCGAGGGCACCCCGCTCGGCGTCGAGGCTAAGCGCTACATGGACGCCGGGAAGCTCGTGCCCGACGAGGTCACCATCAACATGGTGCGGGACCGGCTCGCCGAGCCGGACGCCGCCGAGGGGTTCCTGCTCGACGGTTTTCCGCGCACCACCCCGCAGGCGGCAGCGCTGGACAAGCTCCTCGCCGACCTCGGGACCGCGTTGGACATCGTGCTGGAGTTGGTGGTCGACGACGACGAGGTGATCCGGCGGCTTTCCGGCCGGCGCACCTGCCGGGGCTGCGGCAAGATCTGGCACGTCGAGTTCGACCCGACGAGTCGGGACGGCATCTGTGACCGCTGCGGCGCCGAGCTGTTCCAGCGCGACGACGACAAGCCGGAGACCATTGCCGCCCGGCTGCGCGAGTACGCGGATAAGACCGCACCGCTGGTGGACTACTACGGCGCGCAGGGCAAGCTGGTCGGCATCGACGCCACCGGCCCGGTGGAGGACGTCACGGTCCGTGCGATCGACGCCCTCCGGTCGTACGGGGGCTGAGGTCGGCCCGGCCGGCAGCCGGATAGAGTGCGAACAGCGGGGTGCGTCCGCCGTGCCCCGCTGTTTCGGCAACGAAAGGTAGCGCCTCCATGCGTCGTCACCAGCTGGACATCCAGCTGAAGACCCCCGAGCAGATCGAGAAGATGCGTGCCGCAGGGCTCGTGGTCGCGGAGGCGCTACGGCGGATGCGGGAGGCGATCGCTCCCGGGGTCAGCACCGCCGACCTGGACGCGATCGCCGAGGCGACGATCCGTGCGGCGGACGCGGAGCCGTCGTTCAAGGGCTACCACGGTTTTCCGGCTTCGATCTGCTCCTCGGTGAACGAGCAGATCGTGCATGCGATCCCGTCTCCGGAGCAGGTTCTGGCCGACGGCGACGTGATCTCGATCGACTGCGGCGCGGTGCTCGACGGCTGGCACGGCGACGCGGCGATCACCGTCGGGGTGGGTGAGGTCGATCCGGCGTTGCTGCGGATGGCCGAGGTAGCTGAGGACGCCATGTGGGCGGGCATCGCCGCCGCCGCCCGGGGTGCGGCCAACGGCAAGGGCCGCCTGACCGACATATCCCACGCCGTGGAGACCTCGGTACGCAAGGCCGGCCGCTACGGCATCGTCGATGGCTACGGCGGACACGGCATCGGCACCGAGATGCACCAGGATCCACACGTGCTCAACCACGGGCGCCCGGGCAAGGGTCCACGGCTGGTGCCGGGCATGGCGTTGGCCATCGAGCCGATGATCACCCTTGGCTCACCGCGTACCGCGGAACTCGCCGACGGCTGGACGGTGGTCACCAGGGACGGGTCGCGGGCCGTGCACGTCGAGCACTCCATGGCCCTACTGCCGGATGGGGTGTGGGTGTTGACCGCTGACGACGGGGGGCGGGGTCGCCTCGGCGACCTGGTCACCGCGCGCCAGCCGAGCACCTCACCCGCCTCCTAGGCCCGGTGACCGGCTGGCGGCACGGTGGCATGCTTGCCGGCATGGACCGGCACGACGACGGCATGCGGGCAGCGGACTCCGACCGGCAGGCGGTGGCTGAGCGGCTTCGGGTCGCCCTGGACGAGGGCCGGCTCGACCTGCACGAGTACGACGAGCGGCTGCAGCGGGCATATGCCGCCCGTACCTACGCCGAACTGGATGAGCTGGTGGTCGACCTGCCGGCAGCGGTGGGGGTGCCGACCGGGGTGCCGACCGGGGTGGCGCCGGGGGGCACCGGTGCGCAGGCCCCGGCGCCGGCCGACGACGGACGTCAGGCGACCGTGCGCTGGCTGGCCCAGGTCTGGGAGCCGTGGCTCAAGGCCGTGGGGATCGTGGTGGCTGTCTGGGTGGCGACCTCGCTGGCGGCTGGTGACGCGCACTACTTCTGGCCGGCATGGGTGGCCGGACCCTGGGGCGCGGTGCTGCTGGTGCGTACGGTCACCGGGCTGGCCTCGGGTGAGCCCCGTCGGTGGGCGGCCGCTCGGGAACGGCGCCGGCAGCGCCGGGCACTCAAGCGGGAACGCAGGGCGCTCGCCGGGCAGCAGCCCGGCGAGGTCGAGGCGGGCGGCGGTGCAGGCGGCGGTATGCTCGACGCGGCAGGGGGAACTGCCGGGGGAGCCGTTTCCGGTCCCGGCGTCGTTGAACAGCAGCGGCATCCGGAGCCGGGCGGCACTGCCTGAATGTGACGTTTGTCCGACCTGCTCCTGCTCGATCGCCGGTCGGTTTGGCGACGACGTGCAGGCGGGCGTACACTTTCTGATCGGCGCACAGCGTCCACTCTGCCATGCCCACCAGCGCTTCGGTGGGACGCGGAGCCGCGGCTGGCGCGGGAAGCTGATCTCGGTCAAGCACCCGTGTAAGACGTTGTGGGCCGTCCGGAGTAACCGACGTCAGGACAGCGGAGGACATGCCGAAAAAAGACGGAGCTATCGAGATCGAAGGTCGGGTCATCGAGCCCCTGCCGAACGCCATGTTCCGCGTGGAGCTGGCCAACGGCCACAAGGTGCTGGCTCACATCAGCGGCAAGATGCGGCAGCACTACATCCGCATCCTGCCGGAGGATCGGGTTGTCGTCGAACTCTCGCCGTACGACCTGACCCGCGGGCGCATCGTCTACCGCTACAAGTAAGCCTGACGGCGGCCGGGAACGTCCCGTGTCCGTCTTCGACGTCCGGTGTCGCGCCTCGCGCCGCCGGGCCAGATGGGAAGTAAGGCAACCGTGAAGGTCAAGCCGAGCGTCAAGAGGATCTGCAACAAGTGCCGGGTGATCCGCCGGCACGGCCGGGTCATGGTCATCTGCACCGACCCGCGCCACAAGCAGCGCCAGGGCTGAACCCAGCCAACTCATCACATGCTCGTCCCAGCCACGGGCGGTGCGCAGCGCGTACCTTCTCGTGGTTGACCCCCGGTCGGAGGCCGGGGCCCGCTCGGGCAGCGACCGATCCCGGTCGCCGGCGTGTAGTCGCGCCGGAAGGACGGGAGGAGTCGGTAGCGGGATGGGACGGGGCCAGACCTCCGTCAGAACACCACAAGGAGTACGCCCGCACATGGCACGTCTAGTCGGCGTGGATCTCCCCCGCGAGAAGCGGCTGGAAATCGCGCTTACCTACATCTTCGGCGTGGGTCGGACCCGCGCCCTGGAGACGCTCGCTGCCACCGGCATCTCGGCGGACAAGCGCGCCCGGGACCTCACGGACGAGGAGCTTGTCCAGCTCCGGGACCACATCGAAATCAACTACAAGGTTGAAGGCGACCTGCGCCGCGAGGTCGCCGCTGACATCCGCCGCAAGGTCGAGATCGGCTGCTACGCGGGCATCCGGCACCGCCGGGGTCTTCCCGTGCGTGGCCAGCGGACCAAGACCAATGCGCGGACCCGCAAGGGCCCGAAGCGGACCGTCGCCGGCAAGAAGAAGCCCGGCAAGAAGTAACTTCTTAACCGGAATTCTGGTCGTTCTCCGTCGAGGTAGGCCGGGCTCCAGCCGGAAACCGGTGTCTACGTCATCAACGGGCGACAAGCCAAAATCATTCAGGAGCGCACAGACTTATGCCACCGAAGGCTCGTGCCGGAGCCGCTGTCAAGAAGGTCCGGCGCAAGGAACGCAAGAACGTCGCCCACGGGCAGGCGCATATCAAGAGCACCTTCAACAACACCATCGTGTCGATCACCGACCCGACCGGTGCGGTCATCTCCTGGGCCTCGTCCGGCCAGGTGGGCTTCAAGGGCTCCCGCAAGTCGACTCCGTTCGCCGCGCAGCTGGCCGCCGAGGCCGCCGCTCGTCGGGCCATGGAGCACGGCATGCGCAAGGTCGACGTGTTCGTCAAGGGCCCCGGCTCCGGCCGGGAAACTGCCATCCGTTCGTTGCAGGCAGCTGGTCTTGAGGTCGGGCAGATCGCCGACGTCACTCCGCAGCCGCACAACGGGTGCCGTCCGCCCAAGCGTCGTCGGGTCTGAGAGGTAGAGAGAGATGGCTCGTTACACCGGTGCTGACTGCCGCCGTTGCCGGCGGGAGAAGATGAAGCTGTTCCTCAAGGGCAGCAAGTGCGATGGTCCGAAGTGCCCGTTCGAGTCCCGGCCGTTCCCGCCCGGGCAGCACGGCCGCGGCCGCACCAAGGAGACGGAGTACCTGCTCCAGCTCCGTGAGAAGCAGAAGGCCCGTCGTGTCTACGGCGTGCTGGAGAAGCAGTTCCGCGGTTACTACGAAGAGGCCGTCGGCAAGAAGGCCAAGACCGGCGAGGTTCTGCTCCAGATCCTCGAGTCGCGGCTGGACAACGTCGTCTACCGGGCCGGCTACGCCCACTCGCGGGACATGGCCCGCCAGCTGGTCAAGCATGGTCACTTCACGGTGAACGGCAAGAAGGTCGACATCCCGTCGTACCGCGTCAAGGAGCACGACATCGTCGAGGTTCGGGGCAAGAGCAAGGAGCTCACCCCGTTCATCGTCGCGCAGGCTCAGGCCGGCTCGAAGACGGTTCCGGCATGGCTTGAGGCCATCCCGAGCCAGATGAAGGTGCTCGTGCACTCCCTCCCGGCCCGGCAGGTCATCGACACCCAGGTCCAGGAGCAGTTGATCGTCGAGCTCTACTCCAAGTAGCGGCTCGTGCCGGTGGCCCGCCCCCGCGGGGGCGGGCCACCGGAACAGTGTGTGTCGTGGGCGTCAAATAGCGGGCGCCCCGGAAGAGAAGAGAAGAAATGCTCATCAGCCAGCGACCGTCTCTCTCCGAAGAGTCGATCAACGAGACCCGCTCCCGGTTCACCATCGAGCCGCTGGAGCCCGGCTTCGGCTACACCCTGGGCAACTCGCTGCGGCGTACGCTGCTGTCGTCGATCCCGGGTGCGGCGGTCACCTCGATCAAGGTCGACGGTGTGCTGCACGAGTTCACCACGATCCCCGGAGTCAAGGAGGACGTGGTCGAGCTCGTCATGAACATCAAGGAGCTCTGCGTCAGCTCCGAGCACGACGAGCCGGTCAGCATGTACCTGCGCAAGCAGGGCCCGGGCGACGTCACCGCCGGTGACATCCAGCCCCCGGCCGGTGTCTCGGTGCACAACCCGGACCTCAAGCTCGCCACCCTCAACGGCAAGGGCCGGCTCGACATGGAGTTGACCGTCGAGCGAGGTCGGGGCTACGTCACGGCGGCGCAGAACAAGCAGGCGGGCGCGGAAATCGGCCGGATCCCGGTGGACTCGATCTACTCGCCGGTGCTCAAGGTGACGTACCGCGTCGAGGCGACCCGGGTCGAGCAGCGGACCGACTTCGACCGGCTGATCATCGATGTCGAGACCAAGCCGTCGATGGGCCCGCGTACCGCGTTGGCCTCGGCCGGCTCGACCCTGGTGGAGCTTTTCGGGCTGGCCCGGGAGCTGGACGAGACCGCGGAGGGCATCGACATCGGCCCGTCCCCGCAGGACGCGCAGCTGGCGGCGGACCTGGCTCTGCCGATCGAGGAGCTGGACCTGACCGTCCGCTCCTACAACTGCCTCAAGCGCGAGGGCATCAACTCCGTTGGTGAGCTCATCGGGCGTACCGAGGCCGACCTCCTCGACATCCGCAACTTCGGTCAGAAGTCGATCGACGAGGTCAAGATGAAGCTCGCCGGGATGGGTCTCGGGCTGAAGGACTCGGCTCCGAACTTCGACCCGGCGCACGTCGTGGACACCTTTGGCGAGGCTGACTACGACACCGACGACTACCGCGAGACCGAGCAGCTCTAGTCCGCGCTGCCGCCACACCTGAGGAGCACCAAGCATGCCCACGCCCACCAAGGGCCCCCGCCTCGGCGGCAGCCCCGCGCACGAGCGGTTGATGCTGGCCAACCTGGCCACCTCGCTGTTCCAGCACGGCAAAATCAAGACCACCGAGACCAAGGCCCGGCGGCTGCGTCCGCTCGCCGAGCAGCTGATCACCAAGGCCAAGCGGGGCGACCTCGCGTCGCGCCGGCGGGTGCTGACCGTGGTCAAGGACAAGGACGTGGTCTACTCCCTGTTCGACCAGATCGCGCCGCGGTACGCCAACCGCAACGGCGGTTACACCCGGATCGTGAAGACGGGTCCGCGTAAGGGTGATGCCGCCCCGATGGCGATCATCGAGTTGGTCGAGGAACTCCAGGTCGCCGAGCCGAAGGCGAACAAGAAGACCGCCGGTCGCAAGGCCGCCCAGCAGGACAAGGTCGAGGCGCTGGCCCCGGCCGAGGAGGCCGCCCCGCAGGCGCGGCCGGCCGACCAGGATGCCGAGGCCCCGGTCTCGGTGTCCGGTGACACCGCCGCCGCCCGTGAGGACAGCGACGAGGCCACCGAGAACAAGGCCTGAGCGCAGGCAAGCATCGTCGGGCCCGGCATCCCCCACGGGGTGCCGGGCCCGACGCCGTTGACGGAGGTACGACGTGGACGAGCGGACCCGGCTGCGGCTGGACGTCGCGTACGACGGCACCGGCTTCTCCGGCTGGGCGGCACAACCGGAGCGGCGTACGGTCGCCGGGGTGCTGGTCGAGGCGGTGGACCTGGTGCTCGGCGTGGGCACCGCGACCGGGCTGACCGTCGCCGGCCGTACCGACGCCGGGGTACACGCCACGGGCCAGGTCTGCCACCTCGACCTGCCCGTGGAGGTCTGGGCGGCGCACGAGGGTCGGCTGCTGCGCCGACTGGCCCGGCTGCTCCCACCGGACGTGCGGATCCGGGCGGTGAGTGCGGTGCCGGCCACCTTCGACGCGCGTTTCTCGGCGACCTTCCGCCGCTACGAGTACCGGGTCACCGACGCTGCCTGGGGCGCGGATCCGCTGCGCCGGCACGAGACCCTGGCCTGGCCCCGCGCGCTCGACCTCGATCGGCTCGCCGCCGCCGCGGCCGGTCTGGTGGGGGAGCACGACTTCGCGGCGTACTGCCGGCGCAAGGAGAACGCGACCACGCTTCGGAAGGTGACCCGGCTGGACTGGCGACGGGACGCCGACGCAACCCTGGTCGCCATCGTGCAGGCGGACGCGTTCTGCCAGGCGATGGTGCGCAGCCTGGTCGGCGCGATGCTGGTCGCCGGTGACGGCCGCCGGCCAGTCCAGTGGCCGGCCGGTCTACTCAACCGCCGGGAGCGGTCCAGCGAGGTGACCGTGGCGCCGGCGCACGGTCTGACCCTGGTGGCGGTCGGCTACCCGGAAGATCCGGCCGAGTACGCCCGGCGGGCCGAGGCGACCCGGCGGCTGCGGGTGCCGGCCGAAATTTGAACGAGCCGACGGCGGTATCCGCAGGCCTGACGTCACGAACGGCAGACGCAGACACGGAAGGCGGGCGCGTGCAGCGCCCGCCTTCCGTGTTCGATGGTCAGTTCCCGGTGTTCCCGTTCTGGTCGCCGGTGCCGTCGGTGGGTGTCTCGGTCGGCTGGTTCGCCGTGCCACCGGCGGCCCGCCGTTCCAGCACACCCTGGTTGAGGTGCTGTTCGAGCATGTCGAAGAGGATCTCGCGGACGCCGGTGTCGCCGGAGCGGATGGACGCGCCGTCGACCCGGGCAACCACCGCGTAGGCGATGTAGTGGCCGCGTACCTGCCAGCCGACCCGGGCCGGAGCGGTGGTGAGGACCTCGGTGCCCTCGTCCGCCGACATGCCACGGAAGCGGCCCTGCCGTTCGTCGAGCAGTTGCCGGATCCGGTCCCGGGCCCGTTCGGCGCTGGACCGATCGGTCAGGTTGAACAGCCCGCTGGTGACGAGGTGGTCCCCGTCCGGAGTGCGGAGGGTGGCCCGGACGACCTGGTTGCAGCCGAGCCTGACCAGCAGTTCCGCGACCTCACCGGTGGCGGCCACAGCACAACTGGCGCTGGACTGGGTGCGAAGCACCTCGTACCCGGTTTGGCCGTCACCGACGGTCAGGGCGCTGGCGGGGAAGACCTCCCGGGCGGTCAGCGGTGCCTGGTCGGTGTCCCGGGAGTCGAGGTCGCTCGCCTCGGCCGGCTCGGTGTCCCGGGTGGAGTCCGTCGGGTCGCTGGGCGCCGCCTGCTGGCCGATCAACTGGCGGCCGTCCAGCAGGGCGGCGGCGGTGAGGCCGATGAGGCCGAGCAGCACCAGTACGGCCGCGCCCCCGATCAGCACCTGCCAGGCGCGACCACCACCGGGCCGCTGCGGCGGCGCGGTGGCCGGGGTGACCGGAACCGGCGGGCCTGCCGCCACGCCGGTCGCGGCCGGTTCGTCGGGCGCTGCCGGTGCCATCTCGTACCGTGGTTCGCGGGGCGGCGCCGCCGAGGGCAGCAGGATCTGGTTCGGACTCGCCAGCGACGGCGCGGGAAAACGCGACGGGGACGGCCCGGCCGGGGGCGGCGGGGCAGCCTGGAGCGACTCGCCCTGGGGCTCGTCCTCCCGGTAGGGGCCGTATGCGTCCTCATCGGAGTCGTACCGATACACCATGTGGTCCACAATAGGGATGTTTATCCCTTTAGTAGGTAATTCTGCGAAACGCGCCGGAGAGACGTGCCGCATCGACCGATGACGTCGACACGGGCGCCGGGGTCGATCCAGCCCGGTGCGAGAATGGCGGCGTGACCGGGGACCATTACTTCACTGCCGAGCCGAGCGCACCCGCACAGGCGCGCGAGGTGCAGTTCACCATCGCCGGCCGCGACTACACCCTGGCCTCCGCTGCCGGGGTCTTCTCGGCCACCCGCCTCGATTTGGGCACGTCCGTGTTGCTGCGCAAGGCCGACCTGCCTGACCCCACCACCACCGGTAGCCTGCTCGATCTCGGCTGCGGCTTCGGCCCGATCACCGGCGTGCTCGCCACCGTCGCCCCCACAGCGACGATCTGGGCGGTGGACGTCAACGAGCGGGCCCGGGAACTGACGGCGGCGAACGCGGCTCGCCTCGACGTGGCTGACCGGGTGCACGTCGCCACCCCCGATCAGGTGCCCACCGATATTAGCTTCACCCAGATCTGGTCCAACCCGCCGATCCGCATCGGCAAGGACGAACTGCACCAGCTACTACTGCGCTGGCTGCCCCGACTGTCCCCGGAGGGAATCGCCTGGCTGGTGGCGGCCCGTCATCTCGGGAGCGACTCGTTGCAGCGCTGGCTGGTCGACCAGGGCTGGCAGGTGGAGCGGCACGCCAGCCAGAAGGGCTTCCGGGTGCTGCGCGTCACCCGCTGACCGGGTAATGAGTTGGCCGACGGCCCCGACTCCGGCAGGATGCCCGCGTGGGATACGTGGACGTGGCGGCGGTCGGGCATGTCCTACCGGACGGGCGGGAACTCTTCGCCGACGTGTCGTTCCGGGTCGGCGAGGGCGCCAAGGTGGCGTTGGTCGGGCCGAACGGCGCCGGCAAGACGACGTTGCTGCGGATGGTCGCCGGTGACCTACCGGTGCCGACCGGCGCGATCGCGCGTACCGGCGGGTTGGGCGTGATGCGCCAGTTCATCGGCATGATCGGTGACGAGTCGATGCTCGCCGATCTGGCGCTGTCGCTCGCCCCGCCCGGGCTGCGGGCCGCCGGTCACCGGTTAGTCGAGACCGAGGCGGCCATGCGGGCGGCCGAACTGCGCGGCAAGTTCAGCACCACCGCCGGCAAGGCCCAGCTGGCGTACGCGGACGCGTTGGCCGCCTGGGGCGAGACCGGCGGGTACGACGCCGAGGTGCTCTTCGACACCGTCGCCACCATCGTTCTCGACCTACCGTGGGACACCGCCCGGCACCGCCCGGTCCGCACCCTCTCCGGTGGGCAGCAGAAGCGGTTCGCGCTCGAACTCCTGCTGCGCGGCCCCGAGGAGGTGTTGCTGCTCGACGAGCCGGACAACTTCCTCGACGTGCCCGGCAAACGCTGGCTGGAGGCGCGACTGCGGGAGTCGGCCAAGTCGGTACTCTACGTCTCACACGACCGGGAGTTGCTGGCGCACACCGCCGACCGGGTCGTCGCCGTGGAGGGCGGCAGCGCCTGGGTGCACCCGGGCGGCTTCGCCAGCTGGCACGAGGCGCGGGTATCACGGCACGACCGCCTCGACGAACAGCGCAAGCGGTGGGACGAGGAGCACGAGAAGCTGCGTGAGTTGATGCTGATGTACAAGCAGAAGGCCGCGTACAACTCGGGGATGGCCTCGCGCTACCAGGCGGCGCAGACCCGGTTGCGCAGGTTCGAGGAGGCCGGACCGCCGCCCGTACCGCCGAAGGAGCAGGACATCCGGATGCGGCTGGCCGGCGGGCGGACCGGCAAACGCGCGCTGATCTGCGAGCAGCTGGAGCTGGACGGCCTGACCTATCCGTTCGACCTGGAGCTGTGGTACGGCGACCGCCTCGCGGTGCTGGGCGCCAACGGCACCGGAAAGTCCCATTTCCTGCGCCTGCTGGCCCGGGGCGGGACCGACCCGGACCCGGCGAACGGGCCGGTCGACTCGGCGGCGGCGCTCGCGCCGGTGGCCCACGACGGGGTGGCCCGGCTCGGCGCGCGGGTCCGTCCCGGTCACTTCTCCCAGACGCACGACCGGCCGGAGCTGATGCCCAAGACGCTGGTCGAGATTCTCTGGCGGGGTGACGAACACCGGGCCGGCATGGACCGGCACGCGGCGATGGCCGCGCTGAGCCGGTACGAGCTGGCTGGGCAGGGCGACCAGCGGTTCGGCACCCTCTCCGGCGGCCAGCAGGCCCGCTTCCTGGTGCTGCTGCTCGAACTGTCCGGCGCGACCATGCTGTTGCTCGACGAGCCGACCGACAACCTCGACCTGGCCTCGGCCGAGGCGCTGGAGGCCGGGCTCACGGCCTTCGCCGGGACGGTGGTGGCGGTCACCCACGACCGCTGGTTCACCCGGACCTTCGAGAGGTTCCTGCTGTTCGGCGGCGACGGTGAGGTGGTGGAGACACCCGAGCCGGTCTGGGACGTCAGGTGATCGCCGACGAGCTGGTCACCTGACCGGGCGGGCGGTCGTCGGTGCGACATATGGTGAGCCGGTGACTGAGATGACCTATCGCCGGCTGGGCGACTCCGGGCTCGTGGTGTCCGTCGTGGGGATCGGCTGCAACAATTTCGGCCGCAAACTCGACCTCGACGGCACCCGCGCGGTCGTCGACGCCGCCCTGGACGTCGGGATCAACTTCTTCGACACCGCCGACATCTACGGCGAGCCGCACGGGGCCTCGGAGGCGCAGCTCGGCGCGGCACTCAAGGGCCGCCGCGACGACGTGGTGGTGGCGACCAAGTTCGGCATGTCGATGAGCGGCGGCAACGGGCGCGACTTCGGGGTACGCGGCTCCCGGCGCTACGTGATCCGGGCGGTCGAGGCCACGCTGCGTCGGCTGGACACCGACTACATCGACCTCTATCAGCTTCACGAGCCCGATCCGGGAACCCCCGTCGACGAGACGTTGTCCGCCCTGGACGATCTCGTTCGCGCCGGAAAGGTGCGCTACCTGGGCAACTCGAACTTCGCCGGCTGGCAGATCGCCGACGCCGACTGGACGGCCAGGACCCAGGGGCTGACCCGCTTCGTCAGCGCACAGAACCACTACAGCCTGCTCAACCGGGACGCCGAGATTGAGGTGCTGCCCGCCTGCGAACGGTTCGGCCTGGGCATGCTGCCGTTCTTCCCGCTGGCCAACGGGTTGCTGACCGGAAAGTACAAGCGCAGCGAGGCTCCGCCCGCCGGCAGCCGCCTCGCCGGGGGTGGCCGGTACGCCCAGCGCCTCGCCGCCGCCGACTGGGACACCATCGAGAGCCTTGAGGCGTACGCCGCGCAACGGGGGGTGCCGGTACTGAACGTGGCCATCGGCGGACTGGCCGCCCAGCCGGCGGTGACCTCGGTCATCGCTGGCGCCACCACGCCCGACCAGGTGCGCGCCAACGCTGAGGCCGGTGCCTGGCAGCCCACCGAGCCCGACCTCAAGGCCCTACGTCTCCTCCTCGCCCCCTAACCCTCCAACCCGCCCCACCCGGTGCGTTGATCATGAGGTTAGCGGCGTTCTTGATCTCCAGAACTGCCGCTGACCTCATGATCAACAGCGTGGGTGGGGTGGGTGGGCCCCGCCCGGGTGATGCCGGGCGGGGCCCTGGTGTTTGGTTGGGACGGTCACTCAGAGGCGACGCCCCGGGGCCAGCTGCGTGGGGTCGCCACCGAGGCGGCCGGCACCCTTGACGGACTCGACGCCGTTGGCCCGTACACCGGTCTTGCTGGCCGCGCCGCCGAGCCGGACGATCATGGCGTCGGCGTCGCGGATCAGCACGTCGCGAATCTCCGCCTCACCGACCAGCGAGGCGTCGCCGGCCAGGGTGCGGAACGCGGTGAGCTGGTTGACCGCCCGCCTGTCGTTGCCCTCCGCCTCCGCCGTGCGGGCGTTGGAGAGCCGCTTCGACAACTGGTTGTACGCCTTGTCGGTGCGCCGTCCCGTCGCCTTGAGCCGGTCCAGCAGGTTCTGCATGTCACGGATCGAGGTGGTGACGAAGAACCGGACCGTCGTGGTGGTCGCGTTGCCCGCCTTGTCGGTCGCGGTGACGGTCAGCTCGTGCATGCCCAGCGGCAACTCGTACATCGCCTGGAGCGTGCCGCTGGCGTACGGTCGGCCGTTGAGCTCGCCGACCACGCCGGCGATCCCCGAGGTGGGGTCGACCGCCTGCCAGGCCACCCGGACGTTCTGGCTGTCGCCGTAGAGCTGGCCGTCGGCGATGCCGGAGACCAGCAGCGTCGGCTTCGTGCCGTCGATCCGCACCACCGCCGACCTCAGCGTCTCGGCGTTGCCGGCGGTGTCGGTGGCCCGGTAGAGCAGCTCGTGGTCCCCGTCGCCGCTGATCTGCACCGGCTCGGTGTACGCCGTCCAGTCGCCGCCGTCCAGCGACCACGCCAGCAGCGCCACCCCGGATCCGGCGTCGGTCGAGGTGAGTACCATCGGAATGGTCCCGTCGTGCCAGCCCTCGTCGTTCGCCGGGGCGAACGACACGGTGCTGACCGGCGCGGTGGCGTCGATCCTGACCGTGACCGTCTTCGTCTCCTCCACGTTGCCGGCCTCGTCGACGGAGCGGAACCGCAGCTTGTGCCCACCATCGCCGGTCGCCGAGACCGGTGCGGTGTAGGCGGTCCACTCGGTGGCGTCGTCGAGTTGGTATTCGGTGCGGGCCACCCCGCTGCCGTCGTCGACGGCGGTCAGCGTGACCGTCGCCGGGCCGGTGAGCCAACCATCGACCGGAGTGCCGGACACCTCGGCCGTGGTGGCCGGCGCGATGTCGTCGACCGCTGGAAGGTGGCTGTCATCGGTAGGCGGGCACGGCGTGGTCGAGTTCGGCATTGTGTCGAGTCGCTGAACAAATTAATCCGTTGCAGAGGATGTATAGCAAGGCTTCGATTGGTAACGTTTCGGCAACGGTAGGTGGCATTCCTGTCAGGACCGGCGCAGAGCACCTACGCCTGTGCCGAAGAAACGGCCGCCTGTTAACGCCTCCGGTAGAGCAGGGGCCCTCTGTTGACACATCCGCCGTCGCGCCGCAGCCGGGCGCACGCCTTGGCAGCCTGGCGGATCTGTCGTACGGTGACACCCAAGTGACCCACGGGAGCCCGGTCGACCGGGCTGAGAGGGGGGCTGAGAGCCCCCGACCGTCGAACCTGATCCGGGTAATGCCGGCGCAGGGAGGAGTACCGCCATGCCGTCCCTGGGACGACTGCATCTGATCACCGACACCCGGCCCGGCCGGGATCCGCTCTCCGTACTGGCAGCCGTGCTGCCGTTGGCCCGTACCGAACTGGTGGTGCAGGTTCGGGTGGCGGACACCGCGACCGACCGCCAGGCGTACGACCTGGCTCGGCGAGTGGTCACGCTCACCGCGCAGTATGGGGCGACCTGCCTGGTCAACGACCGGCTGCATGTCGCGTTGGCGGTGGGGGCGGCCGGCGGCCACGTCGGCGCGGACGATCTGCCGGTGGCGGCAGCCCGGCAGGTGCTCGGTCCGACCGCCGTGCTGGGCGTCACCGCGCGAGAGCCGGGGACAGCCGTCGAGGCGGTGACCGCCGGCGCGAGCTATCTGGGTGTGGGCCCCTGCTACGCCACCACCACGAAGACCGGGCTGCCGCCGGAGATCGGCACGGCCGGCGTACAGGCGGTGGTGAAGGCGGTCGACGTGCCCGTCATCGCCATCGGGGGAGTGACCGCCGCTGCGGTGCCCGCGCTGCGGGCCGCCGGAGCGTACGGGGTGGCGGTGGTCGGTGCGCTTTCCGCTGCGGCGGACCCGGCCCGCGCCGCCGCCGAGTTGCTCCGGGGGCTCTCGTGTTAACAGGGGGCCCTTCTTCCAATGGAGGCGTCAACAGGGGGCGCTTTCTTACACCTGATGTCGTGGTGGTGGGGGCGGGGGTGGTGGGGCTGGCGATCGCGTGGCGGTGCGCGGCGCGCGGACTGCGGGTGTCGGTGCATGATCCGGCGCCCGGTTCGGGGGCCTCGCACGTCGCCGCCGGGATGCTGGCGCCGGTGGCCGAGGCGTACTTCGGCGAGCGGGAACTGACCGGACTGCTCACCGAATCCGCATCCCGGTGGCCCGGATTCGCGGCCGAGCTGGCCGAGGCGACCGGTGTGGACATCGGTTACCGGACCGAGGGCACGCTGGTGGTCGGGCTTACCGCGGACGATCTGACCGAGGCGCGCCGGCTGTGGGCGTACCAGCTGGGGTTGGGCCTGCCGGTGACGCCGTTGCGTCCCTCGCAGCTGCGTGAGCGTGAGCCGGCGCTGGCACCCCGGGTGCGGGGTGGCGCGCTCGCGGCCACCGACCATCAGGTCGACCCGCGCCGACTGGTGGCGGCGCTGCGTATCGCGGCCGAGCTGGCCGGCGCGGTGCTGGTCACCGAGCCGGTGCGCCGCCTGCGGGACGTGCCGGCCGGCGTGACCGTGGTCGCGGCCGGCTGCGGCGCCGCCGCCCTGACCGGGCTGCCGGTTCGCCCGGTCAAGGGCCAGGTGTTGCGGCTGCGCACGCCCGATGGGCGTCCGCCGGGCTTCCGGCATGTCGTGCGGGGGTACGCCGACGGCGAGCACGTCTACCTCGTCCCGCGGGACAGCGGTGAGGTGGTGGTGGGCGCGACTGTCGAGGAGCGCTCCGACCTGGTTGTCTGCGCGGGTGCGGTGCTGCGACTGCTGCGCGCGGCCGTCGACCTGGTGCCCGAACTCGCCGAGTACGACCTGGTGGAGACGCTGGCCGGGTTGCGCCCCGGTACGCCGGACAACGCCCCGATCCTGGGTCCGCTGCCGGGCCGACCGGATGTGCTGGTCGCCACCGGTCACCATCGGCACGGGATCGTGCTCACCCCGGTCACCGCGGACCTGATCGCCGGCCTGGTCACCGGTGACGGCGCCGACTCGCTGCTCGCCTCCTTCCGGCCGGACCGGTTCACCGCCGCGTCGGGTGCCGGTCCGCCCGCGTCCGGCGGCGTCGCATCCGTTCCGGCGGTCGGGTCGGGTGCTCGCACAACGTCCGAGCAGGCGATGGAGGATGACTCGTGGAACTGACGGTGAATGGTGTGGAGCGCAGCGTGCGCGACGGGGTCACGGTCGCAGAGCTGGTGCGGGACGTTTCCGGCCAGGAACGGGGCGTGGCGGTGGCCGTGAACGGCGAGGTGGTGCCGCGTACCGGCTGGCCGGCGAAGGCGCTGCGCGGCGGCGACCAGGTCGAGATGCTCAGCGCCGCCCAGGGCGGGTGAGCCCGATGGATGGCGAGCACACGGGCTTCGAGCTGGGCGGGGTTCGGTTCAATTCCCGGCTGATCCTCGGGACCGGCGGAGCCGCGAACCTGCACGTGCTGGAGCAGGCGATCCGCGCCTCCGGGGCCGAGATGGTCACCCTGGCGCTGCGGCGGGTGCAGGCGGTGCCGGGTCGCTCGGGCGGCCTGCTGGACCTGATCGACCGGTGTGACGTGCGGCTGCTGCCGAACACGGCTGGCTGCTACACGGCCGGCGAGGCGGTGAAGGTGGCCCGGCTGGCCCGGGACGCGTTCGGCACTGACTGGATCAAACTGGAGGTGATCGGCGACGAGCGCACACTGCTGCCCGACGGGGTGGAGTTGCTACGTGCCGCTGAGGAACTCGTCGACGACGGGTTCGTCGTGCTGCCGTACACCTCGGACGATCCGGTTCTGGCGCGGCGCCTCGCCGACGTGGGCTGCGCGGCGGTGATGCCGGCGGGCGCGCCCATCGGATCCGGCCTGGGGATCAACAATCCGCACCACATTCGGCTCATCCGGCAGGAGGTCGCGGTGCCGGTGATCCTGGACGCCGGCGTCGGCACCGCCTCCGACGCGGCGCTGGCCATGGAGCTGGGTTGCGACGCGGTGCTGCTGGCCAGCGCGGTCACTCGGGCGGCGGATCCGGTGGCGATGGCCACCGCGATGCGGTACGCGATCGAGGCCGGTCGACTCGCCCACGGTGCCGGCCGCATCCCCCGCCGCTTTCACGCCCTCGCGTCCACCACCCACGAAGGCCGTCCCGACCTGTGACCGCGCGGACTCAAGCTCTTGGTACGAGCCCGCCCCCGTACGGGCCGATCTGTGCCGAGACTCACGTGCTCCCGGGCGTCGTGCTGCTGACGGACCGGCGGGTGGCGCGCGGGCCGCTGGCGGCCGTGGTGGCGGCGGCCGTCGCCGGGGGAGTGCGCTGGGTGGTGCTGCGAGAGAAGGACCTGCCGCGCGCCGACCGGCTCGCCCTAGCTGCCGAGCTGCGGCCGATCCTGGCCGAGGCGGGCGGCACCCTCGTCGTTGCCGGCCCCGACCCGTTGCTCCCCGACCTGCTGCTCCCCGAGCAGGGACGCGACGTGAGCGGCGCCGGCCACGCAAGCGGCACCGCAGACGGTCCCGTCGAGGCGGCCACAGTAGTCACAGAGGTGCGGACGCCGACCGCGCTCCACCTGTCGGCGGCTGGCCCCTACCCGCCGCCGGCAGTGGACCTGGTCGGTCGGTCCTGTCACGACGAGGCGGAGCTGCGCCGGATCAGCAGCGAGGACTACGTCACCCTCTCGCCGGTCTACCCCACCAGGACGAAGCCCGGCTACGGCCCACCGTTGCTGCCCGAAGGGTTGGGGCAGTTGATCCGGCGGAGCCCGGTGCCGGCGCTGGCCCTGGGCGGCATCGAGACTTCGGCCCAGGTACGAGCCTGCGTCCAGGCCGGCGCCATCGGGGTGGCCGTCCTCGGAGCCCTCATGCGCGCCACCGACCCCCAGCGAGCGGCCACCACCCTCGTCGATGCCTTCGAACAGGCCGCCAGCTCCAGCACCCGAACCCCACCCCCACCAGCGCCCCCACCCCCACTCCCGAAGCACCGAACGGCCCGCCCCACGACGAGGCTGCGGCCGACCGTTCCCACGCAGGGATCAAGCCTGACCGCCCGGAGTGGGCACGGTCGGCCGCAGCCCTCCACAGTGACCAAAGCCCCGCAGCCCCGAACGAGCCCAGCGCAAGCCGAGAACCCCGAGGGAGAGACGTGACCCCCACCACCGTGCTCACCGTGGCCGGCTCCGACTCCGGCGGTGGCGCCGGCATCCAGGCCGACCTCAAGGTCTTCGCGGCGCTCGGCGCGTACGGCACGAGCGTCCTCACCGCGATCACCGCGCAGAACACCCGGGGCGTGGACGCTGTGCTACCGCTGCCGCCGCAGACCGTCACCGAACAGCTCGACAGTGTGTTGTCGGACTTCACAGTTCGGGCGGTCAAGACCGGAATGCTCGGTACCCCGGCCGTGGCGGGCGCGATCGCCGACGCGGCGGCGGCCGGCCGGCTGCCGCAACTGGTCGTCGACCCGGTGCTGGTGGCCACCAGCGGGCACCGGATCGGTGTGGTGGAGGCGGTGGAGCGGCTGCTGCCGTACGCCCGGGTGGCGACCCCGAACAGCGCGGAGGCGGCGGCCCTCACCGGGGCCGCGGTGACCGGTGTGGCGGAGATGACGGCGGCCGCCAGGGCCCTGACGGCCGGCGGGCCGGAGTGGGTGATCGTGACCGGCGGCGACGTGGACACCGGCGCGGAGGCGGTGGACGTGCTGCACGGCCCGGACGGGACGAGTGTGTTGCGCGGTCCCCGGGTGCCGACCCGCCACACCCACGGAACCGGATGCTCGTTCTCGGCGGCCATCGCCGTGCGGCTGGCGCTGGGCGACCCGGTGCCGGCGGCGGTCGCGACCGCCAAGGAGTACGTCACCCGTGCGCTGACCGGCGCGCGGGACTGGGAGTTGGGCGCGGGACGCGGCCCGATGGACCACTTCGGCTGGTCCGCCTGAGCAGGAGGTTGTCATGCAGGCACGTCACAAGGTGTACGTAGAGGGATCCCGGCCGGATGTCCGGGTGCCGTTCGCGGAGGTGGAGCTGACCGGGGACAACCCGCCGGTGCGGCTCTACGACACCGCCGGTCCGGGTTCGGACCCGGAGGTCGGGCTGGCCGCGCTGCGCGGACCGTGGATCGCCGAGCGGGGCGACGTGGCGCCGGTACGTGGTGCCGGTACCCCGTTGGGCGGGGTGGACGGGAAACGGCCGACGCAGCTCGCGTACGCGCGGGCGGGGATGATCACGCCGGAGATGGAGTTCGTGGCGATCCGGGAGGGCATGGCACCGGAGTTCGTCCGGGACGAGATCGCGGCGGGGCGGGCGGTGCTGCCGCTCAACATCAACCATCCGGAGTGCGAACCGGCGATCATCGGCAAGGCGTTCCTGGTCAAGGTCAACGCCAACATCGGTACCTCGGCCGTGACCTCTTCGGTGGCCGAGGAGGTGGAGAAGCTGACCTGGGCCACCCGGTGGGGCGCGGACACGGTGATGGACCTGTCCACCGGCAAGCGGATCCACGAGACCCGCGAGGCGATCGTGCGCAACTCGCCGGTGCCGATCGGCACGGTGCCGATCTATCAGGCGTTGGAGTCCGTCGGTGGCGATCCGGTGAAGCTGAGCTGGGAGGTGTTCCGGGACACCGTCGTCGAGCAGGCCGAGCAGGGCGTGGACTACATGACGGTGCACGCCGGCGTGTTGATGCCGTACGTGCCGTTGGCCGTCGACCGGGTGACCGGAATCGTATCGCGAGGCGGCTCGATCATGGCGGCCTGGTGCCTGGCGCACCACGAGGAGAACTTCCTGTACACCAACTTCCGTGAGCTGTGCGAGATCCTGGCTCGCTACGATGTGACGTTCTCGCTTGGCGACGGGCTGCGGCCCGGCTCGATCGCGGACGCCAACGACGAGGCGCAGTTCGCTGAGCTGCGCACCCTGGGCGAGTTGACCAGTGTGGCGTGGGAGTACGACGTCCAGGTCATGATCGAGGGCCCGGGGCACGTGCCGATGCACAAGATCAAGGAGAACGTCGACCTTCAGCAGGAGTGGTGCCACGAGGCGCCGTTCTACACGCTCGGCCCGCTGACCACAGACATCGCGCCCGCGTACGACCACATCACCTCGGCGATTGGGGCGGCGATGATCGGCATGTTCGGCACCGCGATGCTCTGCTATGTCACTCCGAAGGAGCACCTTGGGCTGCCGGACCGGGACGACGTGAAGGCCGGCGTGATCGCATACAAGATCGCGGCGCACGCGGCGGACCTGGCAAAGGGGCATCCGGGCGCGCAGGCGTGGGACGACGCGCTGTCCAAGGCGCGCTTCGAGTTCCGGTGGGAGGACCAGTTCAACCTCTCGCTGGATCCCGAGACCGCGCGGTCGTACCACGACGCGACCCTGCCCGCCGAGCCGGCGAAAACCGCACACTTCTGCTCGATGTGCGGACCGAAGTTCTGCTCCATGAAGATCAGCCAGGATCTCAAGGAGTACGCCGCCCGCGGCATGAAGGACAAGTCCGACGAGTTTCTCGCCGCGGGCGGGCGGGTCTACCTCCCGCTCGCCTGACCGGTCCGCCGGGCTCGGCTATCGGGTTCGGCGGGTGCAGCCGGTAGAGCAGGTGCCGCCCGGCCCGCGGGGGGTGGCCGGCGTCAGTCGCGGTGGTGTCGTCCGGAGGGGCGCAGGGAGCGGCGTCGCTCCTCCGACGGCTCGGGCGCGTCGTCGTCCAGCGGCCGGCTCAGCCCGGCCACCCAGTCGACGTACTCCTCGTCCTGGGCCGGCAGTGACTCGTCACGATCGGCCGCCGCACCGGTCTCCCCGGAACGCGACTTACCGCGGCGGAACAGTCCGCGCCGGCCTCGCTCTGCCTCGCTGTCCGGCTGGACGTCTTCGGCTCGGGCAGCGGGTGGCTTGGCGAAGGCCGCCGACACGTTCCGGGCGGTGGCCGCCGGGTCGGTGCCGGTGTCCGCTACGACGCTGCCGCTGCGGGCAGGGCTGGTGGCGGTACCGGCTGTGCTGGCGGTGTCGGTGTCGATGGGGTCGGTGGTGGTCACGGTTGGGTCGGTGGTGGCGTGCGGTGCGGGCGCGGTGGCCGGCTGCGGGACGCGCGGACCTGCGGGGGCGAAGGCGTTCCAGGCCGTTGCCCGGTTCAGGTCGGGCATCGGGAACCGCTGCCCGGGTCGCCGTGCCGCCTCGGCTGGGGTCACCTCGACCGACTCGACTGCGGCGGTATCCGGTGCGGCGGAGACGGGCGTCGAGGGGACGGACGCGGGCTCGGTGTGCACCCCGAGATCTGCTCCGGCAGGCGGCATCTCGGTGATCGGGGAATCGGTGGGCGTCCGGGTACGACGGGGCGCCGGGGCCTTTGCGGGTGGTGCCGCCAGGACCTCGTCCGTCGGCTCGACGGCGCGGACCTCGGACCGGATGTCGCTGCCGTCACCCACCGACGCTGAGTCGCCTGTCACCAGCGGCTGGTCGCCGTCCGGCCCGCCGTCGCCGTCGGCCAGCTCGTCTCCCGCCGATGCGAGGGCGGCACCTGCCTCCGTCGACTCCGGGCTGGCCGCAACCCCGACCGGGGACGCCGTCGGGTGGGCAGACGTCGCCGGCCCGGCTGATGCGTTGGAGCGCGCATCCGGCCAGTGCCAGTGCGGCGGGGATCCTTCGGCGGTGTCGGTGGACTGGTCCGCGCTGGTGCCCGTACCAGCGGCGGCCGGTCCCGCGCCGGCCGGGCGGTCGATGACCACCACCTGGCCGGTCGCGGTGGACTTCGGGTCAGTCGGCCCTTTGGTCGACGCTGGCAGGGCCGGGACCTCCGGAAGCGGCTGGAGGATGGCGGTTGGTTCGACGACCGTGTCGGCGGTGGTCGGCCTTCTGGGCGGCCAGGGCAGCAGCACGGCGGTGGCCGAGCCGAGCGCGCCGACGGCGACTGCGACCAGCGCGCCGTAGTAGGGCGTGAGCTGGTAGCGGTCGCTGGCGTTGCCGGGACCGGCGGCCAGGTAGGCGAACGCCACCAGCACTGGACCGGCTGCCCCGGTCGGCACGCTGACCAGCGGTGGCTGCCCGCGCCGCCGGGCCAGGGCCGCGGTCGCCGCGCCGAAAAGCAGGGCCACCGTCGGCAGGATCAGCAGCGCCAGTTGCTGCGCCGCGTCGGCGGAGAGCCATTCCGGCTCCAGCACACCGAGGCGAACTGGGGTCAGTGGCCCGCTCGCGCCCAGTGACGGTAGGACCGACAGCAGCGCCAGTAGCCAGACCACCGCGGCCACCACCGCCATGTTCCAGCCGAGTGGTGGCCGGACCAGCACGGCCAGCGCGGCGCCCCCGCCGATCACCGCGCCGAGGCCGGCACAGATCGCCACGGCCCAGACCGGGTCGACCGAGACGAGTTCGGCGCCACGGGCCGGTCGCATGCACAGCGGCGCCACGACCAGGGCGCCAAGGGCGGCGCTGCCCGCGACGGCCAGCTGCCTGGTGGTCCCGGTGAGCTGCCCGCCGGGGCGGACCAGCCGCTCGGCGAGGACGGCACCGACCACGGCGGCGTTCGTGGCGAACCAGCCGGCCCAGACGAGCTGGGCCGGCCACTCGTTGACGCTCACGCCGGTGAACGACCCGGTGAGCCGGACGACGCCGAAGCCGAAGGCGAGGCCGAGTTGCCCGGCGCCGGCCAGCAGGCTGACGCCGAACGCCGTGAACAGAAGTCGGCTCGATGTCCGATGGGCCATGACCGGCACGTTACGGTCCGTCGTCACCGAGCGCCACCGGCGCGCCGTGTGACGCCGGAGTACCTGCTGGCGGCGGGTCTACTTGAACTCGACCAGCCGGGCCAGGTATGTCGTGTCTCCGACGTTGGTGAGCATGTGTACGGCTCCCGGGTCGCGGTAGACCACCCCGCCGGTCGGCTCGTCGGCGTCGATCCTGGTGCCGTCGATGGTCTGTACGACGTTCTTCGCGCCCTGGACGGCCACCACGAGGTAGGGGTGGTCGTGCCGGTGCAGCGGCTGCCGCTCGCCCGGCTCCAGCCGGATGTGCCAGACCCGGACCCGATCGTTCTCGAAGACGACCTCCTGCCCCACCGGGCCGAGGGTGGGCTCGTGCCCGAGTGGGCGGCGCTCCAGCGGTGTCCCGGTCATGGGGTTCCGTCCAGTCGGGGGAGCACCTCGGCGGCGATCAGCTCCAGGTGGTCCAGGTCGTCGAGGTCGATCAGGCGCAGGTGTACCCGGGAGGTGCCGATCGCCGCGAACTCGCCGATCCGGTCGACCAACTGTTCCGGGGAGCCGACCACCGGGTCCTCGGGCGGCAGCGCGCTCTTCACCTGCAGCGGCGCGGCCCGCCGCCGCGCGTCGGCGTCGGTACGGCCGATGGCCACCACGATGCCGGCGGAGAGGGTCAGCGGCGGGCGCCCCGAGCCGCTGCGGGCGACCCGGTGACCCGCCTCGCGTACCCGGTCGTACGCCTCGGCGGTCTGTTTGATGCTGGTGAAGGGCACGTTGAACTCGTCGGCGTAGCGGGCTGCCAGCTCGGGCGTGCGCTTGAGGCCGCGTCCGCCGACGATCACCGGCGGTCCCGGGGTCTGTACCGGCTTGGGTAGGGCGGGACAGTCGGTGAGCCGGTAGTGGTCGCCGGTGTAGGTGAAGGTCCCGCCGGACGGGGCGCTCCACAGTCCTGTGATCACTTCCAGCTGCTCTGCGAGCCGGTCGAAGCGTTCGCTGGTGCCGGGGAAGGGGATGCCGTACGAGGCGTGCTCACGGGCGTACCAGCCGGCACCGATGCCCAACTCGACCCGGCCGCCACTCATCTGGTCGACCTGGGCCACCATCACCGCCAGCGGGCCGGGCGGCCGGAAGGTCGCCGACGTGACCAGGGTGCCCAACCGGATCCGGCTGGTCTCCCGGGCGAGCGCCGCCAGCGTCAGCCAGGCGTCGGTCGGGCCCGGCAGGGCCGGCTCGTCGCCCATGGCCTGGTAGTGGTCGGCACGGAGGAAAGCGTCGAACCCGCCGTCCTCGGCGAGCCGGGCGAATCGGAGCTGGTCGTCGTAGCTGGCGCCCCGGTGTGGCTCGGTGAAGACGGCCACCCGCATGCTCATCGTCCCTTCGTGCCGGCGGTCGCCGGCTGCTCGCGTTCCATGAGCAGTTCGTGCAGGTCCGCACTGACCTGGGCGACGTCCGCTAAGTGGGCGTTGCGACCGAGGGTGCGGGGCCGGGGAATGGCCACCTCGACGACCTTGCGGACCCGGCCGGGACGCGGGCTGAGCACCACCACCCGGTCGGCCAGCAGCACTGCCTCGTCGATGGAATGGGTGACGAAGACGACGGTCGCGCCGTTGCGCATGTGCACCCGCTGCAACTCCCCGGCCAACTCCTCGCGGGTGAGCGCGTCCAGCGCCGAGAACGGCTCGTCCATCAGCATCACCCGGGGGTCGCCGATCAGCGACCGGCACAGCGACACCCGCTGCTGCATACCGCCGGACAGCTCGTGCGGCAGTCGCTTCTCGAAGCCGGCGAGGCCGGCCACCTCGAGCAGGTCGCGCGCCCGGTCCCGGTAGTCGGCGCGCTTCCAGCCGAAGATCTCCACCGGTAGCAGGACATTGTCCAGCACCGTGCGCCACGGCAGCAGGGCTGGCCGTTGGAAGAGCATGGCGATGTCCCGGCGCGGCCCGGTGACCGGGGCGTCGGCGACGGTGATCCCGCCGGAGGAGACCGGGATCAGGCCGGAGATCAGGCGCAGCAGCGTGGACTTGCCGCACCCGGAGCGGCCGAGTACGGCGACGAACTCACCCTCCGCGACATCGAGGGTGATGCCGCGTAACGCCTCGACCCGGCCGGCGCGGCCTTCGAAGGTGCGCGAGACCTCGGACAGTCGGATCATCTCCGGCGGGCCTCCCCTGAGTGGGTAGTCAGGAATCTGCCAAAGGCTAGCCGCTCCCGTCCCTATCGCACCGTCCGGGGGTGGACATCACTTTGTTCCCGTTCCGCAACCCGGTACGCCTGGCGTCGCAAAGGTGGGCTTCTCGTACGCTGTGCCCGCGAAGAGTCCCCCTCGTACGCGGTGCCGGCTTGATTCCCAGTCCGACGCCGCCCCGACAACTCCCTTCCGGCGGCCCGACGCCCCGGTTGGAAAGGACAAGGTGCACTGATGAGAAGGCTGACCCGCACGGTCGCCGCGGCCACGATGGCCACCGCCCTCGCCATGGTCTCCGCGTGTAGCAGCGGCTCGGACGACGCCGACGACAACGGCGTGGGTGCGTCGTTGGAGCAGGTGACCTACCTCACGTCGTTCGGCAACTTCGGCCGTGACGCCTACGCCTGGGTGGCCAAGGAGAAAGGCTTCTTCAAGGACGCCGGCTTCGAGGTCGAAATCAAGCCCGGGCAGGGCACCGGCTCGGTCATCCAGACCGTAGTCGGTGGGCAGGCGCACTTCGGCCCCATCGACCTGACCGGTGGTCTGCTCCAGCTCGGCAACGGCGACGCCAAGGACTTCGTCGCGGTGGCCGCCATCCAGCAGCGCACGATGGCGGCCATCGCCACCGTCGAGGGCACGGGCATCAACACGCCGAAGGACCTGGAGGGCAAGAAGCTCGCCGACACCCCCGGTTCGGTGGTCCGCAACCTCTTCCCGACGTACGCCCGGCTGGCCGGCATCGACTACACGAAGGTGACCTGGGTCAACGGAGAGGCACAGACCCTGATGGGGACCCTGGCCTCCGGCTCGGTCGACGGCATCGGCCAGTTCGTCGTCGGCCAGCCGACCATCGAGACGGTGACCAAGAAGAAGGCCGTCATGCTGCCGTACAGCAACGTGATGCAGGACCTCTACGGCAACGTGCTGATCACCTCCAAGCAGTACGCCAGCGAGAAGCCGGAGCAGGTCAAGCGGTTCACCGAGGCTCTGCTCAAGGGCCTGGAGTACGCCCTGGCGAACCCGCAGGAAGCGGCCGAGATCCTGGCCAAGAACGCCGAGGCCGTGAACCCCGCGGCGGCCGCCGCCGAGATGGAGCTGATGGCCGGGTACGTCCGCTCCAGCAACTCCGGCACGGCGCTGGGCACGCTGGACAGCGGTCGGGTCGCCAAGAGCATCGCAATCCTGCGTGGTGCGGACGCCCTGAAGTCGGACCTCACCCCCGACCAGATCATCGATTTCAGCCTCGCGCCAGCGGCCTGAGACCGGCCAGCTCCACACGGGGTACGCCGCACCGGTTCGCCGGTGCGGCGTACCCCGCCCCTGTCAACGCAGACAACCGCAGGAGGAACCCGATGACCGACGTCCGCTTACGGCAGCCGGAGGCGACGCTCGCTCCCGAGCAGTCCCCGGCCGTACCAGGCGACCGGCGGTGGCGACCGGAGCGCCTGCGGGCCGGCGTGGTCACGGCGCTGCTGCCGGCCGTCGGGCTGCTGGTCGCGCTGGCCACCTGGTGGCTGGTGGCCCGGCTGGAGTTGATCCACCCGGCTGCCCTGCCGCCGCCTGGTGACGT
Source organism: Micromonospora sp. LOL_024 (assembly GCF_048060415.1). Classification (NCBI taxonomy): domain Bacteria; kingdom Bacillati; phylum Actinomycetota; class Actinomycetes; order Micromonosporales; family Micromonosporaceae; genus Micromonospora; species Micromonospora sp. LOL_024. The sequence goes on from NZ_JBHMIS010000001.1 coordinate 464,534, forward strand.
GCTGGCCGCCTTCTTCGCGCGGCCGGTGCGGCTCCTGGAGCACACCGTCGCGACCACCGGCGAGATCCTGTTCGGCTTCGCGCTCTCCGTGGTGGCCGGGGTGCTGATCGGCCTGGCGCTGGCCGCCTCCCGGACGGTCGAGCGAATGTTCACCCCGCTGCTCGTCGCCGTCAACGCGGTGCCGAAGATCACCCTCGGTCCGCTGCTGGTGGTGGCGCTCGGCTGGGGTCAGAAGCCCATCCTGACCATGGTTTTCCTGCTCTGCTTCTTTCCGATCGTGCTGTCCACCGCGACTGGCCTGACGACCACGTCGGCCGAGCTGGCCGAACTGGTGCGGTCCTGGAACGCCTCCCGCTGGCAGGCGTTCCGCAAGATCCGGTTTCCGGCCGCGTTGCCGCAGATTTTCGTCGGCCTAAAGGTCGCCATGCCGCTTGCCGCGATCGGTGCCGTCATCGGCGAGTTCCAGGCCGGCGAAGGTGGTCTCGGCTACGTCATCCAGCAGTACGCCGGCATCGGCGACACCGCCACCGCGTGGGCGGCGATCATCCTGGTCGCCCTGGTCAGCATTCTGCTCTACGCCGCGCTGGTGTTAGCCGAGCGCCGCAGCCTGCCCTGGCTGCGCGAGACCACCTCCAGCCGCTGACGTCAGCTCTGCAACCGCCACCTGCCGTTGCGGGCGACGAGGGTCGTCAACGCCTGCGGCATCAGCCCGGAGTGGTTGTCCGGCGTCAACCGGATCGGCCCCGACAGACCGTCCATCTGGGACGTCTCCAGCACGTCGCGGAGGGCGTCCCGGTCGACCTCGCCGGCCGGCCCACCGGCGCGCATTTCGGCGTCGGCGATCAGCTGGACCGCGTCCGCGGCGAATGACGCCGAGCCGTGGTAGCCGCCGAACCGGGCGGTGTAGTCCTGGAACCACTGGCGGCGGGCGGCCTTCGCCGGGGTGGTCGCGATCACGTCGTCGATCACCATCGTCTGGGTGAAGACCAGGGTGGCCCGCTCCGTCGCCCGGGCTGCCGAACCGAGGAAGAGATCACCGGCAGCCGAGGCGTCGAGCAGAAGGGCGCCATCGAAGCCGGCCTGCTTGACCGCGCTGGTGGCGAGCATGGCCTGCTCCGGCGGGGTCCAGATGACCAGGGCGTCGGGCTCGGCCGCGGTCAACGTCGCGGCCTGCCGGTCCAACTCGGTGTCGGTACCCCGAACGGAGGCCCGGGCCAGTACCTCGATTCCGACCTTGGCGAACTCGCGGTCCAGCGCGGTGGCGCCCTCCTGGCCGTAGGCGTCGTCGCTGCGTAGGAGGCCGACCGTTTCGATGTTGCGGCGACGCAGTTCGACGGTGAGTGCGGCGGCGTTGTCGGGGGCGTTCGGTGCCAGCTTGAACATGTACCGGCGTTCCGCCACCGGGCTCGTCACGGCGCCGGCCGCGGCGAGCGCGACGGTGGGGATCCGCTCCTCGTCGACGGTGCGCACCGCGCCGACTGCGCATTCGTTGCAGCCGCCCATGATGATGGCGGTGACCTGCGGATTATTGCTGAAGTCGGCGATGTTCCGCAGTGACTCACTGGCATCGGAACGGTTGTCTTTCGGTAGAAGTTCGATCGTCCGTCCGTTCAGCGCGCCCGAGGCGTTCAACTGCTGGATCTTCAGCTCCAGTGCCTGCCGGTACGCCTTGCCGACCCCGGCTGCCGCGCCGGAGAGCTCCAGGTCGGCGGCGATCACGATCGGGCTCGTGTCCTGCTCCTGCCCTCCGAACTGGCAGCCGGCGAGTGTGGTGGCCAGCAAGGCCGACACGAGCGCCGTGGTGGTCATCGAGCGGTAGGGGGTCAACTGTGTCCTCCTGAAACGGCGCGGGCGGGGCCCGGTCACCGGCGGCGTATCCATCCCTTGTGGATATTGGGATGGCTCTGCCGTACCGTGTGCGCGAAGCCTGCAAAACCTTGCCAATGCCGGGCGCTGCGGTCAAGCGGACCGCTGGCTGCTTCTCGGGACGTGGATCTCACATGTTGGTGTAACCAGATGTTTTCAAATGCTAACTGTGGCGACATGCTCGACCACTCTGGAGTGACATCCCCTGTTCAAGGGTGCTGTGGAAATGTAGGTATTAGTTGACCGGATCACGGGATGCGTGCCCTCCGACCGTTTCCTTCCCGCCTGCGGCTTCCCAAACACGATCTCGTCTGATGCAATCGCGGCCGTGCCGCGCATGGCGCCGGCCGTCGCTCCAGGGGCGGGCCGATGGCTCGGGCGGAAAGAAGACGACGGAGGCGATGTCGTGAGCACCGGACTGACGACCCTGTCCGCCAGCGGTGATGCCGCGCACCAGCGGCGCGGTCGGCTACCCCGGCTGCGGGACGCCCGGATCCGGTCCAAGCTGGCGCTGATCCTGGTCGTTCCGGTGGCCGCCGTCATCGCGCTGGCCACAGTCCGACTGGTCTCCGTCGGTGAGGGCGCCTACGACGCGACCCAGGCGCGGGCACTCACCGCGCTCTCCATCGACATTTCGGCGTTGACGAACGACCTGCACGTCGAACGGATGACGGCGGCGGCCTACCTCGCCGCCTCCTCCCCGCAGGCCGACGCGTACAACCTGCGGGTCCGGCAGACCCAGAAGCGGGTCGACGAGTACCGCGCCGAGCGCGCCCGGGTCGGCGACACCCCCGCCGCGGTCCGGGACCGGCTCGCCGTCATCGACGCGCACCTGGACACCCTCGACGGCACCAGGCAGGAGGTGCTCGACCGCCAGCAGATGGAGGTGGCCGAGGCGACCCTTCGCTACGGTGTGGTCCTGACCGACCTGGTCGCCTACGGCGACGGACTGGCCCAACTGCCCGGCGACGAAGAACTTGGTGACAGCCGCCGGGCAGTCGCCGCCTTCGCGCGCGCCAAGGCGGCCGTCGCGGAGGAGGAGGCGGTCGCCTTCACCGCGCTGAGTTCCGGTCGGCTGGACAGCGAGCAGTTCTCCGCGTTCGTCGCGACACTCACCGGGCAGCAGGAGGCGTTGGTGGCCTTCTCGCTGGCCGCCGACCCGATCCAGCGCGCCCTGGTCGAGAGCACCGTCTCCGGCGACGCCGTGGTGCTCGCCGACCGGATCGCCACCGACCTCAGCCGGTCGGTGAACCGACGTGCGCCGTTCACCGCGCAGGAGGCCACGGCCTCGATCGGCGCGGTGAACGAGCTGATGCGCTGGGCTGAGATCGAGCTGCAGGACCGCCTGTTTAGCCAGGCCGAGCAGGCGCGCTCGGACGTCATCCGGCAGGCCGTCATCGAGACCACTCTGGTGCTGCTCACACTGATCATCGCGGTGACCCTGGCCGTGGTGCTGGCCCGCTCGCTGAACCACTCGCTGCGCCGGCTGCGCGAAGGCGCGCTCTCGGTGGCCAACCACGACCTGCCGGAGGCGGTGCGCCGGCTGCAGGGGATGGGCAACGTCAGCGACGGCGGTGTCGACGAGATCGTCCGGGAGGTACGGGACCCGATCCAGCTCAGCAACCGCGACGAGGTGGGGCAGGTCGCCCTGGCCTTCAACGTCGTACACCGGGAGGCGGTCCGGGTCGCGGCCGAACAGGCAGCCCTGCGGACCAGCGTCTCGGCGATGTTCCTGAACCTGGCTCGTCGTAGTCAGAACCTGGTCGACCGCATGATCGGTGAACTCGACGCGATCGAGCGGGGTGAGGAGGACCCGAAGCGCCTCGCCCAGTTGTTCGAACTCGACCACCTCGCCACCCGGATGCGCCGCAACGACGAGAACCTACTCGTGCTGGCCGGGGCGGACTCGACCGTGCCACGCCGCGAGGACGCCCTGCTGGTGGACGTCCTGCGGGCCGCTCAGTCCGAGGTGGAGCTCTACAACCGGATCGAGTTCGGCACCGTCGACACCGACGTGTCGGTGGCCGCCCACGCGGTCAACGACGTGGTGCGGCTGGTGGCGGAGCTGCTCGACAACGCCACCCGATTCTCACCGCCGAACACCACCGTCGTCGCCGACGGCCGGCGGATTCGGGACTACGTGCTCATCCAGGTCGAGGACCGGGGCCTCGGACTGACCGATGAGCAGATGGACTCGCTCAACCGGCGGCTCGCCGAGCCCTCCAGCGTTGATGTCTCGGCCTTCCGCCTGATGGGTCTCGCGGTGGTCAGCCGCCTCGGAGCCCGCTACGGGATCCGGGTCGAACTGCGCCGCAACGTGGAGGGCGGCACGGTCGCCCAGGTCACCCTGCCCTCCGCCACGGTGGTGCTGCCCAGCCTGCGCGGTCGCGATCAGGCGATCATCCGGCCCCGGCAGCAGCTCGCCGTCGAGCAGACCCCGGTGGCGCCGGCCGGCTTCAACGAGCCGACCGGCGGCACGGGACGCGGCAACACCGCGACGCTGGCCGACGGATGGCGTAACAGCACGCCGTCCTCCGGGCCCTGGCCGGCCACCGAGTCCGTGCCCGACAGCCCGCCGCCGGCCCGTACGCCACCACCGGCGTTCGCCGGCGGATTCAACGCGGGCACCCCGACCGTGGCCCAGACCACCCTCGACCCGCTGCTGACCCGGGGCGCCGGCGGCCATGCCGAACCGGCCGCGCCCGGGCTGCCGGTGGGCCCCGTCGCCGGTGCGGCCGTGCCCGCCCCGACGGGATTCGCCCCGGGCGCTGGTCAGGACTCCGCCAATGCGGGCTACGGCACGTCCGGCTACCAGGGCGGGCTGGGTGCCAGCCTCGCGGCGACCGCCCCGATGACAACGACCGCGCCGATCACCGCTGCGCCAGAGCCGACCGCCGACTCGCCGATCTTCCGGGAGATGGAGGCGGTCTGGTTCCGGTCGCACGGCAACGACGCGACCGCCATCTTCAGCCGGCCGCAGTTCGACGAGCCGGCACCGGCAGCCGGTCCACCGGCGCAAACCTCCGGGCCGACCAGGGGACGGAGCCCGTTGCCCACCCGCACGCCGGGCGCGGCGGCCACTGGGACGCCCGCGCCGCCGCCGTCGTACGATTCGCCGGTGACTGTGGCAGCCGGCCCGCCGCCCAGGACGCCGATGGCCCCGCCGCCCGCCGTGGCGCCGCCCGCCGCGCGCCCGCCCGCCGCGCCTGCGCCGAGCAGCGGAGCGGAGGACGATGCCTGGCGGACAGCGGCCGACGAGGGCTGGTCACGAGCCAGCCGGGCGGCCGAGCCCACCCCCGACGGGACGACTCGGTCGGGCCTGCCGAAGCGAGTACCCCAGGCGCAACTCGTGCCCGGTGGTATCGAGCCACGCAGCGGGCGTGAGCACAGCCGCCGGACCCCGGACGAGGTACGTGGTCTGCTGTCGGCCTACCACCGCGGCGTCCAGCGTGGCCGGACGGCCGGGGCGAGTCAGAACAGCACTTCGACCAAGGAGACGAGCCGATGAACAGGCCAGCGGCCATGCAGGACATGGGTTGGCTGCTCAGCAACTTCGCCGACAGCGTGGCGGGCATCGCCCACGTGGTGGCGGTGTCCGCGGACGGGCTGTTGCTGGCTTCCTCCCGCGACCTGCCAGGGGATCGGGCGGACCAACTCGCCGCGATCACCTCCGGCGTGGTGAGTCTGACCGAGGGTGCCGCGCGGATGTTCAGCGCCGGCGGAGTGTTGCAGACAGTCATCGAGATGGACAGCGGCTACCTGTTCCTGATGTCCATCAGCGACGGGTCGTCGATGGCGGTGCTCGCGGCGCGCAGCTGCGACGTCGGCCAGGTTGGCTACGAGATGGCGCTACTGGTGGAACGGGTCGGTGCGGCGCTGGTGCCGCTGCCCCGGGATGCGGTGCGGTCATAACAGGCACGTGCCCGCGGGCGGAGGAGGTGATTGCGGATGGAGCATCGGCGTGACCCACGTGGTGCGTTGGTCCGGCCGTATGCGGTCACCCGGGGCCGGACCGAGCCACTGCAGGACATTGCCCTGGAGGCGGTGCTGGTGGCCGGTCCGAGCCAGATCGCCGAGTCGCGCTTTGCCGGGCACGACAAGCATCGCATCGCCATGGTCTGCGACGGCCGGCCCGAGTCGTTGGCCGAGATCGCCGCGTACACCCGGTTGCCACTGGGTGTCGCCCGGGTGTTGGTCGCGGACATGGTGGCCGAGGGCTTGTTGACGCTACAGACGGCCGCTCCCGCCACAGGGTACGAGGAGCGGATGGAAATGCTGGGAAGGGTGCTGAGTGGACTTCGCGAGCTATGACCCCGCCGGGGCCCGCCAGAGCCGGGGAATCATCTCCGCGAAGATCGTCGTCGCGGGTGGCTTCGGTGTCGGCAAGACGACGCTGGTCGGTGCGATCTCCGAGATCACACCGCTGACCACCGAGGCGGTGATGACCGCGGCGGGCGTCGGTATCGATGACCCGTCCAACGTGCCGGGCAAGGAGACCACCACGGTCGCCATGGACTTCGGCCGGATCACCATGGCACAGGATCTGATCCTGTACCTCTTCGGGACGCCAGGACAGACCCGGTTCTGGTTCATGTGGGACGAAATCATCCGAGGCGCGGTGGGCGCCGCCGTACTGGTGGACACCCGCCGGATCGCCGACGCCTTCGCGCCGCTGGACTACTTCGAGAACCGCAACCTGCCGTACGTGGTGGCGCTCAACCGGTTCGACGGTGCGCCGCAGTACGAGCTGGACGAGGTACGCGAGGCATTGGCCATCTCACCGGACGTGCCGTTGGTGATGACCGACGCCCGGCAACGTGAGCCGGTCAAGCGGGTACTGGTGACCGTGGTCGAGCACGCGATGGCGCGGCTACAGGCTGAGCACGATCGTGGCTTCCCGACCCCGGTCGGCTGACTCCGCGCTGGCGTCCCGCCGGCCCGGCACAGGCCGGATCGGCGGGACGCGGCGCACCCTCAGTCGACGCGGAGGCGGTAGCCGCGCTTGACGACGGTCTGCACGACGCGAGGTGCCTTCAGGCCCGCCCGCAGGCGGGCCACCGCCATCTCCACGGCGTGTTCGTCGGCACCGCGCGGCAGCGTCCGTAGCAGGGCGGTCCGCGACAGCACCCGTCCCGGCGTCTGGGCCAGCGCCCGCAGCACCGCCATCGGGGCCGGGGCGAGCGGATGCAGCTCGCCGTCCAGCACCGCAGCGTGGCCGCGCAGGGTCAGCAGGTGCCCGGCGACCTTGATGGTGACCGTCCGCCGGGGCAACTCGTCGATGATGGTGCGGACCAGCGCACCGAGCCGGGCCCGGCTCGGTGCGCTCACCGGTACCCCGCGCCGCACCAGCGGCTCCGCCGTGACCGGGCCGACGCAACTGGCCAGCACGTCACCGCGCAGCGCCTCCAGCACCGCCTCCGTACGATCCCCGGCGGCGCGGAACAACGCTTCCGCCGCCGGAGCCGAGGTGAAGGTGACCGCGTCCACCAACCGGCTGGCCACCAGGTCGACCAGCCGGTGCAGTGGCGCCGGGTCGGTCGGCGGCGCCCAGCGGTAGACCGGGATCTCGATGACGGTGGCACCGGCGTCCTCGAGCGCGCGGGTGCACTCCGGCTGCCGTTCGCCGTGCAACTGCATGGCGATCACCTGGCCGGACACGCCTCGTCTCCGCAGGTGGTCGACGACCTCGTCGCAGCTCTCGGAGGCGGGCGACCACTGGTCGAACAGCCCGGCCGCGCGGATCGCCCCTCGGGCCTTCGGACCCCGGGCCACCACGTACGCGCTGCTGAGCACCCCGCGCAGCGGCTCGGCCAGCCCCCAGCCTTCGGCGGCCTCCAACCATCCGCGCATCCCGATGCCGGTGTTCGCCATCAGGATGTCCGGTGGACGTTCCAGGCACGCTCGGGTGGCCTCACGCAGTTCGGTGTCGTCCGCGAGCGGAACGATCCGCAGAGCCGGAGCGAGCACCACCCGGGCGCCACGCCGTTGGAGCAGCGCGGCGAGTTCGTCCCGCCGCCGGTCGGCGGTCACCCCGATGGTGAAGCCGGCCAGTTCTTCGCGCATCAGCTCTCCTGTCGCAGCCGCACCTCGACCATGCCGTCCCGGCAACGGACCTCGTGCCGGGGTACCGAGATTCCGGGCAGGTCGAGACAAACCCCCGTACGCAGGTCGTACACCTGCTTGTGGAGCGGCGAAGCGACCGTCGGCACACCGGCGCGGCTGCCCACGATCCCCCGGGACAGCACGTACGCCCTAGCTACCGGATCCTGGTTGTCGATCGCGTACAGCCCGTCCACGGTGCGGAAGAGGGCCACCTGCACCCCGTCGACGAGGGCGGCGACGCCCCGGTCCGGGTCCAGCCGGTGCAGCGGACAGACGGTGTGCCAGCGGAGGGTGGTCGCGGTGCTCATCGCCGTACCTCCGGCAGCCCGAGCGTGACCGGTTGACGGGAGTTGGACGAGGGCGGCCGGCCACCGACGGGCACGGGTTGTCCGCGTTCGGTGACGAAGGTGATCGACGGGTCGGGTATGTCCGGCGCGTTGACGAAGGAGGTGAACCGGCGCAGCCGCTCCGGGTCGTCGAGCACATCGCGCCACTCGTCCGAGTAGCCGGTGACGTGCCGGGCCATCGCGGCGTCCAGTTCCGCGCAGAGGTCGAGTGAGTCGTCCACGATCACCGACCGGAGGTGGTCGAGCCCGCCGTCCATCGCCTCGATCCAGACAGCGGTGCGTTGCAGTCGGTCGGCGGTGCGGACGTAGTACATCAGGAACCTGTCGATCAGCGTGATCAGGGCCTCGGTGGACAGGTCGGTGGCGAACAGGTCGGCGTGCCGTGGCCGGAAGCCACCGTTGCCGCCGACATAGAGGTTCCATCCGGTCTCGGTGGCGATGACACCGAAGTCCTTGCTGCGGGCCTCGGCGCACTCGCGGGCGCAGCCGGAGACGGCCGATTTGATTTTGTGTGGGGCGCGGAGCCCGCGGTAGCGCAGCTCCAGAGCCACGGCCAGCCCGACCGAGTCCTGCACCCCGTAGCGGCACCAGGTGGAACCGACGCACGACTTCACGGTGCGCAACGCCTTGCCGTACGCGTGCCCGGACTCGAACCCGGCATCCACCAGGCGACGCCAGATCTGTGGCAACTGCTCGACCCGGGCACCGAACAGGTCTATCCGCTGCCCGCCGGTGATCTTCGTGTAGAGGTCGAAGTCCCGGGCCACCTCGCCGATGACGATCAGCCTCTCCGGGGTGATCTCCCCGCCGGGGATCCGGGGCACCACCGAGTAGCTCCCGTCGCGTTGCAGGTTCGCCAGGAAGTGGTCATTGGTGTCCTGCAACGAGGCCTGTTCGCCGTCGAGGATGTGGCCGTTGCCAAGGGAGGCGAGGATCGAGGCGACCACCGGCTTGCAGATGTCGCAGCCCCGCCCTCGGCCGTGCTCGGCGATCAGCCGCGAGAACGTCCGGATGCCGCGGACCCGGACGATGTCGAACAGCTCCTGGCGGTTGACGTCGAAGTGCTCGCACAGGGCTGAGGACTGGGTGACACCGGCCGCGTCGAGCAACTGCTTGAGCATTGGTACGCAGGAACCGCAACTGGTACCGGCCCGGGTGCACGACTTCAGGGCGGGCACGTCGGCGCAGCCCTCGGCGATCGCCGTGTCGATGTCCGCCCGGGTCACCGCGTTGCAGGAACAGACCTGCGCGGTCGCCGGCAGGGCACCGGCCGAGACGCCCACCGCGTCCTCACCGGCGAGCAGGGCCAGCGGCGTGGCCGGCAGCGGCCCGCCCACACTGGCCCGCAGCGTCGGGTACGCGGTGGCGTCGCCGACCAGCACGCCGCCCAGCAGCGTTCGGGCGTCGTCGGAGAGGACCAGCTTCGCGTAGACCCGGGCGGCCGGATCGGTCCAGGTGACGTCCAGGCAACCGGGCGTGGCGCCGTGCGCGTCTCCGAAGGACGCCACGTCGATGCCGAGCAGCTTCAGTTTGGTGGCGGTGTCCGCGCCGGGGAAGGTGGCCGAGCCGCCGACCAACCGGTCGGCCACCACCTCGGCCATCGCGTAGCCGGGGGCGACCAGGCCGAAGCAGGTGCCGTCGACGGCGGCGCACTCACCGACCGCGTAGATCCGCTCGTCGGTGGACCGGCAGGCGGTGTCGACGAGCACACCACCGCGTGGACCGAGGTCCAGCCCGGCCGCGCGGGCCAGTTCGTCACGGGGGCGGATGCCGGCGGCCACCACCACCAGATCGGTGTCGAGCACCGTGCCGTCGGCGAGTTCCAGGGCGGCCACCGACCCGTCCGGGCCGGGCCGCAGCGCGGTGGTGGCGACCCCCAGGTGGCAGGCCACGCCCAGGTCTGCCACGTAGCGGCGGAGCATCGCGCCGCCGGCGGTGTCCACCTGCGCCGGCATCAGCCGCGGGGCGAACTCCACGACGCTGGTGCCCAGCCCGAGCAGACGCAGCGCGTTCGCCGCCTCCAGGCCGAGCAGTCCGCCCCCGATCACCGTGCCGGCCCGCCGGCCTTGGGCGTACTCGCTGATCGAGACCAGGTCGTCCAGGGTCCGGTAGACGAAGACACCGGGCAGGCCCACGCCGTCCACCGGTGGCACGAACGGGTACGACCCGGTGGCGAGCACCAGCATGTCGTACGGGTGTTCGCCGGTGCCGGTGGTCACCACCCGGCGGGTCCGGTCCACGCCGCTGGCCGGCTCGTCGAGGCGCAACTCGACTCCGTCGTGCGCGGTGTGCAGGTTCAGGTCTTCGGCGTCGGCGCCGTCGAAGTACGCCGAGAGCCGGACCCGGTCGTACGCCGGACGGGTCTCCTCGGCGAGCACCGTGACCCGCCACCGCGCCTGCGGGTCGCGGTCGCGCAGCGCGTCCACGAACCGCTGGCCGACCATGCCGTTGCCGATGACGACCACCCTGCCGCCGGTCATTGTCCCACCTCCACCGGATCTGTTCTGGACAACCAGTCGACAATGCCGGTCACCGCGTCACGGCAACTGCCGCAGCCGGTGCCGGCGCGGGTCTGTCCGACCACGGCGTCGAGTGTGCGAGCCCCACCCCGCCAGCAGTGGACCAACGCTCCCTTGCTCACGGTGTTGCACTGGCACACCGTGGTCGCGTCCGGCATCAGCGCCGGTGACGCGGCGGGCGCCGCGACGGCTCCGCCGACGGCCCGCCCGAGCAGCAGCGCCCGACGGTCGGCGGGCACCGGTTGACCGCGGTCGAACAGCTGGATCACCGCGCCGACAGAGGGGTTGTCGCCGAGCAGGATCGCCGCGGCCAGCCGCTCGTCGTGGATGCGCAACCGTGCGTAGGTGCCCCGCGCCGGATCGACGAAGGTCAACTCCTCGCCCGGGCCGCCGGTCGGATCGCCCATCGCGGCCAAGTCGATGCCGGCCGCCTTGAGCCGGGTCACCACCGGCCGCGGCTGGTACCGGGCCAGCGGGTCCTGCCCGGTCAGCACCTGGGCGACCACCCGGGCCTGCGCCCAGGCCGGCGCGACCAGCCCGGTCAGCGTGCCCTGGTGTTGGGCGCAGTCGCCGACCGCCGAGATCCGCCGGTCGCTGGTGAGCAGCCGGTCGTCGACCAGCACACCCCGCTCGACGGCCAGACCGGCCGCGGCGGCGAGAGTCGTGTCGGGGCGTACCCCGCAGGCGAGCAGCAGCAGGTCGGCGTCGAGCGACCGTCCGTCGGACAGTGCCAGACGGACACCGCAGGCGTCTGCCTCGACTGCGGTCGGCGTGACCGCCAGATGGGTGGTCACCCCGAGACCGGTGAGCGTGCCGGCGAGCATCGCGCCGGCGGCCGGGTCGAGCTGACGCTCCATCAGGTACGGAACCCGGTGCACCACGCCCACGTCGAGTCCCCGGGCGGCGAGCCCTCGGGCGGCCTCCAGGCCGAGCAGCCCGCCGCCCAGCACGAGGGCGCGCCGCGCGTGACCGGCCAGCGCGATGATGCGCCGACAGTCGTCCAGGGTGCGGAACGGGATCACCCGTTCCGGTAGCCGCAGCGGATCGAGGCCGGGCAGCGTCGGCACCGCCGCCCGGCTGCCCGTGGCGAGGACCAGGTGGTCGTAGGGGATCCGGTCGCCGTCGTCGGTGAGCACCTGCCTGGTCGGCCGGTCGATCCCGGTGACGGTGACTCCGGTGAGCAGGTCGACGCCGCGTCCGGCGACCTCCGCCAACTCGACGTCCGGTTCGCTGATCTTCCCCGCGAGCAGGCTGGACAGCATGATCCGGTTGTACGCGCGGTGCGGCTCGGCGCCGAGCACGGTGACCTTCAGATCTTCGCCCCGCGCGTGCAGCTCCGTCGCGAGGCGGGAACCCGCCATCCCGTTGCCGACCACCACGACCCGTTCGTTCATGGCCTCTCCACCCGCACGGCGCAGATCTTGAACTCAGGCATCCCGGAGATGGGGTCGACGGCGTCGTTGGTGACGGAGTTGGCGCGCGCCCGCCCGCCCCAGTGGAACGGGGCGAAGACGGTGTCGGACCGGATGGCCGGGCTGAGTCGGGCGGGCGCCTCGAACTCGCCCCGCCGGGAGACCACCCGTACCGACTCGCCGTCGGCCACGCCCAGCCGCTCGGCGAGGTCGGGATGCAGCTCCACGAAGGCGTCGGGGGCGGCCCGGCGCAGCGCGGCCACCCGGCGGGTCTGGGTGCCCGACTGGTACTGCGCGAGGACCCGGCCGGTGGTGAAGTACAACGGGTAGTCCGGACAGACCTCCTCGGCCGCCGGCCGGTGCTCGACCGGATGGAACCGGGCCAGCCCGTCGGGGGTGGCGAAGCGATCGGTGAAGAGCCGTGGCGAGTCGGGCCCGTCGTCTGCGGGACATGGCCAGAAGACGCCGTCGGCGGCGTCGATCCGGTCCCAGCTGATCCCGGCGTAGTCGGCGACGCCGCCGGCCGAGGCCCGGCGAAGCTCCTCGAATACGGTGCGCGGGTCGGCAGAGCCCCTGCCCCGCTCAAGGCGGGCGGTGAGGTCGGCGAGGATGGTGAGGTCGGTGCGTACGCCGGGTGGCGGGTGGCGTAGCGCCCGGCGGCGCAGCACCCGACCCTCCAGGTTGGTCATCGTGCCGTCCTCCTCGGCCCACTGCGCGCTGGGCAGCACCACGTCGGCCAGCGCGGCCGTCTCGGAGAGCAGGAAGTCGACGACGACGAGCAGGTCCAGATCGCGCAGCCGGCGCTCGATCCGGCCCGCCCGAGGCGCGGAGACCACCGGATTGGAGCCGAAGACCAGCAACGCCCGTGGCCCCTGTTCCGTCCCGAGTGAGTCCAGCAGCTGGTACGCCGGCACACCTGGTCCGGGCAGCTCGTCGGGGTGCACTCCCCACACCCGCGCGACGTGCGCGCGGGCCTCCAGGTCGTCGATCTTCCGGTACCCGGGCAACTGGTCGGCCTTCTGCCCGTGCTCCCGGCCACCCTGCCCGTTGCCCTGCCCGGTGAGGCAGCCGTAGCCGGAGCCGGGGCGGCCGGGCAGGCCGAGCGCGAGCGCCAGGTTGACGAAGCCGCTGACCGTGTCGACGCCCTTGGCGTGCTGTTCGGCGCCGCGCGCGGTGAGGATGATCGCCCGTTCGGCGGTGGCGAGGGCGCGAACCGTCTCTTCCAGATCGGCCGCGGGTACGCCGGAGAGCGCCTCGGCGCGGGCCGGCCACCAGCTCGCCACGGTGCGTCGCACGGCGGTGAAGCCGGCGGTGCGGGTGGCGACGTAGTCCTCGTCGAGGTGACCCTCGGTGAGGACGATGTGCAGCAGCGCGTTGGCCACCGCCAGGTCGGTGCCGGGCAGTGCCTGCAGGTGCAGGTCGGCCTGTCGGGCGGTCGCGGTCACCCGGGGATCGATCACGATCAGCCGACCGCCCCGCTCCCGTTGTTCGGTCAGCCAGCGCATCAGTGGTGGCATGGTTTCCGCCGGGTTCGCGCCGACCAGCAGCAGGGTGTCCGCGCGACCGAGGTCGGACAGCGGGAACGGCAGCCCACGATCCACACCGAAGGCCCGCATGCCGGCCGCGGCGGCCGACGACATGCAGAACCGTCCGTTGTAGTCGATGTGCCGGGTGCGCAGTGCCACCCGCGCGAACTTGCCCAGCGCGTACGCCTTCTCGTTGGTGAGCCCGCCGCCGCCGAACACGGCGACCGCGTCGCGGCCGTGGCGGTGCTGCACGTCGTTGAGGCCGTTGACGATCCGGTCCAGCGCGGCGTCCCAGCTCGCCGGGCGCAGCTCGCCGCTGGACGGGTCGCGCAGCAGTGGGGTGGTCAGCCGTTCCGGGTGGTCGAGCAGTTCGGCCGACGTCCAGCCCTTCTGGCACAGGCCGCCCCGGTTGGTGGGAAACTGCCGGGGGTGCACGGTGACCCCGTCGGTCTCCTCGCGCAGGACCATTCCGCACTGGAGTGCGCAGTACGGGCAGTGCGTCGCCACCTCGCGGGGCGCCTGCCCCGGTCGTGTCGTGGGTCGCACACCGTCTGTCATGTCGGCAAAGCGTGCCGTTGGGTGGTTTCCGCTCGACGTCTCGCTTGTTTCGGCCCTGTCAAGAGCCGCTCACACCGCACGGCGGCTGCGGGCCGGCTCGCAGGGGGCTTGCGATAAACGAGGATCTCGAAGTCCGGCACCATGCGGCGGATCGACCGGGCGCTGCGAATACTGCAACAGCTCCGAGGAATTCCTCACCACCGTCGGTGAGTCGTGGTGCGGTACCCGTTGCCCGGCCGACCCCAACGACGAACGCTGTGGAAACGGCCGCTCCCTAGCTTCTGCGCCATGACCACCACGAGCGCGAAGCCAACCGTAATCGGGGAAGACAGCCTGGACCGGCGGCCAGGTCGATGGATAGGGCACTGGGTGCCGGAGGACCCGGGCTTCTGGCGGCAGGTCGGCAGCGGGGTCGCCCGTCGCAACCTCATCTGGTCGATTTTCGCCGAGCACATCGGCTTCTCAGTGTGGCTGCTGTGGAGCATCGTCGTGGTCCGGCTCGGTGACGCCGGCTGGCAACTCACCACCAGCCAGGCGCTTTGGCTGACCGCCGTGCCCAGCGGCGTCGGCGCGCTGCTGCGGCTGCCGTACACCTTCGCCGTGCCGGTCTTCGGCGGCCGGAACTGGACGGTGATCTCGGCGTTGCTGCTGATCGTGCCCTGCGCCGGGCTGGCCTGGGCGGTCGAGAACCCGGAGATCGGCTTCCTGCCGTTGCTGCTGGTCGCCGCCACCGCCGGGCTCGGAGGCGGGAACTTCGCCTCCAGCATGGCGAACATCTCCTTCTTCTATCCGGAGCGGGAGAAGGGGTGGGCGCTGGGCCTCAACGCCGCCGGCGGCAACATCGGGGTGGCCGTGGTGCAGTTCCTGGTGCCCCAGGTGATCGTCCTGGGTGGCGGGCTCGTGCTGGCCCGGGCCGGTCTGATGTACATCCCGCTGGCGGTGATCGCCGCGGTGTGCGCGTACCTCTTCATGGACAACCTGGTCGAGGCCAGGGCCGACGTCGGGCCGGTCTGGTCGTCGCTGCGGCACCGTGACACCTGGGTGATGTCGCTGCTGTACATCGGCACCTTCGGGTCCTTCATCGGCTACTCGGCGGCCTTTCCCACCCTGCTCAACTCGGTATTCGGTCGGCCGGACGTCGCGCTGTCCTGGGCGTTCCTCGGTGCGGCGGTGGGCTCGATCTGCCGGCCGTTCGGTGGTCGCCTGTCCGACCTCGTCGGCGGTGCCCGGATCACGGTGGCGAGTTTCGTGCTGATGGCAGCCGGCGCCCTGGCCGCGCTCTGGTCGGTCGAGCGGCGCAGCATGGGCGTGTTCTTCGCCGCCTTCCTGGTCCTGTTCGTGGCCACCGGCATCGGCAACGGCTCGACCTACCGCATGATCAGCAGGATCTTCCAGATCAAGGGGGAGGAGCAGGGCGGCGCGCCGGAGGTGATGCTGGCGATGCGCCGCCAGGCCGCCGGCGCTCTGGGCATCATCTCCGCGGTGGGCGCCTTCGGTGGCTTCCTCGTGCCTATCTGCTACGCCTGGGCCCGGAGCACCTACGGGGGCATCCAGCCGGCGCTGCGCTTCTACGTGGGCTTCTTCCTGGTGCTGCTGGTGGTCACCTGGGTGGCCTACCTCCGCCCGGGCAGCCGGATGGCCCGCGCGAGGGTGTGAGTCCGGTCACGTCCGTTACCGCTCGATGCGCCGGCCGGGCACCCCGTTTTGACCGGCCGCCGGGGCTGCGGGTATCGTTGCCTGCTGTTGTACGACATCTGTGGGCGTGCCGCCTGAGGTACGCTTGGTCGTTCGTGCGCGCTGTTCGGCTGGGAGTTTCCGGTCATCTCGGCGCGCGACCCCAGACCGACGACGAGACAAGGTATACCTGTGCGTACGTACAGCCCGAAGCCGGGTGAGATCGAGCGTCAGTGGCACGTCATCGACGCCTCTGATGTCGTGCTGGGCCGCCTGGCCACCCACGCCGCCACGCTGCTGCGGGGCAAGCACAAGCCGACTTTCGCGCCGCACGTCGACACGGGCGACTTCGTCGTCGTCGTGAACGCGGGCAAGGTTGCGCTCACCGGCAACAAGCGTCAGCAGAAGATTGCCTACCGGCACTCCGGTTACCCGGGCGGCCTCAAGCAGGTCGGCTACGAGGAGCTGCTCTCCAAGCGCCCCGAGCGGGCCGTCGAGATGGCTGTGAAGGGAATGCTCCCGCACAACAAGCTCGGCCGTCAGCTCATCAAGAAGCTGAAGGTCTACGCCGGTGCCGAGCACCCGCACGGCGCGCAGCAGCCGATGCCGTTCGAGATCAAGCAGATCGCGCAGTGAGCGCGGGCGAAGGAAGCAGCATGACCGACATCATCGCCCCCGAGGTCGCCCCTGAGGTCGCCCCCGAGGCCGCCGAGGCGCTGGCGCCCGTCGCGCGCGCTCCTCGTGGTGACCGCCCGATCCAGACCGTGGGCCGGCGCAAGGAGGCCATCGTCCGGGTTCGCATCGTGCCGGGCACCGGCAAGATCACCTGTAACGGGCGGGACCTGGAGGCCTACTTCCCGAGCAAGGTGCACCAGCAGCTGATCAAGGACCCGCTGGTCACCGCCGAGAAGCCCGAGGCGTTCGACGTCATCGCCAACCTGCGTGGCGGCGGCACCACCGGCCAGGCCGGTGCGCTGCGGCTGGCCATCGCGCGGGCGCTGATCGTCAACGAGCCCGACGACCGCCCGGCTTTGAAGAAGGCCGGCTTCCTGACCCGGGACGCCCGGGTCAAGGAGAGCAAGAAGTACGGTCTCAAGAAGGCCCGCAAGGCTCCTCAGTACTCGAAGCGCTGATCTCCAGCCGCACCTTGTACTACTGACGGCCGGCCGGTCCGCCTCCCCGACAGGGAGGTGGACCGGCCGTTTCCGTCTCCGCGCAACAGGGCAAGTTTCCTGCATCGGCAGTTTCATCGGAGGTTGGTGGGTATGGGCCGCTTGTTCGGCACGGACGGCGTACGTGGGCGGGCGAACGCCGACCTCACCCCGGAGTTGGCACTCTCGGTGGCCGTCGCGGCCGCTCACACCCTCGCCGAGTCGGATCGCAGCCACGCGCCACTGGCGGTGGTCGGTCGGGACACCCGGGCCAGCGGAGAGATGCTGGAGGCGGCCGTGGTGGCCGGACTGACCAGCGCGGGCGCCACGGTCGTCCGGGTCGGCGTACTGCCCACTCCGGCCGTGGCCTTCCTCACCGCGGAAGCCAAGGCGGACCTGGGCGTGATGCTTTCGGCCTCGCACAACCCGATGCCGGACAACGGGATCAAGCTCTTCGCTGCGGGCGGGCACAAGCTGCCCGACGAGATCGAGATGCGGATCGAGGCGGCCGTCGAGGCCAATGCCGTCACCGCCTGGAAGCGGCCGATCGGCGCGGGAGTGGGTCGGGTGCACGACCTGCTCGACGGCTCAGACCACTACGTGCAGCACCTGGCCGGTGCCGTGCCGCACCGCCTCGACGGGATCAAGGTCGTGGTCGACTGCGCCAACGGCGCCGCCGCCGAGGTCGCACCGGCAGCGTACCGGGAGGCCGGCGCCGAGGTCATCGCGATCAACGCGGAGCCGGACGGGCTCAACATCAACGACGAGTGCGGCTCCAACCACATCGAGGCGCTGCGCCGGGCGGTCGTGGAGCACGGCGCGCACCTCGGCCTCGCGCATGACGGCGACGCCGACCGTTGCGTCGCCGTGACCGCCGACGGCGACGAAGTCGACGGCGATCAGTTGATGGCGATCCTGGCCCTGGCAATGCGCGAGGCCGGCACGCTGACCGGGGACACCCTGGTGGCCACCGTGATGAGCAACCTCGGCCTGCGCCTGGCCATGTCCGCCCAGGGCATCCGGCTGGTCGAGACCAAAGTCGGCGACCGGTACGTGCTGGAGGAGTTGCGGGCCGCCGGACTGGCCCTGGGCGGTGAGCAGAGCGGGCACATCGTCATGCCGGCGTACGCCACCACCGGCGACGGGGTGTTGACCGGGCTGCACCTGATGGCCCGGATCGCGGCCACCGACCGGTCCCTGGCGGACCTCGCGGCCGTGGTGACCAAGCTGCCGCAGGTGCTGATCAACGTGCCGGTGGGCGACCGGACCGTGGGTGCCGCCGCACCCGCCGTCCGCGCCGAGGTCGAGCGGGCCGAGGTCGAGCTTGGCGAGACCGGCCGGGTGCTGTTGCGCCCGTCGGGCACCGAGCCGCTGGTCCGGGTGATGGTTGAGGCCGCCACCGAGCAGGCGGCCCGCAAGGTCGCCGAGCGCATCGCCGACCAGGTCCGTACCGCCAGCCCTTCGGCCGCCTGACCTCCGCGCGCCTCCCCGGCGCCGGTGTCGCGCCTCCCCGTTCTGCTGACAGTCACCGTGCTCGATGTATTGTGGCAATGCAATGCCCGATCGGGCAGAATCGGTCAAGGCGGTTGCCCAGATCGGAGGAGACGGTGGCGATCCAGCACGCGGTCCTGGCCCTGCTCGCCCACGGCCCCAGCTACGGCTACCAGCTGAAGGCCTCCTTCGAGGATGCCGTCGGTCCACAGTGGGGCACGCTGAACATCGGGCATCTCTACCAGATCCTGGACCGGCTCTCCCGCGACGGCATGGTGCTCGCCGAGCGGCAGCCCCAGCCGGTCAAGCCAGACCGAGTGGTCTACGAGGTCACGCCCGGCGGCCGCGCCGAGCTGGACCGCTGGCTGAGCGAGCCGAGCCGGCGCAGTGCCGGCTTCCGGGACGACTTCTTCCTCAAGGTCACCGCCGCCGCGAGGTCGGGATCGGCACAGGTGGTCCGGACGGTGCTCGGCAACCAGCGCGGCCACCTCATGCGCGAGCTGCGTAACCTCGACGGGTTGCGGCGTCGGGCAGGCGACCCGATGGTCGGGCTGCTGCTCGCCGCGGCAGGCCGGCACGTCGAGGCCGACCTCGCCTTCATCGACCACGCCGAGGCGGTCCTGCTCGCCGACGACGCGAAGGTGCTGGCCGACCTGGCGACCGCCGGGCCGGCGACAGGTGCGGAACAGGCCGACACCACACGCGCCGCCGGCTGACCGCGGATGCCCCCGGTCACCGGCGCTGCTGCGCCCCGCGCAGCCGGGCGACCGCTTCGGTGAGCACCTCGGGACGCTTGCAGAAGGCGAACCGGATCAGCCGGCGTCCGGCCTCGGAATCGTCGTAGAAGACCTGGGTGGGTACGGCCACCACGCCACAGCGCTCGGGCAGCGTGCGGCAGAACTCGACGCCGTCGTGCCCGCCGACGGCGGTGATGTCGGCGGTCACGAAGTACGTCCCCTCCGGCGCGAGCACGTCGAAGCCGGCCTCGGTCAGCCCGCCGACCAACTGGTCCCGGCGGGCCTGCAGGCCCGCCCGGAAGCCGGTGAAGTAGGCGTCGGGCAGCGCGAGCGCCACCGCGACCGCGGGTTGCAGGGGCGCGGCGTTGACGAAGGTGAGGAACTGTTTGACCCGCAGTACCGCCGACACCAGCGCCGCCGGCCCGCTGGCCCATCCCACCTTCCAGCCGGTGCAGGAGAAGGTCTTGCCGGCCGAGGAGATCCGTAGGGTGCGTTCCCACATGCCTGGCAGGGTGGCCAGCGGCACGTGCCCGCTCGGAGCGTCGGTGAAGGCCAGATGCTCGTACACCTCGTCGGTCACCGCGTACGCGCCGTGTTCCTTGCACAGCCCGGCGATCAGCGACAGTTCGGCCGGGGTGAACACCTTGCCGGTCGGGTTGTGCGGGGAGTTGAGCAGCACCAGCCGGGTGCGGGGGCCGAAGGCGGCGTGCAGCGCGGCCGGGTCGAAGGCGTACCGCCCGTCCGGGTCGGGACGGAGGGTGACCGCTCGCCGCACCGCGCCGGCCAGCGCGATCGAGGCGGCGTACGAGTCGTAGTACGGCTCGAAGCAGACCACCTCGTCGCCGGGCTCGCAGAGGGCGAGAATTGCGGCGGCGACCGCCTCGGTGGCGCCCGCGGTGACCACGACCTCGCCGTCCGGGTCGTACTCCAACCCCCAGAACCGGTGTTGGTGTGCCGCCACTGCCGCGCGTAGCACGGGGACGCCGGCACCCGGCGGGTACTGGTTGTGGCCGGTACGCAGCGCCTCGGCCGCGCTGGCGAGCATCTCCGGTGGGCCGTCGGTGTCCGGGAATCCCTGTCCGAGGTTGACCGCGCCGGTACGCACGGCGAGGGCGGACATCTCGGCGAAGATCGTGGTCCCGAACGGGCGCATCCGGGTCACCAGCGGGTCGACATCGGTGCTTGTCACGTCCGACAGGGTACGGGTGCACCCGTTGATACCGCCTGGATCTGCCTGCGTGCTCCACGACCTTGCTTACCGTCATCTCCCTATCGCTCAAATTGCATGATTGTTCACCCGCCTTTCGAGCAGACATCGTGAGCGGAACTGGCTAGGCTTTCACCCATGTGTGGAATCGTGGGTTATGCCGGTGGCCGGCCGGCACTCGGCATCGTGCTCGACGGCTTGCGGCGGCTGGAGTACCGGGGCTACGACTCGGCCGGCGTAGCCGTCGCCTGCGATGGGGAACTGCTCACCGAGAAGAAGGCCGGCAAGCTGGCCAACCTGGAGAAAGTCCTCTCCGAGCGGGCCGCCGAGGACCCGAGCGGCTGCGGCGCCAGCCCGATCGGCATCGGCGACGGCACCACGGGCATCGGGCACACCCGGTGGGCCACCCACGGCGGGCCGACGGACCGCAACGCCCACCCGCACCTGTCGCCCGACGGTCGGGTCGCGGTGATCCACAACGGCATCATCGAGAACTTCGCGAAGCTCCGCACCGAACTGGAGGACGACGGCGTCCAGTTCCTCAGCGACACCGACACCGAGTGCGCCGCGCACCTGCTTGCCGGGGCCCTGGCGGACCTGCGCTCGGCCGGCCAGCCGGACGGTCCGCAGCTGCTCGCCGCCGCTATGCGGGTGGTCTGCCAGCGCCTGGAGGGCGCCTTCACGCTGCTCGCCGTGGACGCGGCGGTGCCCGGCGCGGTGGTCGGCGCACGCCGCAACTCACCGCTGGTGGTCGGCCGAGGCATCGGAGAGAACTACCTCGCCAGCGACGTCGCCGCCTTCATCGAGCACACCCGCGAGGCGGTCGAGCTGGGCCAGGACCAGATCGTCCTGATCACCGCCGACAGCATCGAGATAACCGACTTCGAGGGGCAGCCCGCCAGCGGCAAGGACTTCCACATCGACTGGGACTCCTCAGCCGCCGAGAAGGGTGGCTACGACTGGTTCATGCTCAAGGAGATCGAGGAGCAGCCGCAGGCGGTCGCCGACACGCTGCTCGGCCGCCTGACCGAGACCGGCGAGATCATGCTCGACGAGGTCCGGCTCAGCGACCAGGACCTGCGTGACGTCGACAAGATCTTCATTGTCGCCTGTGGTACCGCGTACCACTCGGGCCTGGTGGCCAAGTACGCCATCGAGCACTGGACCCGGATCCCCTGTGAGGTGGAGCTGGCCAGCGAGTTCCGCTATCGCGACCCGGTGCTCGACCGGTCCACCCTGATCGTGGTGATCTCGCAGTCCGGCGAGACGATGGACACCCTGATGGCGCTGCGGCACGCCAAGGAGCAGAAGGCACGGGTGCTGGCCATCTGCAACACCAACGGCTCCACAATTCCCCGAGAGTCCGACGCGGTGCTCTACACCCACGGCGGGCCGGAGATCGCCGTCGCCTCCACCAAGGCGTTCCTCACCCAGCTCGCCGCCTGCTACCTGATCGGCCTGCACCTGGCCCAGGTGCGCGGCGTCAAGTTCGCCGACGAGGTGGCGGCCGTGGTGGAGCAGCTGCACCAGGTGCCGGACAAACTGCGGGACCTGCTCGGGCGGATCGAGCCGGTCCGTGAGCTGGCCCGGGAGCTGCGATCCGAACCAACGGTGCTGTTCATCGGGCGGCACGTCGGCTACCCGGTGGCGCTGGAGGGTGCGCTGAAGCTCAAGGAGTTGGCGTACATGCACGCTGAGGGCTTCGCCGCGGGCGAGCTGAAGCACGGCCCGATCGCGCTGATCGACCACGGCACCCCGGTGATCTGCGTGGTGCCGTCGCCCGTCGGCCGCGGGCTGCTGCACGACAAGGTCGTCTCCAACATCCAGGAGGTACGCGCCCGAGGCGCACGGACCATCGTGATCGCCGAGGAGGGCGACGAGTCCGTCGTCCGCTACGCCGACCACCTGATCTACGTGCCGCGTACCCCGACGCTGCTCGCTCCGCTGGTCACCACCGTGCCGTTGCAGGTGTTCGCGGCCGAGATCGCCGCTGCCCGGGGGCACGACGTCGATCAGCCGCGAAACCTCGCCAAGTCTGTCACCGTGGAGTAGCCCTCGGTGACGTCACTGGCCGAGCACGATCCGGGCCATGCCGTCCAGGGCCGGGTTGGCCGGATCCCAGTAGCCGGTGTGGCCGTGCCGGCCGCTGGGGAAGCTCCGGCCGCCGAAGGACGGCTCGGCCGGGTCACGCCCGAACCAGCGTTCGTCGTCCGGGCCGTCCAGTAGCCCCGCGATCGTGCCCATCGGGTAGGCACCGAGCACCGCCTGCCGGGCCAGGTCGCCCGGCGGTCGGGTCAGCCGGATCACGTCGTCCGGAGCGGTGCTGGCCCAGACCTGCCCGGGCGGCATCCCCAGCTCGGTCGCGTGCGCCACACCCACCCCGGGTGAGCCGACGAAGACCAGTGCGTCCGCGGCCAGTCCATGATCGCGTGCGGCTGTGCCGACCACCAGTGACCCGTAGCTGTGCCCCAGCACGGTTTGTCGCGCCGACGGCCCGTCGTGGCTGGCCCGCAGCCCTTCCTGGAAGCGATGCAGCGCATCGCCGGCCGCGCGAGCCTGACCGTCCCCGGCCGCCTCGTGCAGGAAGTCCGGGGCGTCGTAGTCCAGCCAAAGAACGGCCGAGGTCTGCTCACCCGGCGCCAGCTCGGCGCAGCGGGCCAGCACCCGCGCCGCCCGGCCCAGCTCGCCGGTGGCGTCGTCGAGCCCGGAGCCCATGCCCGGCACGTAGGTCAGGACGTCGGTGGCCCGGTCGGGATTGCCCAGCGCCACCACCGCCCGTCCCTCGCCGCCGACGTCCAGTCCCAGCAGGTACGCCCGCGGCGGGTGGGGTGACTCCAGCCGGACGGCGAGCGCGTCCAGGCCGGCCAGGGCCGCCTCGACGCCACGCAGCCCGGCCATCTCCAAAGGCCCGCGTGGCACCCGCGTCAGCAGCTGGTCCCACCGGGAGAGCAGGGCCGACCGCCGGGTGTCGAGCAGCAGCCGGTTGGCCTGATCACGGTCGGCGGGCGGCACCCCGTCGAGCCGGCCGACCAGCTCGGACTCGTGCGTCACCAGCCAGCGGCGCTCGGCCGGCGTGAGCCCGGACCACCACAGGTGCACCAGAGCGGGGTCGGCGTCCACGGCGGGCCGGTCCGGTGGCGGCCGGGCCAGCCAGCCCGAATCGGCCCCCTCGGACAGCCGGGCGAGGCGCGCGGCGGCCTCACGGTCGGCCGCGGCGGCCAGGTCTAGGGCGTCCCGTAGGGCCGTGCCCACCTGGACCACGGTGGGACCGGCGCGGTGCGCCGGCACCCGAGCGGGGTCGGGGCGTACCCCGCCCCAGCGGTCGATCAGCACGCCTGCGGTGTCGGCGAGGGCCACCACGTCGGCCAGCCGGGCCCGCGCGGCCACCAGCCGAGCGGCGAACTCGGCGAGCACCTGGTCGGTCTCGATCGCCACCGGGGCCAGCGCGGCCAACTCCGCCCGTAGCCCGGACAGCCGCGCATCGGCGGACCCGGCGGCCGGACCCGACCAGCCGGAGCGCAGCGCCGCGGCGCCGTCGGCCAGTTCGCCGGCCCGCCGCCCGGCCAGCCCGGCCAGGCTCGCCCAGGCCGTCCCGGCGGCCCGCCAGGCCGCCGGATCTGCCGTCCACAACTGGGCGTACCCGACCTGTCCCGGCGTCACGCGGGTCGGCGTCGGCGCGGTCATTGGGGCAGGATTGAGAGCCGCGCGGCGGCCCGTTCGTCCACCGACTCGTACGCTGCGGCGGCGGCCCGCACCGCGTCGCCGGTCTCCGCCACCCGGGAACCGAGCCGCCCGGCCCAGGCGTGCACGGACGCCTCCAGCGTGGCCAGCGCCTGCGCCGCCAACCAGTGCGGCGCCGGTGCCGCCAGCCCCGGCGCACCGGCCAGCCCGTGGGCCAGCCGGTAGCCGGTGTCGCCCAGTGACCGCCCCGTCCGGTGCAGCAGCTCCGGTCGTACGGTCAACTCCTCGTCGGCCATCGGCCCCTCCCACCCCCGTTACCACGACTCCGACGACGCTAGGCGGCACCGGACGATCCGTCGTGCCCTGTGGACAACCGACGACGGGCGTGCCTCCTGGTCGTCCACAGGCGTAGCCAGGTTCGCGGCCGACGGGCTATCTTGCCGCCCGCCCGCCGGTAGGGTGGGCCGCGTGATCGCCGATCGACGCGCCGAACGGGGTGTGGCATGAGACCGGTCTGGCGGGTGGCGGACATCCGCGCGGCGGAGGCGGCACTGATGGCCACCGTGCCGCCCGGCACGCTGATGCACCGCGCCGCCGCCGGACTGGCCCGGCGCTGTGCGCTGCTGCTCGCCGGCCGGGGCGGCGTGTACGCCGCCCCGGTGCTGCTGCTCGTCGGCTCCGGCGACAACGGCGGTGACGCACTGTACGCCGGTGCCCGCCTGGCGCGGCGCGGCGCGGCCGTGTCAGCTCTGCTGTTGCGCCCGCAGCGCGTTCACGCCGAAGGGCTGGCCGCGCTGCGCAGTGCCGGTGGGCGGATCGTGGACCGCCCGCCGGCCCTGCTCGACCTGGTGCTCGACGGGATCGTCGGGATCGGCGGCCACGGTGGCCTGCGGGACAGCGCCGAGCAGCTGGCGGCGAGCCTGTCGACACATCGCGGGCGCGACGGTACCCGGGCGACGGTGGTGGCGGTGGACGTGCCCAGCGGCGTCGCGGTCGACACCGGCGCGGTGCCGGTGACCGGGTCCGGCCGAGCCAACGCGGTACGTGCCGACGTGACGGTGGCCTTCGGCGCGCTGAAGCCGGCCCTGGCGGTCGGACCCGCCGCGGCACTGGCCGGCCAGGTGGAACTGGTCGACATCGGATTGACTGCATGGTTACGGGCCAGCCCGGCGCTGCACGTGGTGGAGCGCTCGGACGTGGCCGACTGGTGGCCCACCCTCGCCGCCGTCGCCGAGAAGTACAGCCGGGGCGTGGTCGGGGTCGCCACCGGTTCCGCGACGTACCCCGGTGCGGCGGTGCTCTCCGTCGGTGGCGCGCTGGCCGGCCCGACCGGCCTGGTCCGGTACGCCGGGAGCGCCCGGGACGAGGTGCTGCGCGACCACCCTTCGGTGATCGCGACCGGCCGGGTAGCCGACGCCGGCCGGGTCCAGGCGTGGGTGTGCGGTTCGGGGCTCGGCACCGGCCAGCAGGCAGCGGCTGAGCTGCGGGCGGTGCTCGCCGCGCCGGTGCCGGTGGTGCTGGACGCCGACGCGCTGACCCTGCTGGTGGACGGCTCCCTCGCCGACCAGTTGCGTCGGCGGGACGCACCGATCGTGGTCACCCCGCACGATCGGGAGTTCGCCCGGCTCTGCGGCGAGGAACCCGGCGCCGACCGGGTCGCCGCGGCGCTGCGGCTGGCCGCCTGGATGAACGCGGTGGTCCTGCTCAAGGGGGACCGCACGGTGATCGGCACGCCGGACGGCCGGGCGTACGTCAACCCGACGGGCACGCCGGCACTGGCCACCGGGGGCACCGGCGACGTGCTGGCCGGCCTGCTCGGGTCGCTGCTCGCGGCGGGACTGCCCGCTGAGCGGGCCGCCTCGGTGGCGGCGTACCTGCACGGGCTTGCCGGCCGGGCTGCGGCCCGGAGCGGCCCGGTGACCGCGCCGGACGTGGTCGCCGCGCTGCGCCCGGTGCTGGCCGGCCTGACCTGAGTACCCGCCGCGGTGATCAGCGCGGAAAGTAGGCTGGTGGTCATGTGGCAGGCCGAAGTGCGGGTGAATCTTGACGCGATCCGGGAGAACGTCGACCGGCTGCGGACCGGCACGTCCGCCGAGTTGATGGCGGTGGTGAAGGGCGACGGCTACGGCCACGGCATGGTGCCGGCGGCCCGGGCCGCGCTCGACGCCGGAGCGGACTGGCTCGGCGTCTGCACCCTGGACGAGGCGCTGGCCCTGCGTGCGGCCGGCATCGACGTCCCCGTGCTGGCCTGGCTGCTCGCGCCGGGGTTGCCGCTGCACGCCGGCGTCACCGCCGGTGTCGACCTGGGCGCGGCGAGCCTCGTGCAGCTCGCTGAGATGATCGAGGCGAGTCGGATCGCCGGACGGCCGGCCCGGTTGCACCTGAAGATCGACACTGGGCTGGCCCGGGGTGGGGCTACCGTCGCCGACTGGCCCGCCCTAGTCGACGCCGCGGCTAAGGCGCAGGCCGACGGACTGGTGGAGGTGGTCGGGGTGTGGAGCCACTTCGTCCACGCGGACCTGCCCGGCCATCCGACCACCGATCGCCAGTTGGCCGTCTTCCACGAAGGGCTGGAACTGGTCGAGCGGTCCGGACTGCGCCCCCGCCACCGGCACCTGGCCAACTCGGCGGCCACGCTGACCCGACCCGACACCCACTTCGACCTGGTCCGCCCGGGACTGGCCGTCTACGGACTCTCTCCGGTCGCGGGCCAGACCTACGGGCTGCGCCCGGCGATGACTGCCAGAGCCCGGGTGATGTTGACTAAGCGTGTCCCGGCTGGCTCGGGCGTCTCGTACGGGCACACGTACACCACCGAGCGGGAGGCGAACCTGGCCGTGGTGCCACTCGGTTACGCCGACGGGGTGCCGCGGCACGCCTCGAACTCCGGCCCGGTGCAGCTCGGTGGAGTCCGGCGGACCATCTCCGGCCGGGTCTGTATGGATCAGTTCGTACTCGACTGCGGCGACGACCCGGTGGCCGCCGGCGACGTGGTCACCCTGTTTGGCGACGGCATCGACGGCGGGCCCACCGCCGACGACTGGGCTGAGGCGGTCGGCACCATCAACTACGAGATCGTCACCCGGTTCGGCAGCACCCGGGTACCCAGGGTCTACGACGGCTGCCCGACATGACGGCTTGGCGTGTTCCCCGGCCCCGGACCACCGTGGGGAAGGCGGCCGGTGTGGTCGGTGCGGCGCTCGGCGTGGCCGCCGCCGGGCTGGCCGCCGGCGTCGCCACGGAACGCGCCCTGGTCCGCCGGTTCAAGGCCGACCCGGCCGACCCGAACGCCGACGCGGTCTTCGGCGAGCAGCGGTCCGACGCGGTGTACCGGCTGGAGATGCCCGACGGCACCGACATCCACGTCGAGGTCGTCGAGCCGACCCGGCCGCTCGCCGACAATCCGACAGTGGTGCTGGTGCACGGCTTCTGCCTGGACATGGGCACCTTCCACTTCCAGCGCAAGATGCTGGCGCAGCGGGGCGAGCACCGGATCGTCGCGTACGACCAGCCCGGGCACGGCCGGTCGGGGCGGTTGGAGAGCGGCGAGTACGACCTGGTCGCGCTCGGACACACGCTCCGCCGGGTGATCGACGAGGTGGCACCGGACGGGCCGCTCGTGCTGGTCGGCCACTCGATGGGCGGCATGACCATCATGTCGCTGGCCGAGCTGTTCCCGGAGATGTTCGGCGACCGGGTGGTGGGCACGGTACTCATGGCCACCTCCGGTGGGCTGGTGTCGGAGACGAAGCTGGTCGCGCCCGCTCTGCTCGGCCGGGTCGGCGCACCGGTGCTCTACGTGGCCGGCAACGTGACCCGGTACGGCGGGCCGGTGATCGACCGGGCCCGCAGGTCGACCAAGAACGTGGCCTGGCTGCTCACCCGCAGGTACGGCTTCGGCACCCCCAACCCGAGCCCGGCACTGGTGTCCTACGTCGAGCAGATGAACTCGCGTACCTCCGCCGACACGGTGACCCGCTACCTGCGTACGCTGGCCACCCATTCCCGGTTCCCCGCGCTGGCCGCGTTGGAGGGCACGCCGGTTCTGGTGGTCGTCGGGGACAAGGACATGATCACACCGCTGATTCATTCGGAGCAGATCGTCCGGCGACTGCCGCACGCCGAGTTCGTCCAGATCCCCGACAGCGGGCACGTGGTGATGCTGGAGCACGCCGACGAGGTCAACATCGCGCTGAGCCGTTTCCTCGACACCTGCGAGCGGGACGAGCGGTGAGCCCGTTCGACCTGCCGACCGTCGCGGACACGCACGCGTTCGGCCGACGGTTGGCGCAGGTGCTGCGCGCCGGTGACCTGGTGTTGCTCACCGGCCCGCTCGGCGCCGGCAAGACGGCGTTGACCCAGGGGATCGGGGCCGGGCTCGGGGTGCTCGGTGGCATCACCTCGCCGACCTTCGTGATCGCCCGGGTACACCGGCCCGATCCGGTGGCCGGGCTCGGGGTGGCGCTGGTGCACGCCGACGCGTACCGGCTGGGGGCCGCCAACGACCCACGGGCCGAGATCGACGACCTCGATCTGGACGCCTCGGTGGAGGAGTCGGTGACCGTGGTCGAGTGGGGCGAAGGGCTGGTCGAGCAGTTGGTCGACGCCCACCTCTGGATCCGGCTCGACCGGCGCGACGACGACACCCGGGTCGCCGCGCTGGCACCGGTCGGCGGCGACTGGGCACAGCGCCTCGCGACCCTGAGCTGAGCGCTGTCGTACCCACTGCCTAAAGTGCCCGGAGAACGATCCGACCGGTGAAAGGCCGCCGATGCCCGACGACGCCCCCGCTCTCGACCTGCTGGCTCTGCTTCCCGACGAGTGGCGTGCGGTGCTCGCCCCGCATCTCGATCCGGCCGGCACGGCCGCGCTGGCCGGCTTCGTCGCCGGTGAGTACGCGACGCAGACGGTCTACCCGCCGGTGGAGGACCTGTTCTCGGCCTACCGGCTCTGCGCGCCAGCGGCCTGCCGGGTGCTGATCCTCGGGCAGGATCCCTACCACCGGGCCGGCCAGGCGCACGGGTTGAGCTTCAGCGTCCGCGCGGGAGTCGGCGTCCCGCCGTCGTTGCGCAACGTCTTCAAGGAGTTGGGCGAGGATCTCGGCGTGCCGAAGCCGCGCAGCGGCAACCTCGACGGCTGGGCGGCGCAGGGCGTGCTGTTGCTCAACTCAGTGCTGACCGTGCGGCAGGGCACCCCCGGTTCGCACGCCAACCGCGGTTGGGAACAGTTCACCGATGCGACCATTCGGGCCCTCGACGCGCTGGACCCGCGGGTGGTGTTCCTGCTCTGGGGTGGCTATGCACGCAAGAAGGCGGCGCTGGTCAGTAACCCGCAGCACGTGGTCCTGGAGGCGGGGCACCCCAGCCCGATGAACCCGCGCGGGTTTCTCGGCAGCCGCCCGTTCAGTGCGACCAACAAGGCACTGGCCGACGCCGGCCTGCCCACCATCGACTGGGAGCGTCCGGCCGCCTGAACGCCAGCAGAGCCGGGTTCAGGAAGCCCAACGGCGCCGGTAGCGGTCCAGCAACTCGGCCGCGCGTCGGTCGGTCAGCTCCACCTCGATCAGCGGCACCGCCCGGTAAATCCGCTCGCCGTGGCGGATCTCGATCGGCTCGGGAGGCTCGTCGGACATTGCCGCCCGATTCACGCCGTGCCGGGTCCGCCACCGGTGTTCGCCCGGCTCTTCCGGCTCCGGGTGCAGCCCACCCCACTCGCCCCACCGTGCACTCCAACGCTGGGCGTAAACGGAGTTCAGCCACCTGGTGAAGGCGGCGGAGTCGCGCCAGCGCACGGCGATCTCGACCGCCTCGCTGGGTACGGGCGCACCCTGGAGGATCGCCGCGGTGCAGCCGGTCAGCAGGTACGGCAGGTCGCCGAGCGAGGTGAGCAGGCGGTCCAGCCGCAACTCCTCGATTCGTTCCGACAGTGGACGGGCCGCCAGTGTTTCAGGTGTGCGGCGAGGTGTGCGTCGAGCGGCTCGACCGTCACCGCGAGTTGCCGATCCAGTGCCGCCAGGACCCGCTCGACCAGCGCGAGACTCGGCACCCGGTGCCCCTTCTCAAGGTTCGCCAGGGTGCCCTGGCTCACTCCCGCCAAGTCGGCAAGGGCGCGCTGGGTCAGTTGCTGGCCCTCCCGCTCCCGTCGGAGCGCGTTGGCGATCTGAGCGGCGAGCCGGCCCTCGGTCATCCGAGATGATCGCCCACCCGAGCTGGTCGCGCGACCCCCTCCAGGCGGGCGAGGATCGTGTCTCCGAGAGCGTGATGTCACACAGGCATATAGATGTCTGTGTGACATCACGTCCAGCAGAGATGTGCCTCGTCGTTCCGTTGCGGAGAGCCACGCGCAGCGGCGGTCGAGGCAGGGCGTCACCGGAGGCAGGGCGTCACCGGAGGCGGTGCGGTGCGGTGCGGTGCGGTGCGGTGCGGCTAGGCTGGCTCATTGTGCTCGTACTCGTGATGGACAGCTCGACGCCGGCGGTGACCGCGGCGTTGGTCGACGTCACCACGAGGGCGGTCGAGATCCGGGCGCACCGCCGCACGGTCGATGCCCGGGCGCACGGCGAACTGCTCGCCCCGCAGGTGGACGCGGTTCTGGCCGAGGCTGAGGCCCGCCCGGCCCACCTTGGCGCGATCGTGGCCGGGCTCGGTCCCGGCCCGTTCACGGGGCTGCGGGTGGGCCTGGTCACCGCCGCAACGATGGGCCAGGTACTCGGCATCCCGGCGTACGGTGTCTGCTCGCTGGACGCCATCGGTCATCCGGCGGCGGCCGGCGAGCCGGTGCTGGCCGCGAGCGACGCGCGACGCAGGGAGATCTACTGGGCGGTCTACGACGGTGCGGGTCGACGCCTGGTCGGGCCGGAGGTCGGCGCGCCGACGGTGGTGGTCGACCAGGCTCGGGTGCTGGGCGCCACGACTGCGGTCGGCGACGGCGCTCACCGCTACGCCGAGGCCCTGGGCCTGCCGCTGCGGGCCGAGCCGCGTTACCCGGAGGCAGGCGCGTTGGCTGCTCTCGCCGCCGAGCGGATCCGCGCCGGCGCACCCGGCGATCCATTGACCCCGCTCTACCTGCGCCGGCCGGACGCGGTGGCGGCCTCCGCGCGCAAGCCGGTCCTGCCGTGAGCCCGGTGCATCCGGCCCCGTTCCGCTGGTGGCACATCGACGAGGTGCTGCCGATCGAAGTGGATCTCTTCGGCGCCGAGCAGTGGTCTGCGGCGATGTTCTGGAACGAGTTGTCCCACGGGCACTACTACCTGGTGGCGACCGATGGTGACGGCACGGTGCTCGGCTACGCCGGCCTGGCGGTCGCCCCGCCCGACGAGGCGTGGGTGCAGAACATCGCGGTCCGGCGCGCCGCGCAGCGTCGCGGGGTCGGGCGGATGTTGCTGGAAGCGTTGCTCGCCGAGGCCAACCGACTCGGGGTGCGCGCGGTGCTGCTGGAGGTCGCCGCGGACAACGCGCCAGCGCAGCGGCTCTACGCGACGTACGGGTTCGAGCCGATCGGCGTGCGGCGGGGCTACTACCAACCGAGCAACACCGACGCGTTGGTGATGCAGCGCATCGAGGACTGAGTATCCATGGCTGACGAACCACTGATCCTCGGCATCGAGACCTCGTGCGACGAGACCGGCGTCGGCATCGTACGCGGACACACCCTGCTCGCCGACGCGCTGGCATCCAGTGTGGAGCAGCACGCCCGGTTCGGAGGAGTGGTGCCCGAGGTGGCCAGCCGGGCGCACCTGGAGGCCATCGTGCCGACCATGCGGCGGGCACTGGCCGAGGCCGGGCTGACCCTCGCCGACATCGACGCGATCGCGGTCACCGCGGGCCCCGGCCTGGCCGGTGCGCTGCTGGTCGGCGTGGCAGCGGCCAAGGGGTACGCGGTCGCCGCCGAGAAGCCCGTCTACGGCGTCAACCACCTGGCCGCGCACGTCGCCGTGGACACCCTGGAACACGGGCCGTTGCCGGAGCCGGTGGTCGCGATGCTGGTCTCCGGCGGGCACTCGTCCCTGCTCCTGGTCGACGACCTGGCCCGCGGGGTGACCCCGCTGGGCGCCACCATCGACGACGCGGCCGGCGAGGCGTTCGACAAGGTGGCCCGCCTGCTCGGCCTGCCGTTCCCGGGTGGCCCGTACATCGACCGGGAGGCCAGGGCCGGCGACCCGGCGGCGATCGCCTTCCCGCGCGGGCTGACCGCCGCCAAGGATCTCGCGGCGCACCGCTACGACTTCTCCTTCTCCGGGCTGAAGACCGCGGTGGCCCGCTGGGTGGAGGCACGGCAGCGGGCCGGCGAGCCGGTTCCGGTCGCCGACGTCGCCGCGTCCTTCCAGGAGGCGGTCTGCGACGTGCTGCTCGGTAAGGCGCTGGATGCCTGTCGCACCCACGGAATCGGGACCCTGGTGATCGGCGGGGGAGTGGCGGCCAACTCGCGGCTGCGGGCGATGGCCGAACAACGGGCCGCCCGACACGACATCCGGGTGCGCGTTCCCCGACCCGGACTCTGCACCGACAACGGCGCGATGGTGGCGGCGCTTGGCGCGCACCTGGTCGCCTCGGGTGTCGCGCCGAGCCGGCTCGACCTGCCTGCGGATTCGGCCATGCCGCTGACCACGATCAGCGTGTGAGGGAGGACGGCGACGTGATCGTACGGATGTGGGAGGCGCGAGCGGAGTCGTACGCGCTCGCCGACCTGATCACCTGGGTCTGCGACACCGGCCTGCCCGACTTCGAACACGACCCGCTGCACCTGTCCAGTGAGGTTTTCTCCTCCACCGACCACCGGGTGGTGGTGATCTCCAAGTGGCGAAGCAGCCCACGCTCACTGCCGGATCCGCCGGTGATGCTGCTGGCCCGCGCTCCACACTCCTGGGACTTCACCCAGGTCGACCGCTGAACCGGCGCACCGCTGGACCAACTGACCCGCTGGACCCGCTCAGCGGATGGTCACCGTCGTGGTGGCGGTGGAGCGGTCGATCTCGCTGGTCCGGGCGGTGATGCGCAGCGTCCACTCGCCGGCGGCCGGGAAGTGGACCTCGGCGCTGGCGTGGTGCGGCTCCAGCGCGTCGACCTCGACGGTGATCGGCTCGATGCCGGCCGCCGGCAGCGCGGCGGTGACGGTCCACTCCGCCACCGGCAGCTCCTTCGCCTGCGGGGTGTAGACGTAGGCGTGCAGGCTGTTCGCGGTGCCGGCGACTGCCGGGTAGACATCGAACTGGAGCGTGAACAGGTCGGTGCTGAGTGACTGGGCGACACCCTCCCGGGTCACCCCGTCGGCCGAGGTGCCGGATGTGCGGCCGGGCGGGGTCTGCACGAGCACCGCGGTCAGCGCCAGCACCACCGCTGTCGCGGCGAGTTCGACGCCGGCCGCCCGGGCGATCCGTCGGGGTCGACCGGCGGCGGCCTGCCGGCTGATCAGTCGCCGCTGACCGGCCGCCACGACCAGGACCCCGGCCAGCAGCGCCGCCTTGGCACAGAGCAGTTGGCCGTAGGTGCTGCCGAGCAGCGCCGACGGCCGGCCCAGTTCGATCGCGGCCTGGCCGAGCCCGGCGGCGACCAGCCAGGCCACCGCGAAGGTGGCCAATCTTGACCAGGCGGGCAGGAGCCGGCCGAGAACCCGTTCGTGGGTGCCCCTGAGCAGGAACATGGTGAGGGCGATCAGGCCGCCCAGCCAGACGGCCACCCCGGCGACGTGCAGGGTACCCAGCACGATGCTCACCGGCGGCAGCGGCGAGGCGATCGGGTGTCCGGCCAGCGGCCAGGTGGTCATGCCTGCCAGGCCCACCACGGCCAGGCCCACGGCCGGCGCACCGCCCCGTGCTCGGCCTGCGGTGCCACGTACGACCGCTGGGACCAGGGCCGCGGCCAGGCCGACCAGGGCCAGCCGGGCGAGCAGCACGGACCCGATGTCACTGTCCGCGACCGCCCGTAGGTCCGCCGGGGTCAGCTGCCCGGTCGGCGCGCCAACCACCTGGGCGGCCTGCCCGACCCAGGTGCCCACCGTGCCGACGGCGAGCAGACCGAGCCCGAGCAGCGTCACGGTCGTAGCGCTCCGCCGGGAGCGGCGGCGGGGCCACATGGTGGCGATGAGTAGCGGGGGGCCGACCGCCAGGACCAGGCCCAGATAGCCGACGTACTTGGCCGTCGGCACCAGTGCCCCGGCCGGGTTCTCGGACTCCGTCGGCGGCG
Organism: Micromonospora sp. LOL_024; assembly: GCF_048060415.1. NCBI lineage: Bacteria > Bacillati > Actinomycetota > Actinomycetes > Micromonosporales > Micromonosporaceae > Micromonospora > Micromonospora sp. LOL_024. The sequence continues at coordinate 498,986 of NZ_JBHMIS010000001.1, forward strand.
TCGGCGGAGTCGCCGACGGTGCGCCGGCCGCGAAGGTGAAGCTGCCGGCGACCGGATGACTGTCGGCCGAGATGACGCGGTAGCTGACCAGATAGGTGCCGAGTGGACGGTCGGCGGGTCGCAGAGCGATCCGCATGGTCCGATTCCGGACCTCCGGCTCGCCGATGCTGATTCGCTTGCCGTCGGGCGCGAGGACCTGTACCCGGCCGGGTACCACCCCGATTGTCTCGCTGAAGGTCACCAGCACCTCGCGTGGCGCGTACCCGAGGACTTCGTCGCGCTGCGGGGTGGTGGCCACCACGACGGCGTGCGCCGCCACCGGGCCGGCCGGGCCCAGGGCGGCGCACAACGAAACCAGGGTCAGCCCGAGCAGGGCAGCGGCCCGGGTACGGGTGGCCATCGCGGTTCGTGTGTTGGCGGGTCAGCTACGCCGGAACATCCGGTACGTGAGGAAGCCACCGGTGCCGAGCGCGCCGAGGAAGATCGCCCAGATCAGGGTGTTGCTGACACCGATCTGCGGTCCGGTGTTGGCCGAAGCGGCGGCCAGCAGGCCGTCGTCACCGGGCGCGGGCAGCGCGGCGGGCGGCAACTCCGCCCAACGGACCAGCCCGGTGCTCTCCAGCATCGTCAGGTGGTTGCCGACGAATGTGTTCGCCGAGTTGGCCAGGTCGCGGATGACCGGGTTGCGGGTGCTTGACCGGACCGCGCCGATGACCGGGAAGATCTTGCCGTGGGCGACCCGCAGCCGGGTGACGAAGATCTGGTCGAAACGGGCGCCCTGGGCGTCCTTCATCTCCGTGAGCCAGCCCTGCTGCTCCGCGGTGGGCGCGTTCGGGATGATCGCGCCCAGTTCGTTGGCGGCATCCACGGTGATCCGGTCCAACTCCTCGTGCTGCCGGGCGAGCTCCGCGCCGATCTCGCGGACGACCCGCGACTGGCCCTTCTCGGCGGCCATCAGCCCGGCCGGCATCTCCCAGAGCCCGGCCAGCCGTACCCCGTCGAGCAGGGCCTGGTCGGCGGCGTTGAGTTGCTGCCCGGCGGGGGCGGCGAGCGCCACGCCCGGTAGCAGACCGATGCCTGCGGCGATCATGATGAGTAGCACCGCCAAGCGACGGGACCGATTGCCCTGCCGGCGACGAGCGGAATCCAGCGGTGCCATGTCTGCGGCGCCTCCTCGGACGAGAACCGATCGTATGAGCGACGGACATCCGAACCTGTCGGCCCGCCCGTCCGCACATTGGTACGGATGGTTCGCCTGATCAGTTCATGAGTTGGTGAAACCGTCTCGCGGACGGGGCCGGTCGAGCTCAGCTGACGTCGAGCGGGTCGGCGAGCAGCCGGTCGAAGGCGAGTTCGGCTGCACCGACCAGCGGGGCGTCCCCGCCGAGCTTGGGCGTGCGCAGCCGCACGTGCTCCAGGCAGGCGGGCAGTCCGTTGGAGTTGAGCCGGCTGCGCATCTGGGCGGCGGCGGCCAGGTAGAGGTCGCGCATGGTGCCGCCGAAGATGACCATCTCCGGGTTGAAGATGTTGACCAGGTTGGCGACGCCGAAGCCGAGCCACTCGCCAGCCTGGCGTACCGCGGTCTGGGCCCGGGCGTCACCGCGGTCGGCGGCGTCGAAGACGGCCAGCATCGCGTCCCGACCCCGGGCGTCGGAGCGGCCGGCGGCCCGGAGCAGTCCGTGCTCGCCGATCTCGGTCTCCCAACAGCCGCGGTTGCCGCACTCGCAGCGGGCCCCGTCGCGGACCACCACCATGTGCCCGACCTCGCCGCTGTAGCCGCCGTGCCCGGTCAGTCTCCGCCCACCGGCGATGATCCCGGCACCCACTCCGACGTCGCCGTAGAGGTAGATGACGTTGTCGCAACCGGCCGCCGCGCCACGGGCGTGCTCGGCGAAGGCGGCGACATCGGCCACATTGCCCACCGTCACCGGCACGTCGACGCCGAGTTCCGCGCCGAGTGCCGCGCCGATCGGCTCGTCCACCCAACCGGTGGTCGGCCCGAGGCGGACCAGACCGTCGTCGCGGCGCACCATGCCGCAGACCGCCACTCCGGCGCCGACGCAGACGGTGCCTGCCGGCAGCGCCTGCTGCATGTCCTTGACCGCCCCGGCCAACAGCGGTGCGGCCTCGGTGGCCGTGAGACCGCGTGGCCGGTCCAGCTCCCGGCGGTCGAGCACCGCACCGCCCAGACCGACCCGCGCGACCCGCAGCCGGTCCACCTCGATGCTGTACGCGTACGCGAACACCCGGTCCGACTCGGGCCGGACGACCAGCGATGGTCGCCCGGCCCGACCGGTTTCCTTCGGCGCGCCCTCACTCACCAGGCCGGCCGCGGCGAGGTCGGCGGTGAGCGCACCGATGGTGCTCCGGTTCAGCCCCAGCGTGGTGGTCAACTCCGCCCGCGTGGTGGCGCCGTGCAGGTGCACGTGGCGCAGCAGGGCGCCGAGATTCTGCCGACGGATCTCGTCCTGGCTCGGTCCTACTCGCATCGGATGTGACTTCTCCGGTGGAGCGGATCAGCGGCTGCCGCTGGCGGCGGCCCGTCGTCGGGACAGCGCGTCGACGCTGGCTGCCAGCAGCAGCACCACACCGGTGACCACATACTTGACGCCAGAGCTGTAGCCCATCAGTCCCATGCCGTTGTCGATCACCGCGACCACCGCGCCGCCGAGCACCGCGTCGAGGACGCGCCCCTTGCCGCCGAACAGGCTGGTGCCGCCGATCACGGCCGCGCCCACCGCGTAGAGCAAAACGTTGCTGCCCCCGGTGTTCGGGTCGACGGAGTTGGCCCGACTGGCGGCCACTATGCCGCCGATCGCGGCCATGGTGGAGCAGATCATGAAGACCGAGATGCGGATCCGGTCCACGTTGATGCCAGCGCGGCGGGCGGCCTCCTTGTTGCCGCCGACCGCGTAGATGTGCCGGCCGTAGCTGGTGCGCTGGAGCACAAAGGTCCAGACGATGAGCAGCACGGCGATGATCGGTACGACGATCGGCACGCCCTTGAGCGAGCTGAACAGGACGTTGCGGCTGCGTTCCAGATTGAGCACGTAGACCGCGAGGCCGAGGGTGACCGCCAGCCCGCCGATCCGGGCCAACACCACCGCGATCGGGTCGGTGACCAGGCTCCGCGCGGCGCGACTGCGGTGACGCCGCAGCTGAATGCCGGCGTACCCGACAATGGCCAGGGCGGCGAGCGCCCAGCCGAGCAGCGGTGGCAGGTTGCGGTTGGCGATCGCCACCAACACCGAATCGCGTACCGAGATGTTGCGTCCCTCTTCCATTAGCAGCAGCACCACGCCCTGGAAGGCCAGGAAGCCGGCCAGGGTGACCACGAAGGAGGGAATGCCGATCTTGGCGACCAGGAGGCCGAGCATCGTGCCGATCGCCATGCCGGTGAGCACGGCGGCGGCCACCGCGACGTACCAGGGGTATCCGAGCACGGTGACCACGTTGGCCAACACCGCCGCGCAGACGCCGCTGGCGAAGCCAGCCGAAAGGTCGATCTCACCCAACAGCAGGACGAAGACCAGACCCATCGCGATCAGGGTGACCGCCGCGCCCTGGGTGAACAGATTGGCGAGGTTGCCGGCGGTGAGGAACGATGGCCGCATGATCGAGAAGACCGTGCAGAGGACGAGTAGGCCGAGGACGGCGGGCAGGGCGCCGATGTCGCCGCCGCGTACCCGTCGCCAGTAGTCGAGGATGTGGCTGCCCACGGAGGGCGCCGAGGTGACGGCGGCGGGACCGTCCTGCTTGACGGCGGTGGTGCTCATGAGACGCCTCCCGTGGTGCTGCCGGCCGGCGCCGCGCCATTGCCGTTTATGGCCGGATCGCCGGTGAGCCCGTGCCCGCCGGAGCGACCGGCGGTGATCAGCTCGACCACCTGGGCGTGGGTGATGTCGGTGGTCTTCAGTTGGGCGACCATCTGGCCGAGGTAGAGCGCGGCGATCCGGTCGGAGACGGCGAAGACGTCGTTCATGTTGTGCGAGATCAGCACGACGGCCAAGCCGTTGTCGGCCAGCCGGCGGACCAGTTCGAGCACCTGGGCGGTCTGTGCGACGCCGAGCGCGGCGGTCGGCTCGTCCAGGATCACCAGCCGGCTGTTCCACAGCACCGCCTTGGCGATCGCCACTGTCTGGCGCTGGCCGCCGGAGAGGCTGGAGACCTGCTGACGCAGTGACTTGACGGTGCGCACGGAGAGCCCGGCCAGGGTCTCCGCGGCCATCTGCTCCATGGTGGGCTCGTCGAGGACGATCCCACTGCGCTTCTCCCGACCGAGGAACATGTTCTGCACGATGTCGAGGTTGTCGCAGAGCGCGAGGTCCTGGTAGACGACCTCGATGCCGAGCGATGCGGCGTCGCGTGGGCTGTGGATGCTGACCGGGCGGCCGTCGAAGACGAACTGTCCCGCGTCGGTGGGATAGATGCCGCTGATGCACTTGACCAGGGTCGACTTGCCGGCGCCGTTGTCACCGACGAGCGCGGTCACCTCGCCCGGGTAGGCGGCGAAGGCGACGTCGCGCAGGACCTGGACGGGACCGAAGCTCTTGTCGATCCCGCACAGCTCCAGCAGAGGGGTCGCGGACACGGGGTTCTCCTTATTCGCGGCGGGAGATCGGGGCCCGTCCGGTGGCGACGCGCCGCCCGGCACGGGGTTACCGTGCCGGGCGGCGCCGCCTAGGCGGGGTGCGGTCAGCTGATGCCCGCTTCGGTGCAGAGCGTGGCGAAGTCTGCGGTGCAGACCTCTTCCTTGGTCACGAAGCCGTCGGCGATGACGTCCTTGACGTTCTCCTTGTAGATCGCCGTCGGGGTGAGCAGGACGGACGGCACGTCACGGCCGCCCTCGGGGTCCTTCACCGTCTGGCCGGTGTCCTTGCGCTCGCCCTTGGCCAGCGCGATGGCCAGCTCGGCGGCGGCGTCGGCCTCCTGCTTGATCGCCTTGTAGACGGTCATGCACTGGTCGCCGGCGAGGATGTTCTGCAGGCCCTGCGGGGTGGCGTCCTGGCCGGTCACCGGGACCTTGCCGTTGAGCTTGTTCTTCTTCAGCACGGAGATGGCTGCGTTGCCGAGGCCGTCATTGGCGGCGAGGACACCGTCGATCTTGCCGCCCGCCTTCGTGAGCTGCTGCTCGAAGATCGTGGCGGCCTGCGCATTGTCCCAGTCCGGCACCGAGTCGTCGGCGACCTGGGTGTACTCGCCGGCGTCGAACTTCGGCTTGAGGATGGAGTCGTAGCCGTTCTTGAACAGGGTGGCGTTGTTGTCGGTCGGCGAGCCGTTCAGGTAGGCGATCGCCGGCTTCTGCACGCTCGCGTCGGTGAGGCACTTGACGAGGCCCTCGCCCTGGAGTTTGCCGACGGCCTCGTTGTCGAAGCTGACGTAGTACTCCGCCGAGCCGCCGAGGGTGAGGCGGTCGTAGTCGATGGTGGCGACGCCCTGTGACTTGGCCTTGTCGAGGACGGCCTTGCCGGTGCCGGAGTCCAGGTTCACGATCATCAGCGCGGTGACGCCACTCGTGATCATCTGGTCGGCGATGGTCTGGAACTGGGTTTTGTCGCCCTGTGCGTTCTGGATGTCGTAATCGACGCCGGCGGCCTGGAAGGCGGCCTGGAGGAACTTGCGGTCGGCGCCCTCCCAGCGGGCGGAGGACTTGCTGTCCGGCAGGATCACGCCGATCTTCGGGGTCTTGTCGGACCCGGCCTGGTCGCCGCCGGAGTTGTCGCCACAGGCCGTCAGGCTGCCGAGGGCCAGCATGCCCACGGTGCCGACGGCGAGGAAGCCCTTGCGCATGTGCAGGGTCCTTTCGAGGGTGGGGAAGGGTGTCGGTGTTGTTTTGTTGTGCCCGGCAACGTATTCCGCGTCAACTCACCAGCACAAGGGTGCGCCGGTCACGAGTTTGTTGTCGGCGGTAACAATTCAGCAACGCCCTCGACACAGTGCGGCCATCGGTCGTGCCACCGGGCCCGTCGGCCGTGCCTCCGGTCGAAGCCCGTCAGGTGGCGAGCGGAGCGGTGCGGGCGTCGGTGAGGGCGAGCAGATCCGTCGCAGCCAGCTCCACCTGGAGTCCCCGGCGGCCCGCCGAGACGTACACGGTGGGATGGTCCAGGGCGGAGACGTCGAGCACCGTGGGCAGGTGCCTGCGCTGCCCGAGCGGGCTGATGCCGCCGCGTACGTAGCCGGTGGCTCGCTCGGCCGCCGCACGTTCGGCCAGCGTGGCCCGCTTGCCACCCAGGACCGCCGCGAGGGCCTTGAGGTCCAGATCGCCGGTGACCGGCACCACCGCCACGGCCAGCGCGCCGTCGACCTCGGCCACCAGCGTCTTGAAGACCCGCTCCGGCGCGACTCCGAGCGCGGCGGCGACCAGGGCTCCGTAGTTCGGCGCGTGCACCGGGACGTCGTACGGGTGGGTGTGATGGGCGATCTTCCGCCTCGCCAGCAGCGCCGTCGCCGGCGTACTCCGTCCCGCCATGACCGTCAACCTATCCCCGGCCCGAGTTCACGTCGTCGGCCGGCAGACCAGCGCCGTCGGGGCGTCGGCGATCCGGGTGAGCACCACGCTCGCCGACTGGTCGCCGGCCAGCCGCAGGTCACGCCGGAGCCGTTCCGGTTCCAGCGCGGAGCCGCGCTTGAGGATCTCGACCCGGCCGACCCGGCGCTCCCGCAGCAGCGCCCGCAGCCGTTTAAGGGAGAACGGCAGCACGTCGGTCACCTCCAGGCAGCGGGCGTACGGGGTCGACGTCGCCCGGTCGGCGTAGAGATAGCCGATCATCGGGTCGGCCAGCGAGGCGTCCAGTTCAACGGCCAACTCGGCGACCAGGTGGGCGCGGACCACCGCCGGATCCGGGTCGTACAGGAAGCGGCGTACCGGCCCGACCGTCGCCTCTATCAGCCCCGATCCGGTCAGCTGGTGCACCGACTCGCCGCCGGCCCGGTGGTGACAGGGGGCCCCTGCACCACCTGAGGCGTTAGCAGGGGGCCCTTGCTTTAACACGGTCGCGCGGCGGGGCACCTCGGCCAGGGCGCCGCACCAGAGGGCCGCCTCGACAAGGTCGCCGTCGACGCTGACCCACTCGGCCTCGGCGTCGGCCGGGATCAGCGCGTGGTCGATACCCGGCGCCACCTTCACCACCGTGCGCGGCACCCGCTCGGCGAGACGGGTCACGAAATCCCACGGCGGCGAGCACGCGTACGGGTCGAAGATCCGGCGGCCGGACCCGGCCCGGCGCCGGGCCGGGTCACAGAAGACCGCCTCGACCCGGGCCGCGTCGAACGCGGTCGCGTCGCCACAATCGACGGTGAGGAGATCGGCCAGCCCGGCGGCCTGTGCGTTCGCCTCGGCCAGCGCGGCGGTGAGCGGGTCCGCCTCCACCGCGTACACCCGGATGCCGGTGCGGGCGGCGGCGAGCGCGTCGGCCCCCAATCCGCAGCCCAGGTCGGCCAGCGTGGTCACCCCGGCGGTACGCAGCCGCTGGGCGCGCCGGTCCGCGACGACCTGCCGGGTGGCCTGTTCCAGACCGGGCCGGGTGAAGAACATGTCGGTCGCCGCCGGCCCGAACTTGCCGACCGCCCGGCGGCGCAGCTCTGCCTGGGTCAGTGCCGTTGCCGCGAGTCCGCCGGGCACCCGGGCGCAGCGCAGCGCCGCCGCTGCGGCCAGCGGATCGCCGCCGGCCACCCGGGTCGCCGCGTCGAGCGCGGCCGACCCCTCGGGGGTGCGCAAGGCGGCGAAATGCTCCAGATCCACCCGCCCATTGTTCCGCCCCGCCCTGTCTGCCCTCCGTCCGGTCCGTCCGTGCCCCTGTCCGGCCCACCGTGCTCCCGGGAAACTCCGGCATCCGACGGAGAAGACGGGAGTGTGGCGACACGAGGGCGGCAGATTGGCACTCTCCTTGACGGAGTGCTAGCCGAGGAATAACCTGCGATTAGCACTCTCACCCTGAGGGTGCCAACCTTCGGGCCCTGGTGTCCGGAGGTTGAACGCCAGGCGGACCGGCACCCGCGACGACGGCCCCGCCCGGTGGCATGTGGCAATTGACGCTGGTCGGCATGCCGACCAGCAACGAAACCAAGTACCCCAGGAGGGTATGCCCGTGACTACCGCGACCAAGGTTGCGATCAAGCCGCTCGAGGACCGCATCGTGGTCCAGGCGAACGAGGCCGAGACCACCACCGCCTCGGGCATCGTGATCCCCGACACCGCCAAGGAGAAGCCGCAGGAGGGCACCGTCCTCGCTGTCGGCCCGGGCCGGATCGACGACAAGGGCAACCGCGTGCCGATCGACGTCTCCGTCGGCGACACCGTTCTCTACTCGAAGTACGGCGGCACCGAGGTCAAGTATGCGGGCGAGGAGTACCTGGTGCTCTCCGCCCGTGACGTCCTCGCGGTCATCGAGAAGTAAGCAACCGATCAGTGTCGTTGCCCCGGTCCGGCTCGCCGGGCCGGGGCAACGTCGCTTCGAAGGGACATAGATGGCGAAGATCCTGAGCTTCTCGGACGACGCCCGGCACCTGCTGGAGCACGGTGTCAACGCACTCGCGGACACGGTCAAGGTCACCCTCGGGCCGCGCGGGCGCAACGTCGTCCTGGACAAGAAGTTTGGTGTGCCGACGATCACCAACGATGGTGTGACCATCGCCAAGGAGATCGAGCTCACCAACCCGTACGAGAATCTCGGCGCGCAGCTGGTCAAGGAGGTGGCGACCAAGACCAACGACGTCGCCGGCGACGGGACCACCACCGCGACCGTGCTCGCCCAGGCCTTGGTTCGCGAGGGTCTGCGCAACGTCACCGCCGGCGCCAACCCGGCCGGCCTCAAGCGGGGCATCGACGCCTCGGCGGCCAAGGTCTCCGAGGCGCTGCTCGCCAAGGCGGTCGACGTCTCCGACAAGAAGTCGATCGCGCACGTGGCGACGATCTCCGCGCAGGACGCCACCATCGGCGAGCTGATCGCCGAGGCGATGGAGAAGGTCGGCCGCGACGGTGTGATCACCGTCGAGGAGGGCTCCGCCCTGCAGACCGAGTTGGACGTCACCGAGGGCCTCCAGTTCGACAAGGGCTTCATCTCGCCGAACTTCGTGACCGACGCGGAGGCGCAGGAGTCGGTCCTGGAGGACGCGTACGTCCTGATCACCACGCAGAAGATCTCGGCGATCGAGGAGTTGCTGCCGCTGCTGGAGAAGATCCTCCAGAACAACAAGCCGCTGCTGATCATCGCCGAGGACGTTGAAGGTCAGGCACTGTCCACCCTGGTGGTGAACGCGATCCGCAAGACCATCAAGGTCTGCGCGGTCAAGGCTCCCGGCTTTGGCGACCGCCGCAAGGCGATGCTCCAGGACATGGCTGTCCTCACCGGCGCTGAGCTGGTCGCCCCCGAACTGGGCTACAAGCTCGACCAGGTCGGCCTGGAGGTGCTGGGCAGCGCCCGGCGCATCGTGGTCGACAAGGAGACCACCACGGTTGTCGACGGTGGTGGCCAGACCAGCGAGGTCGCCGACCGGGTCGCCCAGATCCGCAAGGAGATCGAGGCCTCGGACTCCGAGTGGGACCGGGAGAAGCTGGCCGAGCGGCTGGCGAAGCTCTCCGGTGGCATCGCCGTGGTCAAGGTCGGCGCGGCCACCGAGGTCGAGATGAAGGAGCGTAAGCACCGCATCGAGGACGCGATCGCTGCGACCAAGGCCGCGGTCGAGGAGGGTACGGTGCCCGGCGGCGGCGCCGCCCTGGCGCAGATTCTGCCGGTGCTGGCTGACGACCTCGGCTTCACCGGCGACGAGAAGGTCGGCGTGTCGATCGTGCGCAAGGCGCTGGTCGAGCCGCTGCGCTGGATCGCGCAGAACGCCGGCCACGACGGCTACGTGGTGGTGCAGAAGGTCACCGACAAGGAGTGGGGCCACGGCCTCGACGCCGCCGTGGGTGAGTACGTCGACCTGGTGAAGGCCGGCATCATCGACCCGGTCAAGGTGACCCGCAACGCGGTCACCAACGCCGCGTCGATCGCCGGGCTGCTGCTCACCACCGAGAGCCTCGTGGTGGAGAAGCCGGCGGAGCCGGAGCCCACCTCGGGCGGCCACGGCCATTCGCACGGCCACGGCCACGGTCACCAGCACGGCCCGGGCTTCTGATCCCTGGCGCACGCCGGCCCGGGGCGCACCGTCGCTGACGGTGCGCCCCGGGCTTCTTGTCGGCCGGCGGGCCTCGGCGTGGGCCGGCTCAGCCTGCCGCAACCGTCAGATCACGTAATACCGGCCGCGCTACCGGGGAGCCGGCGGTTCGGCGACACTGGGCCGGTGAGCAGTACGACACCCCGCTACGCCGCCCTGGCCGGCGTCGCCGCAGCCGCGGCGGCCATCGGCACCGCCGAACTGGTGGCGGCCCTGACCGGCCCCCGATCCTCGCCTCTCGTCGCGGTCGGTGGCCTCGTCGTGGACACCGCCCCCGAGCCGGTCAAGCGGTTCGGTATCGCGGTCTTCGGCACGTACGACAAGGTCGCCCTGCTGGTCGGGACGGCGCTGCTGCTCGGCGGCTTCGCCGCCCTGCTGGGGATGCTGGCCGTTCGCCGCCTCACGGTCGGCCTGGCCGGTATCGCCGCCTTCGCCGTGCTCGGCACGGTGGCGGCCCTGACCCGGGCCGGCGCGAACGCCGCCGACGCCTTGCCCTCGCTGGTCGGGGCGGTGGTCGGCGGGGTGGCGCTCTGGGCGTTCGTCGCCGGGCCGCTGGAGTTCGACCCGTGGCCCTGGTCCGCGCCCACCGCCGATTCGACCGCGACCCCGACGAGCGGGCGGGACACGGGGCCGGGGCGCTCCGTCGACCCGGACTCGCGGCGGCGCTTCCTGGCCGGTGTCGGCACCGTGCTCGGGGTGGCAGCGGTTGGCGGTGTCGCCGGGCGATGGCTGGCCGGACGGCGTGGCGTGTCGGCCGCCCGGGACGCGATCGCGCTGCCCGCCCCGGTGTCCGCCGCGCCGCCGGTGCCGGGCGGGGCCGACCTGGCCGTGGCGGGCCTGGCCAGCTACGTGACCTCGAACCGGGGCTTCTACCGGATCGACACGGCGCTCGTGGTGCCCCAGGTCGATCCGGACACCTGGCGGCTGCGCATCCACGGTCGGGTCCGCAACCCGGTGACGCTGAGCTACGCCGACCTGCTGGCCCGGCCGATGGTCGAGCGCTACGTCACGCTGGCCTGCGTCTCCAACGAGGTCGGCGGCGACCTGATCGGCAACGCCAGGTGGCTCGGCGTGCCGCTGCGGGAACTGCTCGACGAGGCGGCGCCGCTCGACGGGGCGGACCAGGTGGTCGGGCGCTCGGTCGACGGCTGGACGTGTGGTGCGCCGACGGCCGTGCTGCGCGACGGGCGGGACGCCCTGTTGGCTGTCGGCATGAACGGCGAGCCGCTTCCGGTGCCGCACGGCTTTCCGGCCCGGATGGTCGTTCCCGGCCTGTACGGGTACGTGTCGGCGTGCAAGTGGATCACCGAGCTGGAGTTGACCAGCTTCGCCGACTTCGATGCGTACTGGGTGCCCCGGGGCTGGTCGGCCCAGGGGCCGGTGAAGACGCAGTCGAGGATCGACACGCCCCGCCCACGCAGCCGTCCGGCCGCCGGTCCGGTCGTGGTCGCTGGCGTCGCCTGGGCTCAGCACCGCGGCATCGACCGCGTCGAGGTACGCGTCGACGAAGGACCCTGGCAGGAGGCGGAGTTGGCACCGACGGTGTCTGCGGACACCTGGGTCCAGTGGTCGTGGCGTTGGCAGGCCACCCCCGGTGAGCACAGCCTCCAGGTTAGGGCCACGGACAGCACCGGCGAGACCCAGACGTCCCAGCAACAGGCCGTCGCCCCCGACGGCGCGACCGGTTGGCACACCGTCACGCTCACTGTCACCTGAGTGGGTCCGGGTGCCCGGCGTGCTTGCCTGTAAGCGGGCCTGCCTGCGGCGTTCGTCCGGCGTCGGTCTGGGGTGATCAGACCGGCTTCTAGGCAGCCACATCGGCCGCCGTGTCCTGGTGTCGGGACGCGGCGGCGGGGGGTGTGTCAGGCCACGTTGCGCTGGGCGGGCAGCGAGGACCGGTGGGCACTGCCGACGCGGGCCTCCAACCGGTTGACGTCGACCCGGCTCTGTCGGCGGTCGGCGAGATCCTCCCAGCCGACCGCGAGCAGCCGCTGTCGCTCGGACTCGCTGAAGCCACCCCACACGCCGTACGGCTCCCGTACCGACAAGGCGTGCGCGGCGCACTCGGCCCGGACGGGGCAGGCGCGGCAGACGGCTTTGGCAGCGGACTCGCGGCGCAGCCGGGATGTACCCCGTTCGCCGTCGGGGTGGAAGAACTGGGCGCTGTCCCGGCCACGGCAGGCACCGAGCCGCTGCCAGTCCCAGAGGTCGACGATGGGTCCGGGCAGTCTGCGTACGTTCGACATCAGCACCCCTCCTCTCGCGCGGCACCGCGAGACGCTTGTGGCCGGCTGTCCGGGCGGCGGGCCGCGCAGGCGCACCGTTCCCGGCGTGGCCCCTGTCCTACCCGGGAGGCTCTCGACTCACACGTCTTTGATCGAGAACATCTGACGACTTGCGGCATATGCCCTATCTGTCGGAAAAGTTGGGAGGATTGCCCGGAACCTCCTCCCGACGGCAGTCGCTCATGGTCTGCTCGTGTGCGGAAAGGAGATCCTTGTGCGTACCGTTCTTGTGTGCGTTCGAACGCCGCTTGCGGCGCAGCACCTGACCTCCGCCGCGGCGCGGCTGGGGTTGTCCGGTGCCGTCCGGACGGCAGTCTCCGATCCCGAGGTGATGCTGCGGCTGGCCGAGCGTCCCGCGGACGTGGTCCTCGTCGACACCGCGCTCACCCGACCTGACAGCGCCGGCTTCGTCCGCCGGGTGCTTGCCCGCGCGCCGCAGGCCGCCGTCCTGCTGCTCGGGGCGGCGGAGTCCGAGGCGGCCGCGGCGACCATCAATGCCGGGGCGCGTGGGCACATCCAGGGCATGGACCACGATCTCACCAGTGCGGTCGCCAAAGCACTGCTGCTGCTGTCCGCGCCCGGACGGGGTGCCAACCGGCACCGGATCGCGGACCCGGCGAGGGACGCCGCGACGGTCGGCAGCCCGGCGCGGCCGACACCTGGTGGCCGTGCCTCCGGCGACTCCGCGCCGGCCCGGCCTGCCGTGGACGGCGCGGGCGGTCCCGCGATGGTGCCGGCGCAGCGCGGCGACGATCCCGCCGAGCCGGGCGCCGAACCCGAGCCGGGCAAGCCGCTCTCGTCGCCCCGATCCGAGCGGTCCACGATCGGCCTCACCGAACGGGAGTTGCAGGTGCTGCTCGGCATGGCCGAAGGCAAGAGCAACGCCGAGATCGGCCGGGAGTTGTTCGTCTCCGAGGACACCGTGAAGACTCACGCGCGGCGGCTCTTCCGCAAGCTCGGTGCCCGCGACCGGGCACACGCGGTGGCGGCCGGTTTCCGGGCCGGGCTGGTCTCCTGAGTCGCCCGGGCCGCCTGCCGGAACTGACCGGCGTTCCGGTCAGCTGCCGGAATCGGCCGCGTCCTCGGTGCCCTCGCTGAGGGTGTCGTGCACGCCGTCCGCGTAGCCGCGGGCGTAGTCCCAGGTGACGTAGTGGTCGGGATCCGGGTCGAAGGCCGGTTCGTGTACTCGCGGACGCCCGGAGCTGAGCAGGTGCCGCAAATTCCCCCGGAGCAGGTCCCAGTCGAAGTAGTGCGGTTCCCGACAGTCCTCACACTCGATGACGAGCCCACGAACGCCGATCGGCGCGAGCAGCGCCTGGTAGATCTCCAGGTCGGCGAGGTCCTCCAGCACGTCTTGGCGCTCGACGTCGGTCAGCGGGTCGAGCTGGGCGTCGTCGTCGCCGGAGTCGTCCAAATCGGCCGTCGGATCGGTCGGGTCGCCGGTGAACGGGTCCAAGGGCTCGTCGTGCACCCCCTCACCGTAGACCCAAGCCACCGCCGATGCCCGTCCCCTCTCGGGCAAGCCGAGGCGATGCGGCGGTGCCGGGGGTCCGCCACCGTTCCGCGCGGGCCGCCGAAGCCGGCGTCACCCCGGCCAATGGGTACGATGAGGCTGACGCACTCTTGCCCGGCGTTGGCCGGTGCCCATTCGTGCCACCTCGCTGAAGCCCAGTTCGAGCAGCTCAGGAGAGCAATCGTGGAGAATTCGCCCCGCTTCGACCCTTCCGCCGGCTTCGAGGGTGGCGAGCTGGGTGGACATCTGCCCGAGTTGCCCGCCGGATCGGCCCGGGTGGTGCCGCTGGGGCTGACCTTCGACGACGTGCTGCTCCAGCCGGGCGAGTCGGACGTGGTGCCCAGCCGGGTGAACACCGTCACCCAGCTCACCCGCAACGTCTCGCTCTCCATCCCGCTGCTGTCCAGCGCGATGGACACGGTCACCGAGGCGCGGATGGCGATCGCGATGGCCCGTCAGGGTGGCATCGGCGTACTGCACCGCAACCTCTCCGTGGAGGACCAGGCGCTCCAGGTCGATCTGGTCAAGCGCTCCGAGTCCGGCATGATCACCAACCCGGTGACCGCCAGCCCGGACGACACGCTTCGCGAGGTCGACCAGCTCTGCGGTCGCTACCGCATCTCCGGCGTGCCCGTGGTGGACGCCCAGGGGCAGCTGGTGGGCATCATCACCAACCGCGACATGCGGTTCGTCTCCGATCCGGCGACGCCGGTCCACGAGATCATGACCCGGGCACCGCTGGTCACCGCTTCGGTGGGGGTCAGTAAGGACGAGGCTCTCGGCCTGCTGCGCCAGCACAAGGTGGAGAAGCTGCCCATCGTCGACGGCTCCGGCAAGCTGCGCGGGCTGATCACCGTCAAGGACTTCACCAAGAGCGAGCAGTACCCGGGCGCCACCAAGGACGACGCGGGACGGCTGCGGGTGGCGGCGGCCGTCGGTGTCGGTGAGGACTCCTACAAGCGGGCCCGAGCGCTGGTCGACGCCGGTGTCGACGTGATCATCGTGGACACCGCGCACGGTCACCAGCGCGCGGTGCTGGAGATGGTCGGCCGGCTGAAGAAGGACGTGGACGCCGACATCGTCGGCGGCAACGTGGCGACCTACGCCGGCGCCAGGGCGCTGGTCGACGCGGGCGCGGACGGGGTGAAGGTCGGTGTCGGCCCAGGAGCGATCTGCACCACCCGGATCGTGGCCGGTGTCGGCGTGCCCCAGATCACCGCGATCATGGAGGCCGTGCGGGCCGCCCGCCCGGTCGGCGTGCCGGTGATCGGTGACGGCGGCATCCAGTACTCGGGCGACATCGCCAAGGCCCTGGTCGCGGGCGCCGACACGGTGATGCTCGGCAGTCTGCTGGCCGGCTGCGAGGAGAGCCCCGGAGAGTTGATCTTTGTCAACGGCAAGCAGTTCAAGGCATACCGCGGCATGGGTTCACTCGGCGCGATGCAGTCCCGCGGGCAGGTCAAGTCGTACTCCAAGGACCGCTACTTCCAGCAGGACGTGACCAGCGACGAGAAGCTGGTCCCGGAGGGCGTCGAGGGTCAGGTGCCGTACCGCGGCCCGTTGGCCCGGGTGGCCCACCAACTGGTCGGCGGCCTCCGGCTGGCGATGGGGTACGCGGGCGCGGAGAACATTCCCGAGTTGCACCAGCGCGGTCAGCTCGTCCGGATCACCGCGGCCGGGTTGAAGGAGAGCCACCCGCACGACATCCAGATGACTGTCGAAGCGCCCAACTACCACACCCGCTGACCCCTCCCACCACCCCCGAACACAACTGGAGTGCCCCATGCGTGACGTGGTCGAGATCGGGCTGGGCAAGACCGCGCAGCGCGGCTACCACCTGGACGACATCGCGATCGTGCCGTCCCGCCGGACCAGGGACGTCGACGACGTCTCCACCGCGTGGCAGCTCGACGCGTACCAGTTCGGCATTCCGTGCGTCGGGCACCCCTCCGACGCGACGATGAGCCCGGCTTCGGCCGTCCAGCTCGGTCAGCTGGGCGGCCTCGGTGTGCTCAACGTCGAGGGATTGTGGACCCGGTACGAGAACCCGACGAAGGTGTTGGAGGAGCTAGCCGGCCTCGACGAGGATGCGCCTGCCACCCGGCGTCTCCAGGAGGTGTACACGGAGCCGATCCGGCCGGATCTGATTACCGAGCGCGTCCGGGAGTTGCGCGAGGGCGGCGGCACCGTGGCGGTGCGGGTCTCACCGCAGCACACCCTGGCGCTGGCCCCGGTGATCCTCGATGCGGGCGTAGACCTCCTGGTCATCCAGGGCACCATCGTCTCGGCCGAACACGTCTCGACCACCGACGAACCGCTCAATCTGAAGGAGTTCATCGCCGACCTCGACCTGCCGGTCATCGTCGGCGGGTGCACCGACTACAAGACGGCGCTGCACCTGATGCGGACCGGCGCGGCCGGCGTGATCGTCGGCATCGGCGGGGACGAGTGGTCCACCACGGAGTCGGTGCTCGGCATCCGGGTTCCGATGGCGACCGCGATCGCCGATGCCGCCGCCGCCCGGCGCGACTACCTCGACGAGACCGGCGGTCGGCACGTGCACCTGATCGCCGACGGCGACATCCGTACCTCCGGTGACATCGCCAAGGCGCTCGGCTGCGGTGCGGACGCGGTGATGCTCGGCGAGCCGCTGTCGCTCTGCGCGGAGGCGCCGGCCGGCGGCGCCTGGTGGCACTCGGCGGCCAGCCACCCGTCGCTGCCCCGGGGTGCGTTCGAGGCCGCCGGTGAGCCGCTGGGATCCATGGAGCGCCTGCTCTTCGGCCCGGCCGACGCTCCCGACGGCCAGCTGAACCTCTTCGGCGGCCTGCGCCGCGCCATGGCCAAGTGCGGCTACCGCGACCTGAAGGAATTCCAGAAGGTCGGCCTGGTCCTGGACCGCTGATCCCCAACCCTGTCAGCGTCGATCATGCAGTTGTGGCGCTCCGGTAGAGGCGGTCTGCCGCGTGCTACAACTTCATGATCGACGACTGGGACGACGGTAGGCTCGGGCTGGTGAGCAGGATGCCTGGCGGGCGGAGGGTCGCCGGTGCGGCTGCGTTGGTCGCTGCGGTGGTGGCGGCGGTGGCAGTCAGTTGCACCGGTGAGCGGGATATGCCCGAGTCGGGCGGGTTCCGGGCCGGCAGCGTCGATCTCGCGGACCCGTACGTGCCCGGCAGCGGAAACGGTGGGTACGACGTCGCGCACTACCGCCTCGGGGTGCGGTACGACCCGGCGGACGACCGGTTGACCGGGCGGGCCGAGGTCAGCGCGACCGCTACTCAGGGACTGTCCCGCTTCAACCTCGACCTGGCTGGCCTGGACGTCAGCGCGGTCAGTGTGGACGGTGCTCCGGCCGAGCACCGGCACGCCGACAACGAGCTGGTCGTCACCCCGGCCCGGGGTATCGTGGCAGGCAGTTCGTTCACCGTCGACGTGACGTACGCCGGCGTGCCTGAGCCGATCGCCGACAGTGTGCTGGGCAGCGGCGGATTCCAGCACACCGACGACGGCGCTGTCGCGCTCGGCCAGCCACACTCGGCGGCGACCTGGTTCCCGGTCAACGACCACCCCTCCGATAAGGCGGCCTACGACATCGAGGTGACCGTGCCCGACGGGCTCGCCGCGCTGAGCAACGGGGTGCCGGGCGAACGGACCAGCGCCGACGGCTGGACCACCTGGCGCTGGGCCGAGCGTTCGCCCATGGCGAGCTACCTCACCACCCTGGTGATCGGTGACTACCAGGTGGAAATTGGTGACCACGCCGGCAAGCCGCTGGTCACCGCCGTACCGGAAGGGTTGCCTGCGACCGGTCCCGAGGCGGCCTCCATGGCGCGGACCGGAGAGATCGCCGACTTCCTGGCCACTTGTTTCGGCCCGTATCCGTTCGAGTCCTACGGCGGTGTGGTGGTCGCCGACGCCCGCATCGGCTACGCGCTGGAGACGCAGGCCCGGCCGGTCTACGGTCCCGGCTTCTTCCGCGACGGCGAGCCGAACTACAGCGTGGTCGCCCACGAGATGGCCCACCAGTGGTTCGGCAACAGTGTGGCGTTGGCCCGGTGGGGCGACATCTGGCTCAACGAGGGGTTCGCCAGCTACGCCGAGTGGCTGTGGGAGGAGCACGACGGCGGGCGCAGCGCCCAGCGCAACTTCGAAATCCAGTACGCGGCGACGGACTGGTCCCGGCGCACCCTCGACCCCGGTCCGGGACAGATGTTCAGCACCGCCGTCTACAAGCGCGGGGCGCTGACCGTACACGCGTTGCGGCGTACCGTCGGCGACGACGCCTTCTTCGAGATCCTGCGGACGTGGACCGCCGAGCGGCGCGACGGCACCGCGACGACCGCCGATCTCGTCGCGCTGGCCGACCGGGTGTCCGGGCGTTCGCTGGGTGCCTTCTTCGACACCTGGCTCACCGGCACCGCCCCGCCCGCCCTGCCCTGACGACGCGAACGCCGTCAGCCTCAGGCGGGCACTATCAGTTCCGGGCGCTCGGCGAGGAAGGTGTCGACTTCGCCGGCGCGTAGCTCGGTGAGGAAACGGCGGCCGATCGTGGTCAACTCCTCGCCCCGGTAGGCGTTGCCCCGGCCGACCGACGCTCCGGGCAGGCCGATCAGGGTGAGCGCCTGCGGCGACAGCCCGCCGAGGGCGTACGCGAAGTCGACGATCCGTCGTCCGCCGACGTAGAGCAGCGTGTCGTCGAGTGCGCGGACCACCTGCTCGACCCGCTCGGGCTGCCGGGCCAGGTCCTCGTCGAGGATCTTCTCGATGAGTGCCCGGATCAGCTGCTGGTGGTGGCGCTGCCGGGCGTAGTCACCGCCGGGCAGGTAGCGCTGGCGGGCGTAGTCGAGCGCCTGCCAGCCGTTGAGGTGAGCCTCGCCGGGCTCGTAGACCATCTGCGGCCCGACGTAGCCGCCCACCCCTGGGCCCGGTTCCCGGTGCTTTCCGTCCGGCTGGCGGTGCCGGGAGACCACCCGCTGGTCGACGCGGATGTTCACGCCACCCAGTTTGTCCACAAGTGTGTCGAAGCCGCCGAAGGTGAGCACCGCGCCCGCGTCGATGGGCAGTTTGGTGTAGTCGCTGACGGTGCGGCGCAGCAACTCGTACCCCTGGGCGGGGTCCGGCTTCGACTCGCCGGCCACCCGGCTGCCGTAGCTCATCGCGTGGGTGAGTTTGGTCCGCCCGCCCGGGTAGCCGGCGGGTTCGGACGCCGGAATGTCCACCACCAGGTCCCGGGGCAGGGAGAAGAGGTACGCCCGGGACAGCCCCGCCGGCAAGTGCAGCATCAGTACGGCGTCGGCGTGCGGCTCCCAGTCGGGCACGCTGACCCGGGTGTCGACGCCGACCAGCAGAAGGTTGAGCGGGCCGGTGATGTCGGCTCCCGGTGGCGGGGTGCTGGGGTTGGGGCTGGGCTGCGGGCTCGGGTTGGTGGCCCTGGCGGTCGGCGTCGACCGGTCGTCGCTGACCAGCCGGGACACCGTAACCGCGCCGGCGGCCACCAGGGCGACCGTGACCAGGCCGGTCAGCACCAGCGTCAGCCGTCTCCGGTTCCTTCCGAGGACCATCCCCCGCCTCCTTGTGTCGACACTGAACCGACGCCGTGAGACGGCCTCGGGGTTGCCTGCCCGGCGGTGGAGTTTGCCCGCCGGCTGCGTGCGGTGTGAGCGCCGTAGGCGGGCGCGGACGGCAGGGCCGGCCGCGTCGCCCGGGTGACGAGCATGATCGCCCGGATGTCGCCCCTGGCGCGAGAGCTACTTGCGAGTAATGATGCGTTGATGCGGTACGACGTGGTCGTCATCGGGTCGGGCTTCGGCGGCAGCGTCGCCGCGCTGCGGCTTGCCGAGAAGGGCTACTCCGTCGGCGTGCTGGAGGCCGGCAGACGGTTCGCCGACGACGAGTTCCCGAAGACCTCCTGGCGGCTGCGGCGGTTCCTCTGGGCACCGAGGCTGGGCTGGTACGGACTGCAACGCATCACCCTGCTCCGGGCGGCCGACCGGCGGGTCGGCGGCGGGGTGATGGTGTTGTCGGGAGCGGGCGTCGGCGGCGGTTCGCTGGTCTACGCGAACACCCTCTACGAGCCGCTGGACGCCTTCTACTGTGACCCGCAGTGGCGGGACATCACCGACTGGCGGGCCGAGTTGGCGCCGCACTTCGACCAGGCGAAGCGGATGCTCGGGGTCACCACCTACCCGATCGTGACCGGGGCGGACCGGGCGATGCGACGGGTCGCCGAACGGATGGGGGTGGCGGACAGCTTCCACGCCGCGCCGGTCGGAGTGCACATCGGGCGGCCGGGGGAGCGGGTCGCCGACCCGTACTTCGGTGGCGCCGGCCCGTCGCGTAGCGGCTGCACCCACTGCGGCGCGTGCATGACCGGCTGCCGGGTGGGTGCGAAGAACACCCTGGTCAAGAACTACCTCTGGTTGGCCGAACAACTCGGTGCCCGGGTGCACCCGCTGACCACGGTGACCGCGGTCCGGCCGGTCGACGGTGGTTACCAGGTGCACACCGGGCGGACCGGGGCCTGGCTGCGCGGGCGCGGGCTGGTGATCCACGCTGACCAGGTGGTCTTCGCCGCCGGGGCGCTGGGCACCCAGCGGCTGCTGCATGAGATGCGTGACCGCGGCGTGCTGCCCCGGCTTTCGCCGCGGCTAGGCGAGCTGACCCGGACGAACTCGGAGGCGATCCTCGGTGCCTCCGTGCCGCGTCGGCGGGCCCGCGAGCGTGGTGTGGACTTCACCGAGGGGGTCGCGATCACCAGTTCGTTCCACCCCGACCCGCAGACCCACATCGAACCGGTCCGCTACGGGCGGGGCTCCAACGCAATGGGGCTGCTCCAGTCGGTGCTGGTCGACGGCGGGCCGTACCGCGTGCGCCGCTGGCTCGGGCAGCTCTTCCGGCAGCCCGGCCAGACTCTCCGGCTGCTGTCGGTCAGGGGCTGGTCACAGCGGACCGTGATCGCACTGGTGATGCAGTCGGCTGACAATTCGCTGAACACCCGGCTGCGGCGCGGGCCGTTCGGCGGGCGGCTGGTCTCCGGTCCCGGTCACGGGACCCCCAACCCGACCTGGATCCCAGCCGGCAACCAGGCGGTCCGGCTGCTCGCCGAGGAGATCGACGGTACGCCGGGCGGCGCGTTGACCGAGCCGTTCGACATGCCGGTGACCGCGCACATCCTGGGTGGGGCGGTGATCGGCGAGTCAGCGGCCGACGGGGTGATCGACCCGTACCACCGGGTCCACGGCCACCCCGGCCTGCACGTGGTGGATGGCGCCGCCATCTCGGCCAACCTGGGCGTGAACCCCTCCCTGACCATCACCGCACAGGCCGAACGCGCCATCTCCCTCTGGCCCAACAGGAACGACCCCGACCTCCGCCCACCTCCTGACACCCCCTACCGCCGCCTACCCCCCGTTCCACCGCGCCATCCCGCCCACCCCTGACCCACACCCGCGATCAGGCAGTTGTGGTTGGTACAGCAGGCGCACGAGGCAACATGACGGCGACCACAACTGCCTGATCGGCGGGTGGCTGGGGCGGGTGGTGGGCTGGGGGGAGGAGGGGTTGCGGTGGGTAGGATTGCGGGTTATGAGCCTGCCGCGTCCTGTCCTCGTGGTCGACTTCGGAGCCCAGTACGCCCAGCTGATCGCTCGCCGGGTACGTGAGGCGAAGGTCTATTCCGAGATCGTCCCGCACACCATGCCCGTGGCCGAGATGCTGGCCCGCGACCCTGCCGCGATCATCCTCTCCGGCGGTCCCGCGAGCGTCTACGAGCCGGGAGCCCCGCAGGTCGACGACGGGTTGTTCACCGCCGGGGTACCGGTCTTCGGCATCTGTTACGGGTTCCAGGCGATGGCCCGCTCGCTCGGCGGCACGGTGGCGCGCACCGGCGGTCGCGAGTACGGCGGCACTCCGTTGCGCCCGCGCCTGCTCGACCCGGGTCTGCTGCTCCGTGATTTGCCGGCCGACCTGCCGGTGTGGATGAGCCACGGCGACTGTGTGACCGAGGCGCCCGAGGGATTCACGGTGACCGCCGAGTCGGCCGGCGCGCCGGTCGCCGCCTTCGAGGACGTGGCCGGCCGACGGGCCGGCGTCCAGTTCCACCCGGAGGTGGGGCACACCGCGTACGGCCAGGAGATGCTGACCCGTTTCCTGCACGAGATCGCGGGTATCGAGCCGACCTGGACGGCCGAGAACATCATCGACGAGCAGGTGGCGCGGATACGCGCGCAGGTCGGCGACAAGGAGGTCATCTGCGGACTGAGTGGCGGGGTGGACTCGGCGGTCGCCGCCGCACTGGTGCACAAGGCCGTCGGTGACCGGCTGACCTGCGTATTCGTCGACCACGGTCTGCTGCGCGAGGGCGAGGCCGAGCAGGTGGAGAAGGACTACGTCGCGGCCACCGGCATCAGGCTGAAGGTGGTCGACACGGCCGCCCAGTTCCTCGCCGCGCTGGCGGGGGTGACCGATCCCGAGCGGAAGCGCAAGATCATCGGCCGGGAGTTCATCCGGGTCTTCGAGGCCGCGGCCCGGGAGATCGCCTCTCACGGCGACGTCGAGTTCCTGGTGCAGGGCACCCTCTACCCGGACGTGGTCGAGTCCGGTGGCGGCACCGGCACCGCCAACATCAAGAGTCACCACAACGTCGGCGGGCTGCCCGAGGATCTCAAGTTTGCCCTGGTCGAGCCGTTGCGGACGCTGTTCAAGGACGAGGTTCGGGCGCTCGGTCTCCAGCTCGGCCTGCCCGAGGCGATGGTCTGGCGGCACCCGTTCCCCGGCCCCGGCCTGGCCATCCGAATCATCGGCGCGGTCGACCAGGAGCGGCTCGACGTGCTGCGCCGGGCCGACTTCATCGCCCGCCAGGAGCTCAGCGCCGCCGGACTGGACCGGGACGTGTGGCAGTTCCCCGTGGTGCTGCTGGCCGATGTGCGCAGCGTCGGCGTGCAGGGCGACGGGCGCAGTTACGGTCATCCCGTGGTGCTGCGCCCGGTCTCCAGCGAGGATGCGATGACGGCCGACTGGTCCCGGTTGCCCTACGACGTCCTTGCCCGGATCTCCACCCGGATCACCAACGAGGTGGCCGAGGTGAACCGGGTGGTGCTGGACGTCACCAGCAAGCCCCCGGGCACCATCGAATGGGAGTGACATCGGCCCCCAGTCGGGTGTGACATCGGCCTCATGCCGGCGGCTGTGGGGCGGGCCGCGGTGCCGGCTCCGGCGGGGTGCCGTGCGGGCCCGGTTGCGACGTCGGGTCGGGGGTGTCGGGGAACGGCCAGGCGGGGTGCGGGGTGTTGCCTGTCGGCTGCGGCCCGGAGGGCCCGTACGGCGGGTGCGGCCAGGCGGGCGTGCCGGCCGGCTCCTCGGGCATCAGGAACCACATGATCGGGTACGCGAGGGCGGCGACGCCGCCTGTCAGCAGCGTGGCGACGGCGAAGGCGACGCGCACCAGGTTGGGGTCGATGGCGAAGTAGCGGCCGACTCCGCTGGCCACCCCGGCGACCATCCGGTCGGTGGTGGGGCGGCGCAGTTGCTTGTACGGGGCCTGGGATGTGGAAGTCATGCCTCCACCGTCCACGCCGCCGGACACATCGACCTCGGTGACCGCCCGGATCCTTACCCTGACTCTTCATCAGGGGCGAGTGATCAGTCAGGAATCCGACTCTTTTCCGCCCTGGTAACCGGTCACAGGGAGAATTTGGCCCCGTGACCACCATGCTGGAGCCGCTCCGCAGAATCGCGGCATACGCAGTCTGTACTGATTCCGTAGACAGGGTGTTGCTGGTCCGCGCATCGGAGCGCTCCGGCACCCCTGGTACGTGGTCCCTGCCCGGTGGCGCGGTTGACCACGGCGAGGATCCGCACCACACCGTCGTCCGTGAGACCGCCGCCGAGACCGGCCTGTCGGTGGCCGTCGGCAGCCTGCACGATGTGCTGGCCGACATGCGGGCACTGCCCGAGCGTGGCATCACCATCCACACCGACCGGCTGGTCTACCAGGTCTCGGTCCGGGGCGGCTCGCTGACCGACCGCGTCGACCGCCCGACCGACCTGGCCCGCTGGTTCACCCTGGAACAGGCGCGGCGGCTGCCGCTGCGTTCGTTCACCGCGCGCGCTCTCGCCTTGCCCGCCTCCTCGGCGGACATCGTGCCCGACGAGGCGCCGGAGTTCCCCTCCTTCTACGCGGTGCCAGGCCCGGACGGACTGCACCGGGCGCAGCGCTTCGCCGCGTACGCCGTGGTCACCGATCCGGAGGGACGGGTGCTGTTGACTCGGGTCTCGGACGGATATCCGGGTGCGGGCTGCTGGCACCTGCCCGGCGGGGGCACCGACTACGGCGAGCAGCCCAGTGCGGCGTTGATCCGGGAGTTGGTCGAGGAGACCGGGCAGACTGGGCGACTCGTCGGGTTGCTCGGGGTGGCCAGCCACCGGGACGCCGCCTCGCTCGGCCCGGAGGGCTATCCGATCGACTGGCACGGCGTCCGCGCCTTCTACCGGGTGGTGGTGGACCAGCCTGCCCCGCCCACCGTCGGCGACATCGGCGGCTCCACCTGCGAAGCCCGCTGGTTCGGCCGCGAGGAGCTCGGTGCCCTGCCCACGGACCGCCTGACCGAGGTGACCGCCGAAGCGGTGCAGGCCGCCCAGCTCACCTGAGCCCCCACCGCCGATCATGAGGTTATTGTCGGGACACGCCACGGCGTACGGCGATAGCTTCATGATCAGTGCGGCTCCGGACGGAGTGCGGCGGGTGGCGGCGGGACGGGGGCGTCGTGGAGCAGGTGCGGCGGGTCGGCGCGTACGGGTTGTCGCGAAACGCCGATCGACGAGTTCTGCTGGTGCGGGGTGCCGGGTTGGCGGACTTCCCGGGAATGTGGTCCCTGCCGGGTGGCGGGCTGGAGCACGCCGAGCATCCCGCGCGCACGGTGGTCCGTGAGGTCGCCGAGGGGACCGGGCTGACCGTCGCGGTGGCCGGACTGCGGGCGGTGGTCGCCGACGTGCTGCCGTACCCGGATCTCGACGTGGCCCTGCACACCGACCGAATGATCTTTGACGTGGTGCCGGCGGGCGGGCAGTTGGCTGCCGGGCGTGACGGCGTCACCGACCTGGCCCGCTGGATGACGCTGGACGAGGCGGTGGACCTGCCGCTGTTGGCGTTCACCGCCGAGGCGCTCGGGCTGCCGGTGGTCCCGCTGTTGCCCGGTGCGCTGCGCCGTCGGGCGCCGTTCGCCGGTTCCGGCGCCGGTCGGCGGCAGCGCTTCGGGGCGTACGGGGTGGTGACCGATCCGGCCGGACGGGTGCTGCTGTCCTTGATCGCCGACGGCTATCCGGGTGCTGGACGGTGGCACCTGCCGGGTGGCGGAACGGACCATGGTGAACAACCCGTGACCGCCCTGCTACGGGAACTGGTCGAGGAGTCGGGGCAACTGGGCAGGGTGACCGAGCTTGTCGGCGTGGACAATCTGCACAATCCGGCAGCTCTTGGCCCGGAGGGGTACCCACTGGACTGGCACGGCGTCCGCGTCGTCTACCGCGTAGTGGTCGATGTTCCGACCGAGCCGGCGGTGACCGAGTCGCCTGGCGGCTCCACCGCGTGCGCTAGCTGGTTCACCCCAGCTGAGCTGCGCGAACTCTCGTTGACAGAGATCGCCGCCGCAGCCTTCGATTGGCCGGCGTAACTCAAGGTGTGTCTCGGCCCGCGTCTTCCCGGCAGGCCGGCGCGTACTGCCTCCGGTACAGTCGAGGCAGGGGAGGCGGAGAAACCGACCACGAAGTCCGGGATCGGAACAACGCGGCGGTTCGCGCGGTTGATGGAGATATTAGCGCCGCCGGCAACTATCGCCAATCTCCACTCCCCTGTGCGATGGTGTACTCCGCAAAACGGCTGCCGGGCCAGGAAGGTCCGGCACGAGACAGCCGGACACCCGCCCTCGTGGCGGCCAGTTGATCCGGTGATGGAGGAAACGTGCCGAGAGCCCTCTGGCGCCGGCGTCGTACGACTGACAGCCCACGCCCCGCAGGGCGAAGCTGGACGGGCCCGCTGCGCCGCAGTGGCACTCTCGCCCGCCAGGTCCTGCTGGTTCGCGTCAGCCGCCGAGGTACGCACGGGGCGGCCGACGTGTTGCCCGAGCCCCGGTACCAGGATCGCCCGCGACGTCGGTACGGCCTGCAGCGGTTCCACCGCGTTCGGCTGGAGACGATCACTCCGGTCGGCCCGGCTGTCGTGCCGACCCCGGCCCCAGACGAGTCGACGGCGACACCCGTCCCGCTGCTCCCCGGCGAGCGGACAACAGCTCGGCGGCTGAAGTTCGCGCTGGTCAACGCCTGCACGCTGGCAAGCCTTGTGCTCGGCATCAACGCGATCTTCGTTGCCATGCAGGGCGACGTGCGGCTCGCCGCCCTCCTGCTCATCGCCTGCGTCGCCTTCGACGGCCTGGACGGCGCACTGGCCCGCAAGCTCGGGGTGGCCAGCCCGTTCGGCGCCCAGATGGACTCACTGGCCGACATGTGCTCCTTCGGCCTCGCCGCGCCCGTAGTGGTGTACGCCTCGCTGGTCGGCTCCGTGCCGACGGCCGCCGCCGCCGTGGCCGCCGCGCTGGTCGCGGCCTGTGCCGCAATCCGCCTGGCGCGGTTCAACGTCTCGCCCAGCGATGGCCGGTTCTTCTGCGGGGTGCCCACCACGATGGCCGCGGCCGTGCTCGCCCTGATGGTGGTGATCGGCATGCCGGTGCCAGGTGCGGTGCAGGTCGCCGGGGTGGCGCTGCTCGCGTTCACCATGGTCAGCAGCTTCCCGTACGCCAAGCTCGCCCGGCTGGTCAAGCTGCCACCGTGGGTCTGGTTCGCTCCGGTGATCGGCGCGTTGATCGACGTCCGGCTCACCTTCGGCCTGGTCGTGGTCGGGTACCTGATCAGCGGCCCGGTGCTCTGGCTGCGTCAGCGGCGCACCATCATCTGACCCTGAGCCGGAAAGGGGCACCGCGGTAGCGGTGCCCCTTTCGCGCGCCTGCGCCGGTCAGCGCCAGCGAGCGATGACGCTCGCCCCGCCGATCACCTTGTCGTTCGGTCCGACCAACGGCTCCGCGGCGTCCGCCGGCAGGTAGACGTCGGTGCGCGAGCCGAAGCGGATCAGGCCGAAGCGTTCGCCCCGCGCCAGCAACGTGCCGATCGGCGCACGCTGGACGATTCGCCGGGCGATCAAACCGGTCCGCTGGGCCACCACCACCGCGCCGCGCGTGGTGTCCAGCACCGTGTAGGCGGCCACATTGTGTTCCGCGTCCGGCTTCATCGCGTTGACGAAGCCGCCGTCGGCGACGAAGTAGTCAACCACCTTGCCGGCCACCGGAGAACGGTTGACGTGCACGTCCAGTACCGAGAGGAACACGGCGATCCGCAGGAACTCGCCGTCGCCGAAGCGCTCGTCGTGCAGGCGCTGCACCGACAGCACCCGGCCGTCGGCGGCGGCCACCACGGCAGACGGGTCCTCCGGCACGTCCCGCTCCGGGTCCCGGAAGAAGGCCGCCACCGGTGCGGCGGCCAGCGCCGGCAGCAGCCAGATCTTCGACTTCGGCCGGGTCAACCGGGCCAGCGCGGCCAGCCCGAGGGCGATGCCGGCCGCGGCCACGCCGTTGGAATCGATGTGCATGTCGCGGCTCAGCGGCACGCTCGACGGCCGGTACGCCGGGGCGAGCCGCTCGGCGCAAGCCGCGTCCGCCGGAGCGAAGCGGAGCCGGTAGACGCGTACCGGAGGGGAGTTGCGCAGCAACAGGTCCTCGCCGACGCCGTGCAGGGCGCCCTGCCGGTCCAACTCGGCGGCGGCGCCGGCGGTCCGAGCGACAGGGGTCGCGACGCTGAGCACCGCGCCGACGGCCAGATACTTGGTGAGTGCGTCGATGGCGAGGCGGGCCTCGTCCGCGGTGCCGGTGAGCGCCTCGGCGGCGATCACCACCGCGGCGGGCTCGGCCTCGGCCAGGGCGTCCACGACGCGGACCCGGTCGGCGACCCAGCGGCCCTGGGCACTGACATGCTCCCGCAGCGCCGTGGCGCTGACCCGCTCGGCGGGTACCACGGTGAGGGTGTCGCCGGGCAGCATCGCTTCGATGGCCGCGGCAAGCACTGCGGACTCCGGGGCCGCGCCGACCAGCAAGGCGACCTTGGGATCGTTGATCCGGGCAAGCTCAGAGACGAGGGTACGGGCGGCGCGCTCGCCGAGGCGGACCGGACCGGATCGGCCGGGGGTACGCACGGCGGGGAACTGGGTCATGTCGAACGGGCTCCTGACAAAGTTAGTGGCGACTGACGCGAGACCACCGCCAGCGGCGAGGTCGGCCCGGCCACGGACGACCCGCGAGCCGGTGACCGCGCAGGCTGCCCTGCGGCATGGGGCCGGCCCGGCACCGGCGGGAGCACACCGGCCAGCATAGGCGGCCAGCGGCCGACGCCGCACGGTCAGCCCGCAGGCCCCGGCCGGCCGGCCGGTGGGGCCTCCTCACCAGCGAGCAGATCGAGCGCACCGCCGTCGCCGGCCAGCGGGTCCGCCGCTTCCCGGGTGTCCGCCGCTTCCCGGGGCTCTGCCGGTGTCTGCGGGCCTGCCGGTCCCTGGAGGGCCTCTCCGGTCGGGTCGGCCGTCGCCGGCCGGTCACCCTGCCGGCTGGAGCGCAGGGCGCCGATCAGACCGAGCCCGCCGACCAGGATGAGCCCGCCGGCCAGGAACCAGCCAACCGGCGGTAGGACGAGACCGAGCACCTGGGCGAGCAGCCACCAGGCGGCGAGGGCGAGGAAGAGCAGCCCGAAGGCGAATGACACCAGATCGGTGCGATGTGCCCTCACCGGGTCACCTCCATGTGTCCGGCGTTCACGTGCAGGTTGAGGCGCAGTCTGCCGCCGCCGGAGCCGTCCGCGCCGAGATCGACGGCCTCCGTCAGCCGGTTCTCCAGGCCGCGCGCCCGCTGGCCGAAGATGTTCGCATCACCGGCGGTCACCTGGGCCGCGGCGGTGACGTCCACGTCGGGCGGTACCACGATGGTGGCCTCGCCGAAGTTGATGACGACAGTGATCTCGGTGTCCCGCTGGTCGAAATCGATCGCGCGCAGGTCGAGCACCGCGTCGGCGAAGCTCTGCTCGTAACGCACGGCAAGGCTGTCGTGGTCGGTCGGTGCCCAGGTGACCGCGCCGTCCACGCCGCGGACCCGGTCGTAACTTTCGGCGACCGTGGCGACGGCCAACGCGGCGGCGGTCACCAGGCCGAGTGCGATCAGCCAGCGGGCCCGGCCGAACCATGTGCCCACCAGCAGGCCGAGAGCGATCACGGCGAGCACGGCGGCGAAGTAGGCCGAGGCGCCGATCCCGAAGATGTCCAGGAGGTCGAGAACACCGACCAGACCCAGCGCGACGAAGATCAGGGAGAAGGTCACCGCGCCGAGGGCGGATCGTTCGCGGGGCTTCTTCGGCCGCTTGACCTTCGGTGGCGGAGGAGGTGGCGCAACCGCGCCCTGTCCGGCGTAAGGGCCGTGCGGGGCGAACGGCGGGCGGTAGGTCGCGGCGGCGGCCGGTGGACCCGGCGGAGCGGCTGGTGGCCACGCCGGCGCCGACGCCAGGTTGAGGGTGGGCTCGTCGGGCCCCGGCGGTTGGTAGGCGGGCGGGCCGGGGTAGCCGACGGGTGGAACCGAACCGGGCGGCGGTGAGACCGGCGCGTCGGTCCGGCCCGCGCCCGGCGTCGGCGGCGTCTGCTGTGCCACGCCGGCTCGTTGCTCACGCTGCTGGCGGTTCAGCAACAGCGCACCGCCGACCAGGATGGCCGCGCCCAGCAGCACCGCGCGGAACGGGTCGGTGACGATGAAGCCGAAGCCCACCGCGACCAGGATGCTGAGCACGATCACGGTGACCGGGGACATGCTGGAACGACCTCGTCCCAGCATGGATTCGACCGGGGAGGCGCTGTCGCCCTCGCCGGGAATGATCAGCCAGGCGGCGAGGTAGACCAGGATGCCGACGCCGCCGAAGAAGCCGAGCACCGCGAGCAGTACCCGCCAGAGCACCGGATCGGTGTTGGTGGCCCGACCGACCGCAGCGCAGACGCCCGCCAGGTAGCGGCCCTCGCGGGGCCGGACCAGCCCGTAGCGTGAGGTGAATCCGGTGCCGAAGGGCGCACCGCCCGGTCCCCCCGGACCGGGCGGCGGTGGCACGCTAGTCCCGTCCCACGCCGTTCTTCCAGCGGGCGGGGCGAACGCCGGTCTCGTCGGGTCCGGTTCCGTCGGCTCCGGCCGCTGCGGCCGGGCGGCATCGTCGGTCATGCCTCGATCCTGCTGCTCCGCAGGCCCGAACGACCTCCGGCGGTGACCCTGACCCCACCCTGAGATCCAGCCTGCCGGAATGTCGGGGGCGTCCCCGTGGTCGGACCACCGCGCCGCGTGTGACGATCGGATTGACGCCGGAACCCCGCTCCGCTGTCCGGCCCGACCATCCTGACCAGGGAGCCCGCGATCAGTACCGTCAGCCAGGCACCACGCCTCTACCGCGCCCCGGAACACCGGATGGCCGCCGGGGTGGCCGCCGGTATCGCCGAGCACCTCGACGTCCCGGTCGTCCGGGTCCGGGTCGCCTTCATGGTGCTGCTCGGACTGAGCGGGCTCGGCCTGCTGCTCTACGCGGCCTTCTGGGCCGTCGTCCCGCTGCGCCCCGGTGACACCGCGGTACCGCCCCGCCGGGACGTCGGCCAGTTGTTGCCGTTCGTGGCGATCGGGCTGGGCGTACTGCTGATCCAGGTGATGCTGTTCGACTCGGTGGGCGCGACCGGTACCGCGGGGTGGCTGGTCGCCATCATCGCCGTCGGCGCCGGGGTGATCTGGCACCAGTCCGCACCGGAGCGGCGGCGGCAGTGGGGCGAGTCGCTGCCGGTGCCCTGGCTCGGCGCGGTGATAGAGGAGAGCGACCGGAGAGCCTTCGTGCTCCGCTTCGTCGGCGGCGGGGTGCTGGTCGCGGTCGGCATCATCGGCGTCGCGGCGGTCTACTCTCCGGCGCAGAACCTCGACGCCGTCATCAACGGTGTGATCTTCGCGCTGGTCGGGCTGGCGGGCGTCGGGGTGGTGGCCGCGCCGATGCTCTGGCGGACGTGGAACCAGCTCCGCTCGGAGCGCGAGGGGCGGATCCGGGAACAGGAGCGGGCTGAACTGGCGGCCATGGTGCATGACCAGGTGCTGCACACGCTCGCGCTGATCCAGCGCAATGCCAGCGACGTCAAGACCGTGCAGCGGTTGGCCCGTGGGCAGGAGCGGTCGTTGCGCAACTGGCTGTACAAGCCCACCGCCTCGCCGGCCGAACGTTTCGCTGCCGCGCTGGAACAGGCTGCGGCCGAGGTCGAGGACACGTTCGCGATCACCGTCGAGGCTGTGGTCGTCGGCGACCGGGAGACCGACGAGCGGGTCGGTGCGCTGGTCGCGGCGGCCCGCGAGGCGTTGGTGAACGCGGCCCGGCACGCCGGGGTGCAGACCGTGTCGCTCTACGCCGAGGTCGAGCCCGAGCAGGTCAGTGTCTTCGTCCGGGACCGGGGTTTGGGCTTCGACCCGGATACGGTGGAGGACCATCGACACGGTGTCCGAGGTTCCATCGTCGGGCGGATGAGGCGGCACGGCGGTCGGGCGGAGATCCGCTCCCGGCCTGGAGAGGGGACCGAGGTCCGGTTGATCCTGCCGATCTCCCGGGACTCGGCCACGGCGGAGAGGGACAAATGATGGCCGAGCAGTCGGTGTCACCGGTCGAAGCGGCGGGCGTCGGGCCCGAGCGGCTGCGCGTGTTCCTGGTCGACGACCACGCCATGTTCCGTGCCGGCGTACGCGCCGAACTCGGCGCGCACGTCGAGGTGGTGGGCGAGGCGAGCACCGTCGCGGAGGCGGTCAGCCGGATCGCGGCGACCGAGCCGGATGTCGTCCTGCTCGACGTGCACATGCCCGACGGTGGTGGTCGGGCGGTGCTGGAGGCGATGCGCCGTAGCCATCCCCAGGTGCGGTTCCTGGCGCTCAGCGTCTCCGACGCCGCGGAGGATGTGATCGGGCTGATCCGGGGCGGTGCCCGGGGCTACGTGACCAAGACCATCTCGCCGGACGAGCTGACCGCGGCGATCCGGCGGGTGGCCGACGGCGACGCCGTGTTCAGTCCGCGGTTGGCCGGGTTCGTGCTGGACGCCTTCGCGGCCCGCCCGGACGCTCCGGTCGCCGATCCGGAACTGGACCAGCTGACCAACCGGGAGCGCGAGGTGCTGCGGCTGCTCGCCAGGGGGTACGCGTACAAGGAGATCGCGCGGGAGCTCTACATCTCGATCAAGACGGTCGAGACGCACGTATCCAACGTGTTGCGCAAGCTCCAGATGTCCAATCGCTACGAGCTGTCGCGCTGGGCGGCGGACCGCCGCCTGGTGTGAGCTGATCGCCGTGGCGGGTCTCCACCGAGATCCTGGGTGCGGTGGTCTGGATCGGCCGCCAGGCTGGAATCAGCCTCATCCTTTCGGGTAGTATCCTCCTCAAAGTGGCGGGTCTCACGTCGATGTCCGGTCACTTCACGGATTCGTCAGCTCGGTGCGGCTGGTGGCCAGCCAAGCGCGAAACTCCCTTGACGAGCAGGTCATGCCATGCCTCTGCGGCGTCGTGACACCGGCTTCGGGTCGGTGTCGGTGCCGTCCCGGCCGCGTATCGGGTTGATAACACGCCTTCCCGCCTGGGCGCATTGGGTGTCACAGTGGCAACCACCTCACACCCCCTCGTGAGCCGAGCGCCCTGAGGAGGCACTCCCATGCGCGGGAAATTTCTGAAGGTGGCGGTCGCGGCGACCGCCACCGCCATGTTGGCCACCGCCTGCGGCGGCGGTGGCGACGACAACGAGTCGAGCGGCCAGGCTGGCGGCACGCTTCGCGTCTATGCCTCGGAGCCGGCGTTCCTGACGCCGTCCGGTGGTGACGACGAGCCGTCGCTGTATGTCATCCGCCAGCTCTTCCGTGGTCTTGTCAAGTACAACGCGGAGAGCTCCGCGGTCGAGATGGACCTGGCCGAGTCGGTCGAGTCCGACGACCAGAAGCTCTGGACGATCAAGCTCAAGAGCGGCTACACCTTCGACAACGGTGAAGCGGTCAACGCCGACGCCTTCATCCGGTCGTGGAACTTCGCCGCTTACGGGCCGAACGCCCAGAACAACGGCTACTTCATGAAGCGGATCGTCGGCATCAAGGACGTGGCGCCGGCGGACCCGGACGGCGAAGGCCCGCAGAAGGCGCCGGAGCCGGCCACCAAGGAGATGTCGGGTCTCAAGAAGGTCGACGACCTGACCTTCACCGTCGAGCTGGACGCACCGTTCTCCGGCTTCCCGACCACGATCGGCTACCCGGGCTTCTTCCCGATGGCCCAGGCGTGCGTCGACGACATCGCCAAGTGCAACGAGACGCCGATCGGCAACGGCCCTTACAAGATCGACGGCAGCTGGCAGCACAACGTCGCGATCAACGTGGTCCGCAGTGACACCTGGAAGGGTGAGGCCGGCAAGCCGGACCGCATCGAGTACCGCATCTTCGCCGACGTCGACGCCGGCTACGCCGCCTTCCAGGCGAGCGAGCTGGACGTGATGTACACCCTGCCGCCGGCCCGCTACAAGGAGGCCAAGGCCACCTACGGCGACCGGATGTACGAGCAGCCGGGTGACAGCTTCACCTACGTCGGTATGCCGATCTACAACAAGGCGTTCGAGGACAAGCGGATCCGTCAGGCGCTGTCGCTGTCGATCGACCGGCAGTCGATCATCGACGCCGTCTTCGACGGTCGCTTCACCCCGGCCTCCGGCTACGTCGCGCCGACCTTCGAGGGTGCTCGCGAGGGTGTCTGCAAGTACTGCGCCAAGGACGTCGACAAGGCCAAGCAGTTGCTCGCCGAGGCTGGCGGCTGGCCGGCCGGCGAGAAGCTGATTCTGTGGGCCAACGCCGGTGCCGGTCACGACCAGTGGCTGCAGGCGGTCGGTGACCAGATCAAGGAAGCCCTGGGCATCGACTACGAGCTGAAGGTGAACCTGCAGTTCGCCGAGTACCTCGAGACCGCGGACCAGAAGAAGTTCACCGGTGGTTTCCGTCTCGGCTGGGGTCCGGACTACCCGTTCATGGAGACCTACCTCTACCCGCTCTACGGCACCGGTGCCGGCAGCAACAACTCGGGCTACACCAACACCGAGTTCGACGCCCACATGAAGGAGGGTGACTCGGCCGACTCGATCCAGGCCGCGATCCCGTCCTACCAGAAGGCGGAGGACCTCCTCGGCGAGGACCTGCCGGTCATCCCGATGTGGTGGAGCAAGGTGGCAGCCGTCTACGGTGAGAACGTTGACCAGTTCGTCTGGAACGCCGTCGCGGATGCCGACTACGGTGCGACCACGCTGAAGCAGAACTGAGCTTCCGCCTCCTGATCATGCCGTAACACGACGTGGCGGCAACGATCACCCCACCAGGGTGATCGTTGCCGCCACGTCAGCGCCGAGAGGAGACCCCGACATGGGGCGCTACGTCATCCGACGGTTGCTCCAGTTCATTCCCACCGTGCTGGGCACCATGTTCCTGCTCCATTACATGACCGCGCTGGCGATCCAGTTCAGCGGGAACCCGGTCCGGGCGTTGTTCGGAGACCGGACGCCGCCGCCCGCCCTGCTGCAGGCGATCACCGAGCGGCTCGGCTACGGGGACCCCTGCCTCGACCAGCGGGGCAATCCCTGCTTCGGGCTCTTCGCCGACCGGCTGCAAAACATCTTCTTCCACTTCGACTTCGGCATCAACCTGCGCCAGCGGGAGGTCACCGACCTGGTGGCCGACGCCATTCCGTTCACGCTCAAACTGCTGGTGATCGCGATCCTCTTCGAGGCGGTCGTGGGAATCGCCGCCGGTGTGCTCGCCGGCCTGCGTGGCGGCAGCTTCGCCGACTACCTGGTGAAGATCAGCACCGTCTTCGTCATCTCGGTGCCGATCTTCGTGCTCGGTGTGGTGGTGCGGGAGTTCGTCGGGGTCAAGTTCGGCAACGTGCTGCGCGACCAGGACTGGATCCCAGACGTGATCTCGTCAGGCATGTTCAGCCCCGTGTTCAAGCCCGACTACCCCTTGGCCAGTCTGATCATCCCAGGCATGGTGCTCGGCGCGACCTCGCTGGCGGTAACCGCCCGGCTCACCCGGACCAGCATCATGGAGAACATCCGGGCCGACTACGTCCGGACGGCCCGGGCCAAGGGCCTGGCCAACAAGCGCGTCATCGGTGTGCACACGCTGCGCAACTCGCTGATCCCCGTGATCACCTTCCTGGGCGTCGACATCGGCGCCGCCATGGCCGGCGCGGTGGTCACCGAGACCATCTTCAACGTGCCGGGTATCGGCCGGCTGGTGACGATGTCCGCGCGCACCGGTGAGTCCTCGGTGGTGGTCGGCGTGGTGACCATGCTGGTGCTGGTCGTGCTGGTCGCCAACCTGCTGGTCGACCTCCTGTACGCCGTGCTCGACCCGAGGATCCGCTATGAGTGAGCGGATCGTGTTGATGCGGACGCAGGGTCTTCCGACCGCCCCCGGTGGCCGGCTGGAGCGAAACGAGGTGTGGACATGAGCGACCTGACGAGCGCGGGTACCGCCGTGGGCGGGGCGCCGGTGGGCGGCGAGGGTCCGTCGTCCGGATCGGCGGCGGACGGCAAGGAGCGCAGCGCCAGCCTGTGGGCGGACGCCCGGCGGCAACTGCTGCGCGACCCGATCTTCGTGATCGCCTCCCTCTACGTCCTCGTGGTCGGCTCCATGGCGGCCTTCCCGATGCTGTGGACCAGCCAGGACCCGCGGAACTGCAATACCGACCGGTCCCGGATCTCCCCGAGCGGGGAACACCCCTTCGGGTTCGACATCCTTGGCTGCGACTACTACGCGCACGCCATCTACGGCGCGTGGCCCTCGATGGTGATCGCGGTGATGGCGACCAGCGGCATCGTGTTGTTCGGTGGGACGCTCGGCCTGCTCGCCGGCTACTACGGTGGATGGGTCGACACGATCATCTCGCGGGTGATGGACATCTTCTTCTCGCTGCCGTTCCTGCTCGGTGCGATCGTCTTCCTCACCGTGATCAAGCGGCAGAACATCTGGACCATCACCGCGGTGCTGTTCCTGCTGGCCTGGCCGAGCATCGCCCGGATCATCCGGGGCAGCGTCATCTCGTCGAAGGACCTGGACTACGTGCAGGCCGCCAAGGCGGTCGGTGCCCGCAACTCGCGGCTGATGTTCCGGCACATCCTGCCGAACGCGATCGCCCCGATGTTGGTCTACGCCACCATCGTGCTCGGGTCGTTCGTCGCCGCGGAGGCCACGCTGACCTTCCTCGGCGTGGGGCTCCAGCAGCCAGCGCAGTCCTGGGGCATCATGATCAGCACGCACCAGGTCTACTTCCTGGAGGACCCGTGGCTGCTGCTCTTCCCCTGCGGTCTGCTGGTCGGCACGGTGCTGTCCTTCATCCTGATGGGTGACGCCCTGCGTGACGCCCTCGACCCGAAGTTCCGGTGAGTCCCATGAGCGAGTGTCTGCGAGCGAATCATCAGCACACGGCGACGGTGCCTCACAAAGGCACGGAGCGAAGCGGAGTGCCGGCATGAGCACTGATGTGAACGTCGAGCTGGAGGCGCTGTCGGGTGTCGACCCGAACGCGCTGCCGCTGCAGGTCAAGGATCTGCACGTGGAGTTCCGCACCCGCAACGGCATCGCCCACGCCGTCAACGGGGTGAACTTCGATCTGCGGGCCGGCGAGACCCGGGCAATCCTCGGTGAGTCCGGCTGCGGCAAGAGCGTGACCGCTCAGGCGATCATGGGAATCCTGGACTCCCCGCCCGGCTTCGTCACCGGCGGGGAGATCCTCTACAGGGGCGTCGACCTGCTCAAACTGCCGGAGTCCGAGCGTCGCAAGGTGCGGGCGAACCGGATCGCGATGATCTTTCAGGACGCGCTCTCCGCGCTGAACCCGGTCTTCACCGTCGGGTTCCAGCTTGCCGAACTCTTCCGCAAGCATCGGGGCATGTCCCGCAAGGACGCCAAGGCTCGTGCCGTCGAGCTGCTCGACCTGGTGAGGATCCCGGCCGCGAGCCAGCGGGTGAACGACTACCCGCACCAGTTCTCGGGCGGAATGCGGCAGCGTGTCATGATCGCCATGGCGTTGGCGCTCGACCCCGAGGTGCTGATCGCGGACGAGCCCACCACCGCGTTGGACGTGACCGTGCAGGCCCAGATCATGGCGCTGCTGGCCGAACTGCAGCGGGAACGGAACATGGGCCTGGTGTTGATCACCCACGACATGGGTGTGGTGGCCGACGTGGCGGACCGGATCTCGGTCATGTACGCCGGCCGGGTCATCGAGGAAGCCGGCGTGAACGACATCTACGCCACGCCGGCTCACCCGTACACCAAGGGCCTGCTGGAGTCGATCCCGCGCCTGGACCTCAAGGGCCACGAGCTCACCGCCATCAAGGGCCTGCCCCCAGCGTTGACGAACATCCCGGCGGGCTGCTCCTTCAACCCCCGGTGCCGGTACGCGCAGGACGTCTGTCGGAAGGACCCGACACCGCCGCTGTACCAGGTGTCGTCGAACCGTACGGCCGCCTGTCACTTCTGGAAGGAGGTCAAGGGCGATGAGTGACGTGGTGCTGGAGACCCGAGACCTGGTCAAGCACTTCCCGCTGACCAAGGGCATCGTCTTCAAGAAGCAGTACGGTGCGGTCCAGGCCGTCGACGGGGTCAACCTGGAGCTGCGCCGGGGCGAGACGCTCGGCATCGTGGGCGAGTCCGGCTGCGGCAAGTCGACCCTGGCCCGGTTGCTCGTCGGGCTGGAGAAGCCGACCTCCGGTGACCTTTTCGTACAGGGCAAGAACATGTCCGAGGTCGGCGCGGAGGAGCGGCGGCGCGGCCGGCAGAACATCCAGCTGGTGATGCAGGATCCGTACACCTCGCTCAACCCGCGGATGACCGTCGGCGACATCATCGGCGAACCGTTCGAGGTGCACCCGGACGTGGTGCCGAAGAACGGCCGGCGGGCCAAGGTGCAGGAGCTGCTGGAACTGGTCGGCCTCAACCCGGAGCACATCAACCGGTATCCGCACCAGTTCTCAGGTGGGCAGCGGCAGCGTATCGGCATCGCCCGGGCGTTGGCGCTCAACCCGGAGATCATTCTTTGTGACGAGCCCGTCTCGGCGCTGGACGTCTCCATCCAGGCGCAGGTGATCAACCTGCTCGGCAAGCTCCAGAAAGAGCTGGGCCTGTCGTACGTCTTCATCGCCCACGACCTGTCGGTGGTGCGGCACATCGCCGACCGCGTGGCGGTCATGTATCTCGGCAAGATCATCGAGATCGGCAGCGAGGACGACATCTACGACAAGCCGACCCACCCGTACACCCAGGCGCTGCTGTCGGCGGTGCCGGTTCCGGACCCGAAGCTGCGGGGCCACCGGGACCAGATCGTGCTGACCGGTGACGTCCCGTCGCCGGCCAACCCGCCGTCGGGCTGCCGGTTCCGGACCCGCTGCTGGAAGGCACAGGACATCTGTGCCGAGCAGGCGCCGCTCCTGCAGATCCGCGACAATTCCGGCCACCCGAGCGCCTGCCACTTCGCCGAGGTACGCGACGTGGTGCACGCGAAGGAGTAGCCCCACAGACGCCGTCGGTGCCCGACCATCCGTACCGGGTGCGACGGTGAAGGTAGTGCCTCCTCAGTGACCGGGGCGTCGGCTGTTACAGCGGTCGGCGCCCCGGTCCTCGTTCGGCTGGCAGGATGAGCGAGTCGACCGCCACCGC
Organism: Micromonospora sp. LOL_024; assembly: GCF_048060415.1. Lineage (NCBI taxonomy): Bacteria > Bacillati > Actinomycetota > Actinomycetes > Micromonosporales > Micromonosporaceae > Micromonospora > Micromonospora sp. LOL_024. The sequence goes on from NZ_JBHMIS010000001.1 coordinate 537,744, forward strand.
TCAGAGTGGACCGCGTCCGGCCCGCAGCAGCAGCAGCGCGAGTTGGGTGCCGTCGGCGCCCAGGGCTGATCGGAACCGCTCCAGGATCGCCTGCTCGCGGGAGAGCACGAGCCGCGTACCGCCGGAGGCCCTCCGGGTCGTGCCGACCTCCTGGGACAGCGCGGCACGCTCCTGCCACAGCTCGACAAGCATCCGGTCGATCTCGTCGATCCGTACCCGGATGTCGGAGATCCGGGCGGCCGCGTCGGGTTCCTGGGCGCCAGTGACCGGGCTGCCCGGATCGGGGCGGGAACGACCGGTCGCGGCCGAGCCGCTGCGGCCTGGGCTGCCGGAGGCCGCTGCCTTGTCCGGGCGCGTGCTGTCCTGGCCCGTGCTGTCCGGGGCGGCGCCGTTCGAGGCCGGACCGTGCGGGACCGCGCTTGTCGAGGCCGTGCCGTCGGGTGCGGCGCCGTTCCGGCCAGCGCCGGAACCGGCCGGGTGTCCGCTCTGCTCCATCACGTCTGTCATCTTCGGGTACCTCCCAGGGTCTGGTGCCCAGTGCCCGGATCCCGGGACGACGAAAGCCCCGGGCTCCTCGGAGCCCGGGGCTTTCGCAGGTCTAGTCGATCAGGCGCGACCTACGGCTGCCGGACTCCCGGGGCCGTAGTAAAAGTAGAAGCGCTGATCGAACATGTCATCGAGTATGCCGCCCGCCCTGGGACGTGCGCAAGGAAAGCCATCAAAGCCGTTGAGATGGGCCCCCTGCTCTCCCGCAGGCGTCAACAGGGGCCCTTCCCTACACCTGAAGCCGGGGAGGGTGATGTCGGGCCGGCGGCATAGACTCGCCGTGCGATGCATCCTCTCTTCGACATCCCCGCCTCCCCGCCCGAGCCCGCCCCGGCGCGCGCGCCGCAACGGCCCGCTCCCGGCCGCCTTGATCCGTCGCAGCTGGTGGAGGACCTCAACGGCCCGCAGCGGGGCGCGGTCACCCATGCCGGCTCACCGTTGCTGATCGTGGCCGGCGCCGGGTCCGGCAAGACCCGGGTGCTGACCCACCGGATCGCGTACCTGCTCGCCGCGCGGGACGTGCACCCCGGTGAGATCATCGCGATCACCTTCACCAACAAGGCCGCCGGTGAGATGAAGGAGCGGGTGACCGCCCTGGTCGGTTCGCGTGCCCGGCTGATGTGGGTCTCCACGTTCCACTCCGCCTGCGTCCGGATCCTGCGCGCCGAGCACGAGCACGCCGGTTTGAAGTCCACCTTCTCGATCTATGACGCCGACGACTCCCGCAGGCTCATGCAGATGGTCGCCCGGGAGCTGGACCTGGATCCGAAGCGCTACCCGGCGCGCGGCCTGGCCGCTCAGGTCTCCAATCTCAAGAACGAGCTGGTCGACCCGGAAACCTTCGCCGGCCGCGCCAGCGGGCCCAACGAACGCGCCCTCTCCGAGGCCTACACGCTCTACCAGCGACGGCTGCGCGAGGCGCACGCGCTCGACTTCGACGATCTCATCATGACGACGGTGCACCTGCTCCAGTCGCACCCGCACGTCGCGGAAACCTACCGCCGCCGGTTCCGGCACGTCCTGGTCGACGAGTACCAGGACACGAACCACGCACAGTACGTCCTGATCAAGGAGCTGGTCGCCGGCACCGAGGGTCTCGATCCGGCGGAGCTGTGCGTGGTCGGTGACGCGGACCAGTCGATCTATGCGTTTCGTGGCGCGACAATCCGCAACATCCTGGAGTTCGAGCGCGACTTCGCGGATGCCCGAACCATTCTGCTGGAGCAGAACTACCGCTCCACCCAGACCATCCTGAACGCCGCGAACGCGGTGATCGACCGCAACACGTCCCGCAAGCCGAAGCGGCTGTGGAGCGACGCCGGCACGGGTGAGCCGATCGTCGCGTACGTCGCCGACACCGAGCACGCCGAGGCGGACTGGGTGGCCCGGGAGATCGACCGGTTGGTCGACGCCGGACAGACCCGTCCGGGCGATGTGGCGGTCTTCTACCGCACCAACGCGCAGTCCCGGGTCTTCGAGGAGGTGTTCATCCGGGTCGGCCTGCCGTACAAGGTCGTCGGCGGGGTGCGTTTCTACGAGCGCAAGGAGGTTCGGGACGCGTTGGCCTACCTGCGAGCGGTGGTCAACGACGACGACACGGTGAGCCTCCACCGGATCCTCAACACGCCGCGGCGGGGCATCGGCGATCGTGCCGAGGCGTGTGTGGAGGCGCTGGCCGGCCGGGATCGCATCTCCTTCGGTGCCGCGCTGCGCCGGGCCAAGGACGCGCCGGGCATCTCGACCCGCGCGGCCAACGGCATCGGTGACTTCGTCGCGCTACTCGACTCTGCCCGCGAGTTGGCCGACGGCGGCACCCCGGAAGATGTCCTGGAGGCGGTGTTGACCCGCTCGGGGTACCTGACCGAGCTGGAGGAGAGCCTCGACCCGCAGGACGCCGGTCGGGTCGACAACCTCCAGGAGTTGGTCAGCGTCGCCCGCGAGTACACGGAGCGGATCGAGGCGGCCGGCGCGGAGGGGGAGCGGGCCACCCTGGCCGGGTTCCTGGAGCAGGTCGCGCTGGTCGCCGACGCCGACCAGGTACCCACCGATGATCCCGAGCACCAGGGCGTGGTCACCCTGATGACCCTGCACACCGCCAAGGGCCTGGAGTTTCCGGTGGTGTTCCTGACCGGTCTGGAGGATGGCGTCTTCCCGCACCTGCGCTCCCTGGGCGACACCCGGGAGCTGGAGGAGGAGCGCCGGCTGGCGTACGTCGGCATCACCCGTGCCCGTCAACGGCTCTACCTCTCCCGGGCGGTGACCCGCTCGGCCTGGGGACAACCGTCCTACAACCCGCCGTCGCGGTTCGTGGAGGAGTTGCCGCCCGAGTTGGTCCGCTGGGAGCGGACCGAAGGGTCGTACACCTCGTGGGGCGGCGGGGGCGGCGGGGTGGGTGGCCGCGCGGAGCGGATGTCCGACGGCCGTGGAGCCTTCGCCGGTGGCACTCCCAGGGCCGTGCAGTTGGCGCGGAAGCTCGGCGTCGACGGCAGCCGGCTGGCCACCGCGAGCGAGCTGCCGCAGGGGCCGAAGGTCACCGCCGGGGACCGGATCAACCACCAGCGGTACGGCCTGGGCCGGGTGGTGGCGGTGGAGGGGCACGGCGCCGGCGCTCGGGCGCAGATCGACTTCGGCGACCAGACGCTGTGGCTGGTCCTGCGGCACGCCCCGATCGAGAAGATCTGAGGGGTCCGTCCCGGTGAACACCGGGACGGCCCCCGTCGGTCGGCCGCTCAGCAGGCCACGTCGACGCCCCGGGCGCGCAGGAACGGCACCGGATCGATCTGGTTCCACATCTGACCCTGATGCACCTCGAAGTGCAGGTGCGGCCCGGTGGAGTCACCTGTGGATCCTTCCAGGCCGATGGTCTGCCCGGTGCTGACCTTCTCACCCACACCCACCCTGGCGGTGCTCAGGTGGGCGTAGTGGGTGAGGTAGCCGTTCCCGTGGTCGATGAATACGGAGATGCCGTAGCCATCACCGACGTCACCGGCCTTCGTCACGGTGCCGCCGAACGCGGCGTGGACGGGAGTCCCGGCGGGCAGCGCGAAGTCGATGCCGGCGTGCAGGGTGCCCCAGCGCGGTCCGTAGCAGGAGGTGATGGTGGCGCCCGCCATCGGGATGACCCAGGACGCCTTCGGTGGCGCGCTCATGGCCGCCTTCGGGGCCGCCTCGGTGGCTCTGGTGGCCTTGGTGGCCTGCGGGCTGGGCTTCGCGGTCGGGCTGGCCGTCGGGGTCGGCGTCGGGCTCTCCGTGGTCGCGGGGCTGGCCGGCTCACGCCCGGAGCGGTCGGCGCGGGCGGCAGCCCCGGCCCGCGCCCGCGCCTGCGCGTCGACGGGTACCGGGCTCGGGGGCGGGCCGTCGCCACGGGTGCCGGCAACGGCGCTGCCGGCGCCGATCCCGATCAGCGCGACCGCACCGATGGCCAGGTAGCGGGCGCGCCAGCCGAAGCGGCGCCGATGCCGGGCCGGGGCGCGCGGGATGCTGCGGTTCGGGGTGAATCTGTCCTCCTGCACGACGGACCTCACTGGTTCGAGTGGCGCGTGACCTCGAAATCCTGGTGTCGGTCCGGTTCCGTACGGGTACCGGGGTCCTGGGCGGCCGGTGCCGGCGGCCGGCACGCTGTCCGGTTGTGTCCGCGTCTGTCACGAGGTGCCCGTGGCGGTGGGCCTGTGCACCTGTGGCGTCGGGCACACTTCCTGCTGTGAGCTGGGACACTTGTGTCCGGTGGTGCCCGGTAAAAACCGCCCGGATCCAGCGATTCGGGCGGTCAGCGGGCGTTACGTGGCGTCAGGACGCGGCTACGTCGCTGTAGATTGCCTCGACTTGCAGCTTGATGTCCACTCCGCGGTCCTGCAGCCACGGCACCGGGTCGAGCGGCGCCCCCTTGACGTGCACCTCCAGGTGCAGGTGGGAGCCGTAGGAGTGGCCGGTGTTGCCGACCAGGCCGAGCTGGTCGCCGGCCTTGACCTGCTGGCCCTCGCGCACACTCAACGCGGAGGAGTGGCCGTAGATCGCCTCGCTGCCGTCGGCGTGCGCGACGATGACCGCATAGCCGTAGCCGCCGAACCAGCCGGCCTTGGTGACCGTGCCCTCGTGGATCGCGACGTAGGGGGTGCCCTCCGGGGCGACCAGGTCGATGCCGGTGTGCAGCTTGCCCCAACGCATTCCGTACGGGGACTTGAAGTCGTAGCCCTGTAGGGGCAGGAGCCAGACGCCGGACTCGGTGGCGGTCTCCGGGTCGGTGCGGCTGTCCCGGGAGGCCCGCTCGGCCGCGTCGGCCCGCTCCGCCGCACCCTGGCTGCTGATCGACGCCTGCTTCAGCTCGTCGAGCACCGAGGGGTTGACGCTCTTCGCGTCCGGCATGGCGTTGGCGCCCAGGGCGACCACACCGGCACCGACGAAGGCGGTGGTGACGACCGCGGCGTAGCGGCTCCGTGGGGGGGTGGGTACGCGGCGACGACCGCGGTACCGATCGGGCTCAGACGACAGGCGCTGGCGCACGCACACCCTCCGTTGTCGGGGTTCCGATGCGGTCTTCCGTCGTCCGGATCTGGTGATCGTGCGCCGGTGGACCGCGTCGTCACCCGGCCTGGACCTGATGACAACCGTGGACACGGTAGCCAACCGTCAGTCCTGTCACAAGCCGGAGCGCCGAATTGCCTGCACCGTTCTGTCCTTTTCCGTCCGAGATTGTCCTGACTCAGGGTGCTGGATGGTCGTCCTCCTTATCGTCCGTTCGTTGCACACCGTGACCGAACGGCGGGGTCGTCCCGCTTGACGTGGACCGCGCGGGTCGTGCCTCTGTGTGAGGTCGCAGTGGCGGCGGGTTCCGCCACCGACGACCGTCGGGCCGTCCGGACATCGGCGTGATCATGGGCTGCTTGCCGGCCCCCGTTCCCCGGCCCCGGCCGGGCGGGTTACCGTTCGTTCAGGTAAGTGCCGCGGAGCCGGTGAAAGGGATGCCCAGATGAGCTCTCGTGTTCGGGTCGTCGTCGCCAAACCGGGACTGGACGGCCACGACCGTGGTGCCAAGGTGGTGGCGCGTGCACTCCGGGACGCCGGCATGGAGGTCATCTACACCGGGCTGCACCAGACTCCGGAGCAGATCGTGGAGACCGCGATCCAGGAGGACGCCGACGCCGTGGGCCTCTCGGTGCTCTCCGGAGCGCACATGACGCTGTTCCGCCGGGTCCTCGAACTGCTCGACGAACGGGACGCCCGGGACATCGTCGTCTTCGGTGGCGGCATCATTCCGGACGCCGACCTGCCCGAGCTGGAGCAGCTCGGGGTGGCGAAGATCTTCACCCCCGGTGCGACCACCCAGTCCATCGTGGAGTGGGTGCGGTGCAACGTCGCCCAGCCGGTGAGCTGAGCACAGGGGAGGGGCCGGACGCACCCCTCACACGTCCGGCCCCTCTATGCACGATGCCCCGCCGCCACCCCTCGACCGACAGGGCATCGGCCGTTTCGTCCTCGCGCTTTCCAGCGCTCCGACACCTCACTCAACGACGCCCTTCCGGCGGGGTTACGCGCGACCGTCGAGATCCGTCGCCGGCCCGGCGAGATCGCCCGAACGGGTGACGGCAGCCGTTCACCGCTTCCGTGGTACGGCACCGGTGACGCAACGTCGCCTGCGGATGTGTATTACCGCACACCGCGCACCCGCTCGGTTCCCGGCCGTGCCGACATCGCTAGGCTGCGCCCAGTGAATCCTTGCCGACCTTTCCTCGCGGTCGGAGGAGATCGCGAGGCCGGCAGCGGTACGCACCCGCCGCGCGGTCCGGTCGGCAGGGTTTCGGCAGCCTGCGTCAACTTCAACTGATGCCGGGCACAGCACTGCTTTCTTTTCATACGCTGGTGGCGGCGCGACGGTGCGCCGCAGAGACGGGACGGGACGCGCAATCGTGGACCTGTACGAGTACCAGGGGCGGGACCTGTTCGAGCGGCACGGACTTCCCGTGCTCGCCGGCGGCGTCGCTAAGACCCCGGAGGAGGCCCGCGCGATAGCCGAGCGTCTCGGCGGCCGGGTGGTCGTCAAGGCGCAGGTGAAGGTCGGCGGACGAGGCAAGGCGGGCGGCGTCAAGCTGGCCGAGGGAGCGGAGGAGACGGTGGCCCGCGCCACCGACATCCTCGGCCTGGACATCAAGGGCCACACGGTCCACAAGGTCATGATCACGGTGACCGCGGACGTGGCCGACGAGTACTACTTGTCGTACCTGCTCGACCGGGCGAACCGCACCTTCCTCTGTATCGCCAGCGTGGCCGGCGGCATGGACATCGAGCAGGTCGCCGCCGAGACTCCCGAGAAGGTCGTCAAGGCCCCGATCGACGCCGTCAAGGGAGTGGACGAGGCCACGGCGCGGGAGATCGTCGAGGCGGCCGGCTTCCCGGCCGAGGTCGCCGACCAGGTTGTCGAGGTAGCCGTGGGCCTGTGGCAGGCGTTCGTCGCCGAGGACGCCACGCTGGTCGAGGTTAACCCGCTGGCCAGGACCAAGGGCGGCAAGCTGCTGCTGCTGGACGCCAAGGTCACGCTGGACGAGAACGCCGGCTTCCGGCACCCCGACCACGAGGCCCTGGTCGACCAGGCGACCGTGGACCCGCTGGAACAGGCAGCCAAGGAGAAGGACCTCAACTACGTCAAGCTCGACGGTGAGGTCGGCATCATCGGCAACGGCGCGGGTTTGGTGATGTCCACGCTCGACGTGGTCGCCTACGCCGGTGAACGGCACGGCAACGTCAAGCCGGCCAACTTCCTCGACATCGGCGGCGGCGCGAGCGCCGCGGTGATGGCCAACGGCCTGGAGATCGTGCTCTCCGACCCGTCGGTCAGGAGCGTCTTCGTCAACGTGTTCGGCGGCATCACCGCCTGCGACGCGGTGGCCAACGGCATCGTGCAGGCGCTGGCCCTGCTTGACCAGCGGGGCGAGCGGGTCACCAAGCCGCTCGTCGTACGCCTCGACGGCAACAACGCCGAGGCCGGTCGGGCGATTCTCGACGGGGCGAACAACCCGCTGATCGAGCGGGTCGACACCATGGACGGCGCGGCCGAGCGGGCCGCCGAGCTGGCGGCTGCGGGGGTCTGACAATGGCTATCTGGCTGACCAAGGACTCGAAGGTCATCGTGCAGGGGATGACCGGTTCCGAGGGTTCCAAGCACACCAGGCGGATGCTCGCCGCCGGCACGAACGTGGTGGGTGGCGTCAACCCGCGCAAGGCGGGCACCACCGTCGACTTCGACGGGACCGAACTGCCGGTCTTCGCCGGCGTCGCGGACGCGATGAAGGACACCGGCGCGGACGCCACCGTCATCTTCGTGCCGCCGCAGTTCACCAAGGGCGCGGTCATCGAGGCGATCGACGCCGAGATCCCGTTGGCCGTGGTGATCACCGAGGGGGTACCGGTGCACGACACCGCCGCCTTCTGGGCGTACAACGTGGCGAGCGGCGAGCGGACCCGGGTCATCGGCCCGAACTGCCCCGGCATCGCCTCGCCGGGTGCCTCCAACGCCGGCATCATCCCGGCGGACATCACCGGCGCCGGCCGGATCGGCCTGGTCAGCAAGAGCGGCACGCTGACCTACCAGATGATGTACGAGCTGCGCGACATCGGCTTCTCGACCTGTGTCGGCATCGGTGGCGACCCGATCATCGGAACGACCCACATCGACGCGCTGGCGGCCTTCGAGGCCGACCCGGACACCGACGCCATCGTCATGATCGGCGAGATCGGTGGTGACGCGGAGGAGCGGGCGGCCGAGTTCATCAAGGCCAACGTCACCAAGCCGGTCGTCGGCTACATCGCCGGCTTCACCGCGCCCCCCGGCAAGACCATGGGGCACGCCGGTGCCATCATCTCTGGCTCGGCGGGAACCGCCGACGCGAAGAAGGCGGCGCTGGAGGCGGTCGGCGTCAAGGTCGGCAAGACGCCGACCGAGACCGCCAAGTTGATGCGCGAGATCATGTCCGCCGGTTGAGCGGAAGCGCCGACACCGCTGACGGGCCGACCGGTTGGTTGGCCCGTCAGCGGTTCCAGAACGGGTAGTTCCCGGTGGCCTGCAGGATCAGGCTGACGACGATGTTGAGGATGCCCAGGGCGATGGCCACGTAGCCCAACACCGGTGACTGTCGGTACCGCTTCGCGTCGCGCACCGACAGCCAGCCGAAGACGATGCCGAGGATGCCGCAGCAGAGCACGCCGGTCACGATGCCCAGCACCCCCCAGAGGGTGGTGCGATCCCGGCCGGCGGGCGGCGGCGGGGGCGGGGGCGGTGGATACGGAGCGTTCACGACATTCCTCCGGTCGCTTGCTGCCGCGACGTCGGTCTTCACGGCCACTGTGCCCGAGGCTAGATGAGCCGGTCCCCGCCGAGGGCGGATCGGGCGAACTCTCCGCCAGAGGTGGGGTGGTGTCGGGCGGCCGAGGCGGGCCCGGCATGCCAGAGTAGAGCCAATGTCCCATGTGACCCCTGACCAGCCCCGCCGGGCTACCGACGCCCGCGGCGGCGCCGGCGGCCGGCCGCCCGGCCGTGCCGGCCCCCCGCGCCGGGTTCCGCCGCCACGGGTGTCACCTCCGCGCCGCAGCCATCCGCCGCTCGCGGTCGCCGCGCTGGTCGCCGCCGCCGGGGCGGCACTCACCAGCTGGCTGCCCGTGACGTTGGTGCTCTGGTTGCTGCAACTCGGCGGGGATGCCACCAGCCTGCCGAGCGCCGTGCGGGCCGGAGCCGCCGGGTGGCTGCTCGGACACGGGGTGCCGCTGGCCACGGAGAGCGGACCGCTGGGCCTGGCGCCGCTCGCGGTCACCGCGCTGGCCGTGTGGCGACTCACCCGGGCGGGGGTGCACGCCAGCCGCGCCATCGGCTCCCGCGGTGGCCGGTCGCCGGCGCGCACCATCGCCGCCGCGGCGGCGGTCGGCGTCGCGTACGGGATGCTGGGAGTGCTCGCCGCGGTGCTGGTCGGCACCGGCGGTCCGGGCGTGTCGCCGGTGCGTGCCGGGCTGACCCTCGTGCTGATCGGCACGCTCTCGGCCGGGGTCGGGGCGGCCCGGACGACCGGGGTCGCGGAGGTCTTCACCCGGCAGGCGCCGGTGCCGGTACGAGAGGGCGTCCGCGCCGGTATGGTGGCCGGTCTGGTGCTGCTCGGCGCGGGGGCGGCGGTGGCGGGGCTGGCCGTCGCGACCGGCGGCGGTGACGCCGCCGACCTGCTCGGCGCCTATCGCACCGGGGTGGCCGGACAGGCAGGGATCACCCTGGTCAGCCTGGCCTACGCACCCAACGCGACCGTGTGGTCGGCCAGTTACCTGCTCGGCCCGGGCTTCGCCGTGGGCACCGACACAGCGGTACGCACCAGCGAGGTCTCCGTCGGCGCGCTGCCGGCCCTGCCGTTGTTCGCCGGCCTTCCCGGCGGACCGATCGACGGGCTCGACGCGGCGGCCGTCCTCTCGCTTCCCGTCCTGGTGGGAATGGCCGCCGGTTGGCTGCTGGCCCGCCGATTGCTGCGGCTGGCCGTCGCGGAGCGGGTACCGCTGCCCTGGGGGCGGCTTCTCCGCCCGGCGGCGCTCGCCGGTCCGGTGGCCGGTCTGGTGCTCGGTGCCGCCGCGGAGGCTTCCGGCGGACCGTTGGGCGCCGGCCGGCTGGCGGAGGTAGGACCCGTCGGCTGGCACGTCGCGCTCGCCGCGGTCCTGGTCACCGGTGGTGGTGCCGTGCTCGGTGCCGCCGCCACCCGGCTGCTCGACCGGCGATCCGGGTGAGACCGACCGCTGCTTCTGCGCCCCCTGCGCCGAGGGGCGCCCCGGGTGCACCGGAACGCCCCTCAACCTGAATTCGTTCAGGGCTGCATCGGCACGCTGAAGTCCACCCCCAGCAGCACGATCTGGAGAACCCCCAGCAACAGGCCGACCGCGCCACAGATCATGCCCGCGAGCGCCTGCCCCGAGTTGCCGGCCAGGCCCTGGTCGGCCTTCTGCTTGCCCAGCCAGCCGGTCACGAGTGCGGCCAACCCCAGCAGGATGCCGAGATAGCAGCAGCCCAGTGGGATCGACGCGATGCCGAGGATCATCGCCACCAGGCCGAGGGTGTTCTGCTGTCCCGGCCCGCCGGTGACGCCCGCGTGCGGGTACACCGGCGGGCCCCCGTACGGCTGCGGCGTGCCGTACGGGTCGGGGTAGGACTGGCCGTACGGCTGGCCCGCCCCGGGCTGCCCGTACCCAGGCGGCCCGTACCCAGGCGGCCCGTATGGGGGTTGGCCGTAGCCCGGCTGCCCGTATGCGGGTTGACCCGAGGTCGACGGATGGGCGTCCGGTGCTCCGGCGGGCGGTTGTTGCCCGTACGGGTCGGCCGGCGGCGGGGCGTATGGGTTCGTTCCCGGCGGGGCGTACGGATCGGCCGGCGGTGACGACGCCGGGTCCCCGTACGGCGGCTGCTGGCCGTACGGGTCCTGGCCTGGGTTACCGGGTTGCATCCGGCTCAGTAACCGCTGGCGCTGGTGCCGGTCATCGCGCCGAGCAGGCTGCCACCCACGCAGCAGACCAGGACGAGGGCGATCCAGGCGATGCCGACGATCAGGGCCCACTTGGACCACTTCTTCGACTCGGCCGCCGCAGCCTGTGCACCGGCGTAGTCACCCTGCTGGAGCAGCGGGTTGACCTTCGAGGCATTGATGATCGCTGGGATCGCCAGGGGCCAGAAGAGGAAGATCGCGACAATCGACATTGTCATGTTGTTGTCGACGGGCTGAGGCGGCTGGGACGGGTATCCGGGCTGCATGATGACGTGCTCCTCACGTATGTTTGCTGACGGGTGCGGGCCGGGCATGCGCCGGTCCCAAGCGACCGGCAGCGTACCTGGTCCATGCCATTCCGGCAGGCGTCGAGCGGCGTGCCGCCCAGCGGCTGGGCGCCGGTCAGCGGCCGGATAGGGTGTGCCGGTGACCGAGCCCGCCCGCATCGTCGTCCTCGTCTCCGGCTCCGGGAGCAACCTGCAGGCCCTGCTGGACGCGACCGCCGACCCGGCGTACGGCGCACGGGTGGTCGCGGTCGGCGCGGACCGAGACGGGATCGCCGGCCTGGACCGGGCCGCCGCCGCGGGTGTGCCGACCTTCGTGGAGCGGGTCAAGGACCACCCGGACCGGGAGCGGTGGGACGCCGCGCTCACCGCTCGGGTCGCCGAGCACCAGCCGGACCTGGTCATCTCCGCCGGGTTCCTGAAGTTGGTCGGCACACGGTTCCTCGCCGCCTTCGGTGACCGCTACCTCAACACGCACAACACCCTGTTGCCGGCCTTTCCCGGCATCCACGGCCCGCGTGACGCCCTCGACTACGGGGTGAAGGTGACCGGCGCGACTCTCTTCTTCGTCGACGCCGGCACCGACACCGGCCCGATCGTCGCGCAGGTGGCGGTACCTGTGCGCGATGTCGACGATGTCGACACGCTCACCGAGCGCATCAAGGAAGCCGAGCGGCGGCAACTCGTCGAACAGGTGGGTCGGCTGGTCCGCGAGGGCTGGACGATCACCGGGAGAAAGGTCACGGTTGGAGTGGGTTCCATGCAGGACGGACGTCGCCCGATCCGGCGGGCACTGGTCAGCGTTTACGACAAGACCGGCCTGGCCGAGCTGGCTCGCGCGCTGCACGCCGCCGGTGTGGAGATCGTCTCCACCGGCAGCACCGCGTCGACGATCGCCGGCGCCGGCGTGCCGGTGACCGCGGTCGAGCAGGTGACGGACTTCCCGGAGATCCTCGGTGGCCGGGTGAAGACCCTGCACCCGAAGATCCACGGAGGGCTCCTCGCCGACCTGCGCAAGGACGAGCACACCGCCCAACTGGACGAGCACGGCATCGCCGGGGTCGATCTGCTGGTGTCCAACCTGTACCCGTTCCAGGCCACCGTCGCCTCCGGCGCCAGCCAGGACGAGTGCGTTGAACAGATCGACATCGGTGGGCCGGCGATGGTGCGGGCCGCGGCCAAGAACCACGCCTCGGTGGCGGTGGTGACCGACCCGGCGGCGTACCCGGCGCTGCTGGCCGCGCTCGACGCCAGTGGCTTCACCCTGGCCCAGCGTCAGGCGCTGGCCGCCCGTGCCTTCGCCGACATCGCCGAGTACGACGTGGCGGTCGCCGAGTGGTTCGCCGCCAGCCTCGCCCCGCCGACCGGGGGCTGGTCCGACTTCGCCGGCCTGGCGCTGCGTCGCCAGGCGGTGCTGCGCTACGGCGAGAACCCGCACCAGGCCGCCGCCCTCTACGCCGACCCGGCCAGTCCCGCCGGGCTGGCTCAGGCGGAGCAGTTGCACGGTAAGGAGATGTCCTACAACAACTACGTCGACGCGGACGCCGCCTGGCGGGCCGCCAACGACTTCGCAGACCTGCCGGCAGTGGCCGTCATCAAGCACGCCAACCCGTGCGGGATCGCGGTCGGCGTGGATGTGGCGCAGGCGCACCGCAAGGCGCACGCCTGCGACCCGGTCTCCGCCTTCGGTGGGGTCATCGCGGTGAACCGGCCGGTCTCGGTCGAGCTGGCCGGGCAGATCGCCGAGATCTTCACCGAGGTGGTGGTGGCGCCCGGCTACGAGCCCGGCGCGGCGGAGACCCTCGCGGTCAAGAAGAACATCCGGCTGCTGCGTGCGCCGGAGTTCCGTCCCCGGCCGGCCGAGTGGCGGCAGGTCACCGGCGGCGTACTGGTGCAGTCGCGCGACGCGATCGACGCCGACGGCGACGATCCGGCCGGCTGGCGGCTGACCACCGGCGAGGCCGCCGACGAAGCCACCCTGGCCGACCTTGCCTTCGCCTGGCGGGCGGTGCGCGCGGTGAAGAGCAACGCGATCCTGCTGGCCCACGACGGTGCGACCGTCGGCGTCGGGATGGGGCAGGTGAACCGGGTCGACTCGGCCCGGCTGGCGGTCAGCCGTGCAGGCGCCGACCGGGCACGCGGGGCGGTCGCCGCCTCGGACGCGTTCTTCCCGTTCGCCGACGGCCCGCAGATCCTCATCGACGCGGGCATCCGGGCGATCGTGCAGCCCGGCGGATCGATCCGCGACGAGGAGGTGATCGCCGCCTGCAAGCAGGCCGGGGTCACCATGTACCTGACCGGCACCCGCCACTTCTTCCACTAGTGCGGTGTCGCCGGCAGGAGGAGAGCCCGCGCTCACCGTCCCTGGCGTAGTTCGGCGAAATGGCAGGCCGACGGGTGTGGGTCGGCGGCCCGCAGCACCGTATGCGGGTCCTGGGTGGCGCAGATGTCCTGGGCCTTCCAGCACCTGGTCCGGAAGTGGCAGCCGCTCGGCGGGTCCGCCGGGCTCGGCACGTCCCCGTGCAGCCGGATGACGCTTCGGTGCTCCCGGGCCTCCGGGTCCGGCACCGGCGCCGCCGAGAGCAGCGCCTGGGTGTACGGGTGGGTGGCCCGCTCGTAGATCTCGTCCTCGGTGCCGATCTCCACGATCCGGCCCAGGTACATGACCGCGACCCGGTCGGCGATGTGCCGGACCACCGACAGGTCGTGGGCGATGAAGATGTACGACAGGCCGAACTCTTCCTGAAGCTGCTCCAACAGGTTGATCACTTGGGCCTGGATGGAGACGTCCAGCGCGGAGACCGGCTCGTCGCAGACGATCACCTCGGGCCGCAGTGCCAGCGCCCGGGCGATGCCGATCCGCTGCCGCTGGCCGCCGGAGAACTGGTGCGGGTAGCGGTTGATGTGCTCCGGGTTGAGCCCGACGACGTCGAGCAGTTCCTGGACCCGGCGTTGGTGGCTGCCCTTCGGTGCCGCCTCCGGGTGGATCTCGAACGGCTCGCCGATGATGTCGCCGACGGTCATCCGCGGATTCAGCGAGGTGTACGGATCCTGCATCACCATTTGCATGTTGCGTCGGATCCGGCGCAGTTCGGCGCCGGACGCGGCGAACAGGTTCCGGCCGGCCAGGGTGGCCCGCCCGGCGGTCGGGCGCTCCAGCCGCATCAGCATCCGGGCGAGGGTGGACTTGCCGCAGCCCGACTCGCCGACGATGCCCAGTGTCTCGCCCCGGCGCAGCTCGAAGCTCACCCCGTCGACCGCCTTGACCGCGCCGACCTTCTTCTGCACCAGCACGCCCCGGGTGATCGGGAAGTGCTTGACCAAATGGTTGACGTCGAGGATCGTCTCGCCGCGCACCGTGGTGGGGTTAGCTGGCGCGGTCATCGCGTACCTCCTGCGCGAAGTGGCACGCGCTGGTCCGGCCGTCGGCCAGGACCAGGTCGTGCGGCACCACGTCCACGCAGACCTGCTGCGCGTACGGGCACCGGGGGTGGAAGGGACAGCCGCTCGGGACGCGCATCAGGTTGGGCGGCAGACCGCGGATGGTGGAGAGCTTTCCACCGCGCTGGTCCAGGCGAGGGATCGAGTTCAGCAGCCCCTTGGTGTACGGGTGGGCGGGCGCCCGGTACAGCGATCGGACGTCGGCGTGCTCGACGATGCGGCCCGCGTACATGACCGCGATGCGGTCCGCCACGTCGGCCACCACGCCGAGGTCGTGGGTGATCAGGATCATGGCCGTGTCCAGGTTTCGCCGCAGTTCGGCGAGGAGATCCATGATCTGGGCCTGCACGGTGACGTCGAGGGCGGTGGTCGGCTCGTCGGCGATGAGCACCTTCGGTTCCATCGCCAGGGCCATCGCGATCATCACCCGCTGGCGCATGCCGCCGGAGAACTGGTGCGGGTAGTCGCCGAGACGTTTCGCCGCGGCCGGGATCTGTACCAGGTCCATCAGCTCCACCGACCGGCGGCGGGCGTCGGCGCGGGACATCCCGAGGCGCTGGCGTAGCGTCTCGCCGATCTGCCAACCGACCGGGAAGACCGGGTTCAGCGCGGAGAGGGCGTCCTGGAAGATCATGGCGATCTCCTTGCCCCGCACCTGCCGGCGTTGCGCCTCCGGCTCGGTTAGCAGGTCCCGGCCGGAGTAGAGGATCGCACCGGAGCTGATGTGTGCCGGCGGGGTGTCCAGGATGCCCATGACGGCCTGGGCGGTGACGGACTTGCCGGAGCCGGACTCGCCCAACACGGCCAGCGTCTCGCCCGGGTCCAGGTGGTAGCTGACCCCGTTGATGACCCTGGCTACGCCCTCGCTCGTGCGGAACTCGACGTGCAGGTCGCGCACCTCCAGCAGGTGCCCGCCCGGTGGGGTGGGTGAGGCCGGCGTCGGCCGGACAGCGTTCTGGCTCATAGATGGCTCACCGGAGCTTCGGGTCGAAGGCGTCGCGGATCGCGTCGCCGAGCATGATGAAGGCCAGCACGGTCAGCGCCAGGAACGTCGACGGCACCACCAACGGGATCGCCGACTCGCGCATGTGTACCCGGCCGTTGTTGATCTCGATGCCCCACGAGATGGTCGGTTCCCGTAGACCGATTCCGAGGAACGACAGTGTCGCCTCGGCGGCGATGAACGAGCCGAGCGCGATGGTCAGCACCACGATCGCCGGGGCCAGCGCGTTCGGCAGGATGTGCCGCCACATGATGCGGCCGTCGCCGGCGCCCAGCATCCGGGCCGCGGCCACGTAGTCCTGCTCGCGGGCGGTGATCACCGAGGAGCGGACCACTCTCGCGGCCGTTGTCCAGCCGAGCACCGCGAGCACGAAGATGACGGCGCCGACGCGTACCGTGGCGCTGTCGCTGCCGACCCGCTTGAGCAGGACGATCGCGGCCAGCAGCAGTGGGATGCCGAGTACGACGTCGATGACCCGGGACAGCACCGCGTCCACCCAGCCGCCGAAGTAGCCGGCGAGCATCCCCACCAGTAACGCGATCGCGCCGGTGAGCAGCGCGGAGACGGCACCGACCAGCAGCGAGGCGCGAGCGCCGTAGACCGCTCGGGCGTACGTGTCGCAGCCCTGGAAGTCGTACCCGAAGATGGCCCCGCCGGACGGCGCGGCGTGCTGTCGGGACAGCAGGCAGTCGGCCGGGTCGTTGCTGGTGAACAGGCCCGGCGCGGCGGCCATCCCGGTCGCCAGCAGGACCAGGATCAGGCTGACCCAGAAGATCGGCTTGCGGCGCAGGTCGTGCCAGGCGTCGCCGGTCAGGCTGCGGGGCTTGCGGGGCCGACCCACCTCCTCCGGCGTGTCCGGCTCACCGGAGGGACCACGTCGGGCGGCCTGGTTCTCGCTGGCAGCCACTGTCTCGAAGTCGCTCACCGCGCCACCTTGCTGTGCTCACTCATAGCGGATCCTCGGGTCGAGTACGGCGTAGAGGATGTCGACCACCAGGTTGGCGACGAGGTAGACCACGACGAGCACGCTGACGACGCCCACCACCAGCGGGCCGTCCTCGGTGCGGATGCCGCGGAAGAGGTTGAAGCCGACCCCGGGGATGTTGAACACGCCCTCGGTGATGATCGCCCCGCTCATCAGGTTGCCGACCTCGACGCCGAGGAAGGTGATCACCGGGATGAGCGAGTTGCGCAGCACGTGCACGCTTACCACCCGTCGGCCCGGTAGGCCCTTCGACCTGGCGGTGCGTACGTAGTCGGCGCGCAGGTTCTCGGCCACCGAGGTGCGGGTCAGCCGCAGCGCGGTGGCCAGGGAGAGCGAGCCGAGCACGATGCCCGGCAGCAGCAGCGCCCCGAAGCCGGGGTCCGCGCCGGCGGTGGGCGGGAACAGTTGCCACTTGACGCCGAGGAAGTACTGCGCGAGGGGGGCGAGCACGATGGTCGGGACACCGAGTACCAGTAGGGTCAGCAGCAGGGTGGCGTTGTCGAAGATGCTGGCCCGCCGGATGCCGGCGAGCACCCCGGCGGTGACGCCGAAGATGACGGCGACCGCGATGGCGATCAGCGCCAGCTTGATCGTGACGGGCCAGGCGGCGGCGAGGATCTCGCCGATTGACCGCCCGGTGAGCGACTCACCCAGGTCGCCTCGGAGCAGGTTCGAGATGTAGTCGAAGTACCGGTAGAAGAAGCCGCCGACGCCGGTGGCGTCGAGGTGGTACTTCTCGGTGAGGTACGCCCGCTGTGCGGCGGTGACCGGGCGCTCACCGGCGAGGGCCTGGATCGGGTCGCCCTGGCCAGCGAACATCAGGGCGTAGACGATCAGTGTGGTCCCGAAGAAGGCCAGGACCATCTGGAGCAGACGCCGCACGATGAACCGGAACATACTTGGCAGTCTCTCTGAAATGGGGCGAACCGCGTGGCGGGTCGGGTCACCTCGCGATGACCCGCCCCGTCCGCGTCGGTACTACCTCACGGCCTCGATCTTGATGAGGTCGATCCGGTCGAAGAGATCCATCTCGACGTTCTGGACCTTGGTGGAGTGGCCGAAGTTGTTCTGGCCGAATCGCAGCGGTACCACCGGCAGATCCTTCGCCAGCAGGTCCTCGGCCTCCTGGTACTTCTTGATCGCCTCCTCCTCGCTGGGGGCGCTGGCGCCCTCGGCGAGCAGGCGGTCGAAGTCCGGATTGCTGTAGCCGTAGTAGTTCGACGAACCGTTGGTGCTGTACAGCGGGCCCAGGTAGTTCTCCATGGACGGGTAGTCCATGATCCAGCCCATCCGGAACAGGCCGACCGGCTGCTTGGCCTTGACCTTCGTCAGCAGGTCGGCGAACTTCGGCTCGGCGCTGCCGACGCAGTCCACGCCCAGGCTGGCCTTGAGCTGGTTGCAGGTGGCGTCGATCCAGTCCTTGTGGCCGCCGTCGCCGTTGTAGGACAGGGTGATCTTCGACGGGCCGCCGGCGGCCTGGTAGAGCGCCTTGGCCTTGGCCGGGTCGAACTCGCCCGGAGCGCCGACGGTGTTCTCCCGGTAGCCGGCGACGGCCGGCGAGACGAACGAGCGGGCCGGCTGCTGCGAGTCCTTGAAGATCGACGTGGTGATCTCGTCCCGGTCGATCGCCATCGAGATGGCCTTGCGCACGTCCGGGTTGCTGAACTCCTCCTGGAAGGTGGGGAAGGCCAGGAAGTGCAGCGATGACGCCGGGCTCTGTTGGAACCGGTCACCCAGGTCGGTCTCGGCCGTCGAGAGGTTCTCAGTCGGGATGGTCTTGATCACGTCGAGGTTGTCCGACAGCACGTCCGCGTACGCGGCGGTCAGCTGCTGGTAGATGCGGAACTCGACGCCAACCACCTTCGGCTGCTCGCCGGGGAAGGCGTCGTACCGCTCGACCTCGATCTTGGCGTCGTGCTGCCAGGTGCCCTTCATCTTGAACGGGCCCTGGCCGATCGGCGCCTGCTCGAAGCCCTCGGCCAGCTCGCCGGGAGCGTCGAACGCGGCCTTCGGCAGCGGGAAGAAGGCGGTGTAGCCGAGCATCGCCTTGAACTCGCTGTACGGCTGCGACAGCGTGACCGTGAAGCTCTGGTCGTCGACCTTGTCGAGCCCGCTGAGCGTCCTGGCCTTCGGGCTGTCACCCTGAAGGTCGTCGTACCCGGCGATCTTCTCGAAGAAGTAGCTGGAGTTCTGCCCGTTCGGGGCGTACGCGCCGAAGTTCCAGGCGTCGATGTAGTTGTCGGCGGTGACATCCTCGCCGTTGTGGAACGTGTAGCCGTCCTTGAGCGTGATCGTCCAGGTGGTGTTGTCCTTGGACGTGATCGACTCGGCCGCGACCTCGTACGGCTTGTGGGCCTCGTCGTAGTCGACCAGCGGGCTGAACAGGGCGGCGAGCACCTGGGAACCGCTGGTCTCGTTGGTGTTGGTCGGCACCAGGTGCTGCGGCTCGGCGATCTCGATCCGCACGGCCGCGTTGGGGTCGCTCTCGCCGGATCCGCCGTCGCCGCCCGAGCCGCAGGCCGCCAGGCCCAGGGTCACCGCGAGCGGGAGGGCGGTCCAGGCGGCAAGCCTACGAACACGCATCTAGCCTCCTCATCTCCACTACGCTGCGCAGTCAGGCCCGGCATTGGGTGACGCTGCGCAATGATCGGCAACGGTAGGTCACATGCCGCGACTCGGCAACGCGGTGGTTGCGAGTTGATAACGGAACGTGCGTGCCTGGCTTGTCGGGCTGCCGGTCCCGTGCTAAAGGCGGTCCGGTTGCCTGCCGGATGGACTGGGAAGATGTGGGACTGGTTGACCTATTCCAGCGCTGCTTGAGCGGTCGTCGGGCGGTTATCCATGATCGTCGGATAGCAGGCCTTCGTGCCTCGCCGTCCGGAACTAACGGGTCGGAATTGATGATCCGTTACTCATAGTGAAGAACAACACGTAGCGGAGAGTAGTTCGACGGCGCGAGGGCCCTCGACCCTCCGGGTCGGCCCGGCCGGCCGGGCCAGGCGTGAGACGATCTGGTCGTGACGGCGACACTTCTGGACGGCAAGGCGACCGCGGCCGAGATCAAGGACGAGCTGCGGGCACGGGTGAAGGCGCTGGCGGAACGGGGGACCGTGCCAGGGCTCGGCACGGTGCTCGTCGGGGCCGACCCCGGCTCCCAGGCGTACGTGAACGGCAAGCACCGCGACTGCGCCGAGGTCGGCATCGCCTCGATCCGCCGGGAACTGCCGGCGGACGCCACCCAGGAGCAGGTGGAGGCGATCCTGTCGGAACTGAACGCCGACCCCGCGTGTCACGGTTACATCGTCCAGCTGCCGCTGCCGGCGCACCTGGACACGCAGCGGGTGCTGGAGCTGATCGATCCGGAGAAGGACGCCGACGGTCTGCACCCGATCAACCTGGGTCGGCTGGTGCTCGGGTACGACGCACCGTTGCCGTGCACCCCACGGGGCGTCGTGGAGCTGCTCCGCCGGTACGACGTGCCACTGCGCGGCGCCAACGTCGCCGTCGTGGGCCGAGGCAACACGGTCGGCCGCCCACTGGGTCTGCTGCTCACCCGGCGAAGCGAGAACGCCACGGTGACCCTCTGTCACACCGGCACCCTTGATCTCGGCGCCCACACCCGGGCCGCCGACATCGTCATGGTCGCGGCAGGCGTGCCCGGCCTGCTCACCGCGGACATGATCGCCCCCGGTGCGGTCGTGGTCGACGTGGGTATCACCCGGGTGATCGGGCCGGATGGCAAGGGCCGGTACACCGGCGACGTGGAGCCGGAGGTCGTCGAGGTGGCCGGGAAGCTGGTGCCGATGCCCGGCGGAGTCGGCCCGATGACCCGCGCCATGCTGCTCACCAACGTCGTCGAGCGGGCTGAGCGCGGCTGAGCAGCGGTGAGGCGGGCCACTCCGGCTGGTCATAACATCCGCCCCTGGCCCGGTCGGTGCCAGGATGGTTGATACCGTCCAAAAAACCGACTGGTATCAGGGAGTGGGACGACCATGGGTAAGAAGGTCACTGTCGTCGGCGCCGGTTTCTACGGCTCCACCACCGCACAGCGCCTGGCCGAGTACGACATCTTCGACACCGTCGTGATCACCGACATCGTGGAGGGCAAGCCGGCCGGCCTCGCCCTCGACCTCAACCAGTCGCGGGCCGTGGAGGGTTTCGAGACCACGGTGGTCGGCATCACGACCGGCCCGAACGGCGAGGGGTACGAGGGCATCGAGGGCTCGGACGTCGTCGTCATCACCGCCGGCCTGCCGCGCAAGCCGGGCATGAGCCGGATGGACCTGCTGGAGACCAACGCCAAGATCGTCCGTCAGGTCTCGGAGAACGTCGCCAAGTACGCACCGAACGCCGTCGTGATCGTGGTCTCCAACCCGCTCGACGAGATGACCGCGCTGGCGCAGCTCGCCACCCAGTTCCCGCACAACCGGGTGCTCGGCCAGGCCGGCATGCTGGACACCGCCCGGTTCACCAACTTCGTGGCCGAGGCGCTGGGCGTACCGGTGAAGTCGGTACGCACGCTGACGCTCGGTTCGCACGGTGACACCATGGTGCCGGTGCCGTCGAAGAGCACTGTGGACGGCAAGCCGCTGCGTGACGCCATGCCGGCCGAACAGATCGAGGAGCTGGTCGTCAAGACCCGCAACGGTGGCGCCGAGGTCGTCGCGCTGCTCAAGACCGGGTCGGCGTACTACGCCCCGTCGGCCGCTGCCGCCCGGATGGCCAAGGCCGTCGCGGAGGACTCCGGCGAGGTCATGCCGGTCTGCGCCTGGGTCGACGGGGAGTACGGACTCTCCGGCGTCTACCTGGGTGTGGAGGCGTCGATCGGTGCCGAGGGCATCAAGCGGGTGGTCGAGACCGAACTGGACGCCGACGAGCTGACCAGCCTGCAGGCCGCCGCCGAGGCCGTCCGCGCCAAGCAGGCCGACGTCGCCGCCATGTGACCGTACCGACCTGAGTTGATCAAGAGGTTTGCGGATCGGGACGACAGTCGACCCGAGACGCAAACCTTCTGATCAACTTGGCGGGTCGGTAGCGATCAGGACGGCTAGGCCGTCGAGGAGCCGGGCCAGGCCGAACTCGTACGCCTGGTCGGGGTCGTAGGCGGCGTTCTGGGCCGCGCCCGCCGCCGCGCCCACCCGGACGGCGGTCGGGAAGCGTCGCTCGTCGAGGACTCGGGCCAGCAGCGGGGCGTTCGCCGTCCACCACTGTTCGTCGGTCCAGGCGCTCTCCTGGTGGGCGGACCGGGCCTCGGTCGCCGAGCGGGCGGCGGCCCGGACGAAGTCGAGGACGTAGGTCAACGCGGCATTGCGGGTCACGTCGTCCAGGCCGGTGCCATCGAAGGCGCGCAGCTCGTACTCGTACTTGGCCATCAGGCCCGGGCCCAGCGGTGGCCGACCGGTGGCGACCTCGGCGGCCCACGGGTGGGCGGCGTAGAGGTCCCGGTTGCTCCGGGCGAGCTCTGCCACCCGAGCGTGCCACGGTTGGTCGGCCCGATCCGGTCTGGGCATCCGCGCGTAGCTCGCATCCAGCATCAGGTCGAGCAGTTCGGCCTTGCTCGGCACGTACGTGTAGAGGGTCATCGGCGCTACGCCGACGGCCTGGGCGACCGCCCGCATGGTGACCGCGTCCAGCCCCTCGGCGTCCGCCAGGTCGATCGCGGTCGTCACGAGGTCGTCCAGCGAGCGGCCCTGGCGTGGGCCGCGGCGGGGGCCGTCGTCGAGCTGACGCCAGAGCAGTCGCAGGGTGCGGGCCGGATCGCCGGCTCCGGTGCGGTGGTTGGACACCCTGTGATCCTTGCAGGTCGAATCGCCGTACGTTATACGTTGTACGTTGTACGAGATTAAGCGTCCTGGCCCTGGGAGCACACGTGCAGATCAGCGCATCGGCCATCACGCTAAACGTCGACGACGTGTCGGCCTCTGCCGCGTTCGTCCGGCAGCACTTCGGGTTCCGAGAGGAGATGGCGGCCGACGGGTTCGTGTCGCTGGCCCGGGACGGGGTCGGCTTCTACCTGATCTTCCTGCGCACCGGTCTGGCCAGCCTGGCAGCCGGAGCGCCTGCGGGCCCAGCGGGCCGAGGGGGTGATCGTCGCCTTCGTGGTGGACGACATCGACGCCGAGTACGCCCGGCTCACGGCCGCCGGCGCACCGATCGCGACCCCGATCCAGACCGAGTCCTGGGGGGAGCGCTTCTTCAGGTCGCCGATCCCAACGGGGTGATCTTTCAGCTGGTTCAGTGGGTACACGGCCCGGAGGATGCCAGCTGATCCGATCCAGTACGCTCGTACTGCTTGAGCATGTGTCCCCTGAGAGGAGCGTCGGCCGATGGCGAAGATCAAGGTAAACAACCCGGTCGTGGAGCTCGACGGCGACGAGATGACCCGGATCATCTGGAAGCAGATCCGGGAGCAGTTGATCCTGCCCTACCTCGACGTCGACCTGCACTACTACGACCTGTCGATCCAGCACCGCGACGCCACCGACGACCAGGTGACCGTCGATGCCGCCAACGCCATCAAGCAGCACGGCGTGGGCGTCAAGTGCGCCACCATCACCCCGGACGAGGCCCGGGTGGAGGAGTTCGGCCTGAAGAAGATGTGGCGGTCGCCGAACGGCACCATCCGCAACATCCTCGGTGGCGTGGTCTTCCGCGAGCCGATCATCATGTCCAACGTGCCGCGGCTCGTGCCGGGCTGGACCAAGCCGATCATCATCGGCCGGCACGCCCACGGCGACCAGTACAAGGCCACCGACTTCGTGGTCCCCGGCCCCGGCACGGTGACCATGACCTACACGCCCGCGGACGGCTCGCAGCCGGTGGAGATGGAGGTCGCCAACTTCCCCGGCGGCGGCATCGCGATGGGCATGTACAACTACGACGAGTCGATCCGCGACTTCGCCCGGGCCTCGTTCCGCTACGGCCTGGACCGCAACTACCCGGTCTACATGTCCACCAAGAACACCATCCTGAAGGCGTACGACGGTCGGTTCAAGGACATCTTCGCCGAGGTGTTCGAGAACGAGTTCAAGGCGGAGTTCGACGCCGCCGGCCTCACCTACGAGCACCGGCTCATCGACGACATGGTGGCCGCCGCGCTCAAGTGGGAGGGCGGCTACGTGTGGGCGTGCAAGAACTACGACGGTGACGTGCAGTCCGACACCGTCGCGCAGGGCTTCGGCTCGCTCGGGCTGATGACCTCCGTGTTGCTCAGCCCCGATGGTCGTACCGTCGAGGCCGAGGCCGCCCACGGCACCGTCACCCGGCACTACCGGCAGTGGCAGAAGGGCGAGAAGACCTCGACCAACCCGATCGCCTCGATCTACGCCTGGACCCGGGGCCTGGCCCACCGTGGCAAGCTGGACGGCACCCCGGCGGTGACCGAGTTCGCCAACACGTTGGAGCAGGTCATCGTCGACACCGTCGAGGGCGGTCAGATGACCAAGGACCTGGCGCTGCTCATCTCGCGAGATGCCCCGTGGCTGAGCACCGACGAGTTCATGAACGCGCTCGACGAGAACCTGGCGCGCCGCCTGGCCTGAGCCCTCGCACGCACCCGCCGGCCCGACCGCCGGCGGGTGCGGTGTGTACCGTACGCGTCGCTGCCCGGCAGCGGGTCGGCGTGTCCCGCCGAGACACGCAAGATGGCGTAACCCCGCCCGGCGCGCCTCGTTGACCTGGTAGGACGAGATGCCAGTCCCGTCCTGGAAGGTTGACCGTCGCCGCCGCGCGGCGCGCGTGCCCAGCAGCCAGCCTTCCCGGCTGTCATGCACAGCCAGCCGTCCCTTCCCCGCGGGGGGCCCTGTCCCGGGCCCCCCGCGCCCTGCGTCCAGCCGATCGGGAGCGCGGTCACCCCGCCTGGTCACACACCGCCCGCAGGAGCGCGGCCGCCCGTTCCGGGGCGATGTCGTTGATGAACACCCCCATCGCCGACTCCGACCCGGCCAGGTACTTCAACTTGTCCGCCGCCCGCCGGACGCTGAACAGTTGAAGGTGCAGATGCGCCAGCTCGCGGTCGACGCGTACCGGTGCCTGGTGCCAGGCGGCGATGTACGGCATGGGCGTGTCGAACAGGCCGTCGAAGCGCCGCAGCAGATCCAGGTAGAGCGGACCGAAGGCGTCCCGTTCGGCTTCGGTCAGCGCCGGGATGTCGGGCACCGGCCGGTGCGGCGCAACGTGCACCTCGAACGGCCACCGGGCGGCGGCCGGCACGTACGCCGTCCAGTGCTCGTTGGCCGCCACCACCCGTTCACCGGCGGCGCGTTCGGCGGCGAGAACGTCGGCGTAGAGGTTGCCACCGCCGGTCCGCGCGGCGTGCCGGCGGGCCGCGTCCAGCAGCGACCGGGTCCGCGGGGTGAGGAACGGGTACGCGTAGATCTGCCCGTGCGGGTGGTGCAGCGTCACCCCGATCTCGATGCCCCGATTCTCGAAGCAGAAGACCTGCTCCACTCCGGCCAGCCCGCCGAGCACCGTGGTCCGGTCCGCCAGCGCGTCGAGCACGGTCCGCACCCGGAGCGGCGGCAGCCCGGCGAAGGAGGCGTGGTGGTCGTCGGTGAAGCACACCACCTCGCAGCGCCCCCGGCCGGGCCGGGCGGCAGTGAACGGGGTGATCTCGGCCGGTTCGTCGACCACCCGTCCGCTCAGCGCCGGGAACCGGTTCTCGAAGACCGCGACGGCGTACTCCGGCGCCGGGATCTCGCTGTGCCGCTCCGCCGTGGAGGGGCAGAGCGGACACTGGTCGGCCGGTGGTAGGAAGGTCCGCGTCTGCCGGTGCGCCGCGAGCGCCACCCACTCGTCGGTGAGCGGGTCGTGGCGCAGTTGGGAGGCGAGCGGGGGAGGCGGCAGCTCCCGCCGGTCCGGCTGGTCCCGTACGGCGTCGTTCCGCTCGTCGAAGTAGATCAGCTCGCGGCCGTCGGCCAGGGTCATCGCGGTACGCTTCATCGTGGCGTGCCCTGCCCGGTCATCGGCACCACGACCAACTCGCCGATCCGGTCGGTGAGCAGCCGGCGGGCCTGTGGCAACAGCCGGTCGTCGGTGACCAGCACGTGGGCGTCGGCCAACGGGGCGATCGCGGAGATGCCGACCGTGCCCCACTTGGTGTGGTCGGCGAGGACCACCAGGCGGTCCGCCGCCGCCACCAGTGCGCGGTTCGTCTCAGCCTCCATGAGGTTCGGTGTGGTGAAGCCGGTCCGTTCGGTGACTCCGTGCACGCCGAGGAAGAGCACGTCCAGGTGCAGGGCGCGAACGGCCGTCACGGCCAGCGGCCCGACCAGGGCGTCGGAGGGGGTGCGCACCCCGCCGGTCAGCACGACCGTCTGGTCGTCGCGGCCCCGGTCGTGCAGGATGTCGGCGACCGGCAGCGAGTTGGTCACTACGGTCAGGCCCGGCACGTCGACCAGCCGCCGGGCCAGTTCGGCGGTGGTGGTACCGGCGGAGAGCGCGATCGCCGCGCCGGGCCGGACGAGCCGTGCGGCCCGGACCGCGATGGCGGACTTCTCGGCCTGCTGGCGCACCGACTTGGCCTGGAATCCCGGCTCGTCGGTGGCGCCGGCGACGGTTGCCCCACCGTGCACCTTCGCGAGCAGGCCGCGTTCGTGCAGCAGGTCCAGGTCGCGCCGGATGGTCATGTCGGAGACGCCGTGCTCGGCGGCCAGCTCACCGACGCGTACGCCGCCGCGTGTGCGGACCCGGTCGAGGATCGCCGCCTGGCGTTGTTGCGCGAGCATCCGGCACCCTCCCGGCCAACATGAATGAACATCTCCGAACGAAGATAAACATTAGCCGACGGCGTGGCCAGGTGGGACGAGGACCGTGCTCAGATCGGCGGCAGTCGGGGCTCCACCCAGCCGGTCTCAGTCAGGTGGAGCAGCACCCGTTGAACCGCCTCGTCCACGCTCAGGTCGGTCGTGTCCAGCACCAGATCCGCGTCGGTCGGTTCCTCGTACGGGTCGTCGACGCCCGTCATCCCGGTAAGCAGGCCGGCCCGGGCCCGCGCGTACAGGCCCTTGCGGTCACGCCGCTCGCAGACCTCCAGCGGCGTGGCGACGTGCACCAGCACGAATCCCGCGCCCGCCGCCGCAGCCATCTCCCGGGCAGCCGCCCGAGCCTGGGCGTACGGCGCGATCGGGCAGCAGACGCTGATCCCGCGGTGTCGGGCGATCTCGGCGGCGACCCAGCCGATCCGGCGGACGTTGGTGTCCCGGTCGGCCTTGCTGAAGCCCAGGCCGGCGGTCAACTCGCGGCGCACCACGTCGCCGTCGAGCAGCGTTACCGTCCGCTCGCCCTCCTCGCGTAGCGCGTCGGCGAGGCCACGCGCGACGGTCGACTTCCCGGACCCGGAGAGCCCGGTCAGGAACACCACCAGACCTCGGTGCCGGCGGGCCGGGCGGGCACGGCTCAACTCCTTCGCCACCGCCGGCGGGGTGTGCCACTCGGGCAGCGGGAACCCCCGGTCCAGCAGGTCGTCGATCTCCTCCTGGGTCAGCGCCAGCCGCCGGTTACGCGGCGGGATGTCCTCGCGCCAGCGCCACTGGCCGTCCCGGTTGTCGTACGCCAACTCGCGGGGCACCAGCACCCGCAGCCCGGCTCCGGAGAGCATCTCGCCGGTCGAGAGCAGGTGGGTGACGCCATACGCGGCGGAGACCCGGGCCAGCAGCAGGGCGTCACTGATCTCGTCGCGCCGCCGGGAGAACGGCACCGCGAAGAGGGTCGCCGGTGGCATCCGGTCGCGGGCGGCGAAGACGCTGCGCACCAGCGACTCCGGCGGCAGCCCGCCGGTGCCGTCGTCGCCCACCGGGACCATGACCAGCAGATGCGCGCTCAGAGTGCGTACGGCGTGCGCGATCTGAGCCAACTGCGGCCGGTGCAGTGGGCGGTCGGCGACCACCCCGAGCACCCGGCCGGGCGGCAGCAGCGGCCGGATCTCCCTGGGCGTACGCCGCAGCCGCTGGAACGGGCCGTACCCGCCGTCGCCGAGCCGGTGGACGGTGCCACCGACCCCGGCCACCCCGTCGCGGACCGTCCAGGTGTCGGCCGCCTCCAGCACCGCAATCGGTGCGCCCTCGCCGTCGGTGAGGACGAGGGTCCGGCGGCCCGGGTCGGTGGTGTCGAGCTTCTGCACCAGCGCGGTGGGTACCTGGAGGGTGACGGCGACAGGCCAGGTGGCCCCGTCGACCAGCCGGCCGCGACGGCTGACGGAGACCAGGTCGGCCCTGGTCATGAACCCGGTCAGCGGGGCGTACGCACCGGTCAGCAGCAGCTCCAGGTCCGCTAGCTCACCGGGACGCGGTGTGTACGTCGGCGCCTCCCGCAGCACCTCGTCGGGCAGCACCCACCCGTTGCTCATCAAACCCCCAACTCCGGCGACCGGCACACAGTTTCGCAGCCGCCCGTCGATCGGTCGAGAGCGCCACTCCTCCCGACGTCCGGGCGGCCCGACACGCTGAGCCTCCGTCGCGGGCAGGTGGTCCCACGAGATGCGGTATCTCGTGGGGTCCGGAGACGAAGGGGCCGACCTGCCATCTGCCGCGAGGTCACGCCCTAGCCGGCTCGGGTCAGCGCCGCCGCGCCGAAGGAGACGGCGAACCGCTTGCACCAGATGGAGACGCTGGTCAGGTCGTCCAACTCGATGTCGGCGGGGATCTCGTAGCCCTGATCTCCGAGATTGCCCTTGAGCCGTCCCAGCTCGACCCAGCGGCCGTCGTCGAACAGGTGCCAACCAGCCCGGCCCTCGACGACCGGCTGGTCGGTGAGCCACACCCGCAGATCTGGGCCGTTGGAGGTGCTCAGCCCGACCAGCTCCAGCCGGTGCCGCCCGTCGCCGGTGCGGACGACGCGGGCGCCACCCGACGTGTCGTGTTCGTGGCTGACGAAGTCGCCGGAGCTGACCAGAGCCGCGGCATTGCCTTCGGGCGTCGGGGGGCCGGGCGTTGGGGGGCCGGGCGTCGGGGGGCCGGTGGTCGGGGAACCGGGCGTCGGCGCGGCGACCGTGGTCAGCTGCTCGGCCACCTCGGTGTCGGTGAGCAGCTTCCAGGGCTGGAACCAGTAGAGACCGAACGCCGCGCCGGCGGCCAGTACGACGACCGCGATCCACGTCAACGGGGTGCGGGGTAAGCGAGCAGACATGCCTTCAGTGTGTCTCGTGCCGTCGGGATCGTCTGCACCGAATCCCGTCCCGTGACCCAACCGCCGCCTGCCGGTCAGCCGCCGCCGGTCGTCGCGGTGTTCCGACCGTGGTGCACCTCCTAGGGGTGCGGTCGGCCGGGGATCAGGGTAAACCGGGGTGCCTTCCGGAGCGCGTCGCGTCGACCGGCGGTCCTAGGCTGTCGACGTGACACTGATCGCAACCGAGTCGTTGACGAAGGTCTACGGCGGCGGCGTCACCGCACTGTCCGAGCTGACAGTCGCGGTGGAACCAGGGATAGTCGGCCTGGTCGGCGCCAACGGCGCCGGCAAGTCGACCCTGATCAAGCTGCTGCTCGGCCTGCTGACGCCGACCCGCGGCCGGATACGAGTGCTGGGGCTCGACCCGACCGCCGACACGGCGGAGGTGCGGGCCCGGGTCGGCTACATGCCTGAGCACGACTGCCTGCCGCCCGACCTGTCCGCCGCCGAACTGGTCACCTATCTCGGGCGGATCAGCGGCCTGCCTCGAACGGTCGCCCGGGAACGGGCCTCCGAGGCGCTGCGCCACGTGGGGCTGCACGAGGAGCGCCACCGGCCGGTGGGCGGCTACTCCACCGGCATGAAGCAGCGGGTGAAACTCGCCCAGGCGCTGGTGCACGATCCCGACCTGCTGCTGCTCGACGAGCCCACCAACGGCCTCGACCCGGCCGGTCGGGACGCGATGCTCGCCCTGGTGCATCGGATCGGCACCGAGTTCGGCATCTCCGTGCTGGTCTGTTCGCACCTGCTCGGCGAGGTCGAGCGGATCTGCGACACCCTGGTCGCCATCGACGGCGGGCGGCTGCTGCGAGCCGACCACATCGCCGCCATGACCTCGGCCACCGACGTGCTCGCGGTCGAGGTGAGCGAGGGCACCGACGTGCTGGCCGCCCGGCTGGCCGCACTCGACCTGCCGGTGGTGCGGGAGGGACGCCTGCTGCTCGTTCCGCTCGCCGACCAGGGCACCTACGACCAGATCCTCGGCGCGGTTGCCGAGCTGGACCTGCCGCTGCACCGGCTGGACCAGCGTCGACACCGGGTGGCCGAGCTATTCGCCCGGAGGGAGAGCAGCCATGCCTGAGCCGACCGGCGTCATCCACGACATCGGCTACCAGCGTTACACCGGCTCCCGGCTCGGCCGCCGGCACGTCTTCGGCGCGCTGTACCTGCACGGCGTGCGGACCGCCTTCGGACTGGGCCGCAGCGCCAAGGCCAAGATCTTCCCCTGGTTGGTGGTCGGCATCGTACTGATGGTGGCCGCTGCGGTGACCGCGATCCGCAGCCGGATCGGCGAGACGATCATGACGTACGCTCAGTTCGCCGACTCGATGAGCTGGCTGGTCATCTTCTTCACCGCGGTGGCCGCGCCCGAACTGGTCTCCCGTGACCTGCGCAGCGGAGTGCTCCCGCTGTACTTCTCCCGACCGCTGTCGACCGCCGACTACCCGCTGGCCAAACTGCTCGCCCTGGTCACCGCGCTCTTCCTGCTGCTCGGTGCGCCGCAGCTGCTGATGTTCCTCGGCGCGGCGTTCACCGCCGACGGGATGGGCGGCGTCTGGGACGAGCTGCTGGACCTGCTGCCCGCCCTGCTCTACGCCGGGCTGTGGGCGGCGGTCTTCGCCTCGATCGGCCTGCTGATCGCCTCGCTGACCGGTAAGCGGGCCTTCGCTGCCGGCGGGATCGTCGCGGTCTTCCTGATGACCGCGCCGGTCGTCGCCACTCTGATGATCCTGCCCGCCCGGGCGGCGAACCAGCTGGCCGGCATCGCCTCGCCGTCCTCCCTGGTACAGGGCGTTGGCTACTGGACGATGCGTGACCTGTTGATCACCGAGCCCGACGGCTTCGCCCCTGACCTCGGCCCGTTCGGCCCGGTGTACGCGCTGGTCGCCGTCGCACTCGTGGCCGCCTGCGTCGCCCTGCTGCTGGTCCGCTACCGGAAGGTGGCCGCCCGATGACCACGACCGATTCCGCCGCCCGGCCGGCCACCGCCACCAGCACCCTCGACCTCGCCGGGGTCTCCCGCTGGTACGGCAATGTGGTCGCGGTCAACGACGTGAGCATGAGCCTGGGCCCCGGAGTGACCGGGCTGCTCGGCCCAAACGGCGCTGGTAAGACCACGCTGCTGCACATGATGGCCGGCTTCCTCGCCCCATCCCGGGGCGCGGTCAGCCTGGACGGCCGACCCACCTGGCGAAACCCGGACGTCTACCGGCAGCTCGGGCTGGTCAGCGAGCGGGAGGCGGTGCACACCTTCCTCACCGCTTACGAGTTCGTGCTGGCCAGCGCGAAGCTGCACAAGCTGCCGGACCCGGAGGCGGCGGCCCGCCGGGCAGTGACCCTGGTCGAGATGAAGGACGCACAGGACCGCCGGATCGGCACCTACTCCAAGGGCATGCGGCAGCGGACCCGGGTGGCGGCGGCCCTGGTGCACGACCCGCAGGTGTTGCTGCTCGACGAGCCGTTCAACGGCATGGATCCGCGTCAGCGGCTGCACATGATGGAACTGCTGCACTCGCTCGGCGACGCCGGCCGCACCATCCTGTTCAGCTCGCACATTTTGGAGGAGGTCGAGCAGGTCTCGGGCACCGTGCAGGTGATGGTCGCCGGTCGGCTCGCGGCCTCCGGCGACTTTCGGACCATCCGGCGGCTGATGACCAACCGGCCACATGTCTTCGCGATCCGCTCGACCGACGACCGGGCGTTGGCCGTCGCACTGATTGGCGAGTCCTCGGTCAGCGGGGTTGAGCTGGGCCGCGACGGCCTGACCGTACGAGCCGGCGACTACGGCGCCTTCACCCGGGTGCTGCCCAAGGTCGCCCTCGCTCGCGGCGTACGGGTCCACCAGCTGGTGCCCGAGGATGAATCCCTGGAGAGCGTCTTCTCCTACCTGGTGGAGGCCTGATGTCCACTGTTGCCTGGATCACCGCGCGCGGCCTCTTCGGGCGTCGCCGGTTCCTGCTGCTGCTGCCGCTGCCTGTGCTGCTGGTGCTGCTGGCCGTGCTGTCCCGAGGATTGGGGGTGGAGCCGACCGACTGGGGGCCACCGGTACTCGTCGGCCTCGGGCTGGCGGTGGTGCTGCCGGTGGTCGCCCTGATCGTCGGCACCGGCGTGCTCGGCGCCGAAATCGACGACGGCACGGTGGTGCACGTGCTCACCACGCCGCTGCCGCGCTGGCAGATCGTGCTGCCGAAGTTGGCGGTCGCGGCCGGGGTCACCGCCGTCACCGTCGCGATCCCGCTGTTCGTCGCGGGCCTGCTGGCCAATTCGGTACGCCTCGGCCTGGCGCTAGCCGTCGCCGCGGCGGTCGGGGCGCTCGCCTACTCGGCGCTGTTCGTGGCGGTCAGTCTGCTCACCCGACGGCCCGTACTGCTCGGTCTGGTCTACGTGCTGATCTGGGAGGGGCTGCTCGGCAACGTGGTCACCGGTACCCGGGTGCTGTCCATCCAGCACTACGTGATCGCCCTGGCCGACCAGCTTGCCCCCACCGGTCTGCTGAGTACGACGGTCTCCGTGTCGGTGGCGGTGGTGATGACCATGTTGATCAGCGTCGCCGCCACCTTCCTCGCCATCGACCGCCTGCGCTCCCTCTCCGTGGCCGGCGAAACCAGCTGAGGTGTAGGGAAGGGCTAGAACGCGCAGGCGATCACGAGGGTGGGGGTTCGGTCGGGAAGCTGGTCGAGCTTGCCGATGTGACCCGCCGCCCGCAGATCGTCGACGACCAGGGTGAGCTGGTCGAGCAGGGCGGCCGGGCCGAGCGCCTCGGCCAGCGGCACCGCTGCCTTCATCGACAGCTTCCGTTCGGATTTTGCCCGCCGGACCTGCCCCAACGCGTCGGAGGCCAGCCGCAGCAGCTCCGGGTCGCCCGCACCACCCTGGGCGGCTCGGTCGACCTCGTACGTAGTGGGCCACGGCGCCCGGTGCACCGAGCCGTACCGCCACCATGACCAGACCTGCTCGGTCGCGTACGGCAGGACCGGGGCGAAGAGCCGCAGCTGCACCGAGAGCGCGTTGGCCAGCGCCGCGCGGGCCGAGTCGCCCCCGGCGCCGGTGCCGTAGGCGCGTTCCTTGACCAGCTCGATGTAGTCGTCGCAGAACCGCCAGAAGAACGACTCGGTGGCCTGCAACGCTGCCGTGTGGTCGTACGCTTCGAATGCGGCGGTCGCCTGCGCGATGACGCAGGACAGTTCGGCGAGCATGGCCCGGTCCAGCGGTTCGGTCGCCGGAGCGCGCAGCGCGTCGGCGGCGCCGAGCCCGAGCGCGAACCTCGACGCGTTGAGCAGCTTGGTGGCGAGCCGCCGGCCAATCTTGATCTGGGCCGGGTCGAAGGCGAGGTCGGTGCCGGGCCTGCCGCTGGCCGCCCAGTAACGCACCGCGTCGGAGCCGTGCTGCTCCAGCAGCGCCATCGGGGTGACCACGTTGCCCTTGGACTTCGACATCTTCTTGCGGTCCGGGTCGAGGATCCAGCCGGACAGCTCGGCCGTCCGCCACGGCAGCGTGCCGTGTTCCAGGTGCGCCCGGACCACGGTGGCGAACAGCCAGGTCCGGATGATGTCGTGGCCCTGCGGGCGCAGGTCCATCGGGAAGACCCGCCGGAACAGGTCCGGGTCACGTTCCCAGCCGCCGACGATCTGCGGGGTCAGCGACGAGGTGGCCCAGGTGTCGAGCACGTCCGGGTCGCCGACGAAACCGCCCGGCTCGCCGCGCTGCGACTCGTCGTACCCGGACGGGGCGTCCTCAGACGGGTCGACCGGCAGCGAAGCCTCGTCCGGGGTGAGAGGGTTGGACCAGTCCGGCCCGCCATCGTCGTCGAGCCGGTACCACACCGGCACCGGCACGCCGAAGAAACGCTGCCGGCTGACCAGCCAGTCGCCGGTCAGGCCGCCCACCCAGTGTTCGTAGCGGTGCCGCATGTGTTCCGGCACCCAGCGCAGCTCCCGCCCCCGGGCCAGCAACTCCTCCCGCAGGTCGGTGTCGCGGCCACCGTTGCGCAGGTACCACTGCCGGGTGGAGACAATCTCCAGTGGCCGGTCGCCGCGCTCGTAGAACTTCACCGGGTGGGTGATCGGACGCGGTTCGCCGACCAACTCGCCCGCGTCGGCCAGCAACTCCACGACCCGCCGCCGGGCGGCGTTGACGCTCTGCCCGGCCAGCGGCGCGTACGGCTCGCTCGGCACCCCGGCCGGCGGCTCCGGCAGCAGCCGACCGTCCCGCCCGACCACCACCCGGGTGTCCAGGGCCAGTTCCCGCCACCAGGTCACGTCGGCCAGGTCACCGAAGGTGCAGACCATCGCGATGCCGGTGCCCTTGGCCGGGTCCGCCAGCGGGTGTGCGCGCACCGGCACCTCGACGTCGAAGACAGGCGTACGCACAGCCGTGCCGACCAGTTCGGCGTACCTCTCGTCGTCGGGATGGCAGACCAGCGCGACGCAGGCCGGCAACAGCTCCGGCCGGGTGGTGTCGATCAGCACCTCCCTCCCGCCGGGGGAGTGGAACCGTAGCCGGTGGTGCGCGCCGGGCCGCTCCCGGTCCTCCAGTTCGGCCTGGGCCACCGCGGTGGCGAATCCGACGTCCCACAGCGTCGGCGCCTCGGCCTGGTACGCCTCACCGCGGGCCAGGTTGCGCAGGAACGCCCGCTGGGAGGTGGCGCGGGCCACCGCGCCGATTGTGGTGTACATCAGCGACCAGTCCACGGAGAGCCCGAGTCGACGCCACAGCGCCTCGAAGACCCGCTCGTCGGAGTCGGTCAGCCGCTCGCACAGTTCGATGAAGTTGCGTCGGGAGATCGGCGTCGGATCCTTGCGGGCGGCGTCGTCCACCGGAGTCTGCGGCGCCTGCCAGTCCGGGTCGTACGGCAGGGACACCTCGCAGCGCACGCCGTAGACGTTCTGCACCCGACGCTCGGTGGGCAGGCCGTTGTCGTCCCAGCCGATCGGGTAGAAGACCGTGCGTCCGCGCATCCGCTGGAAACGGGCGACCATGTCGGTGTGCGTGTACGAGAAGACGTGCCCCATGTGCAGCTCGCCCGATACGGTCGGCGGCGGGGTGTCGATCGCGTACACGTCCGACCGTTCCCTGCTCCGGTCGAACGCGTACGTGCCCTCCTCCTGCCAGCGTCGCGACCAGGTTTCCTCGATGCCGTCCAGGGTCGGACGCTCGGGGACGCCGGTGCGGGCGGTCCTCGCCGTATCGGTCATCGGTCGATCGTAGGCATCGGCTCCGCTGCTGGGCACGCGGATATCGGAGGGCGGATCAGAGCAGCGAGTCGCGCCACTGGCGGTGCAGGGCCGCGTACCGGCCGCCGTCGGCGATCAACTCGGCCGGCGGGCCGTCCTCGACGATCCGGCCGTCGTCGAGGACGAGGACCCGGTCGGCGGTCTGCACGGTGGAGAGCCGGTGCGCGATCACCACCGCGGTTCGGTCCCGCAGGACGGTGCCGAGCGCGTGCTGCACCAGACGCTCGGTCGGCACGTCCAGCGACGAGGTGGCCTCGTCGAGGACCAACACCGCCGGGTCGGCCAGGAAGGCCCGGGCGAAGGCGACGAGTTGTCGCTGGCCGGCGGAGAGCCGCCCGCCGCGCCGGTGCACCTCGGTGGCGTACCCGTCGGGCAGCGCCGCGATGAAGTCGTGCGCGCCGATCGCCCGGGCTGTGGCCTCGACGGCGGCGTCGGCGGCGTCCGGGCGACCGAACCGGATGTTCTCCGCCACGGTGCCGCCGAATAGGTGGGTCTCCTGGGTCACCAGCACCACTGTCCGGCGTAGTTCGGTGTCGGCCAGCTGACGCAGGTCCACGCCGTCGAGGGTGACCGTGCCGGTGGCCGGGTCGTGAAAGCGGGCCAGCAGCTTGGCGACGGTGGACTTTCCGGCGCCGGTCGGCCCGATCAGCGCCACGGTCTGCCCGGCGGGGATGGTGAGGTCAAGCCCGGTCAGGATCGGCGCGTCGGGGCGGTAGCCGAACGACACCGCCTGAAAACGGAGGGCCCCGCGTACCGGGACGTCGGGCAGCGGTACCGGATGAACGGGTTCGGCGACGGCGGGCCGTTCGTCGAGCACCCCGGCGAGCTTCTCCAGCGCCGCGGTCGCCGACTGCAACGAGTTGTAGAACTGGCTCAGTTCCTGCATCGGCTCGAAGAACCGGCGCAGATAGAGCAGGAAGGCCGCGAGCACACCCACGGCCGTCTCGCCGCCCAGCACCCGGGCACCGCCATAGCAGAGCACCCCCGCCACGGTGACGTTGCCGATCAGTTTGATGCTCGGCGAGTACGTCGCGATCAGGCGGAACGCCTGCCGGCTGTACCGGCGGTAGTCGTCGTTGACGGCGTCGAAGATCCACTGGTTTCGCGGCTCCCGGCGATACGCCTGCACGGCCCGGATGCCCCGCATCGATTCGACGAAGTGAACGATGACCAGTGCCATCGCCTCCCGGGTGTGGCGGTACGCGGTGGCCGACGACCTGGCGAACCAGCGAGACAGCCAGAACAGCAGTGGGAAGGCGAGCAGGGTCACCGCGGCCAGCGGCAAATCGAGCCAGAGCAGGACGCTGGCCACCGAGACGATCGTCAGCGCGGCCATCACCAGCGACTCCACACCCCCGTCGACCAACTCGGCGATCGAGTCGATGTCGCTGGTCAACCGCGAGATCATCCGGCCCGAGGTGTACCGCTCGTGGAAGGCCACCGGCAGTCGCAGGAAGTGCCCGTACACCCGTTGGCGCAGGTCGAGCAGGACGGCCTGGCCGATCCGGGCGGAGAGGTTGAGGAAACCGCGCCGGGCCGCGTACTCGATCCCGGTCGCCGCGGCGAAGGACACGGCGACGGCGGCCAGCGGCCCGGCCCGACCTTCCCGCAGCCGCTCGATAGCCCGGTCGATGCCGAGCATGACCAGGTACGGCCCGGACATGGCCGCGGCGTTCTGGGTCAGCAGCAGCACGACCGCCGTACCCAGCCGGCCGCGGTGCGGACGCAGCACCCCGGCCAGCAGCGTCCGGCTGCGGCCTCGCAGCCGGGCCACCGCCGCCGGATCGGTGTCCTCGGCGTGGCTACGATCCGCGTGCGGGTCCGGTGCGATTCCGCGCCACCAGGCCGGTTCGCCTTCCGGCAGGGGCGAGCCGCGAGGCCGATCGGCCCTGCTCTGCGGCCGGGGTCCTCGGGAGTTCACGAGCGCACCAGCGGCGGCCCCCCGGGGGGCCTGCGGGGAGGTGGCGGCGCGGCTGGCTTGGCGGACAGCACCGCGCGGTACGCGGGCACGGTGGCCAGCAGTTCGCTGTGTGTGCCGACGGCCCCGATCCGGCCCTGCTCCAGCAACGCTACCCGGTCGGCGAGCGCGACGGTGGAGGGCCGGTGCACCACCAGCAGCGCGGTGGTGTCGCGCAGCACCCCCTTCAGCGCCGACTCCACCAGCGCCTCGGTGTGAACGTCCAGCGCGGAGAGCGGATCGTCGAGGACCAGCACGGCCGGCCGGACCAGCACCGCCCGAGCCAGCGCCAGCCGTTGCCGCTGCCCGCCGGAAAGCGACAGGCCCTGCTCGCCGAGCCGGGTACGCAGCCCCCACGGTAGTTCGTACGCGAAGTCGGCCTGGGCCAGTGCGAGGGCGGCCCGCACCTCGTCCTCTCCGGCGTCGGGCCGGCCGAGCGTGAGGTTCTCCCACACCGACATCGAGAAGAGCGTCGGCTCCTCGAAGGCCATTCCGACCAGCTGGCGCAGCGAGGCCAGCCGCAGGTCACGCAGGTCGTGCCCGTCCAGGGTGATCCGGCCCGCCCCGACGTCGTGCAGCCGGGGCACCAGCGAAAGCAGGGTGCTCTTGCCGCTGCCGGTGGCGCCGACCACCGCCAGGGTCTCGCCCGGCTCCACGGTCAGGTCGATGCCGCGCAGCACCGGGACGGCGCTGTCCGGGTAGCGGAAGCCGACCGCCTCGAAGCGGAGCCGGCCGCGCACCGTCGAGCGGGCCAGCACGACGGCACCGGCTGCGTCGACAATGGCCGGCGGGGTGTCGAGCACCTCCTGGATCCGGTCTGCGGCGGTGGCTGCCTCCTGCCCGTTGGCGATGATCCAACCGAGCGTCTGTACCGGCCAGATCAGCATCAGCTGGAGGCTGACGAAGGCGACCAGCTGACCGACGGTGAGCCGTCCGGCGGCGACCGCCGCGGCGCCGGCCACCAGCACGACGCTCAGGGTGACATTGGGCACCAGGTCGAGCAGCGCGGCGGTACGGGCCAGTAACCGCCCCTTGTCGACCCCGATGTCGTGCAACGCTTCGGTGCCGGCCGTGAACCGGTCGGTCAGTTGCGGTCCCCGCCCGTACGCCTTCATCGTGCGTAGGCCCTGCGCGGTCTCCTCGACCAGCGTCGCCACGTCGCCCTGCTGGTCCTGCATCCGTCTGGACGCGGTGTGATAGTGCCGGCCGAAGCGGCGGGCGATCACGAACAGCGGGACCGCGCTGACCCCCACCAGCAGGCCCAGCACCGAGTGCAGGTGGACCAGCAGCACCACGACGGCCAGGTACGTGGCCACGTTGAGGATGAGGAAGAACAGTCCGAAGGAGAGGAAGCGGCGCAGTACCGACAGGTCGCTGGTGACCCGGGAGAGCAACTGGCCGGACGGCCACCGGTCGTGGACGCTGGGCGGCAGCTTCTGCAGGTGGGCGTAGACGTCGGCCCGGATGGCCGCCTCCATCGCCACCGAGGACGACGACTGCACCCACCGGCGGATGAAGATGAGCGAGGCTTCGGCCACACCGAGCAGCAGGGCGAGCGCGGCCAGCTGGTACAGCCCGGTGAGGTCGCGGCGGGCGATCGGCCCGTCGACCACCTGCTGCGCGACCAGGGGTACGGCGATGCCGGCCCCGGTGGCGGCGAGCCCGGCCAGCATCAACCAGCTGAACTGGACAGCGTGTGGACGCAGGTACCGGCGCAGCCGCCAGATGTTGCGCAGCTGATACCGACGGACCTCGCCCCGGTCGGCCGGGCCGCCGTCGCTCCCCGCAGCCACGACCCGACGGTAGCGGCAAACGGGAGTCGGGCCGCTGTCGGCTTGTTGTCAGCCACCCGCCGCCCCGCCCCCTCCGGCAGTAACTGTGAGGCGGCGGTGTCGCGCGCAGTGACGATTACTTATAGTGGCGGACTGCTGTCCCAGCGCCTCGCTCGTGGTCGAGGAGCCAGCGCTTCACCGGCAGTCCCCAGCGGTAGCCGCCGAGCGCTCCGTCGGTGCGCAGTACCCGATGGCAGGGGACGAAGAGGGCGGCGGCGTTACGGGCGCAGGCCGCGGCGGCTGCCCGCACCGCCGCGGGGCGGCCGGCCAGAGCGGCGTACCCGGTGTAGGTGATCGGCTCACCCGGCTTCACCCCGCGCAACACCTGCCAGGCGTGGGACATGAACACCCCGCCGGTGTGCTGCTCGACCGGGACGTCGTCGATGGCGGCGAGATCGCCGCCGAGGTAGGCGGCCACAGCGGCGGTGATCGGGCCGAGGCCCGGCCGCTGACCAACTGTGCCCCGCAGACTGGGGTGCACCAGCGGGAGCAGGTTCGCCGGGTCGGCGGTGAAGCCGGCGGCCCGCACCGCGCCGTCCGGGCCGGCGAGGATGGCGAACGGCCCGACGGGAGTGTCGATGACCGTGCTGTCGATCGTGCTGCTCATGCTTCTCTTCCAATTCAAACTCATGCTGCTCTCCAGAGATGAATCACCGCATAGGAACGCCAGGGGCGCCAGCGGGTGGCGTACCCGTCAAGGGTCCTGGGATCGGCGGGCAGGCTCAGGGCGACGGCGCCCCGGCGCACCGCGAGGTCGCTCGCGAGAAACACGTCCGGGTCGCCGAGCGCGCGCATCGCCAGATGGCCCGCCGTCCAACCGCCGATACCAGGGACAGCGGTCAGTTGCCGCACCGTCTCGGCCCGGTCCCCGCCCGGCTCCAGATCGAGCCGCCCGTCGACAACGGCCCGCGCCACCGCCCGGATCGTCTCCCGCCGCCCCGCCGGCATCCGGAACCCGGCATCCGCCACCCCCAACACCTCCTCAGCGGTGACGAATCCCCGCAGTGCCCCGCCGCGCCTCCAACCGTGTCGGTCAGGAGGTTCGCGTCGCGCGGCGCCGTTCTCCGTGACCAAAGCCTCTTGATCAACGCGGGTGGGGACGGTGGCGAGGAGATGGGTGAGGGTGGTGCGGGCTGAGGCCAGCGACACCTGTTGGGTGGCGATGGCGCGGACGGCCATCTCGAAACCGTCCACCGCCCTGGGAACGCGCACCCCGGGCCCGGCGGCCACCGCCGGTGCCAGCGCCGGATCGGCGGCGAGCGTCTGGTCGACGGCCACCGGGTCCGCGTCGAGGTCGAACAGGCGTCGGCAGCGGGCCACCGCGGGGGCCAGGTCCCGAAGGTCGGTCAGGCGAAGCGTCACCGCCACGTGCCCTGCCGCCGGAGTCAGCGTCGCCTCGCCGGTTCCGTGCGGCAACCGCAGGCCCCGTCGGTACGACCCGTCGTGCACCTTGTCCACCCCGGGCAAGGTGCGCCGGGCCAGGAAGTCGAGCAGCGCGGCGGCGTGCAGCGGCGGCCGGTACGCCAACCGCAGCGTGACCGTTCCCGCGCCGCCAACCAGAATGCCCCGGCCGGCGGCGGAACGCAGTTGTGACGGCGGCGCGCCGTAGACCTCCCGGACGGTGTCGTTGAACTGCCGGACGCTGCCGAAGCCGGCGGCGAATGCGATCTCGGCCAGCCCCAACCCGGTGGTCTCGATCAGGATGCGGGCCGTCTGGGCGCGCTGGGCGCGGGCCAACGCCAACGGCCCGGCGCCGAGCTCCGCACGTAGCATCCGGTGCAAGTGCCGTTCGGTGTATCCGAGCCGGGCGGCCAGCCCGGGCACCCCACCACGGTCGATCACCCCGTCGGCGATCATCCGCATCGCTCGGCCAACCACGTCGGCGCGTACGTCCCACAGAGGTGAACCGGGCGAGGCGTCTGGGCGGCAACGACGGCAGGCCCGTAGGCCGGCCTGTTGGGCCGCCGCCGACGACGGGAAGAAGCGTACGTTCTGTCGCTTGGGCGTGATCGCCGGGCAGGACGGCCGGCAGTAAATTCCGGTTGACGTGACACCGGTGAAGAACCAGCCGTCGAACCGCTGGTCGCGGCTGTCGACAGCCCGGTAACACCGCTCGAAGTCCAGTTCCACACCACCGATGATGCTCCCGCCTCCGGCCACCCGGCTGGCGGAATTCGGACCTGGGTTTAGGGAGGGCACCCTGTTGACGCCCGCGGTAGAGGGAGGGCCCCGGTCGACACTCTGCCGCGGGCGGCGCGGACGGGGCCGGGCGAAAGTGTCGGTTGTGGTCGGTAGCGTGCGCCCATCAACTGAAGAAGGGATGCGGCATGGCGAGCGCGGGGGGTCAGGCGGCGGCGTCGAGGCAGGTGCACGCCCCACTGGATGAGGTCGTGGTCCAACGCTTCTACGACCGGATGCGCGCGGTCGCTCCAGCAGCGCTCGGCGCCATCGAGCGGGACCGCGCCGACGATCCGGGCCGTGCATTCGGCGACACCGCCTGTGGCCGGTTGGTGCGCTCGCTGGACCACGACGGCACACGGGCGCTGGGCATGTGGGTGCACCACTGGTGCATGCGCTTCTACGACGACGACACCCGGGTCGCGTTGCGGCTGCTCCGGGAGATCGCCGGCCGGGCGGCGCTGGGCTGGACGGCCGACGAGGTTCACTGGATGCTCCGTGAGTCGCAGCACGCCGGCCCGGCCGCCGACGGGCG
The DNA here is from genome assembly GCF_048060415.1 of Micromonospora sp. LOL_024. Taxonomy (NCBI): domain Bacteria; kingdom Bacillati; phylum Actinomycetota; class Actinomycetes; order Micromonosporales; family Micromonosporaceae; genus Micromonospora; species Micromonospora sp. LOL_024. The sequence goes on from NZ_JBHMIS010000001.1 coordinate 579,393, forward strand.
GTTCGCGTTGCCACTGGCCGCCGCCGCGGAGCTTGCTCCCGGAGCACGGCGGATCGACATGCTGGTCCCCCGTCAACCGGAGCCGCGCCATGACCGTTGACAGCACCGTTAGGCGGCCACGCCGAGCAGCTGGGCGGGGCTCCACGGCACCCCGCTCCGGAGCGGCGGGCGAGGCGGCGTCGAGCCTGCCTGCCGGCGGTCGTCGCGCACCGGCGTAAGCTGGCCCGTCGTGAGTCTCACCATCGGCATCGTCGGCCTGCCCAACGTCGGCAAGAGCACCCTGTTCAACGCGCTGACCAAGAACGACGTCCTCGCCGCGAACTACCCGTTCGCGACCATCGAGCCCAACGTCGGCGTGGTCGGGCTGCCGGACGAGCGGCTGCACGTGCTCGCCGAGATCTTCAATTCGCAGAAGGTGATCCCCGCTCCGGTGTCGTTCGTCGACATCGCCGGACTGGTGCGTGGCGCGTCCAAGGGGCAGGGGCGGGGCAACGCGTTCCTGGCCAACATCCGCGACGCCTCCGCGATCTGCCAGGTGGTGCGCGCCTTCTCCGACCCGAACGTGGTGCACGTCGACGGCAAGATCTCGCCGGCTGACGACATCGAGACGATCAACACCGAGCTGATCCTGGCCGACCTGCAGACGCTCGACAAGGCGCTGCCCCGGTTGGAGAAGGAGGCCAAGCTCCGCAAGGACCGGGCCGCCGCGGTCGATGCCGCGCGCAAGGCCGTCGGCGTACTGGACGGAGGCACCACCCTCTACACGGGTGCGGCGGCGGCCGGAGTGGAGCTGGAGCACCTACGTGAGCTGCACCTGCTCACCACCAAGCCGTTCCTGTACGTGTTCAACGTCGACGAAGCCGAGCTGAACAACGCCGAGTTCCTCGCCGAACTGCGGGCGCTGGTCGCTCCGGCCGAGGCGGTCTTCATGGACGCCAAGATCGAGTCCGAGCTGGTGGACCTGCCCGACGAGGAGGCCCGCGAACTGCTCGAGTCGATCGGGCAGGCCGAGCCGGGCCTGGACCAACTGGTCCGGGTCGGCTTCCGGACGCTCGGCCTGCAGACGTACCTCACCGCCGGGCCCAAGGAGGCGCGGGCCTGGACCGTCCCGGTCGGTGCCACCGCGCCAGAGGCAGCCGGGGTGATTCACTCCGACTTCCAGCGCGGCTTCATCAAGGCCGAGGTCGTCTCCTACGCCGACCTGGTCGAGGCCAGTTCGATGGCGGCAGCGAAGGCTGCGGGCAAGGTCCGCATCGAAGGCAAGGAGTACGTCATGAAAGACGGCGACGTGGTGGAGTTCCGCTTCAACGTCTGAATTCGGCCCGATCGCCCAGGTCAGCGGGTTGGTCCTTCGTCGTGGGGCACATCGGGGGCACATCCCCACGCGTCGTCGACCGCCCGGCGGGTGCGCTCCTCCGAGTCCGGCATCAGGTGCCCGTACGTCGACAGGACCAGGTTGGCATTTTCGTGCCCCAGCCGCTCGGCGACCACGATGACCGACTCGCCCTGCATCAGCAGCACCGAGGCGTAGTGGTGCCGCAGATCGTGGCTCGTGGTGCTCTCCGGCAGCCCGGCCTTTCGGACCGCCGCACCGAAGATGAGTGAGCCGTAGTAGTCATGCCGGTACGGGCCGGCAAAGCGGGTGGTGAAGATGGTCCCGTCATCGGCGGGCGAGTGGTCGGCACCGTGCGCGCGGAGAGCGTCTGCGACAACCTGGGGCAGTGGCACCGTGCGGCGTGACCGGGGCGTCTTCGGCACCGAACGCACCTTGGACTGCGGGGCAAACTGCCATTCGATCCGGACCAGCCGTGCAGTGAAGTCGACATCCTGGACGCGCAGCGCGAGCAGCTCGCCGAGACGCAGCCCCAAGCCGGCCTGAGTGATGACCATGGCCCGGTTGCGTGCGGGCATCGCATCCGCCAGCGCGCGCACCTGATCGACGGTGAGCGGCACGATGCGCTCTCGGTGTGCTGACGGCAGGTTGACCCGCACCACGGGGGAGCGACCGACGAGCCGATCCAGGACCGCCGCCGCGTAGATCGAGCGCAGCAGACCGACGAGGTTGCGCAGGGTCGACGGGGCCAGCACCTTGGCCCGGTCGGAGGCCCACGCCTGTACCTCGGAGGGCACGACCGCCGCCAGGCGTCGAGAGCCCAGCGGAGTCGCGGCAATGTGGGTCTCGATCAGACTGGCGACCCGTCGAGCGGTGGTGGGACGGTGAGCACGGCCGGCCGCCCAACGACGGGCGTACTCGACGACCGTCGTTTTGTCGGACGGGTCGACATACTGACCGCGCAGGATGTCGGCTTCCACCTGGGCGAGGAAGCGGTCAGCATCAACCTTGCGGGTAAACGACCGTTTGCGCTGGCGGCGAGCGTCGTCGCGCCACCGGGCCAGGTAGCTGACCTTGCCTTCCCGGACCCGCTTCTCGACGCTGCCCACCTCAGGCCGCCTGCCCGGTGAGCCAGGACCGCACGTCGGTCGGGTCGTACCGCAGGTGACGGCCGACCTTGAACGCGCGCGGACCAGTGCGGCGATACCGCCATTGGTAGAGCGTGCCGACCGGTACCCGCAGAAACGCGGACACCTCCTCGATCGACCACAGCTCCTCGGTCGCTACGTCTCGCCTTGCCAAAGTCGTCTCCTCCTTCTCGTCTGCTAGGCGGCCAGGACCAGGCCGGCCGGGTTGGTGCTGAGTTCGTGGGCGAGTTCTTCGCGGCCGGTGGTGCGTCGCTCGCGGGCCATGGCGGCGGCGGTGGCGGCGAGCAGGGCGTCTCCAGTGGTGTGCCAGCCGACGCCGGCGAAGGTGAGGGTGCCGACGATCAGGGTGGTGTCGTCGTCGAGGTGGTCGACGGCGCGGAGCGTGCCGGGCTGCTCGTCGGCCTGGTGGTGATGCTCGTGCCGCCGAAAGTTGACGCGGGTGTCGCGCAGGAGTTGGAAGGTGACCGAGTAGCGGCGGCCTTTGGTGAGGAAGTGGCCGCCGAAGCCGAGCATGTGAGCCCATCGGCGTAGCCGGGCGTAGGGGTTGCCGGTGGCGGGTGTCGTCGGTTCGGTGTCAAGGGCGGCTTGACGGTGGGCGACGCAGACGGGGCAGGCGGCGTAGCGGGTGTGGGTGCCGCAGTCGGGGCACTCCCATGCCGGGACGAAGCCGGGCCGGGGCCGGTGGTCCCGGGGCCGCTCCGAGAGCGGGACCGGGGTGTGGGTGGGTCGGCCGATGCGCCAGCAGGCGTCGATGAGGCGGGCGGTGTGGTCGCCGTCGCCGTCGGCGTAGTCGGCGATGGTGTCGGCGGTTAGGCGGGTGGAGGTGTGCCCGGTGGCCTCGGTGCTTTTGGTGGCGTACTTGGCAAGGTAGCCGGCGACCATGCCATCGGTGACCTCTCCGGTGCCGTCGGTGGCGATCGGCTCCAGGTCGATTTGCTCGCCCCAGGCGATCGGCCACCCGTGCGGCTGGTCGAGGTGGGCCGGGGTGTGGAACGTGATCTGTTCGGCGGCGTGTCGGAGGGCGTCGACGAGGTCGTCGAGGCTGAACCCGGCGGGCGGGGGGACGACGGCGTCGGGGTCCTGGCCGTCGACGCCGTCGAGGCGGGCGATGGCGTGGAAGTGCACCGCCCCGCGTGCCTGGAGTTCAGCGACCTTGCCGGGCGACAGGCGGACCGGTGCAACGGTGCGGGTGTTCCCGGAGGCGGTGACGACCTCGACTCGGGGGATGCCGTGGCGGCGGGCGAGTTTGGCGAGCCAGCGTTCTGCGGCTTGCTTGGTGCGGTGCCAGAGTTCGCCGGAGAACAGATTCCACACGACTTGGTGGTCGTGGTCGTAGCAGTCCAGGCACAGCGGATGCCCGAGCGCCTTGTCGCCGGTTTCGTGGCGTGCCCAGCAGACAGCGGGACGCCCGTGGGCGCAGAGGCCAGCGTCGCGGCGGGCGTGGCACGGCTCTGCCCGGCAGTCGCATCGCTTGCGGTTGTGGCAGGTGTGCCGCTTCACCACCCGCGCGTGAACGGTGCCGAAGGACGGTGCGGTGAAAGTGGCGAACACCGCCGGATGCGAGGCGACCGTCTCGGGGATGCCTTTGCCGCCGACCAGGCCAGCGCGCAGGAGTTGGAACGCGTCGCGCTGGTAGGTCTGCGCGCAGGACGGGCAGACGGTGGCGCGGCGGTTGCCGCAGGCGGTGTAGATCGCCGCGTCGGGCATGGCGTCGGTATGCCGCTGGTCGACGATGCGGCCGGTGGACTGCTCGACCGTCAGGAGTTGGCCGGCGAGGCGGATCGGCCGGGTGCAGCCTGCGGCGGCACGTACGTGTTCCAGCCAGCCGAAGTAGTCCGGTCGGGTGGTGCGTTCGAAGGCGGAGCCGGCGGCGGTGTAGCCGTAGACCGGTGGGGTGGTGTCGGTGGTGTCGGCGTTCGAGCCCACACCCCGGGCCAGAGCGGTCCGGGGTGTGAGGTCCAGCGTCGACGCCATCAGGCCGCAACCCGGAGGGGGCGGGTGGTGATGGTGCGTTCGCGCACGATGATGCGGCAGGCGCCGCATTGGCGCTTGGCCGGCTCGTGCCGGTGACACGGGATGGTGGCGGTCACGTTGCCGCAGCGGATGGTGACCGGTGCCCGGCAGGGACCGCCGGGGATGACATCGACGAGGGTGCGGCGGATGTCGAACGGGTGCCCGTCCGGGTAGTTGGGGCAGGTGTGGGTGACGTGTTCGATGTCGACGAGGTAGATGGTCATCGGGCACCACCGGTCAGGGTGGCGAGGAGCTGTCCCGCTGTGGCGGGGGTGATGTCGAGTCGGTCGGCCAGCTCGACGGCGGTGATGGGCCGTCCGGTGGCCTGTTCGTGCTGCACGGCCGAGAAGCGGGCCATGGGCAGCAGGTGAGTGGGGATGTCGACCGGCTCGACAGTCGGCACGGTGACAGGCTCTGGCGCAGGGATCGGCTCGACCGTAGGGACCGGGGTCGGTTCGGGTGCGGTGATCGCGACTGGCGCGTCGGTGGTGACCTGCTCGGCGGCGGCCTGGACGTGGATGGGTTCGGCCGGCTCAACCGGCGGGTTGGTGGTGCCCTTGGTGGGGGCGAGGACGAGTTTGACCAGGGCCATGAAGGCTAAGGCGGGTACGGCGGACAGGAGCCAGCCGGAGATGCCGGGCTTGGCGACGGCCAACTGTGCGGCCAGGGACAGGCTGGCAGCGGCGACCAGGAGGAAGAGTGGGTAGCCGATGGGTGCACCTGCACGGCGGCGTCGGCGGATGGTCAGTAGGCAGGCGACGGGGACGAGTTCGGAGATGACGGCGTTGGCCCAGCCGAACCACTCCCCGGTGCCAGCCGGGGAGTTGGCAAGCGTCCAGTCCTTGACGTGGGTGAAGGAGGCGGCACCGGCGAAGCCGGCGACGACGAGGAGGATGAGGACCAGGACGGCACCTTCGATGCGGGTGCCGGTGGTGGTGCCGGTGGTGGGTTGAGGGTTCATCGGACACCGCCCATGTAGGCCATAGCGGCACCGATGAGCAGGATGACGGCGAAGGTGATCAGGACGCCCATCAGGAATCTCCTTCGTGGCAGTCGAGGCAGCAGCCGTAGCGGCGGGGGATGTAGTAGGGCTTGACCTGCTGGCAGTAGCGGCAGGTCCGACGAGCGGTCAGCGCCTTGCCGATGGCCTCCCGCTGGGCAGGGGTGGCGGTGCGCTTGGGCTTGGCCCAGTCGAGGCGGTAGAGGTAGGCGACCCGCTTGCCGCGTCGCCAGAGGATCTGAGCGACCGGGTCATGACCTCCGGGACGGAGTCCTGCGGCGCGGAGTTGCCGCAGGGTGGCCAGCCCGGTGGGGGCCATCCGGTAAGGGAAGGTGGGGAAGCCGTGGCGGGTGCCGAGCGGGTCGTAGAAGCGGACCCGTAGGCCGATGTGGTCAGCGAAGTCGGTCACGGCCGATCACCCCAGCGCTGCTGGGCGGCCTGTCGGGAGATACCGAGCCGGGAGCCGATCTCGGCCCAGGAATAGCCGAACTGGCGCAGCCCGATCACGGCATCGGTAATTGCTTCATCGATGACGGAGGACAGGGTGACGAGGTCGCGGAGTGCTTCCACATCTCCGGTAGCGACGCGGCGACCGTGGGCGCGGATGACGCGCCGAGCGAAGCCGGCGAACTCGTCGTTCTCGACGACATCCCGCCGCTTCTGCGCGGGAACCCGGGGCGTCAAGGACTTCTTGACGGTGCTCATCGGTTCTCACCTCCGGTGGTGTGGAGGCGGTCCCACTCGTCAGCGGCCGTTTCAAGGGCCGTGATGACCTGCTCGGCGGTGCGGCCGGGGTCGTCGTTCCAGGAGTAGGGGGAGGTGTGTTCGTCGATGAGGTAGCCGTCGTCGTCGACGGTGCAGATGGGCTCGTAGTCGTCGAGGTAGGTGGTGAAGACACCGACGGCGGTGCGGAAGGCGACCTGGGTGCCGCAGTCGAGGCTGTAGAAGTGGTCGACGCGGTGACCAGCGGCGGCCATGCCGATAGCCCCGACGGCGCAGGCCGGCGAGGTGAGGGTGTCGGTGGCAACGGCGGCGGGGTAGTAGGTGCCCTGGTGCCAGCCGTGCCGGCGCAGGTAGAGGGCAGCCATCCGCAGCAGGTCAGCGGGTGTGACCTGTAGGTCGGTGGGTGGGTTGTGGGTAGCCTTCATGGCAGCCACGTCCTTCCGGTAAGGGCTTGGTGGAGGTCGGCAGGACCGGTGTGCTTGCGAGGCCGATCCCGGTCCTGTCGACTGCTAGTGGTTGCGGAGCCGCAGGTAGCGGCGGTGTCGGGTGTCGTCGCCGCCCATCTGGTGTGGGGCGGAGACGTAGACGAGCCGTCCGGTGGCGCGGGCGGCGTGGATCATCACGGCCAGGTCTTCCGGGGTGCCGACGACCCAGATCTCCGTGTACTGGTTGGCCCGCTGGTTGCTGGCTTTGGCGTGGGCGCGTTCGCGGGTGGTCATGCCGCCATCCCCCAATCGGCCGGGGAGCCGGCAGGGGTGCCGATGGTGCTCGGTCGGCGGATCCACGCGGCGTAGTCCGCGATCCCGGCGATCTGCGCATCGGTCAGGTAAGCGACCTTGATCCGGCGCGGGACACCGCCCTCAGCGATGAGGTACGCGGCGCCCTGGTTGGTGGGGGCGATGTCGGTGGCGGAGTAGCCCTGCTCAGCCCAGCCGTGACCCAGCACGATGTTGGAGCTGTTGGGGGTGGTGCAGCGGAACGCGGCCCGGTAGCCGAACAGGTCCCGCAACGAGGTGGGAATGATGTCGAACGACGGCCGCTGCGTCGCGGCCACAACGGGAATGCCGGCGGCACGGCCCCGGGCGACCAGGTCCCGCAGCAGGGCGACGAACTCTTCCTGCTCCTGCTTGGCTCCGACGGTGGCGGAGTAGAAGGCGATCTCGTCGACCAGGACCGTAATCACGGAGAGGCGGTCGGCGGCGGTGACCTTGCGCCGGTTGTGGGCGCGCAGCCACGCGTAGCGGTTGTTCATCACCACCTGCAGACGTCGCAGGACGTCGAGAGCGGCGGGCATGTCGGGGCCGATGAACGCATCGGCGGAGTCCTCCCACTGCCCCAACTCGACGAGCTTTCCGTCCAACAGCACCAGGCGGCTGTCGACGGACAGGGCGGCGTGCGCGGCGATGGCGTTGAGCAGGCCGGACTTACCTCCGCCGGGTTCGCCACCGGCGAGGAGGTTGCGGTAGGCGAGGGTGATGTAGACGGGCTGGCCGAACTCGTCGATGCCGATGAAGATGGGGTCGAACATCGACAGGCCAGGCCCCACCGGAACCCCCGCAGACGGGGAGGCGGTAGCGGTAGTCATGGGGTGCCCTCCTTGGGCGTTGGTGGGCGCGAGAAGCCACACGAACGAGCCCGTAGGGCTCCTCGCGTCCCGGTTCGGGTGTGGGTTAGATCCAGTCGGTGACGTCGTCGGCATCCGCCGACGTCGAAGCCTCAGGCTTGCTGCCGTTGGCGGTGGTGGCGGCCGGCTTGGCCGGCTTCCGGTCGGCCTGTTTGGGCAGGGTGATGGTGGGTGCCTGCACGTCGGGCAGGTCCAGAGCAGTCGGCACCACCGGGGGTGCCTGCTCGACGGTCGGGGTGTCCGGGTCGATCACGTCGACCAGCGGTGAACCGACGTTCGCCGTGAGGACTTCGCGGCGTTTGATGTCGAACCGCACGTAGGCGGAGTTGCCGTCCGAGGCGCGTTCGATGAGCACGGTGGAGGCGTGGCAGGTCACGGCGATCCTGTCGAGCCGTGCTTCGAGGTCCTTGACCGACAGGCCAGGGCGCAGGTACACCCACACCCGTTCACCGACCGGGGTCGGGACGGCCCACAGGATCAGCGGCAGACTGCCGGACTGGTTGGCGATGATGAACTGCGCGAAACACACCCGCAGCCGATGCCGAACGATCAGGCACCATCCCCACGCCACCAGCCGGCGGCGGATCACCGGAACACCCGCCGGCACACCCACGACCAGGGCGACAACCAGCAGCGTCACCACGGCCGGCGTGTGAGAGGCGAGCTGCACCCAGCCGGTCAGGAGCAGACCGGCGAGGCCGATTTCCGGGGTCCACCACCACAGCAGCCGGATCACCGGCCAGATACGGACCAGCACCCACACGATCCCGCCCAACGGCACGCCGACGCCGACGGCGACGAACAGGGCAAGAATCGGATGCATGTAGGAAGCGGCGACCACGGCCGCGAGCAGACCGGCGATGACCGCCGTCATCACGAACGCCAGACGGGCGTTACGCGCGGAGGAACGGTGAACACGGGCCTCAATGACCGTCACCGTTCCCGTGCTTCTCCCGCCGAAGGGACGGCGAGGGCTAGACTTGGACATGACACGTCCTCCCAAGTGATTGGGGTGGATGGGTTGGAGAGCCCGGGGTCGGCAGGTGTAGGAGCCAGTACCGGCCCCGTGCTCGATTTCCAGATCAGTCGGCGTACGAGGTGGGTTACTTTTCGTCGGCCAGGGGCGAGAAGCCCAACACGGTGACCCGCTCGCGGCCCCAGCCGCGAATGAGGTCGGTCAACTTGTCGATGTCGTCATAGCCCCGGATCGGGCTGGCAGGCTGGTACTCGAAGTACTCGACCTGCACACCATCAGCGGTGGTGTGGAAAAACGTGACGTAGTAACGCATGACAACCACTCCTCAGAACTTGAGGCGAACGGGTTGGAAGGCAGACGGGGCCGGCAGGTGTAGGAGCCAGTACCGGCCCCGCGCCATAACTTCGATTCGACAACCACTGGTTGTCAGGGCCGGAAATGTAGGAGCCAGAAACACTCCCGGACCGAGATGGATCAGGTCAGCGGACCGTAGGCCGCTTCAGGAGACACCGCAGGCTTCACACAGCACGCGTGCGAGGAACCTACTTGGCCGACGCACCAGTCTTCGGCTTCAGCGAGATCGCACGGAACGCGACGCCGTTACGCCCGTTGGTCGCCCACGGGATGGCCTCCAACTGCTCGACCTCGATGAGCTGCCCCACCATCACACTCGGCTTCTCACCCGCCGTGGTGATGGTGATGACCTCACCGCCGTTCTCGTCGAGAACGAAGACCTGGGTGGACCACATGAGCCGGCCCGTTCCCTTCTCCGACCGCTGATTGCCGTTCTGGTCGTTCTTCGGCTCCGGGTCCCTCGACACCGTCACCTGCTTCGCCTTGGTGTCCACGTACAGCTTCACTTCAGACCTCCTGTGTCTTGGCCGTTGTTGAGCTTGTCCCCGGTGGACTCTTGCTCGTGGCCTCTGCGGATAAGGCTCCCGAAAAGCCGAGGACAGCCCATCCGATGGGCTAGACAACTCTGGGACGTCTTGGTTATCGTGAACGCGTCCCTAGTCGTCCCTTGAGGAGGGTCGAAATGGCGAACGACCGGCTACGCGATGCCATCCTGCGAAACGGCCTCACGCCCGTCGCTGTGGCCGAGAAGATCGGGGTTGACCCGAAGACGGTGGAACGGTGGATCACGCAGGACCGAACGCCGTACCCGCGCCATCGGCACGCCATCGCTGCGATGGTGCGGTCTGATGTGACGTACCTATGGCCGGAGGCGGTGACCCAAGAGAAGGCGTCGAAGATCGGCCAGAGCGAGATGTTGAAGCTTTACTCGCGGCGGTCGTCCGTGCCGTATGACCTATGGCATCGGCTAATCGAAGAAGCAGAGGAGCGGATTGACGTCTTGGCCTACGCCGGCCTCTTCCTCGTAGAGCAGGATCCGATGCTGATCGACACCCTGCGTCAAAAGGCTGTTGACGGTGTCGAAGTGACAATCCTCCTTGGTGACCCAGGCAGCGAAGCGATTCAGCGGAGAAGTGTGGAGGAGGGTGCGCCCGGCGTCATGGCAGCAAAGATCCGGCAGGTCGAGCAGTACTATAACCGGATCAAAGGAGTGCCCCGGGTGAAAGTGCGATACCACGACACGACCCTGTACAACTCGATCTATCGCTTCGATGAAGAGATGCTGGTGAACATGCACGTCCTCGGGTTTCCGGCACCACACGCGCCCGTGATGCACCTGCGCAAGCTCGTCGGCGGGGACCTGTTCCGCACCTACTCCGACAGCTTCGATCGCGTGCTGGCCGTCGCGAAGCTTGAACCGGGCGGCGACGTGGCAGCCTAGGACCATGGCGAGGACCGAGCACTACCACGACCCGAGCGCACCGAAGGCCAACAGCATCGTCGTGGCCGTATCCGTCTTCGTACGAGACGAGCAAGGCCGGGCGCTGCTCATCCAGCGCACCGACAACGGCCTGTGGTCCCTGCCCGGCGGCGGCCAGGAGATCGGCGAGTCGGTCGCGGAGACGGCGGTCCGAGAGACCCACGAGGAGACCGGCGTCCAAGTCAAGGTGACCGGAATCGTTGGCGTCTACTCCGACCCGCGCCATGTCGTCGCGTACTCCGACGGCGAGGTCCGACAGCAGTTCTCCCTCTGCTTCCGGGCCGTACCCGTCAGCGGCACACCGACCCTGAGCGACGAGTCAAGCGCTGTCCGGTGGGTGGCCCGCGACGAGCTGGCCGCGCTCGATATCCACCCGTCAACCATGCTCCGCGTCACCCACGGCTACGAGAACCGCGCCACGCCCTACATCGGCTGAGGAACGCTGCCGACGAGCCGGCCCTGAGTCCGCTGCACAGCGGCAACCATCCCCGGTTCCGCCCGGCCGATGAACCGGGTCACCAGGTGCTCCGGCCCGTATCGCGACCGAATCTCCGCCAGCCGTTCGAGAACCTCGAAGTCCTGCCCGTCAGGGCCGGTCGTGATATCCGAGAAGCAGAGGGCGTCGGTCACCGCGGTTTCCTCCCGAGCGAACTCGGCGGCCAGGACCTCACCGAGCCCACGCTCCTCGGCTTCCAACCACGCGCAGGAGTGGTGAGCCACCAGAGCGGCAATCCGCTCGTCGTGCTTCTGGCGCCGCAGCCAGCGGCCACCATCCAGGGAGTGAAAGCCGGTGTCGACCAGGTCGGGACTGTAGCCCACGTCATGCAGCCACGCCGACGCCACAAGAACCTCACGGTCCCTGATCGGCACCGCCGCGCTGATCCTGTCCGCCTTGGCAGCGACCGCCTGGACGTGACTCCACCGACGGGGCAACGGTGTCTCAAGCAGGTGCCGCGCAACTTCCCGAGCGGCATTGACGAGGGCAACCATGCCGCCCAGGGTACGGAGCACACTCGGTCCGCACCATCCCGTGTCCGCTGGCCGATGAGACAAGGCCGGCCGGCAGCCGGCGATGTGGTTCAAAGTTTCTGTACGTCTTCAAGGCGGCCCTGAACGGGCCGCACGCGCCGCCGCCTGGGCGCGCGTCCGACGCTCCGCTGTCGCTCCTCGCCGGCCACGCAACACGCCCGGCGGCTGGCGCGGAAAGCGGAAAGCCCGGGGGCCGCCGCAGACGGATCAGGTGCAGAAGTGGTGGAGGTACGTCGCCGGCAGCCGGCCCGCGCCGCGCCCGAGCGACGCGGCGCAGGGAAGGGCACGCCGGGTCCGCGCGGCGGGTGACGAGGGCGAAGCGATCGCGGTTACTGCGCCTCCGGCGGGGGCGCTCCGGTTCCAGGATGGCCGGAGGTCCGTCGGCGGCTTGCGGTCCGTGCGTGGTTGCGCGGGCCATCCCGTCTACCGACGACCCGGGCGAGCCGAGCAGACCACCGCCCGACCCGCCAGCGTCCGACCGTGCGTCAAGGTCCGCTTGACATGGCGGGCCGGGCGGCGGCCCGCTCCCCATGCGGGCGGGTCGACGGTAGACGGGATGGCGACAGAGCGCAGTGGCCTTCGTCGATTGACGCTACACTGCGCGCCCATGAGATTGCGTACGGTCGCCACACTGCCTCTCGCTGCCGTCGTTCTAGTCGTCGCGGGCTGCGCCGCATCGTACGAAGAGAGGATGACGTACCTAGACGAGGTGTCCCAGCAGGGAATTGACTACCGCACGAAGCTCCAAGAGCAGAACACCGAACCCTCCAAGGAAGCCTGCTCGATCGGCTTCGACCTTCTACAGGCGAAGCCTCCGTATGACCGGGACGGGGGTCACGTCACCGAGACTTGGCGCGAGCAGGTCAAGGAGTCGTACATCAAGAGCTGTATGACTGGCGAGCTTCGTCCGAAGCCAGACCCTTCGGGTGTGGATGCCGTTACTCCCGTGCCGATAACACCGCAGCAGCCCCCCGTATCGCCTTCCTCGCTCACAGCGACTGGGTGACTAACCGGGTGACGACCGAGGCGAGCGACGCCGGACGCCCACGGACGATGATGGACCGTTCGCTCAGGTAAACCCCGCGCCTCACCCAGGTCACCGGCGGCTGATCATTCCTTCACACCGAAGCAGTCAGCCCTGCTGCTGTCGACAGCAACGGGGCTGAACAGTGAGAGCCGGAGCCAGCCGGCGACAGATCACCGCCCGACGTCAGAGACGTGCGCGGACTAAGCCGGACGGAGCGCCCAGAACTTACAAGCGAGGGGTCGTCTGGCCCTACTCGCTAGAGCGATGGTTCATGGAAGTAGACGGTGGCCGACCACCAGTCGCCGTCGGCAGTCACCTCGCTGTGCAGGACGAGGTCTTGGACGTCGATGCCAGGCCGCTGTTCGATGCTGTCTGCGATGCGGCGTAGCAGCGCCGGGACGCTGTCTTGGCCGGGGCCCGCCGGGTTGGCTTGCGAGAAGTGCTTGATGGTCCACGACTCCGGTTCAGACGGCACGGTGGCAGTCTTCCAGAAGCTCGGAGGGTGGCGGTATTCGGCGGTGTGGGGCACACACGGGGCACAAGACACCGTCAAACGTCGTCAACCAGCGACCAACGCTGTCCGCCCGAGACGACGTGTGGGCAGGCGTCGGGCGTTGTTCCCGCTGGTCGCGGGACAGCGGCTCTGAGTTCCGCTTCAACGTCTGAGACTCGGCGGCCGGGTCTCAGCCTGCTCGTAGGGCGTCCTGGATGCCGGTCTCGCGGCGGCCGAGGTGCGCCGGGTCGCGGCCGGAGAGCACGTCCAACGCGGCCTTCAGTCCGGCGCCGTACTCGCGGGTGGAGCTGATCCGCCAAGTGCGGTGGCTCAGGTCCCGGGCCGTCTCGTCGCCGACCCCGTTGGCGTCGACGCCGAGGTGCCGGCAGACCGTGACGGCGCGGGGCAGGTGGAACGACTGGGTCACCACGGTGGCCCGGTTCACGCCGAAGATCCGCTTCGCGCGGGCGCACGAGTCGTACGTGTCGAAGCCGGCGTAGTCCAGCACCACCTTGTCGGCGGGTACGCCCCGGTCGACCAGCCAGCGCTGCATCGCCTCCGGCTCGTTGTACTCGTGGCGCATGTTGTCGCCGGAGACCAGGATCGCCGCGACCTTGCCGGTGGCGTACAGCTCGAGTGCGATCTCCAGTCGGGCGCTGAGGAACGGCGACGGGGTGCCGTCGGGCTGGACCCGGGTGCCCAGCACCAGGGCCACTGGGGCGTCGGGAACGGTCTGGGCGGTGTACGTCCGCCCCTCGGAACCGGACCGGATCCAACTCACGCTGGCCCAGCCACCGGCCACCAGCAGCGCGACGCCGATCACGCCGGCCAGCACCGCCCGGCGAAGCCACCGACCCCAACCCCAACCGTGATCGCGGACCCGTCCTAACCAGCCCACCACAACCGCCCGGCCCCACATACAGCCCACTATCCCAGCACCCGCCCACACCTCCCGCCACCGGACCCGTCGATCTAGGGCCGGCGGTCGCTAGTTGATCTCCAGCGGTGACGATATGCCCTAGATCGACGGGGACGTTGCGGGTGTTGCGGTCAGGCGAGGCGGTAGACCGAGATGTGGGCGGTGCTGTCCGGGCCGAAGGGCGTGCGATCCCAGTCGCTGTACCGCTCGGCCAGGCGGAACCCGGCCATCTCGTCGATCTGGTCGGGCCACATGTAGCTCATGGCGAACGGGTGCAGGTGCACGCCCGTACCGTTGAATGTGATGGTCTGCCGGAGGAACGTCTGCGCCTCGCGGTCGTAAACAGTCCGCCTGCCGCTCGGCCCGCACCAGGTTGAACAGGGTGTTGAAGACCAGGTACGTCATCCGGTAGGTCCCGGCAACCGGTATGTCCGCCATGTTGCCGATGACGACCGGGATCTCGCTGCCGCCGGGCTTGGCGCGTAGCTTCGTCACCATCTCCGGCGACGCCTCGACCCCTGTCACGGCGATGCCGCGGGCGGCAAGCGGCAGGGAAACCCGGCCGGTGCCGATGGCGAGCTCCAGCGCTGGACCGTCCCCGACGAGGTCGGCGAGAAACTCCACCGCCACCGCCGGATCGGGACTACCGGGTAGGTCGTAGGTGTCGGCTTACATCCGGCCGAAGTGTCCCGGGTCGTCGAAGACCGACATCAGCGGCCTCCGTCTGTGCTACCGGTGCCGGGCGGCGCACTCTTCGATGATGCCCATTTACGCACGAAGCCTCGATTTGACGGGGTTGACGCTGACTGCTCGTTGGACGGGCGTCGTGGCGCGCCTCATGTCGTTCGCTCCCTTCGTTCGGCTGGCCGTGATCAAGCTGCCTCGCTGGCTTGGGGAGGCGGATACTCAACTTCGCCCCAGGCCAGAGCTGCTCAGCTGATGTAGTGCAGGATCACGTTGTGCACGTGGTGGCTTTTCTGGTCGCCGCGGAACTCCACCTCGTAGGTGTGGGTGCCGACGTGGATGGCGATGGCGCCGGTGGAGAAGAACGAGCCGCCCCACGACTTGTTGCTGACCACGCTCACGCTGGTGATCTTCGAGTACGGGATGCTGGTGATCGCGTACCGCTTGCCGACGAACGAGCGGTCCTGGATGATCACTCTTCGGTCGGTCAGCCCGATGAACCCGGTGCCGGTGCCGACCGCGTCGTAGACGGCGATGATCTGTTCTCCGTCGAGCAGCCCGCTCTGGATCTGCTGGAACTGCTCCTTGCGGTCATAGGTCGCGTTGGTCATGCCCCAACGTTAGGTGGCGCCTGCCAGCGGCAAGATCCGCTCGGTTTCGGCGGGACGGTGGCGTCGGGGCGCTGGGGTAACCGCCACCCGGTGGATCGGATGCGCGGTCAGTCCGTGGTGACGGCGCGGTACGCGTCCTCGATGCGGGCGGCCAGCAGGACCTCGCCCTCGGAGAGCGGCTCATTGCCGTGGCCGACCCGTATCTGGGTGTGGTCAGCTCGTCGGCTGATCTCCGGGCGTAGCCGCAGCGCGTCGGCGACCACCTTGACCCGCTCGGTCAGTGCCGCGTGCTGAGTGTCGTCGATGACCAGCGTGCGCCGGATCTGTTCGCCTTCGCGCGTCCACCCGTTCAGTAGGGTGAGGGCGTCGCTGAGGTAGTCGTGCTTGGCGCGACCGCCGAACAGCGCACGCATCACCGTTCCTCCCAGGCTTCGTTGCCGGCTTGTGGCCAAATCGTCGCCGCCCCGTGTCTTGTCGGTGTCCCTAGTCTTACCTCGCACGGATGGTGTGTCCACGCCCACACTTCCGGGTATTCCTGGCCTGACGGCTGTCCAAGCTACCCAAACCGCCGATTGATCTGGCACCCTGGACGCCCGTGCGGACCGAACGGGCAAACGGCGGCGGAGATGCCGTCCAGCGGGATCCGAGAGTGATCGTCGGCGCGGCCATCATCAGGGACGGGCGTGTGCTGGCCTGTGCCCGATCAGCCCCGCCCGAGGTGGCGGGCAGGTGGGAGTTCCCCGGGGGCAAGGTGGAGCCCGGAGAGAGCGAAACGACGGCGCTGGCCCGGGAATGTGTCGAAGAGTTGGCCGTACGCGTGGAAATCGGCGAGCGGGTCGGCCGCAACGTCCGGATGGCGCACGGCCGATCGGTGCTCAAGGTGTACGCGGCCCGGCTGCTGCACGGCGACGAGCCGCGGGCGCTGGAGCACTCAGCGTTGCGCTGGCTCTCCGCCACGGAGCTGGACACCGTCACCTGGCTCCCCGCCGACGCCCCCATTGTCGCCGCCCTACCCCCCCTCCTCACCCAGTAACCACCACCACCCACCCACCCACCCACCCACCCACCCACCCACCCACTCACCCACTCCCCACTCACCCCGTTGATCATGAGGTTGACGGCAGTCAGGGAGACCAACTTTGCCGCTATCCTCATGATCAACGGGGTGAGTGGGCTAGGGCCTGGTGGACGACCCAGGGGATGTAGGCCGGGTCGAGGGTGTCCTGCCAGGTGAAGCGGAGGACCTTCCAGCCGGCGTTCACCAGTCGGTTCTGACGGCGGCGGTCGGCGAAAATCGCCTCCGGGGTGCCGTGCGGGCCTTGGCCGTCCGCCTCCGCGATGAGTCTGGAGGCGCGCCAGCCGAGGTCGCCGATGCCGAGCAGGTATCCGTCGTCGTCGCGTACCTTCAGTTGCAGCACGTCTGGCGGCACCCGGCCATCGACGCAGCGCAGCCTGCTTCGGGTCTCCAGCGGAGACTGGGCCCGCCCGTCCGCCTCCGCGAGGTAACCGCGAGCTGCGACTGCTCCCCGCCTGCGCCGGATCCGACGCGCGATCAAGGTCAGATCGTCTTCGCCCAGCAGACCTTGGTTCAACGTCGAGTCCAGCACCGAGACGGCCGGGTACCGCCCGACATGCAGAATGACGTCGCTGACCGTGGAGATGATGTCAGTGGCCGGCAATCCGCTCAGCCTGACCAGGGATTCCGTCCTGTGCTCAAGTTGGTGCAGCACGACGTGTGGTTGACTGACCCGCGCCCGCTTGGCGACTATCCCGGGCAGGCCGACGTGGATCTCGTCCGACCTTGACAGACCGGCTATTCCGTGAAGTTCGGCTGCGCTGCCGAGGACCGCGTAGGCCGCCGGCCCCAGCGACAGCAGCACGGCGCGGATCTGCTGGCGCCGGGATGGCTCCACTGCCGAGGCGGGCCGCGGAAGATAGACGGCTCGGGCGAGTGATTGCCACCGCCCGAAAGCGACGAGGTTGTCGACCTCGTGCCGGGTGAAGCCGTGCTGTAGCGCCTGGTCACGGCACACGAGCCCGTCCTGCCGCGCCGCAACCCGGCGAAGCCGCCCTTCGCGATCCATCCCCCGAACCTGGCCTACCGTCACCCCCCACCGCAGCCCCTGTGGATAACGGTCCCTCCACGGCGTCTTGATCATGAGGTAAGCGGCATCCTGGAGATCGGATAGTGCCGCTAACCTCATGATCAACGCAATAGGGGGTGGGGGTGGGGGTCAGTGCTTTTTTTCGTCCTGTTCGGGGTGGGCGAAGTTGAGGTGCTCGGCGGGGAGCGGGAAGGTGACGTCGTCGCCGAAGGGGGACGGGGCCGCCGCGCGGTCGAAGGTGAGCTCCGTCAGGGGCAACCTGCCGCTGTCGTCGACTGCCGGAGCGGTGGGGTGGGGAACCTCTCGGTGCCAGTTGACACCCTGCTGGGCCTGCACCTCGGCCTGAGCGTCGTGCGAGCCGCCAGCGTGCGAGTGCACGCCGCCCATCGCAGTGGCGGAGCGAACCGCGCCCGGGGAGTGTTCGCTGGTCACGCTGGTCTGAGGCACCTGACCCCTCCGGAAGATCTTGCTACCGAGCCACACGAGTGGATCATACCTGCGGTCGACGACCCGTTCCTTCATGGGGATGATCCCATTGTCGGTGATCTTGATGTGCTCGGGGCAGACCTCGGTGCAGCACTTGGTGATGTTGCAGAAGCCGAGGCCCTGGTCGGACTGCGCGTACTCCTTGCGGTCGGTCCTGGTGTCCAGCGGGTGCATGTCCAGCTCCGCCGCCCGGATGAAGTACCGGGGGCCGGAGAACGCCGGCTTGTTCTCGTCGTGGTCGCGGATCACGTGGCAGACGTTCTGGCACAGGAAGCACTCGATGCACTTGCGGAACTCCTGCGAGCGTTCCACGTCGACCTGCTGCATCCGGTAGTCACCGGGGGCCAGGTCGGCCGGAGGAGCGAACGCCGGCGTCTCCCGTGCCTTCTCGTAGTTGAACGACACGTCGGTGACCAGGTCCCGGATGACCGGGAAGGTGCGCAGCGGGGTCACCGTGACCGTCTCGTTCTCCTCGAACGTCGACATCCGGGTCATGCAGCCGAGCTTGGGCATCCCGTTGATCTCCATCGAACAGGAGCCGCACTTGCCGGCCTTGCAGTTCCACCTGCAGGCCAGGTCGGGAGCGTCGGTGGCCTGCAGCCGGTGGATCACGTCGAGGACGACCTCGCCCTCGTTGACCTCGACCAGATAGTCCTGGAGTTCGCCGCCGTCGGCGTCGCCCCGCCAGATCCGGAACTGGCGCTTCGCGCCCGGCGTGCCCGGCGCCCCAGACGTTTCGGTACCCATTTCCTCAGCGCTCCTTCTCGGCGGCGTCGGCGTCGTCAGTGGCGGTAGCGGCGTCGACGGTGGCGAGGGCGTCGAACTCGGCCAACTCCTCGTCCGTGAGGTACTTGGCCAGCTCCCCACGATCGAAGAGGCCGACCAGCTCGGCACGCATCTTCGGCAGCGGCTTGCGGGCAAGCCGCACGGTGTCGCCCTCAAGCGAGCACACCAGATTGAGCCGCCGCCACTGCGGATCCATCGTGGGGAAGTCCTCGCGGGTGTGGCCGCCGCGCGACTCCCGGCGTTCCAGCGCGGCCTTCGCGGTGCACTCGGAGACGACCAGCATGTTGCGCAGGTCGAGGGCGAGATGCCAGCCCGGGTTGTAGCGCCGGCCACCGGCCGCGCTGACCTTGGCCACCCGTTCGCGCAGCTCGGCCAGCCGGGCCAGTGACTCCTCCAGCTCGGCCTCCCGACGGATGATCCCCACCAGATCCCCCATCACCGCCTGGAGGTCCTGCTGAAGGGTGTACGGGTTCTCGCCGGTGTCGCGCTGCAGTGGCGCCAGGGCGGTCTCCACCGCCGTCTCCACCGCGGCCACCTCCACCTGGGGTCGGGCGGCGAGCTGGTCGACGTAGGTGGCCGCGTGGCCGCCCGCCCGCTTCCCGAAGACCAGCAGGTCGGACAGGGAGTTGCCGCCGAGCCGGTTGGAGCCGTGCATACCGCCGGAGACCTCCCCGGCGGCGAACAGGCCGCGTACCGAGCCGTGTGCGGCGCCGCTGTCCGGCTCGACCTCGATGCCGCCCATCACGTAGTGGCAGGTCGGCCCGACTTCCATCGGCTCCTTGGTGATGTCGACGTCGGCCAGTCCCTTGAACTGGTGGTGCATAGACGGCAGGCGACGACGGATCTCCTCGGCCGGCAGCCGGGAGGCGATGTCCAGGTAGACGCCGCCGGCCGGCGTACCGCGACCGGCCTTGACCTCGCTGTTGATCGCTCGCGCGACCTCGTCGCGGGGCAGCAGCTCCGGCGGGCGCCGGTTGTTGTCCGGGTCGGTGTACCAGCGGTCCGCCTCCTCCGGCGTCTCCGCGTACTGCTTGCGGAAGACGTCGGGGACGTAGTCGAACATGAACCGTTTGCCTTCGGAGTTCTTCAGGACGCCGCCGTCACCGCGGACCGACTCGGTGACCAGGATGCCCTTGACCGAGACCGGCCAGACCATGCCGGTGGGGTGGAACTGGAGGAACTCCATGTTGATCAGAGTCGCCCCGGCGCGCAGCGCCAGTGCGTGGCCGTCCCCGGTGTACTCCCAGGAGTTCGAGGTGACCTTGTAGGACCGCCCGACGCCACCGGTGGCTAGCACCACGGCGGGCGCCTCGAAGAGAACGAAGTCGCCGGACTCCCGGTAGTAGCCGAACGCCCCCGCGACCAGGTCGCCGTCGAGCAGCAGCTCCGTGATGGTGGTCTCGGAGAAGACCTTGATCCGCGCGTCGTACGAGCCGTACTCGCGCTTGTCCTCCTGCTGCAACGAGACGATCTTCTGCTGGAGGGTGCGGATCAGCTCCAGGCCGGTCCGGTCACCGACGTGCGCCAGCCGGGGATACTCGTGGCCGCCGAAGTTGCGCTGCGAGATCTTCCCGTCCTTGGTGCGGTCGAACAGCGCGCCGTACGTCTCCAGCTCCCAGATCCGCTGAGGCGACTCCTTCGCGTGCAGCTCGGCCATCCGGAAGTTGTTCAGGAACTTGCCGCCGCGCATGGTGTCGCGGAAGTGCACCTGCCAGCTGTCCCGGCTGTTCACATTGCCCATGGCCGCGGCGGCGCCACCCTCGGCCATCACCGTGTGCGCCTTGCCGAACAGCGACTTGGAGATGATGGCGGTCTTCTTGCCGGCCAGCCGTGCCTCGATAGCCGCGCGCAGGCCGGCGCCGCCGGCTCCGATCACGACGACGTCGTAGTGGTGTCGTTCGATGCGAGTGGTAGTGCTCGTGTTCTGGTGCGAATCGGTCGTCATGTTCAGGGCCCTCAGTTGATGAACCGCAGGTCGGAGAACCACCCGGCGGCGACGGACATGACGTAGAAGTCGGCCAGCGCCAGCGTGCCGAGCGTGATCCAGGCGAGCTGCATGTGCCGGACGTTCAGCCAGGAGACGTAGCCCCAGGCCCGGTATCGGACCGGGTGCTTGGAGAAGTTCTTCAGCCGCCCGCCGATGATGTGCCGGCAGGAGTGGCAGGAGATGGTGTACGCCCAGAGCATGACCACGTTTCCGAGCAGGACCAGGTTGCCCAGCCCGAAGCCGAAGCCGGCGGGGCTGTGGAAGGCCAGGATCGCGTCCCAGGTGTTGATCAGCGAGATGACCGCGGCGAAGTAGAAGAAGTACCGGTGCGAGTTCTGCACGATCAGCGGGAACCGGGTCTCACCGCCGTAGGAGGCGTGGCCGTCGGGTACCGCGCAGGCCGGCGGGGACAGCCAGAACGACCGGTAGTACGCCTTGCGGTAGTAGTAGCAGGTCAGCCGGAACAGCAGCAGGAACGGCAGGGTGAACGCGGCGTCCGGGATGATCCACCAACCGGGCAGGTACTGCCCGAAGTGGGATGCCTCCGGAATGCACCGGTCGGTCACGCACGGCGAGTAGAAGGGGGTCAGGTAGTGGTAGTCCTCCACCCAGTACCACTTGTGCATGAAGACCCGGACCGTCGCGTACGTGACCCAGGCACCGAGCCCGACGACGGTGATCAGTGGGGCAAACCACCAACGGTCCGTACGCAACGTCTTCGCCGCTATGGCGGCGCGTGCCCGCGCGCCTCGCGGTTTCGTTGCCGATGATGTCATTCGCGTTGTCTCCCTGACGGGGCCCTGTCACGGGCGGCGGAACACTTCCGGTCGGCAGGCGGACCGGCTAACCCGTGCCCACGTGCCACGTCATGCGCACACCAACGGCCGCACCGGGCGTGCCGGGCAGCTAAGTGACACACGTTACGCCGATCTAGGCGGGCCGTCCGCGCAAGGCAGTGTCCCGTGTGTCCCGCCCTTTGGAAAGCCTCTGTCCATGATCAATATGCGGGCGTTAGAAAAAGATCGTTAAGCGGCGGACGAGCGGTCAGCCGGACGCCCCGCCGGTGAAATTCCAGGAGGCCAGCCGCAGCGACGGCGTCTCCGACCAGACGCCGGGGGTGCGGTCCGGCAGGCGTTGCGCCCGCCGCCCCACCTCCAGCACCGCGCCCGGCGCGAGCGCCCGAGGGTACGACTCGGTGAAGCGCAGGTCCTGGACCGCGCGAACGACCCGGCCATCCTCGACGAGCCACAGCCCGTTGCGGGTCAGGCCGGTGATGACCAGACTCAACGGGTCGAGCACCCGGGTGTACCAATAATCACTGACCAGCAGGCCACGCCGCATCCGGGAGACCAGCGCGGCGGTGTCCGGATCGGCGATCGCGCCGGCCAGGTCGCCTTCGGCCGTGCCCGCGGTGCCGACCGTGCTCGCGGTGCCGGCCGTTCCGGCGGTGGCGAGGCGCAGGTTGCGGGGGATAGGGCCGAAGGTCGAACTGTCGGGCCCGGCGTGCCCGGTCGAGGCGGTGCCCGCCGCGGCGGCACTGCGCCGGTCGTGTGTCACCGCGTTGGTGGTGCCCGCGTCCACCAGGGTCAACGCCCGCGTCGGGGTGCCCTCCAGGTCGAACGGCAGGCCGGAGGCGGCGAGCGGATCGTCGACCAGCGTCACCGCGCGGTCGAACTGGGCCACCCCGGGCGCGGCGAACGACTGTCGCTCGGCGTACCGCTTGCCGTTGAAGCCGTACCAGGACAGGTTCTCCAGCAGGTCGGCGACGGCAGCCGGTTCCAGCACCACCGGATAGCGGCCGGGGGTCAGTTCCACCGGGTCGGCCGCGGCCCGTGCCTTGGCGGCGGCCCGGCGCCCGAGAGCGGTCCCGTCGAGATCGGCGAGCCGGTCGACCCAGTGCCGGGCGGTGCCGTCCGCGCCCCCGACCCGGGCGATCCCGTCCATCGCCGCCTCGGCCGCCCGGCTCCGCGCCGTGTGCCCGGCCGAGTTGGCGAACGCGGCGGCGCGGTACGCCGTGCGGCAGTAGCCGGCGGTCGTCAATCCACCGGCCGCGTCGACGAACGCCCGGACCAGGTGCGCCCGTTCGTCCGGACCGGCGTACGCCGTGGCCGGGTCCCAGTCGGTCGAGGCCGGCACCGACACCGGCGGCGTGAGCCCTGACCAGGCCGGGTCGGGCGGGGTGAACCGGGCCGCCGCCAAGACCCGTTCCACCAGCGCACGCAGCCCGTCGGCCAGCACCGCGTTGCCGCCGCCGGCGGCGGTCCGCCCAGCCACGTGGACCCGTAGCCGGACGTCCACGGCGGACCCGGCGACGTTCTGGTGGATCGCCGAGTTGGCGAAGCGGGTCAGCGCCAACTCCGTCCGGCTCACCGTCACCTCGGCCTGTGCGCCCGCTCCGGCCAGCCGCGCCACCAACTCCACCAGCTGCCCGGCGATCTCCAGCTCGGCATCGTCGGCCCAGGTCGGACCGGTACTCACGCGCGTACCCCCACCCGGACGTTGCGGAACCGGGCCGGCGCGGCCGGGTGGCCGGTGTGCCCGACCTGGCCGGGCTGGCCCTTGCCGCAGTTCGGGGTGCCCCACGGGACGACCTCGGCGGAGAGCATGTCCATCGAGCGCCAGAACAGCGGCCCGATGCCGGTGTACGTGGGGTTGCGCAGCATCCGCCCGCGCCGGCCGTTGCGAATCTCCCAGCCGATCTCGCAGCCGAACTGGAAGTTCAGCCGTTTGTCGTCGATGGACCAGGACCGGTTGATGTCCATCAGCACCCCCTCGTCGGTGGCGGCGATGATCTCCTCCAGGCTGTGCGGGCCGGGCTCCAGGCCCACGTTCGTCATCCGGACCATCGGCAGCCGCGCCCAGCCGTCGGCGCGGACGCTGCCGCCGTAGGCGAGGCCGGCGACGGCGGCCGAGTCCCGGCCGGCCAGCACGCCCACCCACCGCCCGGCGCGTACCGCGTCGCGCTTGACCGCTGGTGAGCCCTCGTCGTCGTAGCCGAAGCTGCCCAGCGCGCCGGGGATGGTCGGGTCCATGGTGATGTTCATCAGCTCGGAGCCGTACCGCAGCGAGCCGAGTTGGGCCAGATCGAGCCACGAGGTGCCGGCGAAGGCCGCCTCCCAGCCGAGGATGCGGTCCAGCTCGATGGCGTGCCCGACCGACTCGTGAATCTGCAACGCCAACTGCTCGCCACCGAGGATCAGATCGGTCTCGCCGGCCGGGCAGAGAGGCGCGGTCAGCAGCTCCCGCGACTCCTCGGCGATCCGCGCGGCATGGGCGGTCAGGTCGAGCGAGTCGACCAGTTCCCAGCCGGTGGTGCCGTACTGGCCGCGGTAGCTAGGCCAGGAGCGTCGCTGCGTCTCGCCGCCGCCGACCGAGGTGGCCGAGATGCCGCCGCCGCACTCGCGGATGCGCTGGTCGATGCGGTGCCCCTCACTGGAGACGAACCACTTCGCGGTGTCCCAGACCTGGTAGAGACCCTCGGCGAGGTCTGCCCCGTGGTCGGCCATTGTGCGGGTCGCGGCCACCAGCAGATCACCCTTGGTGGCGAGGGAGACGCCGAGCGGGTCCTCCTCGCACGGGGTGAACCAGCTCGCCGTGACCGGCGTGGCCGGGACCAGCTCGACGGGTCTCCCGGGGAGCAGGCCACTTGCCGTCGCGGTCCGCGCGGCGCGTCGACCGGCGTCGCGGGCGGCCCGACCGGTCAGCTCCGGTACGGCCTGGAAGCCCCAGCTAGACCCGACAAGCGCGCGGACGCCCAACCCGATCGTCTCGTCCTGGGTCAGCGCCTCGACCTCGCCGCTGCGGGCGGTCATCGACTCGTAGCGGCGGTGCATCACCCGGGCGTCGGCGTAGCGGGCCCCCGCGTCCAGCGCCGCCTGCACGGCCGCCTCGGCCGCGTCGAACTCGCTCATGGCCCGACCCTAGGCGAGCCGACCGACATCCGTCAGGCAAGCAGGCCCTCGGGACGGATGGTCGCCTTGACCGGCTCGGTGACGCTCTGCGCGACGTCGCGGGCTCGCGAACCAGCTTGGCGTCGCCGGATCCGCCCGGCGGTGGACGGGCGAGCAGGATTCGTGAATTGCGGTAGCTTCCCTTCGTCGGATCGGAGGGAGGCGATCGTGGACCCTTATCTGCGGGTGTCAGACCTGCGGGTCAGCTTCCCCACCACCGACGGCGTGGTCCGTGCGGTCGACGGGCTCTCCTTCTCGGTCGAGCGCGGGCGCACCCTCGGCGTGGTCGGCGAGTCCGGCTCGGGCAAGAGCGTGGCCTCGCTGGCGATCCTCGGCCTGCACGATCCCCGGCGGGCCACCGTCACCGGCGGGATCACACTCGGCGGGCGGCAGCTGATCGGCCGGCCGGAGGCGGAGGTACGCCGACTGCGAGGCCGGGACGTTGCCATGATCTTCCAGGATCCGCTCTCGGCGCTGCACCCCTACCACCCGGTGGGCCGGCAGGTCGCCGAGGCGTACCGGGTGCACCACCGGCGGGTGGGGCGGACCGAGACGCGCCGCCGCGTGACCGAGCTGCTGGACCGGGTCGGCATCCCGCAGCCGGCCCGGCGGTACGACCAGTATCCGCACGAGTTCTCCGGCGGCATGCGGCAACGGGTGATGATCGCGATGGCGCTCGTGAACGGCCCGGACCTGCTGATCGCCGACGAGCCGACGACCGCCCTGGACGTCACCGTGCAGGCGCAGATCCTGGACCTGCTGGCCGACCTGCAGGCCGAGTTCGGCACGGCGATCGTCCTGATCACCCACGACCTCGGCGTGGTCGGCCAGGTCGCCGACGAGGTGCTGGTGATGTACGCCGGTCGGGCTGTCGAGCAGGGCACGGTCGAACAGGTGCTGCGTCGGCCGCAGCATCCGTACACCTGGGGGTTGCTCGCCAGCGTGCCGTCGTTGCACGGCGACGCCGAGGCGGACCTGCGGCCGGTTCCGGGGAACCCGCCGAGCCTGATCGACGTGCCGGCCGGCTGCGCCTTCCACCCGCGATGCAGGTACGTCGAGCACACCGGCGGCCGGTGCCTTGCCGAACTGCCCGAGCTGGAAGCGGCCGGGACGGCCGGGCATCGGGTGGCCTGCCACCTGGGTACCGAGGACCGGGCCCGGCGCTACGCCGAGGATGTCGCCACCCTCGGGGTAGCCCGGTGACGGATGCGCCCGCCGCCGAGCCGCTGTTGCGGGCACGTGGGCTGACCAAGCACTTCCCGGCCCGCGTCGGTCGACGCCGGGGCGCCGTCGTGCGGGCCGTGGACGGGCTGGACCTCGATGTCCGGGCAGGCGAGACGCTCGGCCTGGTGGGTGAGTCCGGCTGCGGCAAGACCACCACCGGCCGGCTGCTGGTACGGCTGCTGGAGCCGACCGCCGGCAGCATCGAGTTCGCCGGCCAGGACATCACCCACGCCGGGCGCCGCGAGCTGCGCCCACTGCGGCCGGAGCTACAGATCATCTTTCAGGATCCGTACGCCTCGCTGAACCCTCGCCATCCGGTCGGCCGGATCATCGCGATGCCGTTGCAGGTGAACGGGATCACTCCGGCCGGCGGGCGGAGGGCGCGGGTACGGGAACTGATGGAGTTGGTCGGCCTCAACCCGGAGCACTACAACCGGTACCCGCACGAGTTCTCCGGCGGCCAGCGCCAGCGCGTCGGCATCGCCCGGGCCCTGGCACCCGGACCCCGGCTGGTGGTGGCCGACGAACCGGTCTCCGCGCTGGACGTCTCGATCCAGGCGCAGGTGGTGAACCTGCTGCGGGACCTGCAACGCGAGCTGGGGCTGGCCTTCGTCCTCATCGCCCACGATCTGGCCGTGGTGCGGCACTTCTGTCAGCGGGTGGCGGTGATGTACCTCGGCCGGGTCGTCGAGATCGGCCCGCGGGACGACATCTACCAGCGGCCCCGGCACCCGTACACCCGGGCACTGCTGTCGGCGGTGCCGGAGGTCGACCGACCCGGCCGGTCCGGTCGGATCCGGCTCACCGGTGAGGTGCCGAGCGCGCTCGACCCGCCGTCCGGCTGCCGCTTCCGCACCCGGTGCCCCAGGGCCCGCGGCCGGTGCTCCGCCGAGCAACCGGCCCTGATCCGGCGTGACGGCGCTGCCCAGGCCGTCGCGTGTCACTTTCCGGAGCCGGGAGCGGCGGGGTGACCGGGCACGCCGGGTGCCGGGCCCGTCGGCCCGTCGGCCGATCACCCGGGCAGCTCGCCTGGCGGCGGCTGTGTCGCGACCGCACCGCGCTGGTCAGCGGGGCGGTGTTGACCCTGTTCGTACTGGTGGCGTTCGGCGCGTCGCTGATCGAATTGGCCTACGGCATCGATCCCCGGGACCAGTTCCAGGGCAAGCTGGACGGCGCCGGGATG
This sequence comes from Micromonospora sp. LOL_024, assembly GCF_048060415.1. Classification (NCBI taxonomy): domain Bacteria; kingdom Bacillati; phylum Actinomycetota; class Actinomycetes; order Micromonosporales; family Micromonosporaceae; genus Micromonospora; species Micromonospora sp. LOL_024. The sequence continues at coordinate 606,528 of NZ_JBHMIS010000001.1, forward strand.
CCGTTCGGCTACGCCGGCGGCGTCTCGAAGGAGCACTTCTTCGGGCTGGAGCCGGGGCTCGGCCGGGACATCTTCATCCGCCTGGTCCACGGCCTACGGACGTCGCTGTTCATCGCCCTCGCGGCGGCGGTGCTAACGGCGGTGATCGGGATCGTGCTCGGCACCCTCGCCGGCTACCTGGGCGGCTGGCTGGACGCTGTGGTCAGCTGGATCACCGATCTGACCCTGGCCATGCCCTTCCTGGTCATCGCGCTCGCGCTTACCCCCACGTTGACGTTGCGCTTCTACGGTCCACGGGACGCGGTGCCGCCGATCTTCGGGATCGGAGTGCTGATCGCCATCTTCGCCGTCTTCGGCTGGACGAGCACCGCGCGGCTGGTCCGGGGTCAGGTGATCGCGTTGCGGGAGCGGGAATTCGTGGAGGCGGCCCGGGCCAGCGGGGCCGGTCTCGGCCACATGTTGTTCCGGCAGTTGCTGCCGAACACCTGGGCGCCGATCCTGGTGTCGTTCTCGCTCGCGGTGCCGCAGTTCATCACCGGCGAGGCGGCCCTGTCGTTCATCGGCGTCGGGCTGAGCGAGGAGACACCGAGCTTCGGCCGGATGATCTACCAGAGCCTGGACTACCTGCAGACCGACCCGGCTTTCGTCTTCTTCCCCGGCGTCACGATCCTCGCGCTGGTCTTCGCCTTCAATCTGTTCGGGGACGCGCTGCGCGACGCGCTCGACCCGAAGTCCGTACGGTAGGGGTTTCCATGGCGCGGTTCCTGCTCGGGCGGGCGCTCTCGGCTGTGCTCACCCTCTTCGCGGTGAGCGTGCTGACCTTCCTGATGTTCTTCGCCCTGCCCCGCGACCCGGTCAGCGGCATGTGCCCGAAGAACTGCGATCCAGAGCGGCTGGAGCGGGTACGCCAGGAGTTGGGCCTGCGCGATCCACTGGTGACCCAGTACGCGGGCTACCTGAAGGGGATCGTCGCCGGCCGGGACCTGGGCGGCGACCAGGGTGGCCGGTGCGACGCGCCGTGCCTGGGCTGGTCGTACGTGAACAACGAGGCGGTCACCGACACTCTCGCCCGGGTGCTGCCGGTGACGCTGAGCGTCGTCATCCCGGCGGCGGCCCTGTGGCTGCTGCTCGGCGTCGGGTTGGGCATGGTCTCGGCGCTGCGCCCGGGTACCTGGCTGGACCGGGCGGCGATCGGCTTCTCGCTCGCCGGGGCCTCGTTCCAGCTGTACTTCGTCGGCGCGGTGCTGCTGCTGGTTTTTGTCTACCGGCTGCGCTGGTTGCCGGTGCCGGGGTACACGCCGCTGACGGAGAATCCGTGGCGTTGGGCGACCGGGCTGGTGCTCGCCTGGGTCTCGCTGGCGTTCCTGTTCTCCGCGATCTACGCCCGGCTGGTCCGGGCCCAGATGCGGGAGACGTTGGGTGAGGACTTCGTCCGTACCGCGCGGGCCAAGGGCCTGTCCCGGTCGAGGGTGTACGGGCGGCACGCGCTGCGCGCGGCGATCACTCCGGTGGTGACGATGGCTGGGCTGGACGTCGGCGCGGCGCTCGGCGGCACGGTGATCACCGAGACGACCTTCGGTATCCAGGGGCTCGGCCGGACGGCGGTCGAGGCGGTACGCGCCGGCGACCTGCCGACCATCATGGCCACCGTGTTGGTCGCGGCGCTGTTCGTGGTGCTGGCGAACGTGCTGGTGGACCTGCTCTACGCGGTCGTCGATCCGCGCGTCCGGTTGGGCTTGGGCGGCACCGGAAGTCGGTGGCGGTAGGTGCCGGCGGCTGTTAGAAAGATCGAAGTTTTTCTTCGATCCGTCGGTGTGTCGGTGTCCGGCCGGCGGCATCCCAGGTGCAGGAGGCGGCGGATGAGACGGGTGGTGGCGGCGGGCGGTGTGATCGCACTGGTGGTGTCCCTGGGTGCCTGCTCGGAGAACACGGGCGAGGGCGCCACGGTGGACCCCGGCCGGCGGCAGACGGGCGTCGTCGCCACCGACCCGAAGGACTCGGCGGGGCCGGCGCCGGCGGTGCCGGGCGCGCGGGCCGGCGGCACGTTCACCATCATCCGGGAGACTCCGATCGCCCACCTGGACCCGCAGCGGACGTACTCGTTCGTGGGTCTGCTGGCCGCGCCGCTGTTCGCGCGCTTCCTCACCACCTGGAAGGACGACGGCGCGGGCAACCTGGTCCTGGTCGGTGATCTGGCCGAGACGCCGGGCGACAACGTCGACGGCGACTGCAAGCTGTGGGAATTCAAAATCAAGGACGGCGTGAGGTTCGAGGACGGCCGGTCGGTGACCTCGAAGGAGATCGCCTACGGGATCGCCCGATCCTTCGATCCGGACCTCGGTGGCGGGCCGACCTACCTCCAGGAGTGGCTGGTCGGCGACCCGCAGTTCGACACCGCGTGGGACTTCAAGGCCAAGCGCACCGGGCTGCCGCCCGGACTCAGCACGCCCGACGACCGGACGCTGCGCTTCGAGTTCGCCAAGCCCCGCTGCGACCTGCCGTTCGCGGCGTCGCTGCCATCGACGGCGCCGCTTCCGCCGGACAGGGACACCGGGATCGATCTCGGCAATGCGCCCTTCTCGTCCGGGCCGTACAAGGTCACCCGGTACCAGCCGGGCGTCGAGGTGGTGCTGGAGCGCAACGAGCACTGGGACGCCGCCACCGACCCGGTGCGCCACCAGTACCCGGACCGGTTCGTCTGGACCTTCGGCCCCACCGCCGACGCCGCCGCGAACCGGGTGATCGCCGACAACGGCGCAGACCAGAGCGCCCTGTCGTGGAACTACGTGCCCGCTTCCCTGGTGTCCCGGGTCGCCGGTGACCCGGCGTTGCGGTCCCGGACCATCCTGTCGCCGACGCCGAGCGCCAACCAGCTGGTGATCAACAACCAGAGGGTCACGGACCTGCGGGTGCGCCGGGCACTCAACTACGCGATCGACCGGGAGGGCCTGGTGAAGGTGCTCGGCGGGCAACACCTGGCCGCGCCGATGACCACGCTGATGCCGTCGGCCACCATCGGACACCGGGCGTACGACGCCTATCCGGCAGGCCCTAACGGAGACCTGGCGAAGGCGCGGGAGCTGCTCGGCGGGCAGCGCCCCGAACTGGTCCTCGGCGCGGCCGACAGCTCGGTGGAGCAGCAGGTGGCGACGCAACTCAAGGGCAACCTGGAACGCGCCGGATTCAAGATCATCGTTCGCGACATCCCGGACGACGCCAAGCTCGACGAGATCAAGAAGAGGGACAACCCCTGGGACCTGTACCTCGGCTCCTGGGCCGCCGACTGGCCGAGCGGTGCGTCGATCCTGCCGGTGCTCTACGACGGCCGCAGCATCCGGGCCGAGGGCAACAACAACGAGTCGTACTTCGACGATCCCACGATCAACGCCGAGTTCGACCGGATCCTCGCGCTGCCCCCGGCCGCACAGGGCCCGGAGTGGGCGAAGCTCGACGAGCGGATCATGAAGGACCACGCCCCGGTGGTGCCGCTCTACGTGGACGTCGCGTACCTGGTGCACGGCTCCAGGATCGGCGGGATTTTCGTTTCCAGCGTCTTCGGCTACCCGTCCCTCGTCAACGCCCACGTCAAGCCGTGACGGCCCTCGCGCACCCCTGGAGGTGGGTGCGGAGGAAGTCGAGTTCCATGCGGAGGAGACGTTCGGCGAGGCCGCCGGCCGCCATGTGGGTGGCGCCGGTCAGTGGCAGCACCGAGTGTGGCCGGCCGGTGGCCAGCAGCGCCGCCGACAGCCGGAGCGTGTGTGCCGCCACCACGTTGTCGTCGACCATGCCGTGCACCAGCAGCAACGGCCGGGCCTGCGCCGGATCGGTGACCGGATCGGTGGCCAGCTCCACCAACGAGTGGTGCGCGTACACGTCCTCACCGTCGGCGGGCAGCCCGAGATAGCGCTCGCTGTACGCGGTGTCGTAGAGGGCCCAGTCGCTGACCGGAGCGCCGGCGATCCCGCACCGGAACAGCTCCGGATGGCGTAGCACCGCCAGACCGGCCAGCCAGCCCCCGAACGACCAGCCCCGCACTCCGACCCGATCCAGGTCCAGGTCCGGGTGCTTGTCGGCGAGGGCGGTGAGCGCCTCCACCTGGTCGAGCAGGATCACATCGGCCAGCCGCCGGTGGATGGCCTTCTCGTAGGACGGGGCGATGCCCGGTGTCCCCCGGTTGTCGACAACCACCACCGCGAAGCCGGCGTCGGCCCACCACTGCCGTTCCAGCCAGGCCGACCGGGCGGCGAGCACCTCCTGGTGGCCCGGTCCACCGTAGATGTCCAGCAGCACCGGCAGCCGCCGCCCGCCGACGTGATTGTCCGGGTAGAGCACCGCCGAGGGCAGCCGCCGGTCGGTCACCCGTTCCAGCAGCGGCAGGGGCGCGTAGCGACAGGTGGCGGCCAGCGACCTGAGCGTGCCCACCTCCCGGTCGCCCTGCCGTACCGTCCACCGGATGCCCGCGTGGTCCAACGAGGCGCTGCCCACGACCAGCACGTCGCCGCCGACCGAGGCGCGGTGCCAGCCGGCGTCGGTGGTGAGGCGGCGGGCCTCGACCCCGCCGCCGATGCTGGTCCGTACCCGGAACAGGTGCTGCTCGCTCGGCTCGCCGTCACTCGCCTCCACCAGCAGGTCCGCCGGGCCGGTGGCGGCGGCAAGCCGGCCCACCACCCGGCGCACGTACAGCGAGGGCGGGGTGAGCAGCGTGCCGTCGGCGAAGAGGCAGCGGGCGTCGTACCCGTCGTGGGCCAGCTCGCCACCGACCAGCACCCGCCCGTCGGGCAGGTGCGCCGGCGTACCCGGGACGGGTTCGACCCAGCGCGGGTCGGCCAGCTCGGCGTGCACCTGGGTCTCCCCGGTCCGCGGGTCGATCGCGAGCACCAGCCCGTGTTGCTGCGCACGGCGCAGCACGGTGATCAGCGGAGCGCCCTCGCCCCAGTGCACCGCGGTCAGGTACGGGTAGGTCTCCCGGTCCCAGTGCACGTCGACCCAACCGCCGTCGAGGTCGAGCAGGTGCAGGCTGACCTCCGCGTTCGGGCCACCGGCGACCGGGTACGCGACGGCGGTCGGCGGACTCGCCGGCTGCGCCGGGTCGTGCAGGTGCCAGCGGGGCAGCCGGGACTCGTCGACCCGGGCGGCCAGCACCGACCGGCCGTCGGGCGCCCACCAGTACCCGCGGTGCCGCCCGAACTCCTCCGCCGCGATGTGCTCGGGCAGGCCCCAGAGCACCCCGCAGTCCTCGCCGGCGAGGATCGTGTCGCTGCCGTCGGTGTCGACCACCCGCAGCTCGCCCCGGCGTACACCCTCGGCCGTGTCCGTCACGTAGGCCAGCCGGTGGCCACCTGGATCGGGCCGGGGGTCGAGCACCGGACCGACGGCCGGCACCTCGATCACGTCGCCGTGCACCAGGTCGGCGCGGAAGAGCCGGCCGGCCAACGCGAACACCGCCACCCGCCCGGCCCCGTCGAGGGCGTACGAGCCGATGCCGGAGGCGCTCAGCCGCAGCCGCTCACGCCGGGCCCGTTCCCCCGGGCTCAGCGCCCCGGTGTCGGCCTGGGCGCCGAGTAGGGTACCCGGGTCGGCGACCAGCCGTTCCGCGCCGGTCGCCACGTCCAACAGCCAGAGTGCGTCGGCGGAGTCCTCCGGTCCCGCCGAACGTAGGAAGATCACCCGCGCGCCGTCGCCGGCCACGGAGACGGCGCGCGGCGCCCCGTGGCTGAACCTGCGGGTGCGGGCGGCCAGCTCCGGAAAGTCCACAGGCCAGATCGTAGGCCGGTGCCGAGCGCGATGTGACCGACCTGAGCGGACGCGTCAGCCCGGATCCGCCAGAACCGCCGGTTAGAGTGACCACCGTGACGACGTTGCCCGACCGCCGCCTGCTGCTGGTCCACGCGCACCCCGACGACGAGTCCATCGGCACCGGCTCGACCATGGCGCACTACGCGTCCGTCGGCGCCCACGTCACTCTGGTCACCTGCACCCTCGGCGAGGAGGGCGAGATCCACCTGCCGGAGCTGGCCGGTCTCGCCGCCGCCGGGGCCGACCAGCTCGGCGGGTACCGGATCGCCGAGTTGGCCACCGCCTGCGCGGAACTCGGCGTGACCGACCACCGGTTCCTCGGCGGCGCCGGCCGCTACCGCGACTCGGGCATGATGGGCCTGGCCACCAACGAGCACCCCCGGGCGTTCTGGGGAGCCGACCTCGACGAGGCTGCCGGGCACCTGCTGGAGATCATCCGGGAGGTGCGGCCACAGGTGATGATCACGTACGACGGCAACGGCTTCTACGGCCACCCCGATCACATCCAGGCGCACCGGGTGGCGATGCGGGCCGCCGAGCTGGCCGCCGCCGAGGGTCTCGCCCCGGCCAAGGTCTACTGGACGGCGATGCCGCGCAGTGTGCTGGAGGCGGGCATGACGCACTTCGCGGAGGCGTCGGACAATCCCTTCGCCGGCATCGTCGACGCGACCGAGCTGCCCTTCTGCACTTCGGACGAGGAGATCGCTGCGCGGATCGACGCCACCGAGCAGCACGCCGCGAAGGAGGCGGCGATGCGCGCCCACGCCACCCAGATCCCGGCCACCTCCTGGCTCTACTCGATCGCCGGCAACTTCGGTGCCGAGTTCATGGGAGTGGAGTACTTCATCCTCGCGGCGGGGAAGAAGGGCCCGGGCGACGGTCCGTACGGGTGGGAGTCGGACCTGTTCGCCGGGTTGGATGTCGACGGCGCACCATCGCGTGCGTCGGTTACGTCGGCCGGACACCGGTGACGCTGCCCGCCGCGATGTCGGTCGCCCCGCAGGAGCAGGAACAGCAGCCGTACCGGCCCGGCCCGCTGCGGCGGACCCTCGACATCGGGTTGCGGGTGGCCGGGGGGGTGCTCGTCCTCGCCGCCGGGGCGGTGTCCGCGGTGCTGGAGCTGCTGCTCGCCCCGCTGCGGATCGGCGGGTACCTGATCGGTGTGGTGGTGCTCGTGGCGGTGGCCGCGAACGTCGTGTTGAGTTGGTTCGCCGTCGAAATGGTGGGTCGCCGCTGGGCGGTGGCGTTGCCGGCGTTGCCCTGGGTGGCGATCATGATTGCCGCTGCCGACCGGACCGACGAGGGTGACGTGCTGCTCGTCGGCAACTGGGTAGGACTCACCCTCGTGGTGGCTGGCGCGATGACGTTCGCGGTGATGGCGTTCCGGTCCATCCTCGCCCCGACCGGCTCGGCTTCCGGCCGGTACTGACGGCGGTGCGCGACGAGTGGTAGATATTCCTGCCAAGGAGACCCGCCAGCGGGGCGGGTGGTGGTACGGCGGGAGGCGTGTGATGGGACAGCGTTGGCGCGCGGTCGGGGTGCTCGCGATCGCACTGTTCGCGGTCAACGTGGTGGCCCGGTTGGTCATCCGGTTCGGGTTCGACGGTGACGACACCGTCGCCGACCGGGTGTCGCTCGGGATGTTCGGGTTGCTCGGTCTGATCCTGGCCGGGGTCGCCTTCGTCTGGGGTGGGCGGCGTCCGCTGGCGCAGTGGGCCGGCGAGGTGTCCAGCGCGGTGGGAATCGCGCTCGGGTTGACCGTGCTGGTCGGGCCGTTGCTGGTCGGCGACAACCCGTTCGCCGGTGGTGGCGGCACGCTGTTCGCGCAGATCGGGCTCTACCTGGTGGCGAACGCAGTCGGGACGCTGCTGGGTTACCTACTGCTGACCACGCTGGGCCGCGACTACCGATCGCGGAGCCTCCAGCGGTACGCCGAGAACGCCGTGGCGAAGCCCCGCCGCGTCGTCCGCCGCTGAACCCGCGCCGGCACCCCGTCCGTCCCTGTCGATCTAGGGCCTTTCGTAGCTGTTGGAGATCAACTAATGGCGATTGTCCCTAGATCGGCGCGGGTTGGTGATTTGTCAGGGGGGCGACGCGGGTTAGGTAGGTGTGGTGGGTGGTGAAACCCAGATTCTGGTAGAGGGCGACTGCCGGCACGTTGCCCTGCTCCACTTGGAGGAACGCGTGGGTGGCCCCGGTCTCGGCGGCCCAGTCGGCCAGCGCGCCGACCAGCCGGGCGGCCAGCCCCTGCCGGCGCGCGGCGGGCAGCACCTCGATGAGGCACAGGCCGAGCCAGCGTCCCTGGCCGGTCACCGTGCCACGGCCGATCGCGACCAGCGTGCCGTCGGCGTACACGTGGGCGAAGCGGACCTGGTCCACGGCGGTGAGCACGTGCCGCGCGGCGGCCGGCAGGCCACCCTTGCGGCCGGCGGCCACCGCGAGCCAGTCCGCCGACGGCGCGACCGTCAGCCGGACCACCGGGCCGCCGGCACCGCCCGCGGCCGGCCCTCCAGTCGTGCCCGGCTGTCCGTTCGTGCGCGACCCCGGTCCGGTCAGAGAGGCGATCGGGGCGGTCTGCACCAGCACCGGAGGACGGCTGCTCCAACCTCGCCGGTCGAGTTCGGCGCCGACCGGTGCGGCCAGCGGCAGCGGCGTGTTGACCAGCGCCGGCTGGCCCCGCTCGGCATACCAGCGTTCGACCCGGTCCAGCGCGGCCGGCAGCGGCCGGTCCGGGTCACCCACCGGCAGGGCCGAATTGGCCCGGCCGGTCCAACCGTCGGCGGCGCGCAGCAGCCAGTCGCCGAGCCGCTCACGCGTGGGCGCCGGCCACGCCTCGTCTGCGGCGAGTTCCACCTCGACCACCGCGGCGGCGGTGGGCCGTCGGGCCGCGGGGACCCGTTTGGCCCGGTGCACGTCGGCCATCGGGACGCGCAGCCGCCCCTTGCGGGTGGCCAACGTGAGATGCGTCTCGGTCAGCTCGACCAGCTCTCCGAGGGCGTCGGCGTAGACCGGGCGACCGGCGCGTAAACCCACCCGGCGCCGCACCACGATCCGGTGTCCCACGTCCTGCTCTCGGAGCACGATCGACCTCCTCCCCGGCGAGATACTAGGCTCTTACCGTCGCGGGTGATCGCGGCGTGTCTGCGGAGGAGAAGACCGGTGACCTACATCATCGCCGAGCCGTGCGTGGATGTGCTCGACAAGGCATGTATCGAGGAGTGCCCGGTCGACTGCATTTACGAGGGCAACCGGATGCTCTACATCCACCCTGACGAGTGCGTCGACTGTGGTGCCTGTGAGCCCGTCTGCCCGGTGGAGGCGATTTTCTACGAGGACGACGTCCCGGAGCAGTGGAAGGACTACACCGGCGCCAACTACGAGTTCTTCGAGGAACTGGGTTCGCCCGGTGGCGCCTCGAAGGTCGGCAAGGTGGAGAAGGACGCCACCTTCGTCGCCGCGCAGCCGCCGCGCGGCGAGGGCCACTGAACCGGCCGGCGCCGGTCTCGTCGCGGCTGCCCGAGTTCACCTGGGACGCCCTGGACGGCGCGGCCGGGTTGGCTGCGGCGCATCCGGATGGCCTGATCAACCTCTCCATGGGTACGCCGGTCGACCCGGTGCCGGAGGTGATCCGGCAGGCCCTGGCGGCGGGGTCCGACGCGCCGGGCTATCCGCTGACCGCCGGTACCCGGGCGCTGCGGGACGCGATCACGGGCTGGGTCGCCCGGGCCTGCGGCGCGGACGCCGCCGGCCTCGGAGTGCTGCCGACGATCGGCTCCAAGGAACTGGTGGCCTGGCTGCCCACCCTGCTCGGGGTGGGTCCCGGAGACGTGGTGGTGGTGCCCTCGATCGCCTACCCGACCTATGAGGACGGCGCGCGGCTGGCCGGGGCCACCACGGTACGAGCCGACTCGCTGACCGCGGTCGGGCCGACGTCCCGGGTGCGGCTGGTCTGGGTCAACTCGCCGGGTAACCCGACCGGCCGGGTGTTGCCCGCGACTCACCTGCGCAAGGTGGTCGACTGGGCGCGGGAGCGCGGTGCGGTGGTGGCCAGCGACGAGTGTTACCTGCCGCTGGGCTGGGACGCCGAGCCGGTGTCGGTGCTCTCGCCGGAGGTCTGCGGCGGCTCCTACCAGTCGGTGCTGGCGGTGCACTCGCTGTCCAAGCGGTCCAATCTGGCTGGCTACCGGGCCGGCTTCGTGGCCGGCGATTCGGCGTTGGTGGCCGAGCTGCTCAAGGTCAGGAAGCACGCGGGAATGATCGTGCCCGCGCCGGTGCAGGCGGCGATGGTGGCCGCCCTCGGCGACGAGCGGCACGCGGCCGACCAGCGGGAGCGGTACCGCGCGCGGCGCGAGACGCTGCGGGCGGCCTTCGTGGGCGCCGGCTTCGCCGTGGCGCACTCCGAGGCGGGGCTCTACCTCTGGCTGACCCGGGGTGAGGACTGCTGGGACACCGTCGACTGGCTGGCCCGACGGGGGATCCTGGTCGCCGCGGGCGTCTTCTACGGGCCCGGCGCCCGGCAGTACGTCCGGGCGGCGTTGACCGAGTCCGACGAGCGGATCGGCGCCGTCGCGGCCCGCCTGGCCCGGTCCTGACCGCGCGGGCCGGGCGATATCCTCGGCTCGGTCGGGGTCGGTCGGCCCCGTACCCGATCAGGAGTGTCGAGGTGTGCGGATGGCGGACGGGCTCGGTACGCCGGTTCGGGTGGCGGTGGTCGGCACCGGCCTGATCGGCGGGTCGGTGCTGCTCCGACTGCACGCCCGCGGGCTGGACGTGACCGGCTGGGATCCGGACGAGCAGACCCGTCGGCAGGCCCGGCTGGCCGGTGTACCGACCGCGGAACGGCTCGTCGACGCCCTCGCCGACCGGGACGTCGTCTTCCTCGGCGGGCCGCTGCCCACCCTGCCGGCGACGCTGGTCGAGGTGGCCGGCGCGACCGGCGGGAACTGCCTGATCACCGATGTGGGCAGCACCAAGGCGGCGCTGGCGGCCTTCGCCGTCCAGCAGGGCCTGACCCGCCGGTTCGTGCCCGGTCATCCGATGGCCGGTACCGACCGCGCCGGTCTCGCCGCGGCGCTTCCCGAGCTGCTCGTGGGCGCGTCCTGGGTGCTCTGCCCCGCGCCGGGCGGGGTGGCCGCGTTCCGCCGGCTCGCCACCCTGATCACCGAGGTCTTCGCCGCCCGGGTGGTGCCGATGGCGGCGGACCGGCACGACGCCGTGGTGGCTCTCGCCTCGCATGTTCCGCATCTGCTCGCCGGGGCGCTGGCCGGCGCGGCGCAGCGTTCGCCCCTGCGCGACGCGGTCCTCACGCTGGCCGCCGGCAGTTTCCGGGACGGCACCCGGGTCGCTGGTACCCCGCCGCAGCGCACGGTCAACATGTTGGGCGGCAACCGCGAGGAGGTGCTGGTGGCGCTGGCCGAGGTCACCGGCTTCCTCGACGAACTGGCCGGGGCTCTACGCCGCGCAGACGGCGATCGGCTCGTCGGCCGGTACGCCGAGGCCGGTGTCGCCCGCGCCGCGTTGGTCGACCGCGCGTTCGACCAGCAGGTCAGGTCGTTTCCCGACGGTGAGGAGCACACCGAGGCGGAGTGGCTGTGCGGCCTCGGGGCGGCTGGGGGGCACCTGAGCGCGTGCCGGGTGACAGGTGGCGGGGTGTCGTACACCGCCCACCGCCCACCTATCGCCCGAGCGTGATCCGCCGTGGGGGTCGGTCACCCGCCGGGCATCGGCGGGCGCGCAGCCGGGCGCGCCAGTAGGGTGAGGGCATGGTGGACGCACCGGTGGTGACCGTACGGGGCGAGGCGTACCGTGAGGTCGCCCCGGAGCGCGCCCAGTTCACGGTGACCGCGCTGGCCCGCGACCGGGAGCGGGAGCCGACGCTGACCCGGTTGGCCGAGCGGGCCGCCGCGATCCGGGTGCTGTTCGACTCGTACGGGCCGACGATCGACCGCCGGGAGACCGGCGAGCTGCGGGTGCGGCCGGAGACGCGGCGCTCCGGCGAGCGGGTGGTCGCCTGGCAGGGGTCCGTGGTCACCACGGTGACGGTCACCGATTTCGTCGCGCTCGGTGAGTTGATGCTGCGGCTGGCCGACCAGGACCAGGTCGAGGTGGCCGGGCCGTGGTGGTCGTTGCGCCCCGACAGCCCGGTCCACCGGCAGGCCCGGCAGGCCGCGATCGGCGACGCGCTGCAGCGGGCCCGCGAGTACGCCGAGGCGCTGGGCGCCCAGGTGACCGACCTTGTCGAGTTGGCCGACGAGGGTGGCGCCGCACAGCCGATGATGGCGCGGATGGCGTTTGACGCCGGTGGGGCCGAGACCGCCGGGCCGCCGCAGTTGGAGTTGGATCCGCAGCCGCAGGGGGTGCACGCGGCCGTCCGAGCCCGGTTCGTCATCAGCCGACCGGTCCTGACCTGATGCCCGAGGCACAGGTGCTGCCCGTCGGTGCTCTGGTGGAGCGGGCCCGCGTGCTCGCCGAGGCCGGTCCGCGGCAGCTGCTCGGCATCACCGGTGCACCCGGGGCCGGCAAGTCGACGCTGGCCGCGCAGGTGGTCGAGGCGGTCGGTCCGGTCGCGCGGCTGGTGCCGATGGACGGCTTCCACCTCGCCCAGGTCGAGTTGCGTCGTCTCGGTCGGTCCGAACGCAAGGGCGCGATCGACACCTTCGACGCCAACGGTTACGTTTCGCTGCTGCGTCGGCTGCGCCGTAAGGAGCCGACGTCGGTCTGGGCGCCGGAGTTCCGCCGGGACCTGGAGGAGTCGATCGCCGGGGCGGTCGAGGTGCCGCCGGAGGTGCGGTTGGTGGTGACCGAGGGAAACTATCTGCTGATCCCGGACTGGCCCTGGGACGAGTTGCGGGCGCTGCTGCACGAGGCGTGGTTTCTGGACCTCGACGCCGACATGCGGCGGCACCGGCTGGTCGCCCGACACGTCGCCCACGGCCGGTCGGAGCAGCAGGCTCGGTCCTGGGCGCTGGGCAGCGACGAGGCCAACGCGTCGCTGGTGGCGGCGACGGCCGGCCGGGCCGACCTGGTGGTACGCCTAGCTGACCCCCTGCCGGGGTGACGGGACCGCCCGCCGCAGCAGCCACGCCACCCGGGACCGTTCCCGGTGGAACTCGGCTGCGTCGGGGTAGCCACTGTGGCTACGGATCGGCGGGTCGGCCACCTCGCCGTCTTTGGGGTGCAGCGCCTCAGGGTCGGTCACCGCTATGTCGCGTTCTCCTGCGGTGACCGGCCAGCCGAGCGGGTCGGTGTCCCGCCAGAAGTTCGTCCACCTGGTCACGCCCGCCGGCCGGGTCAACGCCTCGGCCAGTACCGGCAGCCGGTCCGGACCGAAGTAGGCGGGGAAGATCCGGCCGTAGAGGCGGGTCAGCTGGCACCCGTAGGAGAAGAACCAGATCCGGCGCCGCCAGCGGTCGGGGAGCTGGAGGATGACGGCGGTGCAGATCACCGTGCCCTGGCTGTGTCCGGAGAGAATGATTCCGTCCATCCGCCGGGGGTCGTGCTCGGTCAGCGCGAGCAGGCCGGCGGTCCGGGTGAGCAGTTCGGGGACGGCCCGCTCGGCGTAGCTCGGCGGGGCGAGTGGGTGCGCGGCGCGGGGCCAGAATGTGCCGACGTCCCAGACCACCCCGACCGAGCGCCGGACGGTGTCGTTGCGGTAGACCAGCAGGCCGACGGCGGCGACCGCCACCGGTAGCCAGCCGAGCAGCGAATCGCCCACGTCGGCGACGGCTTTGACCACGGCGGTGGTGCCGCCTGTGGCTATCGTCTGCGGGCGGGCGGAGGAGAGGGCGGCGACGCAGCCGAGGCCGGCGAGGACGGCCATCGTGCCGGCGTACCAGCCGGCCAGGCGGAGCGCGTGTTCACCGACCAGCCGGTGCAACGCCTGGTGGGTGCTGACGTCCCGGCCACGGCGCAGGTCGTGCGCGGACAGCCGACCGCCGCGTGCTCTCAGTTCGGCGTACTCCTCGCGACGCAGCCGGCCGTAGAGCACGACGGCACGGCCGGCGACCAGGGCGAGGAGGAGCAGCGCGACACTGAAGCTCAGCCCGGCCCAGATCACCGGGGTCGGCGGGACCACCGGGGATCGGTCGCCGGGCGTGGTGCCGCCGTTGAGTCGGTCGGCGACCCAGTAGATCAGCCCCGTGCTGTACGCGAGGCAGAGCAGCCAGCCGAAGCCGGCGATGACGGCTGGTGCCCGGCCGCGCCAGGCCAGGTCGGTGTGTGGTTCCAGGGGTTGTGTCACGGCGGTGGGTCGGGTCCTGGGCAGCAGTAGGCCGGTCGCGGCGAGGACCAGCAGCGGCAGGGTGAGCTGCCACACTTCCAGTGGTGCCGGCGGGGCGGCGGGCAGCCAACCGTGGCTCCAGGCGGCGCCGACGGCGATCAGCGCTGTGGCGGCGGCAGGGGCGGCGCCACCACGTCGCCCGGAGCGGGCGGTCGCTCCGACCGCCATGAGCAGCAGCAGTTGACCGGTGCCCAGCCAGGCGAGGATACGGTCGAAGCCGGGCAGGGACCGGTCCACCAGGCAACCTGGCAGAGCCGGGTCGTCGACGCAGCCCGCAGGTGGGCGTAGCTGGGCCAGCGGGGTGCCGGCGGCCCCGTCTGGCAGCATCAGCACCGCCACGGTGCCGGCCAGGCCGACTCCGGTGAGGACGATGACCGCGATGCTCCACGGGCCGAGCGGGGTTGCCCCGTCGCGCCGGGTCAGGAAGGGCCGGCCGATGGCGACGAGCGTGATCACCAGGACGGCGACCAGCGCCGCCCCGGCGGACCAGGCGACGACGGCCCGCGCCCCGTGCGGGGGGTCCAGTACCGCGACCGTACCCAGGGGGACGGCGGCCGCCACCGCTGTCGCCGTGCACAGGTGCAGCACGGCCGCGCGGCGAAGCTGTCCCTCGCCCCACCAGAACGTCGGGTCCTCTAGTGGGTTGGCGGGTGGGCCGGATTGTGGTTCGGGCAGGGTCGGTGCCTCCCCGACCGGTTGGCTGGTCGGCACGTCGGCGTCGACCGGCGCCGGCATGCCGCGACCCGGTGGATTCGTCGTCGGGTCGGCGGGCATCACCGACTCGTACTGGTACGTCCGCCAGGCGACGACGCCGAGCACCGCGATCAGGGCGAGCGGTACGGTCAGGCCGACCGCGAGTGCCCGTCCGCCCTGCTGCCACCAGGGTCCGGCGAGGAATTCCCACGGCCCGGGGACGCGGCGCAGGCAGCTCTCGTCGACGCACTGCCAGCCGATGAGGTCGACGCCGACACCGGTCATCGCGAGCACGGGTGTTGCGGTCAGGGTGAGGCAGAAGAGCCGGATGAGCCAGGCGGTTGTCCCGGACCGGCTGGCCAGCCGCTCGGTGGTGGGATCGGGTGGTATCCCTGGCCGGGCGTGCAGTGCCACGTTGGCGAGGGTGAAGGGCAGCAGCAGCGTCCACAGGGCCCGCTCCACGTCGCGGGCGGTCCGCGCGCCGGAGGTCAACTGCCCCCAGCTGTACGCCTCGACGACGATCGGGTCGAGGGGGGCGGTGGTGGCGGAGCGGTAGAAGCCGGTTACCGGACCGCCGGCGACCAGCCGTGGCTGGGGTGCCTCGCCGGTCGGCTCCGTCGTCAGGCCGAGAGCATCGGCGGGCGGCGTGTTCGACACTCCGTGTACGCGCAGTTCGAGGATTCGACCGCTCATGGCAAGCCTCCCGGTAACGCCCGTGCTACCCAGAGTGCCTGACATGTTGGGTCTGGCGCCACTCGCGGCGGAGGTGTTTGCGCAGGTAGGGACTTTCCTGCGGTTAGCCGACCCGGCGTACGAGGCGTGCCGGGTTGCCGACTGCGACGACGTTGGCGGGTAAATCCGGGGTTACCACGGCGCCTGCGCCGACAACGGTCTTCTCACCCACGGTGACTCCGGCGAGGATGATCGCGCCGCCACCCAGCCAGGCGTTGTCCCGATCGTGATGGCTCGTGCCGGCTTCCACTTGCTTCGGCGCGGCTCCGGCTCGCCTGGGTGGGTGGGGTTGAGAAGTTGCACGTTGGGGCCGACCTGCACCCGGCCTCCTCGCCGAGTTCGCCGAGTGGCTCCCGCAGCGCGGCCCGGCACCCCTCGTGGTCGTCGACTCCGCTGGTGTCGACCCGCTCCGTCAGCCGTCTCCGGTAGCGACGAGTACTCAATTTGGTCGAAGTTCAGACTCCTCAATGCATACTCAGTATGCAATGCTGATGAAAGTCGATGGATGTCACTCATCGACATAGACGCTCCACCAAGGAGGATCAGTTGCGACGAAAGAGCAGACTGACCGCCATCGGACTCGTGCTGGGTCTGGCGCTCGGCGTACCGGCGGCGGCGACAGCCGCACCAACCCGGCCGACGGCGGCGCCGTCGGCCCATCGCACGGCCGGGCAACCGGCGGCCGGCGACCATGCGAGCACCGTCACCCTGATCACCGGTGATCGGGTGACGGTGAACACGGCCGGCGCGGCGAGCGTCCGCCCGGCCGAGGGACGTGCCGGCATCCGCTTCCTGACCCAGCGGATGGATGACCACCTCTGGGTGGTGCCGCAGGACGCGCTGCCGCTGATCCGCGACCGCCGGGTCGACCGCCGGCTCTTCGACGTGGCCGGGCTGATCGCCGCCGGCTACGACGACGCGCACCGCGACGACCTGCCCCTGCTGATGACCTACGGGTCGGCGGCGCGCCGGGCCGGAGCACCGGACGGGGTGACCGTCACCCGTGACCTGGCGGCCATCGGCGGTGTCGCCGCGACGGCCGACAAGCAGCGGACCGGCCAGGTCTGGGCCGGCCTCGCCGGTAACGGTGGTGCCCGGCTCGACGCGGCGGGGGGTGTCGAGCGGGTCTGGCTCGACGGTCGGCGACAGTTGACGCTGGAGCACAGCGTGCCGCAGATCGGCGCTCCCGCCGCGCACCAGGCCGGCTACACCGGCCAGGGGATACGCGTGGCGGTGCTGGACACCGGTGTCGACGCCGCGCATCCCGACCTGGTCGGTCGAGTAGCCGAAGCGCAGAATTTCACCGAGGAGACCGACCCGGGCGACGTGGTCGGGCACGGCACCCACGTCGCCTCGATCATCGCCGGGAGCGGCGCCGCCTCGGCCGGAAGCTACCGGGGCGTGGCACCCGACGCGACCCTGGTCTCCGGCAAGGTCTGCGAGGAGTCCGGCTGCCCCGAGTCGGCCATCCTGGCCGGTATGCATTGGGCGGCCGGCGACGCGGGGGCCGACGTGGTCAACCTCAGCCTGAGCGGAACGGACACCCCCGAGGTCGACCCGCTGGAGGAGGCGGTGAACACCCTCACCGCGCAGACCGGGGCGCTCTTCGTGATCTCGGCCGGCAACGCCGGCCGGGCGGGCAGGATCGGCTCACCGGCCAGCGCGGACGCCGCGCTCGCGGTCGGCGCGGTCGACCGGGACGACGAACTCGCCTACTTCTCCAGCCAGGGTCCGCGGGTCGGTGACGACGGGCTCAAGCCGGAGATCACCGCGCCGGGAGTGGATATCGTCGCGGCTCGGGGGCAGGGCACGCTGCTAGGCGACCCGGTCGGAGAGCAGTACGTCTCACTCTCCGGCACGTCGATGTCCGCGCCGCACGTCGCCGGGGCGGCGGCGTTGCTCGCCGAACAGCGTGGTGACGCGACGGCGGAGCAGCTCAAGAGCATCCTGATGGCCTCGGCGCTGGCGCACCCCGAGCTGACCGGGTACCAACAGGGGGCAGGTCGGGTCGACGTGGCACGGGCGTTCACCCAGTCGTTGGTCAGCGAACCGGCGAGCATCTCGTTCGGCCGCGCGCTCTGGCCGCATGACGACGACAAGCCGATCACCAAAGAGCTGACCTGGCGGAACACTGGTGTGGACCCGCTCACCCTCGATCTCACCGTCATGGTCACCGGACCCGGCGGCGAACCGGCCCCGGCCGGGATGTTCGAGTTGAGCGCGCAGCGCGTCGTGGTGCCCGCCGGCGGCACGGCCTCGGCCTCGGTCACCGCCGACACCGGTGTCGACGGACCGGACGGTCACTACACCGGTCGGATCGTCGCCCGTTCCGGCGACACGGTGGTCAACTCTCCGCTCGCCGTCAACAAGGAGGTGGAGAGCTACACGCTCACCGTCCGCCACCGGGACCGCTCCGGTACCGCCCCGGTGGACTACGCGACCTTCCTGATCGGGCTCGCCGACCTCAACGAGATCCTCGTGTACGACCCCGACGGCACCGCCGAGATGCGCGTACCCAAGGGCCGGTACGGGCTGGCCAGCTACCTGCTCGAACCGAACGAGGAGGGCGCGACGTTGCTGGCCCAACCCGAACTGCTGGTCGAGAGGGACACAGCGGTCACGGTAGACGCGCGCGACGCGGGGCCGGTACGGATGACGGTGCCGGACCGGTCGGCGAAGCTGGCGATCCTCGCGGTCGACGTGACCTTCCTGGTCGAGGAGGGTGTTTCGGCCAGCATCGGCGTGGTTGCCGACAGATTCGGCGGCCTGTACACCGGGCAGCTCGGCCGGCCGGGAGCGGCGGAGAAGTTCGTCACCACGATCACCTGCCAGTTCGCCGATCGGGACGCTGCCAGCAGCCCGTACTTCTACGGCCTGGCCGAAAGAGTCCCGGGCCGGCTGCCCAACGGGCTGACGAAGCACTACCGGAGCAAGGACCTGGCCACCGTCACGCAGACGTTCCGGGACGGCTACCCGGACACCATCGCGGAGCGGCTGGTCTACGCCGTCTTCGAACCGGATCTCGGTGGCTGGGCGATGGTGCTGCCCGTCGTGGTGCCCGGGCAGCGGGTCGAGTACTACAACACCAGGGGCGTGCGGTGGAGCACCGACCTGGCGTTCGGTACGCCCACCACCGGTCAGTGGCCGGAGATAGGGGCCATGCTGTGGTCGAACCCGATTGGCTACCGTGCCGGCCAGAAGTACCAGGACACCTGGAGCGGCGCGCCGTACGGGCCGGCCTTCCCGAAGTCAGACTGGCCGGGTGACGGGCTGACCCGGCAGGGTGACGTGATCACGCTGGCGGCATCGATGCACGGCGACGCGGCGGGGCACGTGGGTGGCTCGATGACTGACAGCTCACGCACCGCCCTGTACCGCAACGGCAAGCTGGTCGAGGAGCTTCCGGAGCCCGGCTGGGGGCGGTTCGAGGTGCCCGCCGGGCGCGCCACGTACCGTCTGGAGACGTCGGCGACGCGCAGCCTCACCGACCTGAGCACCGAGGTCGCCACCACCTGGACCTTCAGGTCCCGGCATGCGCGGGGCGACGATCCGGTGGTGCTACCCGCCTCGGCGATCAGGTTCACGCCGCGGTTGGACGCGCGTAATACGGCTCCGGCAGGCCGGTCCTTCGTGATTCCGGTCGCGGTGCCGCGCCAGCCGGGTGCCCCGGCAGCGAAGATCGTGTCGTTGAAGGTCGAGGTCTCCTACGACGGCGGGAAGCGCTGGAAGACGGCGAAGGTGCGCAAGGCCGGTGACGGCTGGCAGGCGACCGTGCAGCACCCGCGGACCGACGGTCACGTCTCGCTGCGGGCCAGCGCCCGAGACACCGGTGGCAACACGGTGACTCAGCGGATCATCCAGGCGTACCGCCTGCGGTGAATCGCGGTGGTGGTCCCGGCCGTCCGCCGGGACCACCACCGGGCACCGGAGAGTTGAGAAGGGCCCTCCCTATGCGCCAGTCGCTAGGAAGGGCCCTTCTTCCGGTCAGTCGTTGGCGTGCAGGGCGGCGTTCAGCTCGATGCCCCGGCCGGTACGCGGCCGGGCCTCCAGCGCGCCGGTGACCGAGTTGCGCCAGAAGAGCAGCCCGTCCACGCCGGACAGCTCGCGGGCCTTGACCACCCGACCGCCCGGCAGGCTGATCTTCGAGGCGGCGGTGATGTAGCAACCGGCCTCGACCACGCAGTCGTCGCCGAGCGAGATGCCCACGCCGGCGTTCGCGCCGATCAGGCTGCGTTCCCCGACGCGCACCTTGTCGGTGCCGCCGCCGGAGAGGGTGCCCATGATGGAGGCGCCGCCACCGACGTCGGAGCCGTCGCCCACCACCACGCCCTGCACGATCCGCCCCTCGACCATCGAGGTGCCCAGCGTGCCGGCGTTGAAGTTGACGAAGCCCTCGTGCATGACCGTGGTGCCGGCGGCGAGGTGCGCGCCGAGGCGGACCCGGTCGGCGTCGGCGATCCGTACCCCCGACGGGACGACATAGTCGGTCATCCGAGGGAACTTGTCGACCCCGTGCACGCACAGGTGGCGGCCGGCAGCCCGTTCGATGACGCGCAGCTCGTCCACCCGCTCGGGCGGGCACGGGCCGGCCGAGGTCCAGGCGACGTTGGCGAGCTTGCCGAAGATGCCGTCGAGGTTGATCTCGTTGGGTCGCACCAGGCGGTGGGAGAGCAGGTGCAGCCGCAGGTACGCGTCGGCCGCGTCCTTGATCGGATCGTCCATCGAACCGATGACGGTGATCACCTGGACGGTACGCAGCCCCGGCAGCGCCCGGTCGCCGATCGCGGCTGGTGGGAGGTCCAGCACGTCGGCCTCGTCCTCCCCGGCGACCAGCGGCAGCTCGCCCAGGCCGAGCTTGCCGGTCGGGTACCAGGTTTCGAGCACCTGGTCGTCGGCGGTGACGGTGGCCAGGCCGATGCCCCACGCGGATTGTGTGGACGTCACTTACTCACCTCTCGATCCCATGCGCGCTTGCTGCTGCTCGCGACTGCGAGGCTCGCAAGCTCACTTCCTCGCGCTTCGCCGACGGCTCGCGTCCCGCGGTCGCCGGTTGTGACGGTACCGTGCGGACCATGGAGAACCCGCTTACCCCCGAGGTCCTCGCCGATCCAGTGGCGTTGACCCGCGCGCTGGTGGACATCGAGTCCGTGTCTCTCAACGAGAAGGTCATCGCCGACTGCGTCGAGGAGGTCCTGGGGGTGGTGCCGCACCTGAGCACTTACCGGCACGGCAACACGGTGATGGCGCGTACCGACCTGGGTCGCAGTTCCCGCGTGGTGTTGGCCGGGCACCTGGACACGGTGCCGCTGAACAACAATTTCCCGTCGACGCTGCGCGGCGACCTGATGTACGGCTGCGGCACCTCGGACATGAAGTCCGGGGTCGCCTTCGCACTGCACCTGGCGGCGACCAGGCCCGACCCGCGCTACGACGTCACGTATTTCTTCTACGAGGCAGAGGAGATCGAATCCAGGTACAACGGGTTGCACCTGGTGGCCGAGGCGCACCCCGAGTGGCTGGCGGCCGACTTCGCGCTGCTGCTCGAACCGACGTACGGCGTCGTGGAGGCCGGCTGCCAGGGCACCATGCGGGCGACGGTGGTGACGACCGGGGTCCGGGCCCACTCGGCCCGTTCCTGGCACGGGGTCAACGCGGTGCATGGTGCCGGCGAGGTGTTGCGTCGGCTGTCGGAGTACCGGGCACGGCGGGTGACCATCGACGGGTGCGAGTACCGCGAGGGGATGAACGCGGTGCGGATCAACGGTGGGGTGGCCGGCAACGTGGTGCCGGACCGGTGCGAGATCGAGGTCAACTACCGCTTCGCGCCGGACCGTACGCCGGCCGAGGCGGAGGCACATCTGCGCGAGGTTCTCGCGGGTTGGGAGCTGGTGGTGACCGACACCGCGCCGGGTGCCATGCCCGGGTTGGAGGCCGCGGCTGCCCGCGAGTTCGTGGCGGCGGTGGGTGCCGCGCCGATCGGCAAGCTGGGTTGGACCGATGTGGCCCGGTTCGCCGCGATGGGGATCCCCGCGCTGAACTTCGGTCCGGGTGACCCGAACCTGGCCCACCATCCGGACGAGCACGTCGAGATCGGCAAGATCCGTGACGGCGCGGCCACCCTGCACCGCTGGCTCGCTCCCGCCTGAGGACGCCGCTCGGGCTCGCCTGTCTCAGTGGCCGGCGAACTGGTTCAGGCGGTGCTCAGCTGGGGGTCGGCGCTGGGCTCGACGGGTGGCTCGGGTGGTTTCTCGAGCAGACGGGTGCGGCGGCGCTCGGCCACCACGTCGCGGATGCGTCGTTGCATCTGGCGCCGGATCCGGATCCGTTCGTTGTTGTTGATCACGCTGTCTCCTCCCCCGAAGCCGCGCGCTGGGCATACCCGGTATCTGAACAGTAAGACGTACGGGCAAGCGAGTTGGTTGCACAAGATCACGTTGTGTCTGCCAGGTTCTCCGGCCGGACTCCACTACGGTTGCTTCCATGACCCAGAGCAACCGCCGCGAACCAGGACAGGAGCGGCACCGCGGCGCCGTCACTTTCCGTCGCCATTCGATCACTTCCAGCACCGCCGATCAAGGTTTGCTGGACTCCCGGGCGCGCGCGGACTGGAAGACCAAGGACGCCTGGCGGGCGCTGCGCATCCTCTCCGAATTCGTCGAGGGCTTCGACACCCTCGCCGACCTGCCGCCGGCGGTCAGCGTCTTCGGCTCGGCCCGTAGCAAACCGGACAGCCCGGAGTGTCAGCTCGCGGAGGCGCTGGGCGCGGCGCTGGCCCGAGCCGGGTACGCGGTGATCACCGGCGGTGGGCCCGGCGTCATGGAGGCCGCCAACCGGGGAGCCAGCGAGGCGGGCGGCCAGTCCGTCGGCCTCGGCATCGAGCTCCCCTTCGAGCAGGGCATCAACGACTGGGTCGACCTGGCCATCGACTTCCGCTACTTCTTCGCCCGCAAGACCATGTTCGTCAAGTACGCGCAGGCGTTCGTCGTGCTGCCCGGCGGCTTCGGCACCATGGACGAACTCTTCGAGGCGCTCACCCTGGTGCAGACCGGCAAGGTCACCCGGTTCCCGGTGGTGCTGATGGGCGCGGAGTACTGGCGGGGCCTCGTCGACTGGCTGCGTGACACGATGGCGGCGGAAGGGAAGATCGGTCCGGTCGACCTGGAACTGATCTGCGTCACCGACGACGTGGCGGCGGCGGTGCGGCACATCGTGGAGGCCGAGGCGGCCATCAGCGCCGAGCAGGAGGCGGTACGCGAGGAAGCCGTCGCCCGGACGGCCGCGGACCAGCAGGCCGCGGCCGACGACTCCACGGAGCGCTGACCGGTGGCCGCCATCTGCGTCTTCTGCGCCTCCTCCCGAACTCTCGACCAGCGATGGCTCGACCTCGCCGCCGCCACCGGCGCGGAGGTCGCCCGGCGCGGGCACACCCTGGTCAGCGGTGGCGGTTGCGTCGGAATGATGGGCGCGCTGGTCAACGGCGCACGATCAGCGGGCGGGCGAACGGTCGGCGTCATCCCACAATCGCTGGTCGACCTGGAGGTCGCTGACCTGGCCTCCGACGAACTGCTCGTGACCGACTCGATGGCCAGCCGGAAGACAGTCATGATCGACAAGTCGGACGCCTTCCTCACCCTTCCCGGTGGGCTCGGCACCCTCGATGAGCTTTTCGAGGTCTGGACCACCGCCACGCTGGCCCTGCACCACAAGCCCATGGTGCTGGTGGACACTGACGGCTTCTACGGTCCGCTGCTGGACTGGTTGCGCAGTCTGACCGACCAGACCTTCCTCAAACCCGCCGGCTTCGACCTGCTCCGGCTGACCGACACCGTCCCGAGTGCCCTCGACGTCATCGATTTCCGCCTCGCCTGACCGCCATCCTGGTCGCGCCGCCGGGCACGAGCCGGAGCCGGCCACCAGGTGTACGTGCCCTCGCGGGTGTGGCGCGTCGGGTGGTGTCGCAGGGCCGTGATGGGATGTCGGGATGCAGGCGTACCGGTTGGTGCGTCGGCCCGTGGGGCCGACCCAGGGGAGTGGCTCGTCCGCCGGGCCGCCCCCGGATCCGGTGCAGCTCCAGACCGTCCCGGGCGAGGTCGGCCCGGAGGCTGGTGCCGGTCAGGTCGGCCCGGAGGCCGCTGCTGGTCTGGCCGATCCGTGGCAGGCGGAGGTCGTGGCGCACACCGACGGGCCGATGCTCGTCCTCGGTGGACCGGGCACCGGCAAGACCCACACGCTGGTGGAGGCGGTCGCCGCGCGAGTCGGCGAAGGGGTCGACCCGGAGCAGATCCTGGTGCTCACCTTCAGTCGGCGTGGTGCCGGTGACCTGCGGCACCGGATCGAGGCGCGGATCGCCGCGAACGGGCAGCGGGTGTTACGCGAGCCGCTGGTGCGGACCTTTCCGGCGTACGCCTTCGGGTTGCTGCGACGCGCCGCCGCAGAGCGGGGTGAGCCGTCGCCCCGGTTGCTCACCGGCCCGGAGCAGGATCTGATCATTCGTGAGCTGCTGGACGTGGTCGGCGAGGAACCCGGCGAGCAGTCCGGCGGCGACCCGGTCCGCTGGCCGGAGGACCTACGACCGGCGCTGCGTACCCGGGCGTTCGCCGCCCAGCTGCGTGACCTGATGATGCGTGCCGCCGAGCGTGGGTTGGGTCCGGTCGGGTTGGCCCGGCTCGGTGAGCGGCTCGGCCGTGCCGACTGGCCGGCCGCAGCCCGGTTCCTCCGGCAGTACGTCGCCGTGCTGGCCCTGCGTGACGTGGCCAACCGGGGCTCGGTCGCATATGACCCGGCGGAGCTGGTGCGGTCGGCCACCGGGCTGCTGCACGACGATCCGGAGCTACTTTACGCCGAGCGGCGCCGGCTGGCGCACGTCTACGTGGACGAGCTCGCCGACAGCGACCCCGCGCAGCTCGGCCTGCTGGACGTCGTGGCCGGCGGTGGCACCCCGCTGGTGGCCTTCGCCGATCCCGACTCCTCCACCTACGCCTTCCGGGGTGCCGACCCGGGTGGTGTGGCGAGCTTCCCGCACCGGTTTCGTACCGCCTCCGGCGCGCCCGCCGCGCAGGTGCTGCTGACCACCAGCTATCGCGCCGGTGAGCGGCTGCTGGGGGCCTCCGCGCGGTTGGCCCGGCGGTTACGCGGCCCGGCGGCGCACCGGCAGCTACGTGCGTTGCCGGACGCCCCACCAGGCGCCCTTGAGGTACGCACATTCTCCTCGGCCACCAGCGAGGCGGCCTGGCTGGCGCACGCGTTGCGTGAGGCGCACCTGCTCGGCGGGGTGCCCTGGGTGCGGATGGCGGTGTTGGTTCGCTCCACCGCCCGGCAGTTGCCCGGTCTGCGCCGGGCGCTGCACGCGGCCGGAGTGCCGACGGTGGTACACGGCGAGGACCTTCCACTGCACCTGCAACCGGCGGTCGCGCCGCTGCTGCTCCTGCTGCGCTGCGCGTTGGAGCCGGAGCGGCTCGACGAGGAGTCCGCCGTCACGCTGCTGCACTCGCCGTTCGGCGGCGCCGACCCGTTGGCCGAGCGGCGGCTCCGGCAGGGTCTGCGGGCACTCGCCCTGGCCGGTGGCGACCGCCGGCCCTCCGGGGAGCTGATCGTCGAGGCGCTGCGCGATCCGGCCGAGCTGGCCGGCGTCGAGCGGCGCTGGGCCGAGCCGGCACAGACGGTTGCCGGCCTGCTGGCCGTGGCCCGGGAGGCGGCCTCGCGGGTGGGCGCCACCGCCGAGGAGGTCCTCTGGGCCGTCTGGCGGGCCAGCGGGCTGGCTGAGCTGTGGTCGGCCGCGTTGACCCGTGGGCCGGCGGTGGCCGACGAGGGCGATCTCGCCCGTCGCCGCCGGGCTGAGGCGGCCGACCGTGATCTGGACGCCGTGATGGTGCTCTTCGACGCCGCGGCCCGCTTCACCGATCGGCTGCCCGGCGCTCGTACCGAGGTCTTCCTCGATCACGTGTTCGGTCAGGAACTGCCCGCCGACACCCTCGCACCGACCGCTGACCGCGGCGAGGCCGTTCGGCTGCTCACCGCGCACGCCGCCAAGGGTCTGGAGTGGGACCTGGTCGCGGTGGCCGGAGTGCAGGAGGGCGTCTGGCCGGATCTGCGGCTGCGCGGCAGTCTGCTCGGCTCGGAACGGCTGGTCGACGTGCTGGCCGGCCGGTCGGACGGCACCGGCGCGACGGCGAACCTGGTAGGCCAGACCTCCGCGCTGCTCGACGAGGAGCGGCGGCTGTTCCACGTCGCGGTGACCCGGGCCCGGCGGCGGCTGCTGGTCAGCGCGGTCGCCTCGGCGGCGGTCGGCGGCGACGACCACGAGGAACAGCCCAGCCGCCTCCTCTATGAACTCGGCCCCACCCACGGGTCCGGTCCGGACGGCGGGTCCGGTCCGGACGGCGGGTCCGGTCCGGACGGCGGGCCCGGAGCCGAAGCGGCCGGACCGCGCCGGCTGCCGTTGAGCCGGCCGCCCCGGGCGCTCACGCTGCCCGCGTTGGTGGCGGAGCTGCGTACCGCGGTCGCCGACCCGGCGGCACCGGTGGCCCGGCGGCGCGCGGCGGCGACGGAGCTGGCCCGGCTGGCCGCCGCCGGAGTCTCCGGTGCGCATCCCGACGACTGGTGGGGGTTGCGGCCCCTGTCGGACGACCGCCCGCTGGCGGGCGAGGGGGAGCCGGTCCGGGTCACCCCGTCGGCGATGGAGAGCGCATTGCGGTGCAGCCTGCGCTGGCTACTGGAACGGCACGGCGGCAGCGCACCGGCCAGCACCGCGCAGGGGGTCGGCAATCTGGTGCACGCGGCGGCGATGCTCGCCGAGGACGCCAGCGCCGACCGGAGTACGCTGCTCGACTACGTGGCCGCCCGGTTCGACGTGATCGAGCTGGCGGCTCGCTGGATGGTCGGGCCCGAGCGGGCCCGCGCCGAGGCGATGGTCGACAAGCTGCTGCGCTGGCTCGCCGCCAACCCGCGCCGGCTGCTCGCCATCGAGCACGAGTTCGCGGTACGCCTCGACGACCCGCACCGGCCGGTCGAGCTGGTCGGTCGGGTGGATCGGCTGGAGGTCGACGCGGCTGGCCGGCTGGTGGTGGTGGACCTGAAGACCGGCAAGTCGACCGCCGTCACCGAGCGCGAGGTGGCCGAGCATCCGCAGCTGGGCGCGTATCAGGCGGCGGTGGAGGCGGGGGCGTTCGGCGAGTTCGGCGACGAGCCCGGCGGGGCGGCCCTGGTGCAGCTCGGCACCGGCGCGAGGGACGCCCGGGAGCAGGCCCAGCCGGCGGCCTCCGATGGGCCCGAGGCCGGCTGGGCCACCGCGTTGGTCCGCCGCACCGCCGACACGATGGCCGCGGCGACCTTCGCCGCCGTCGCCAACTCCAAATGTCGGGTCTGCCCGGTGCGCACCAGTTGCCCGGTGTCGGGGCAGGGGCGACAGGTGGTCGAGCCGTGACCCAGCCCGCCCTGTTCAACCCCGCCGCGCCGGCGCCCCGGGCAGCCGACGCCGGCCCCCGGTACACGCCGGTGGAGCTGGCGAAGCTGCTGCGACTGCCGGCCCCGACGGGGGAGCAGGCGACGATCATCTCGGCTCCGGTGCAGCCGCTGCTGGTGGTCGCCGGTGCCGGTTCGGGCAAGACCGAGACGATGGCCGCCCGGGTGGTCTGGCTGGTCGCCAACTCGTACGTCCGGCCGGAGCAGGTGC
Source organism: Micromonospora sp. LOL_024 (assembly GCF_048060415.1). Taxonomy (NCBI): domain Bacteria; kingdom Bacillati; phylum Actinomycetota; class Actinomycetes; order Micromonosporales; family Micromonosporaceae; genus Micromonospora; species Micromonospora sp. LOL_024. The sequence continues at coordinate 633,698 of NZ_JBHMIS010000001.1, forward strand.
TCGGGCTCACCTTCACCCGCAAGGCCTCCGGTGAGCTGGCGCACCGGGTGCGTACCCGGCTCGACCAGCTCGTCCGTCGGCTCGGCCGGCGTGGGCGTGATCCGTTCGACGATCCCCTCGCCGGTGAACCGACGGTGGCGACCTACCACTCGTACGCCGGACGCATCGTCACCGAGCACGGGCTCCGCGCCGGCTACGAGCCCTCCACCCGGCTGCTCACCGAGGCTTCCCGCTGGCAGTTGGTCGACCTGATCGTGCGCAACTACGACGGTGACATGTCCGCGGTGGACCGGATGCCGAGCACCGTCACCGACGCCGTGCTGGCGCTCGCCGGCGAACTGGACGAGCACCTTGTCGACCCGGACGAGCTGGCCGCCTGGACCGGCCGGTTCTTCGCCGACCTGCAGTCGCGGCCGGGACGCATCTACGCCGACGTGCGCAAGGCCCTCGCGCTCCAGCAGACCCGGTTGAAGCTGCTGCCGTTGGTGCGCGCGTACGCCCAGCGCAAGGACGACTTCGAGGCGATGGACTTCGCCGACCAACTCGCCCGCGCCGCACGGGTGGCCCGGGACCATCCGGCGGTGGGCGAGATCGAGCGCAGTCGCTACCGGGTGGTGCTGCTCGACGAGTACCAGGACACCAGCCACGCCCAGGTGGTGCTGCTCGGCGCGTTGTTCGGCGGGGGGCATCCGGTGACCGCGGTGGGCGACCCCTGCCAGTCGATCTACGGCTGGCGCGGGGCCAGCGCCGGTACCCTGGACCGCTTCCCGACCGAGTTCGCCCGCGCCGACGGCGAGCCGGCCCGGGTGCTCGGGTTGACCACGAGTTGGCGCAACCGCCCAGAGATCCTCGCCACGGCGAACGCGCTGGCGACCCCGTTGCGCGCCGCTGGAGCGCGGGTGCCCGAGCTGCACGCCGCGCTCAGCGTCGACGACCCGATCCCGCATCGCAGCCCGCGTGGCGCGGCGGCCGGCACGGTGCACTGCGCGCTGCTACCTACGTACGCCGACGAGGCCGACTGGATCGCCGACAGTCTGCTGGCCGCCTGGCGAGGCGCGGCCGGGATGTCGGGTGCGCTGCCCGAGCAGGTCCCGGTCACGCTGCGCCCCACCACGGCGGTGCTGGTCCGGCTGCGTAGCCAGATCCCGGCGATCGCCTCGGCGTTGCGTGAGCGTGGCCTGCCGGTCGAGGTGGTCGGGCTGGGTGGCCTGCTGGACACCCCTGAGGTACGCGACGTGGTGTGCACCCTGCGGGTGCTGGCCGATCCGACCGACGGTGCGGCGCTGCTGCGCCTGCTGACCGGTGCTCGATGGCGGATCGGGCCGCGTGATCTGGTCGCGCTGCACCGCCGGGCGAAGGCCATCGCGGGGGCTCGCCGCAAGCTGGCCGACGACGGCGCACCGGAGATCGCCACGGACCGTCTCGACGAGGCGACCCTGGTGGAGGCGTTGGCCGACCTGGGTCCCGCGCAGGCGTACTCGGCCGAGGGGTACGCCCGGCTGCGCGCGTACGCCCGGGAACTGGGCCTGCTCCGCTACCGGTTGGACCAGTCCCTGCCGGAACTGATTGCGGACGTGGAGCGGACCACCGGCCTGGACGTGGAGGTGGCGGTGCGGGCCGGCCGGGACGGTGCCGGCGACGCCGGTCTGGCCCGCGGCCACCTGGACGCGTTGGGTGACGTGGCCGCCCGGTTCAGCGGGGAGTCGCCGAGCGCCACGCTCGCCGGTTTCCTGGCCTATCTCACCGCTGCCGAGGACGAGGAGCGTGGTCTAGCTCCGGGCGAGGTGGAGGTGGTCGAGGGCGCGGTGCAGATTCTCACCGCACACGCCGCCAAGGGGCTGGAGTGGGACGTGGTGGCGGTGGCCGGGCTGAGTCGGGGGGTGTGGCCCGGGCTGGTCCGCAACTCCGACCACTGGCTCGGCGGGCTGGGCGTGCTGCCGTTTCCGCTGCGCGGTGACGTCGACGGGCTGCCGGAACTGGTCTTGGCCGAGGCCGAGGACCAGCGTGGCGTGGCCCGGGCGGTGGAGGGTTTCACCGACGCCTGGCGGGCCCACGACGAGCGGGAGGAGCGGCGGCTGGCGTACGTCGCGGTCACCCGCCCGCGTCGCCTGCTGCTCTGCTCCGGTCACTGGTGGGGTGAGGGCACCAAGCGCCCGCGCGGGCCGTCGGCGCTGCTGCGCGAGGTACACGACGTATGCCTGCACGCCGGATCCGGCCAGCTAGTCGACGAGTGGGCGCCGGAGCCGACGCCGGACGCGGTGAACCCGACGGCCGAGGTGGTGCTGCGGGCCGAGTGGCCGGCCGATCCGCTCGGCGTCCGTCGGCCGACGCTGACCGGGGCGGCGGCGCTGGTGCGTCGCTTCCTGACCGAGGGCGACACCGACCGGTCGGACGACGAGACCGCCGCGGATCCGGAGGTGGCCCGGTGGCGACGCGAGGCCGACCTGCTGCTCGCCGAGCGGGCGGAGCTCAGCCGGCACAGCGGTCCGGTCGACGTGGCGCTGCCCGCGCACCTGTCGGTGACGCAGGTGGTGGCGTTGCGCCGGGATCCGGCGGCGCTGGCCCGGGCGCTACGCCGCCCGTTACCCACCGAGCCCAACCCGTACGCCCGCCGGGGCACCGCGTTTCACGCCTGGCTGGAGCAGCGGTTCGGGGCGGACCGGCTGCTCGACACCGACGAGTTGCCGGGTGCGGCGGATGCCGACGCCGCGCCGGACGAGGAGTTGGTCGAACTTCAGCGGCGCTTCCTGGACAGCGAGTGGGCCGACCGTACGCCGGTCGAGGTGGAGGTGCCGTTCGCCACCGTGCTCGGCGGCGTGGTGGTACGCGGCCGGATGGACGCGGTGTTCCGTCGTCCCGGCGACCGCTTCGACGTGGTGGACTGGAAGACCGGTGCCCGCCCGGGCGGGACGTCGGCCGAGGTCGCCGCCGTGCAGTTGGCGGTCTACCGGCTGGCCTGGGCCGAGTTGGCCGGCGTGTCGGTGGAGCGGGTCGGCGCGGCCTTCCACTACGTGCGGGACGGGGTTACCGTCCGACCGGCGGACCTCCTTGACGCCGACGGACTGGTCGCGTTGATGACCTCGGTTCCTGAGTTGGCGTGAGGGTGGCGTCGTGCCGGACCCGTGGTAGAGTGCCCGCGTTGCAGTTTTGGTTACCAGCTCTGTTTGCGCCTGGCGGATTGTAGCCCCAGGCGCTCTTTGTTATGTCCGGATATCTCCGGGCGGGGCGACCAGAAGCGACAGGCGTTCCGGGCACTTACGTCCGGAACATACCTCTTCAACCCCGCAACAGGTGCGGGGTTGACGTTCCGTCAAGGAGACGAAACAAGCATGGCTATTGGCACCGTCAAGTGGTTCAACGCTGACAAGGGCTTCGGCTTCATCACCCCCGACGGCGGCGGCGCGGACGTCTTCGCCCACTTCTCGGCGATCCAGTCCTCCGGCTACCGCAGCCTCGACGAGAACCAGCGGGTGGAGTTCGAGGTCGTCCAGGGTCAGAAGGGCCCGCAGGCGGAGAACATCCGTCCGGTCTGACCCTCACAGGTCACCGGCTACCGGCCGGGTCATCACCGCGCGTGTCCGCGTGGCTGGTGGCCCGGCCGTTCGTTTTCCACGCCGCAGGGTGCTGTCGGTGCCCGGGTTGTGGGACCTCGCGGTCCTCTGGAGGCCAGCGGCGGCTTCCTGAGTCGGCAATCAGCCGTCCTGCCGTCGGGTGGGTGACTGTTACCGCCGGACGACTGGGCGACGCTGGGCCCGGGGAGACGGGCCGGGGGGCTCCGGTGTGAGGTGGGGAGGGGCAGCCATGGTGGGCTCGGCGGCACGTGAGCTGCTCCTGGTGATCGCGGTGGCGGTCGCCGGGGTACTGCTGGCCACCGCCGTCGCGTTCGCGCCCTGGCCCGTCACTCCTGGCCGCGCCGCCCCGTCGGGACTTGTCAACCTGTACGGGCCCGGCCCGGTCGACCGTCTCGGCAGCGTCTCCGGTTGAACGGCCCCTGTCACGTGACGCAGCGGCCAGCGGGTCACCAACCGATGGCGACCGGAGTCCTTCCTACCCGGGGGCCCGTCGGCGGGCGCGCCGAGACGTTAGGGTCGGAGCCGTGCCGACGCGCAGAGCGAGAATCCCAGCGACGAGGTATCCGGTCGAGCGGTACACCCTCGGCAACGGCCTGCGGGTCGTCCTCACTCCTGACCGCAGTGCCCCGGTCATCGGGGTGGCGGTCGTCTACGACGTCGGAATCCGTTCCGAACCCGAAGGGCGCACCGGCTTCGCACACCTCTTCGAGCACCTGATGTTCCAGGGCTCGGAGAACCTGGAGAAGCTCGCCCACTTCCGGTATGTCCAGGGTGCGGGCGGCACCTTCAACGGCTCCACCCACCTGGATTACACCGACTACTTCGAGACCCTGCCGAGCAATGCCCTGGAGCGGGCGCTGTTCCTGGAGGCCGACCGGATGCGCGGCCCCCGGCTGACCGAGGAGAACCTGGGCAACCAGGTCGACGTGGTCAAGGAGGAGATCCGGGTCAACGTGCTCAGCCGGCCGTACGGCGGGTTTCCCTGGCTGACCCTGCCGCCGGTCCTCTTCGACACGTTCCCCAACGCGCACGACGGCTACGGCTCCTTCGGTGACCTGGAGTCCGCGACCGTCACCGACGCCGCCGACTTTTTTCAGCACTACTACGCCAGTGGTAACGCGGTTCTCGCGGTCAGCGGCGATATCGACACCGCCGAGGCCGTCACCCTGATCGAGCGGCACTTCGGCGACGTGCCGGCCCGCCCGGCACCCGCCCGCCCGAGCTTCGCCGAACCGGATCTGCGTGCCGAACGGCGCACCTCCTACACCGATCAATTGGCTCCGTTGCCTGCGGTGGCGTCCGCGTGGCGGGTCCCTGACCCGGTCGTCGACTTCGCCGCCTACCTGCCGTACGTGGTGCTGGCCGAGGTGCTCACCGACGGCGACGCGTCCCGGCTGGTCGAGCGGTTGGTCCACCGGGACCGCGCGGTGACCAGCGTGGGCGGCTACCTCGGGTTCATGGGGGACCCGTTCGACGTCCGGGATCCCACGGCCCTGCTGATCCAGTCCCATCTGCCGCCCGGCGGCGACGTCGACAAGGTGTTGCGCACCGTCGACGAGGAGTTGGACCGGCTCGCGGCGGATGGGCTCACCGACGGCGAGTTGACCCGTACCCAGGCCCGAATGGCCACTCACCTGCTGCGCGACACCGACGCGGTGCTCGGTCGCGCGCTCAGGATGGCGGTGCTGGAGCAGCAGCGTGGCGAGCCCGGCCTGCTCGGTGAGCTGCCCCGACTCGTCGCTGAGGTCACCGACGATCAGGTACGCGCCGCCGCGGCGACCCTGCGGCCCGAGCGCCGCGCGTCGGTCGAGGTCATTGCGGGAGGGGCCCGGTGAGCGTGAGGAGTGAGCCGGGTTTGCGAGCCCCGCAGTCGCGAGCGAAAGGTGTGGGCTGAGCGTGAGGAGTGAGCCGGGTTTGCGAGCCCCGCAGTCGCGAGCGAAGCAGGGTCTGGTGACGGCGTCCGCGACACCGAGGCCGTTGCCGCCGCTCGGTCCGACCCGCCGGCTCAAGGTGCCGCGGCAGGCCGAGCGCATGCTCGACAACGGGCTCACCGTGATCGTGGTACGTCGGCCGGCGGTGCCACTGGTGGAGCTGCGGCTCTGGATGCCCTTCGGGCGGGCCAATCTGGCGCGCGGTCACCTGCTCGCGCAGACCCTGCTCTCCGGCACGGCGACGATGGGCAGCGTGCAGATCGCTGCCGAGTTGCAGCGGATCGGCGGTGGGCTTTCGGCCGGGCTCGACCCGGACCGGTTGATGATCTCCGGTACCGGCCTGGCTACCGGGCTGGACCGGATGCTGGAGATCCTCGGCGAGGTGCTCACCGCCGCCAGCTATCCGGCGAAGTGGGTGGCAGTCGAGCGGAATCGGCTGGTGGACGGCATCCAGGTGGCCCGGAGCCAGCCGGCACACCTGGCCCGTACGGCCCTGCTCAGGCGGGTCTACGGCCGGCACCCGTACGCCGTCCAGACGCCGGAGCCGGAGCAGGTCAGCGCGGTCCGGCCGGCGGCGCTGCGTGCGCTGCACGCACAGCGGGTGCATCCGGCGGGTGCGGTGCTCGTGCTGGTCGGCGACGTGCGTCCGGAGCGGGCGTTGGACGCGGCCGAGAAGGCCCTAGACGGCTGGAATGGCGCCGGTCACCCTGCCGATCTGCCGCCCGCTCCGCCGCTGGAGCCCGGACCACTGCTGCTGGTCGACCGGCCCGGGTCGGTGCAGTCGTCGATGCGGCTGGCGTTGCCGGCGGTGCCGCGTACGCACCCCGACCATGCCGCGCTGCAACTGGCCAACCTGATTTTCGGTGGCTATTTCTCCTCGCGCTGGGTGGAGAACATCCGTGAGGACAAGGGCTACACGTACGGGCCGCACTCGGTGGTCCAGCACTCGGTCGCCGGCTCGGTGCTGCTGGCCGCCGCCGAGGTGGCCACCGAGGTGACCGCGCCGGCCCTGCTGGAGACGACTTATGAGCTGGGCCGGCTGGCCACCGTGCCGCCCACGTCGGACGAGCTGGAGCAGGCCCGGCAGTATGCGCTCGGCACGCTCCAGCTCGGCATCTCCACCCAGGCGGGCCTGGCGTCGTTCGTCAGCGCGTACGCCGGCAGTGGGCTTCGGTTGGACTCTTTGCCCGAGTTCGCTGCTCGGCTGGCGAAGGCTGGTGTCGACGAGGTCGCCGAGGCTGCCGCCCGGTACCTCGCCCCGTCGCGGGCGGTCACCGTCGTGCTCGGCGACGCGGAGCGGATCTCGGCGTCGCTGGCCACGCTGGCCCCGATCGACACCGTTCCCGTGTCGTCATGAACGGGCGCAGCGGAGTGTGGTCGTGAGTGAACGGCGGGGTGAGTCCGGCCCGCCGCTGGCCCGCGCCACCCTGGACCGGACGGCGCACCGGCGTACCGACCTGCGGTGGCTGGCGCAGGCGTGGGCGGGGGCGCGGGTACTGGTCCTCGACATCGGGTCCGGCGGGCGGGCGTTGGTGCGTACCGACACCTCGGTGCCGGCGCTGGTCCTGGCGGAGGCCGACACCCTGCCACCGGCGCTCGCCACCGGCGCGATGTTCCTTGGCGTCGAACCGGACGGGGTGCCGGTCTTCTGTGTGCACACCGCACTGGCGGTCCTGCCGCACACGAGGTCGGCCCACCTGCGGCAGGTCGGGCATCTGCTCAGCGACCGCGACGCGGGCCTGTTCACCACGGCGCTGGCGCTGACCAACTGGCACCTGCGGCATCTCTATCACCCGGTCACCGGCGCTCCGACCAGGGCGGACGAGGGCGGCTGGTCCCGGGTGGATTCCACCGGCGAGCGGGTCTGGCCGCGTACCGACCCGGCGATGATCGTGCTGGTGCAGGACGGCGTCGACGGCGTGGACGGGCGGTGCCTGCTCGGCAACAACGTCACCTGGCCCAGCGTCGAGGGGCGGCGCCGGTTCTCCTGTCTGGCCGGCTACGTGGAGCCGGGTGAGTCCGCCGAGGCCGCCGTGCTGCGGGAGGTGCACGAGGAGGTCGGCGTTCCGGTCGCCGACATCGCGTACGCGGGCAGCCAGGCGTGGCCGTTTCCGGGCTCCCTGATGCTGGGTTTTCTCGCCACCGCCGACCCGGAGCATCCGGTGCGGGTAGATGCCACCGAGATCGCTGAGGCGCGTTGGTTCTCGCGGCAGGAGATCGGGGCGGCCCTGGGCGGCCGGCCGGTGGCCGTCGGCGCGGAGCGGCTGATGTTGCCGCCGCCGTCGTCGATCGCGCTGTTCCTGGTTCACCGCTGGCTTGACGGGCACTGCTGAACAGGGCGGCTCGCTCCTTTTGCGGCCCCGGCCCGTGACCGTCGTTGCCGCGGCGGTCACGGGCCGGGGACACGGGCCGTCGTGGTCGGCTGGGGAGGAACTCGGCGGGGGAGCCGGTCGACCACGACGGACGTGTGGTGGGTCAGGTTCCGGGCCCGCTGGGACGGGCCTGGTGGTGCCACGGACCGTTCAGCGGCAGTACCTTGACCCGCTGCTTGCCGGACCGTACGGCACCCACGGTGGCGATCGCCCGGGCCAGCAGCAGCGCGGCGTCGCGGTCCTCGGCACGGACGACCTGGCGGCGCGCCTCGGGCCTGGTGGTTTCATCCCGCAGCCGGCGACCTTCGGCCAGGGCGGCCGTGATCTCGGTTTCGGCGGCGGTTCGAATGTCGGTGCGAACGATCAGGAACCGCATGTGGGTCTCCGGATGTGCCGCGACGGTTGAACGGTGGAAGTTCCACGTCACTCCCGTCCATGGTACGCCCGGGTTGTGTCTCAGCAAGTGAAACGCACCCATTGGACCGCAGGCCCGGCCGATCATCCGACCCCTGCTCACCGTGCCCGTCGAGGCTGAATGACGACGGGGCCGCCGGAATGTTTGCCGGCGGCCCCGCGAGACGTCCGCGTGCTAGTTCAGGTCGAACTGCCCCTTCTTGGCACCGGAGATGAACCCGAGCCAACCGGCCCGGTTGAACAGCAGCACCGCGCCAGCGTGGTCTTTGCTGTCGCGCAGCGCCACCGCGGCGGGGCCGGGGGACAGCGGTGCGACCTCCACACAGTTGGAGGTCTGGCTGCGGGTGCTCTTGCGCCAGGGTGCGTCCGCGAGTTGGGCGAGGACGGATGGCGTGTTGTGGGACTCGTTCATCGTTGCGCTCCTGAGGTGAGCCAATGGAACGAGTGGCGCCGCACGTCCTGACGGCGATCGGCGCTTCAACGTCCCGTCAGGCGCCCGGAGGATCCGCGGCGTTGGGCCGGCGCCGTTGCCGGACCATTCGCCACGGTGGGCGGGTTCGCCGCCTCGGTCAGCCGTCCTGCCGACTCCATCAGCCAGGTAGCGGTGTCCGTCGCGGAGAGTGCCGCCGTGCATAGCCACTCGAACGCCACTTTATAGCGATTTAGGGTGATTGCCTCGGTCGACATGACGTCGGTGAAGCCACCTTCGATGGCGAGCGTCTCCGGATCGAGGGGGTCGGCGAACCGATAGACCGAGAACGCGGTCGGCGGCAGGTACCACTGACCGATCGGCGTGTCCCGGAGCAGCACGTGCAGCGTGACGTTCGGCAACATGGACAGCTCGCAGAGCTGCGCCAGTTGTTCGCGGAGCACCTCGGACGGCCCGGCCCGGTGGCCGAGCGCGGTCTCCTCCAACACGGCCGTGTAGCGGGGCGCGTCGGTCTCCCGGGTGAGCGCCGCCTGTCTCGCCTGTCGGGCCCTGATCTCGGTCTCGATGTCGTCGTCGGCCTCGGGCGCGCCCGCGGCCAGGTCGACGTGCCGGGCCGAGGCGATCCGCATCCGGGCGTACCCGGTGGTCTGCAACAGCCCCGGTACCAGCACCGGGTTGTACTCGGAGATCTCCGCGCAGCCGGCCTCCAACTCGGCGAAGCCACGCTGCTGCTGCGTCATCGCCGGATAGCCCTTCAGCCAACCGCGCATGTCGCCGGCCTCCTCGGTGATGCCGAGCAGTTCCAGCCGGAGCGCGTCGTCGGTGCGATACAGCTCAAGCAGATCCCGGACATCCTGGGGGTCCGGTCGGCTGCGACCGTTCTCCAGCCGGGACAGTTTGGACGCGGAGGCCCAGCCGACGTGCTCGATCACCTGGTCTCCGGTGAGCCCGGCGGCCTCGCGCAATCGGCGCAGTTCGCCGCCGAGCCGGCGGCGACGCAGGATCGGGCTGGGTACGGCAGGAGGCACAGTGTCCTCTTTTCCGTCGACCGCCGCAGACGCGACGGTAACTGTATGACATTCGCCCCCCACGGTCAGTATGGACGTCGCGACCGGCGTCGGAGGTACCGGCGGAGGGCGTGTCATCAGAAATACGCCAGACCTCAGCCCGGACAGGCCCGCGACGACCCACTTCGCCGGTTGCGGTCAGGCCGGTCTGCCGCCCCGGACGCGCCACCTGCGGAGGATCAATGCGCAACGTCCTGAGTCGCCCGGACTTCCGCCTGCTCTTCGGCGGACTGATGGCCAGCATGGTCGCCGAGTCGATCCTGCTGCTGGCACTCGCCATCTGGGTGAAGGACCTGACCGGTTCGGACGGCCTGGCCGGAGCCACGATCTTCGTCATCCTCGCACCGCGGATGCTCGCGCCGCTGGTCGGCTGGGTCGTCGACCGGTACCCCCGGCGACCCTTCTTCGTGGCCACCAACCTTGTGATGGCACTGCTTCTCACCCCGTTGTTCGCGGTCCGGGGCGCGGGCGACATGTGGATCATCTACGGAGTGGCCGCGCTGTACGGGCTGGCGAACCTGACCGTCGGCGCGGTACTCAGCCGACTGATCCGCGAGCTGGTGCCGTCCGAGCTGCTTGGTGAGGCCAACGGCGCGCTACAGACAGCCCGGCAGGGACTTCGGCTGATCGGCCCGTTGCTGGGCGCCGGGCTCTACGTGGCCCTCGGTGGCTGGATGCTGGCCGCCGTCGGGATGGCCGGTTTCCTGGTCGCCGCCGCCGTGGTCGGCGCACCCCGGACGGTCGGGTCGTCGACCGAGTCGGCCGACGGGTCGGCGACGGCGCGGCGTTGGCCGGCGGAGTTGGTTGCCGGGCTCCGCCACCTCGCCGACGAACCGGCCCTGCGGCGGGCGCTGGTCGGCTACGGACTCGGCTCGCTGGTGATGGGTTTCACCGAGTCACTGATCTTCGCGTACGTCGACCGGGGACTCGGCCGGGATCCGGCGTTCGTCGGCGTACTGCTCACCGTGCAGGGCATGGGTGGACTGGTCGGCGGCCTCCTCTCTGCCGCCGCGCTTCGCCGCGTCGGTGAGCTGGGCACGCTGGCCGGCGGCGTGGCGCTCTTCGGTCCCGCGGCGCTGATGCTTGCGTACCCGAATCTGTGGCTCGGCTTCGTCGCGGTGCTGATGGCGGGGCTGTCCCTGCCACTGACCCTGGTCGGCCTGCACACCCTGATCCAGCGGCGGACCCCGCCGGAGTTGCTCGGCCGGGTCGCCGCCGCGGCTGACGCGGTGGTCAGGTGCCCGCAGGCGTTCTCGGTCGGCGCGGGAGCCCTGCTGGTAGGCGTGCTCGACTACCGGCTGTCCTTCGCGTTGGTCGGCCTGGCCACCCTGCTCGCCGGCAACTACTTGTGGCGTAGCCGTCACCTGACCCCGCCGCCCACTGCCCACCTCCCCAGGCCCCGTCCGGTCCCCGCCGTCGAGACGGTCGACCATGAGGTTGTCGCCGCAACACGCCCGTCACGGGAGCGATAACCTCATGATCGCCTCGACTGGCCGGAGAGTCAGGCGGTGGTGGCGGCGAGGTGGTGCTTGACCTGGTTGATCGAGGGGTTGGCGAGTGAGCTGCCGTCGGCGAAGCGCAGCGTGGGGACGGTCTGGTTGCCGCCGTTGACCCCCATCACGAAGGTCGCGGCTTCCGGATCTTGCTCGATGTCGACCACCTGGTAGGCGATCCCCTCCCGATCGAGCTGCGACTTCAGCCGGTGGCAGTAGCCGCACCAGGGAGTGGAATACATCGTCAGCATGCTCAGATCCTCCAACATCACGCCCGGCTGCTCGCCGATCGACACACACTATCCGCTGCAACGTCCACAGAAGCTGCGACAATTCCCCGCTGTGGTGGCTAACTCCGTTCCCGATCGCGTGCTCGCCGGGCTCGATCCGGAGCAACGCTCGGCGGTGACCGCCCCCGCCGGCCCGGTCTGCGTGCTCGCCGGCGCGGGCACGGGCAAGACCCGGGCCGTCACGTCCCGGATCGCCTACCGGGCGTTGACCGGAGAGATATCGGCGCGGCACGTGCTCGCGGTCACCTTCACCGCCCGGGCAGCCGCCGAGCTGCGGCACCGCCTCGTCATTGCCGGCGTGGCCAATGTGCAGGCCCGTACCTTCCACGCGGCGGCCCTGCGCCAGGTCCGCTACTTCGCGCCCCGGCTGCTCCACGGGCGCGCCATGCCCGAGCTGCTGGACAGCAAGGTCCGGTTGGTCACGCTCGCCGCCGCCCGGGCCGGCCTGCGGGCCGACCGGACGGCCGCCCGAGACCTCGCCGGCGAGATCGAGTGGGCCAAGTCGTCCCTGGTCGAGCCGGGCGAGTACGTGGTGGCGGCAGCCAAGGCGCTGCGCGAGACCCCGCACGAGCCGGCGCGGGTCGCCGAGGTCTTCATGGCGTACGAGAAGCTGAAGCGCGCCGGTGGTGTGATCGACTTCGAGGACGTGTTGCGCGCCGCGGTCTGGGGCATCGAGGAGCACCCGGACGTCGCCGAGCAGGTCCGTAACCAGTACCGGCACTTCGTCGTCGACGAGTACCAGGACGTCAACCCGTTGCAGCAGCGGCTGCTGGACGTCTGGCTCGGCGGCCGGGACGACGTGACCGTCGTCGGCGACGCCAGCCAGACGATCTACTCGTTCACCGGGGCGACGTCGTCCTACCTGGTCGACTTCCCGCGCCGCAACCGGGGCGCGACCGTGGTCCGGCTGGTCCGTGACTACCGGTCCACCCCGCAGGTGGTCGGGCTCGCCAACGCGGTCATCTCCCAGGCGCGGGGCACCGCGTCGCGGCTGCGCCTGGAGTTGGTCGGCCAGCGGCCGGCCGGTCCCGAGCCGGATCGGCGCATCTTCACCGACGAGCCGGCCGAGGCCAACGCGGTCGCCGCCCGTTGCCGCGCGTTGATCGACGCCGGAACGCCGGCCCGCGAGATCGCCGTGCTGTTCCGTACCAACGCGCAGTCCGAGGCGTACGAGAAGGCGTTCGCCGAGGCCGGCGTGCCGTACCTGGTCCACGGTGCGGAGCGGTTCTTCGAGCGGCCCGAGGTGCGGCAGGCGATGGTGGCGTTACGCGCGGCCACCCGCTCGCTGGCCGGCGACACCCCGCTGCCGGCAGCCGTGGTCGAGGCGATCTCCGCGCTCGGGTGGGCGCCCGACGCACCCCCACTCGGTGGGGCCGCCCGGGAACGGTGGGAGGCGCTGGCCGCCCTGGTCCAACTCGCCGGGGAGTACGCGGCCACACCCGACCTGATGCCGCTGGGGGTGGCCGCGACGGTCGAGCGCCCGGTCACGTTGACCGACTTCACCGGCGAGCTGGCCCGGCGCGCGGCCCAGCAGCACGCGCCGACGGTGGACGGCGTGACCCTGGCCTCGCTGCACTCCGCCAAGGGTTTGGAGTGGGACGCCGTCTTCCTGGTGGGCCTCGCCGACGGCACCCTGCCCACGACGTACGCGCGCACCGCCGAACAGGTCGAGGAGGAGCGCCGGCTGCTCTACGTGGGCATCACCCGGGCCCGTCAGTGGCTCTGGCTGTCGTACGCCTCGGCGCGTTCGCCCGGCGGCCGGCCTCGACGGCCGTGCCGGTTCCTTCCCGAGCTGGCTCCCGCCGCCGCGGTGGAGCGGGCCACCACAGGGCGGCCTACCCGAGGTCCACAGCGACGTGCCACCCGGATCGTGTCCTGTCGGATCTGCGGCACGACCCTGCTCGCCGGGCCGGACCGCAAGCTCGGTCGCTGCGCCACCTGCCCGTCGGACATCGACGACGAACTGCACGGCCGCTTGCTGGAGTGGCGGTCCCGGGTGGCCGGCGCGCAGAAGGTACCCGCATACGTGGTCTTCACTGACGCGACGCTGGTCGCGCTGGCCGAACGGCGTCCGGGTCGGGCCGAGGATCTGGTCGCGATCGCCGGGATCGGGCCGCGCAAACTGGGTCTGTACGGGGAGGCGGTGCTGGCGCTGGTGGAGGGCACCGCAGTCGACGAAATCTGCCCACAGAAAAGTTTCTGAATCTGACCGTTAATTCGTTTGCCCTCGCCCCACCGGCCGTCATAGCCTCAGGGCACACCTCGGAAGGGGCCCTGTTCGGGCTGCTCACGGGGTTTGTGTCCGGGTCGATCGCGAGTGAACGTCAAGGAGGTGGCACCGATGGAGAGCTACATCTACCAGCGTCCGACGGCGCTGCCCGTTGCCGTCGCTCCACTGTCGGCTGCCCTGACCACCGTCACTCCGGTGACGGAAGGCCGGGCCACCGTCGCCGCCGCGCGACCGTGGGCTCCGCAGACGCACCGGGTCGAGGTTCAGGCCGAGCTGATCCTCGCACCGACGCCGAACGGGCTCCAGGAGAGCGTTGGCTTCACGGGCAAGGGCGCCGATGGCGCCACCAAGCGGATGGACGTCCGCGGTGTTCCACCTCGAGGTAGACCGGTCTGACACCAGACCACCGGCTCACCTCGAGGCCGCGGAACCCGTATATGGGATCCGCGGCCTCAGTTTTTTGCACCGTCGAAGTACGTCGGAACAGCGATCCACGAGGTCGCAGTGTGAGAGAGAGGTGACCGGGCGATGAGTCTGGCGTTGGCCCCACTCGACGTGAGCGTCGAGGTGGAGGCGAACCTGCCCTGCCGGAAGTTCGACCCCGACCTGTGGTTCTCCGACTCACCCACCCAGCTGGAACTGGCCAAGTCGCTCTGCGGGGACTGCCCGCTGCGCGTCGAGTGCCTGGCCGGTGCGGTTGAGCGGGCAGAGCCGTGGGGCGTCTGGGGTGGCGAGATCTTCGAGCGTGGCGCGGTCGTTCCGCGTAAGCGGCCCCGTGGCCGGCCACGCAAGGAGGACCTCGCCCGTGACGCGCAGCTGCGGGTCGAGGCCGAGTCGCGGCTGGCGGCCGAGGGTCTTGCCACGTCGCGTGACGCTGTCTGGCTGGCGGCCTGACATGTTCCCGATTCGGACCAACCCCGCCGGCGTCAAGCCGGCCGACAGAGAGCTGACCACCATGCTGAACCTTGCGAGCGGAGCCGAGATGTACCTACTCAACGAAGCGTTGTCGAGGGCTCGAATGCTCCGGCCTCAGGCCGGTCGCACCACCACGAGCACTGAGGCAACCCGATCCGCCCGTACCGTCGCCGTGTCCGGCCGTGCCCGGACCGCTCGCGAGTTGGGCGTCCTGTAGGACGACGTACCACAACGGCGGGCGGGGACCGACCGGCCCCCGCCCGCCGCGCAGGTAAGAAGGGGCTCCCTGTTGTCAGGAGCTACCGGCGAGCCCGGTGCCTGGTCAGTTGACCGGAGCGAACCCGGGCAGCCAGCGAGTCAGGATGCCGCGGTAGGGGGCCTTGGCCTCCAACTGACACAGCACGCCGATCGACCCGAGCGTCACCCGGTGGATGAGCAGGTACGACGGTGGCAGGTTGAGCTGCCGACTGAACTGGTAGGCCGGGGAGCGCGGACTGGCCAGTCGTGTGGCCTCGGCCCGCAGCCAGGCGCGGGTGAACCGGAACTCGTCGACGGCGATCGGTTCCAGCATCGGACGCAGGAAGTCCAGCAGGGCGTGTGCGTCGACCGGCTCGTCGGCACCGAGGAAATCCTCGGCCCGCAGGCCGGCCACCACCTCGTCGGCGTCGCCACGCAGGGCCATCCCGGCGATCCGGCCGATCGGCTCCGGGGTACCCTCCGGCATCCTGGCCACCGCCCCGAAGTCGATCACACCGAGCCGACCGTCAGGCAACATCCGGAAGTTGCCCGGATGAGGGTCGGCGTGCAGCAGCCCGACCCGGGCCGGCGCGGACAGGTGAAGAGTGGCCATCAGCCGTCCCGCCTCGTCGCGCTGGTTCTCGCTGCCGGCCCGGATGATGTCGGCCAGCGGGGTCCCCTCGATCCATTCGGTGATCAGTACCCGGGGTGAGGCGAAGAAGACGGCCGGCACGTAGATCTCCGGATCGTCGGCGTAGCCGACGGCGAAGGCCCGCTGCGACGCCGCCTCCAGCTCGTAGTCCAGCTCCTCGGTTATCCGTTCCCGCAGCTCCGCCAGGAGCGGTTTGATGTTCAGTCCGGGCTGGATGGCCCGGAACATGCCGCCCAGCCGGGAGAGCTGCTTGAGGTCGGCGAGCAGGGCGTCACCGGCTCCGGGATACTGGATCTTGACGGCGGTGTCCCGGCCGGTGCCGTCCGGCAGCCGCCACACCGCGTGGTGTACCTGGCCGATGCTGGCCGCTGCGGCCGGGGAGTCGTCGAAGCTCACGAACCGGTCCCGCCAGCCCGGTCCCAACTGCTCGGCCAGCACCTTGTGCACGGTGGCAGCGGGCAGCGGCGGCGCGGCCTCCTGGAGTTTCGTCAGGGCCTGCCGGTAGGGCGCGGCGACCTCCTCCGGAAGGGCGGCCTCGAAGACCGACAGCGCCTGACCGAACTTCATCGCCCCGCCCTTGAGCTGGCCGAGGACGCTGAACAACTGCTCGGCCGTGCGCTGCTGGATCTCCGCGGAGATCACGTCGGAGGCGAGCCCGGTGACGCGCTTTCCCATGCCGAGAACGGTCCGGCCGGCGAAACCGAGCGGCAGAGCGGCGAGCTTGGCGGTCCGGGCCACGGCCCAACGCGGGATGTCGGTCACCTGGTCATTGTTACCGACTCGGCCGGCTCCGTCTCCCGCCCACTGGCTACTCGCCGCATCGGCACCCGGGATGCGGAGGCCAGACTCGCCGGCGGAGGCTGCCCGGCGCCACCACCTCCACCGCCCCGCCGAACGTCTCCGGGGTGCCGCCGTCGAGCTGGGCCAGCGCCTCGGCGACGGCGTACCCGGTCGCCGTCAGCAGGAGGCTCGTGGCGCAGGCCGGCTCGGCCGGGCCGGTGGCGAGGTGGGCGGCGAGCACCGGCCAGTCCGGGTCCCGGTCGGTGCGGTGCAGGTCGAGACAGCGCAGGCACGGGCCGACCGGCGGGCGGACCAGTGGGCCGACGGTCGGTACCCCCTCCCGCAGCTCGACCAGCAGGTGTGGCTGCCGGCGTTGGGCGTGACCGGCGGCGAGCAGCGCGGCCGGCCGGTCGGAGCCGAGCTGGATCACCAGGTCGGGACGGGGCCGGCGCAGGGCGCCGGTCGCGGTGCCGGGAGCGGCCCGCTGGAGGGCAGCCCGGACGGCGGCTCCGAGCGGGCACCCGATGTCGGCGGCTGCTATGCCGGTGCCGGCGAGGTCGACCGGGCGGACCGTGCCGGGCAGGTCGGGATGGACGTGTCCGACGCCGGCCTGGGCAAGGGCGACGGCGATGGCGGCGCCGAGCGACCCGGTTCCGGTGACCGTCACCCGGGCGGACAGGCGGCGGCGGAGCACCTGGGCCGGGGTACCCGGTAGCCGGGCGGCGGCGAGCGCGAGCGCGCCGGCCTCTGCGGCGAGTCGGGTACGTCGTGGTTCGGCGAGGTCCCTGGGTAGGAGTGTGTGCGCCGGCACCACCAGGCCGGCAGCGGACAGGGCGTCGAGCAGGGCGCGGGCGTGCTCGGGGCGGACACCCGTGCCGGTCGTGCCGGAAAGCACCTGCCGTTCGCTGCGGGTGCCGTCGAGCAGGTCGAGTATTCGGGCGGCCCGGGGGTCGGCGACCTCCACCAGCACGGCCCGCTCCCGGCCGAGCCCGAGTTGGAGGGTGTGCCGGTCGCGCCAGACTCGGCTGAGCCCGGGTAGCAGCCGGGGGCGAGGGGACAGCGGGCGCTCGGTGGACTGCGTCATGAGAACGGATCGTTACCGAGTCCGTGCTTTCCGTCGATCGTTGTCCACAGGTGGCCAGCGCCAGGTCCAGTGTTGTCCACAGGATTTGGCGAGTTATCCACAACCTGCGGGTGGCAACGTCAGTCGTCCGACAGTGACCGGCGGTGTGCAAGGGGGTGGCCGTGGCCACCCCCTTGCGGGCGGTACGCGTACGTCAGACCTTCGCCTTGCCCAGGATGCGGTTCACTGTTGTGCCACACACTGGACACTTGCCCTTGGCCATGTTCATTCCGGTCTTCGAGACCTCGACACGGCCCTCGAAGTCCCGCTTCTCCTTGCACTTGACGCAGTAACCGTTGTAGTTCTGGGCCTGGTCGGCCACGATGTCCTCCTCGTCTCGTCCGCCGGTCGGCACCGCCCCGACGGGATCCCGGCGGCGGTCGCGTACGGCGCCCGGCGCTGGGCATCTTCCGTGGCCACCTTCGTGACCACTGGTTGGCGGACCCTACCCAGGTGCGGGCGGTTCCATGTCAGCTGCGCACTGCCACTGTGAGCAAGGCGACGTCGAGAGTGTGCACGGCGAATTGGGTCAGATCAGCCAGTTTGGCGGGGACACGCCGACTGGGGACGGCAATTGCGCAGGTCATCCCTCGCGAGCGGGATGAGACCCCCGTTGTGCGGCCCGAGGAATGATCACTTAACGTGGTGGTCGACCCGCGTGTGACACTCGCCGATCACCACGAAGGGTGATCGTGACAGCTGCGCCCTGTCCGGCAACTTTTTTTTCGGGACTCCTAGCGACCAATCCCCACTTTTTGGACACGCGTCAGGGGTTGACTCTTGCGGACCCCTGGTCACAACGCATTAGCTTGCCAACGTGACAGCAAACCGAGGCTGCGCGGTCCACTGATGGCTGGGGCGCGGAAGCCGGTCGTCGAGGTGCGGCGCAGCCAGCGCCGGCGACGCACGGTGTCCGCCTACCGTGACGGTGAGCGGGTCGTGGTCCTCATCCCGGACCAGTTCTCCCGGGCCGAGGAGAGCGAGTGGGTCGACCGGATGCTCGCCCGGCTCGCCGCTAGGGAGGGGCGCCTGACCCGCTCCGACACGGAGCTGCTGGCCCGGGCGAACCGGCTGATCAAACTCTACCTGGCCGAGTACGGCGACCGGGCTCTGCCGGCCAGCGTCCGGTGGGTGAGCAACCAGAACGGCCGATGGGGCTCCTGCACCCCGGCGGACCGTTCGATCCGCCTTTCGCACCGGATCCAGGAAATGCCGGACTGGGTGATCGACTATGTGTTGCTGCACGAGCTGGCCCACCTCATCGTGCCCAGCCACGACGGTCAGTTCTGGGCCCTGGTCGGCCGGTACCCGAAGACCGAACGCGCTCGGGGTTACCTGGAGGGGGTGGCTGCGGTCGCCGGCACCCCCTGACCGCCCGGCAGCGCGACGGTAGGGTCGGAGGATGGCCCGACGTGTGGTGGTGGCGTTGCTCGCGCCGGTCGCCTGGGCGCCGCCCGGCATCGACCCGGTCAACTGGCGCACGGCCCTCGCCGAGGACGTGGTGGACCTGCTCGCCACCCTCAACGAGGTGGACACCGCGGTGGCGGTCACCCGGGCCGACCGCTGGCTGGCCGACGCGGTGATCTGGCCCGGCACGACCGTCTACGAGGTGCCCGAGCCGACCCCGAACATGGTGCTCGCCGCGGTCGGCTCGTCGATCGACGCCCCGGGGGGCGGTTACGAGCAGGCCGCGGTGGTCGCGGGGGACGCCCCCGACCTGCCCGGGCTCACCGTCGGCAAACTGCTACGCCCGCTGACCAGCCGGCCGGTCGCCCTCGCCCCGGTCGAGGGCAGCCTTCCCGGGCTGCTCGGGGTGGCGGCACAACTCCCCGTACCGCCGTGGCTGCCGCCGCTGGAGATGGATACCTCGGTGCCCGCGGCCGTGCGTGCGGCGGCGCCCCGCCCGGGCGAGCTGGCGGTGACGCCAACCTGGCACCGGTTGCGCGGCCCGGCGGACCTGGCCCGGCTCGACCCGGCCCTCGGCGGGTGGGAGAACACCCGTGCCCTGCTCTCCGGCGCTGGTCGGCCTGGCTGACGCCGCGCGTGCCCGGCCTGCCTGCGCCCGGCTCGCTGGCCGCCTGGCAGTGGCGAGGCTGGCCGGCTCGAACGGTCAGGAGCGGTTCTCGCCGTCCTCGGGTCCGTCCGGGCGCTCCGCCTCGCCGGGCGCCTTCTCCTCCGGGCCGCCCGGGGCGGAGAAGTCGAAGTTCTCCAACTCGGTCATCAGATCCACGTCGGCCATGGCGAAGGCCACCGGGTCGGCGAAGTCGTCGTCGGAGGGCAGCAGGTCCGGGTGTCCCCACAGCGCGTCCCGGCCGGCGATGCCCCGATGCTCGGTGAGCGCCGCCCAGAGCGCGGCGGCCTCCCGTAGCCGGCGGGGGCGCAGCTCCAGCCCGACCAGGGCGGCGAAGGTCTGCTCGGCCGGTCCGCCGGCCGCCCGACGCCGGCGGAACGCCTCGCCCAGTGCCACCACGTTCGGCAACCGGCCGGCGGCCGCGCCGTCCACCACATGGCACACCCAGCCCTCGACCAGGGCGAGGGCGGTCTCCAACCGGGCCAGCGACGCCTTCTGCGCCGGGCTGTCCTCCGGCGTGAAGATGCCCTCCAGGGCGATCGCCTGCATCGACTCCGGGTCGGTGGGGTCGACCCGCCCCATCGCCTCCTCGATCGCCTCGCGGTTGACCCGGATGCCGGCGGCGTAGGTCTCCACGGCGTTGAGGACATGACCGCGCAGCCACGGCACGTGCTCGAAGAGCCGCTGGTGCGCGGCCTCGCGCAGGGCCACGTAGAGGCGCACCTCGTCCTCGGGTAGCTCCAGGCCCTCGCCGTACGCCTTGATGTTGGCCGGGACCAGTGCGGCCGTGCCGGCCGGGCCGAGCGGCAGGCCGATGTCGCCGGCGGAGAGCACCTCCGCGGCGAGCGACCCGAGCGCCTGCCCGAGCTGGCCGCCGAAGAGCGCCCCACCCAGGGTCGCCACCATCGACTGCATCGGGCCGAGCTGAGCTCGGGCCTCCGGCGGCACCAGATCTCCCATCGCGCCGACCATCCGGCTGGCAACCGGGTCGCACAGCTTGCGCCAGACGTCGAGCGTCTTGAAGATCCACTCGTTCCGGTTCCAGGCGATCGTGCTCCGGATGCCCGAGGGCAGGGCGGAGGCCGGCTCCAGCCAGAGATCCGCGATGCGCAGCGCCTCTGCCACCGCGTTGCGCTCGTACGGGGAGACGGCCGGGTCGCCCGACGCGGAGAGCTGGCTGGCCGCCACCTGGCGGGCCAGATCCCAGTTGACCGGCCCGCTTCCCGGCGCGGAGAGCAGGTGCTGCAACTGCGACATGAACTGCTGCATCTGCGCGGGGTCGTTGGGATCGGGCGGCTGCCCACCCGGAAGCGCGAAACCGAACGGAATATCAGGCACGACGTCTACGGTACGCGCGCCGCGCCCCCGGCTGCCGCCGCCGCGGTTGCGCTGAGGGCGAAGTCGTCGTCGTGCCGGCCGGGAGCCATCACCCGGCTCGGTACGCTCTGCCGCATGAGACGTCGTGGCATGACTGTCCTGCTCGGTGCTCTGCTCACCGCTCTGCTCAGCATCGGGGTGCTCGGCGCGCCCGTTCCGTACGTGGTGCTCGGTCCCGGCCCGACGGTCGACACCCTGGGACGGGAGGACGGCAAGGAGGTTATCCAGGTCAGCGGGCGGGAAACCTCCACCTCGACAGGTCAGCTGCGGCTGACCACGGTGGGTGTGCAGCCCGGCGTCAAACTGCGCTCGGCCATCCAGGGCTGGCTCTCCGACGAGCAGGCGGTGGTGCCGCGCGAGCTGGTCTACCCGCCGGGGGAGAGCCAGGAGCAGGTGGAACAGCGCAACGCCGAGGACTTCCAGGTCTCGCAGACCAGCGCCGAGACCGCCGCGCTGCGGGAACTCGGGTACGAGGTGCAGATCGTGGTCAAGACGGTCGCGGCCGACGGCCCGGCGGCCGGGTTGCTCCGCCCGGGCGACGTGGTCACCTCGGTGGACGGGGAACCGGTGCCGCTCGCCTCCCGGCTGACCGAGCTGATCAGGGCGAAGCCGGCGGGCACGGCGCTGCGGATCGGCTACACCCGCGACGGCGTCGCCCGTACCGAGACGGTCACCAGCAGCGAGCAGGACAGCCGGCCCCGGATCGGGGTCGGGATCGAGCAGCAGCAGCCGCACCCGTTCACCCTCTCGTTCGACCTGCGGGACATCGGCGGTCCCAGTGCGGGCCTGATGTTCGCCCTCGGCATCATCGACAAGTTGACCCCGGAGGACCTGACCGGCGGCCGGGTCTTCGCCGGCACCGGCACCATCGACGACTCCGGCGAGGTCGGCCCGATCGGCGGCATTCCGCAGAAGCTGGTCGGCGCGAAGCGGGCCGGCGCGACGGTGTTCCTGGTGCCGGCGGCCAACTGCGCCGAGGCGACGCGTAACCGGCAGCCCGACCTGCCGTTGGTGCGAGTGGGCTCGCTCGACGAGGCGCTCGACGCGCTGGAGACACTGCGCACCGGGGGAACGCCCGCGCTCTGCTGACCCGCGTGCCAGGCCTGAGCATCCAGCGTCGACGCAGGACGCTTGCACCCGGGTCGTACGGTCGGGTCGCGACCGGGCGCCGTAGGCGCGGCACGACCTTCCGCCGACGCCTTCAGCAAGACCCCGTACTCTGGGTGCCTGATCGGAGCCGATCATAACGAGCGTGCGGAGCCAACAGTGGTCATGCGTAGCAGCAGCCCTCTGCCGAGGATGAGCCGACGCGGACGCGTCACGATCGGTGTTCTGATCGGGGTGTTCGTCCTGTTCACCCTGCTCGGCTGGGGGGTGCAGGCCTGGACGGACTGGCTCTGGTTCTCCGAGGTCGACTTCACCGAGGTCTTCAGAGGGGTGCTGGTCACCCGGCTGTTGCTCTTCCTGGCGGCCGCCCTGGCCATGGCGGCGATCGTCGGCGGCAACCTCTGGCTCGCGCAACGGCTGCGTCCCCGGATGCGCCCGCACTCTCCGGAACAGGCCACCCTGGAGCGGTACCGGATGCTGCTCGGCCCCCGGCTCGGACTGTGGATCACGGTGGCCGCCGCCATCGTCGGTCTCTTCGCCGGGCTGTCGGCACAGAGCCGCTGGAACCAGTGGCTGCTCTTCCTGCACGGCGGCAACTTCGGCGTCGACGACCCGCAGTTCGGCGTCGACATCGGCTTCTACATCTTCCAGCTGCCGTTCTGGCGATTCCTGTTGGGGCTCGGCTTCACCGCGGTGGTCCTGGCGTTGATCGGATCGCTGGCCGTGCACTACCTCTTCGGCGGGGTGCGCCTCCAGGGCATCGGTGACCGGATGAGCAACGCCGCCCGCGCCCACCTGAGCACGCTGGCAGCGCTCTTCGTTCTGCTCAAGGCGGTCGCGTACGTGCTGGACCGGCGGTCGATGCTGCTGGAGTACAACGACGGTGTCGGCGTGTACGGCGCCGGGTACGCCGACATCAACGCGCTGCTGCCGGCCAAGGAGATCCTCGCCTACATCTCCGTGGTGGTGGCGATCGCGATCATCGTCTTCTCCAATGCCTGGATGCGGAACCTGGTCTGGCCGGGCATCTCCCTGGCGCTGCTCGGTGTCTCCGCCGTCGCGATCGGCGGCATCTACCCGTGGGCGGTGCAGACGTTCGAGGTCAAGCCCAGCGCCCGGGACAAGGAGGCGCCATACATCCAGCGCAGCATCGACGCGACCCGTGCGTCGTACGGGCTGGCGGACGCCCAGACCTCGGCGTACGCGGCCAGCAATCTGACCCCGCCGGAGAACCTGGCCACCGACACCTCGGTGGTGCCCAACGCGCGACTGCTCGACCCGCAACTGGTCAGTGAGACCTACACCCAGCTCCAGCAGGTTCGTGGCTTCTACGACTTCGGCCCCAAGCTCGACATCGACCGGTACGCGGTCGAAGGGGAGACCCAGGACTACGTGGTCGGGGTGCGCGAGATCAACTACGGCGAACTGACCGCCCAGCAGAGTAACTGGATCAACCGGCACACCGTCTACACCCACGGGTACGGTGTGGTGGCCGCTCCTGCCAATCAGGTGGTCTGCGGTGGTCAGCCGTTCTTCGTCTCCGGTTTCCTGGGCGAGCGGTCGCGGGAGACGTGCTCCTCGCCAAACGACCAGATTCCGGCGAGCCAGCCCCGGATCTACTTCGGTGAGCGGATGCAGGACGGCGACTACGCCATCGTCGGCAAGCCCAGCTCGGACGCCAACCCTGCCGAGTTCGACCGGCCCGCCGGCGAGAGTGGCGAGGAGGGACGCGAGTCGTACTACACCTACACCGGTTCCGGCGGTGTCGACGTCGGCTCGTTCGGCCGAAAGCTGCTCTACGCGATCAAAGAGCAGGAGGCGAACTTCCTGCTCTCCGAGGCGGTCAACGAGAACTCCAAGCTGCTCTACGTGCGTAACCCCCGGGACCGGGTGGAGAAGGTCGCGCCCTTCCTCACCCTGGACGGCGACCCCTACCCGGCCGTGGTGGACGGCCGGGTGCAGTGGATCGTGGACGGTTACACGACCGCCGCCACCTACCCGTACGCCGAGCGGGTCAACCTTCAGCAGGAGACGACCGACGAGCTGACCGGCCGCGGCACCATCCAGCTGGCCCGGGAAAACGTCAACTACATCCGCAACTCGGTCAAGGCGACCGTCGACGCGTACGACGGCACGGTCGCCCTCTACGAGTTCGACGAGAACGACCCGGTGCTCAAGGCATGGAACAAGGCGTTCGGCGGCGACCTGATCACGCCTCGGGCGGAGATCCCGCCGGCGCTGGCCGACCACTTCCGGTACCCGGCCGACCTGTTCAAGGTGCAGCGCAACCTGCTGACCCGGTTCCACGTCACCAACCCCGGTGACTTCTACTCCGGCCAGGACTTCTGGCAGGTGCCGAACGTGCCGGACGCCCCCGACAGCGGGCAGAAGCAGCCGCCCTACTACCTCTACACGCAGTTCCCCGGCCAGGAGGCGCCGCGCTTCCAGCTCACCAGCGCGGTCACCCCGAACGGCCGGCAGAACCTGGCCGCGCTGATCTCCGGGTCGTACCAGGACGGTCAGCCGAGGTTGCAGGTGCTGGAGCTGCCCGACCAGACCCGGGTCTCCGGTCCGGTGCAGGTGCACCAGCAGATGACCAACAACGCCAACATTCGCCAGCAGCTGAACCTGCTCTCCTCGAACCAGGCTCAGGTGCAGTACGGCAACCTGCTTTCGCTCCCGTTCGGCAACGGGATGCTCTACGTCGAACCGGTTTATGTGAAGAGCAACCAGCAGGACGCGTACCCGCTGCTGCAGAAGGTTCTGCTCTCCTACGGCGACGGCGGCTCCTTCGTGGTGTTGGCCGACAACCCGACGGACGGCATCAGGCAGCTCGTCGAGCAGGGCGAGCAGGCGGCGGCCGGCAACCCGCCGCCGGCCACGGGCGAGGAGCCGCCGCCTGAGGGCGAGGAACCGCCGGCCACTCCTGCGCCGCCGGCCACGCCTTCACCGTCGCCGAGCGGCCAGGCTCCGCCACTCACCGGAGACCTCGGCGTGGCGGCCGACCGGGTGCAGGCGGCGATCACCGAGGTGCGGGCCGCGCAGGCGTCCGGCGACTTCGAGCGGTACGGTCGTGCCCTCAAGGCGCTGGACGAGGCGCTGACCGCCTTCCAGCAGGCTCAGCAGGCGGTCGGGGCGCCGGCCGGCAGCCCGTCACCCACGGGTTGACGTCCGAACGACGGGGCCCGCGGCCCGGTGATCCTCTGGTCGCCGCCGCGGGCCCTTTCGTTGCCGGTCGCCAGGTGCGGTCGAGCACTCCGTGGGTCGTTTTGCGGCAGCCCGGGGTGGTGCGCTACGGTAGTTCCAGCGACGCGGGGTGGAGCAGCTCGGTAGCTCGCTGGGCTCATAACCCAGAGGTCGCAGGTTCAAATCCTGTCCCCGCTACTCTTTCCAGGACTCCGGATTCATCCGGAGTCCTGGTCTTTTTGTCCCCTCTTCCCCGGTGGGCACGTCCCTCCCCTGCGGGCAACACCGATTTGCCCGTGTCGATCCAGGGGTAGATGTCGTTTGTTGATTTTCCAGTGACGACGGAAGCCCCTAGCCGACGGAGTGGGGGGGTGGGGGTGGGGCGGTGAGTGGGTGGGGTAGGGTGGATCTAGCGACGCGGGGTGGAGCAGCTCGGTAGCTCGCTGGGCTCATAACCCAGAGGTCGCAGGTTCAAATCCTGTCCCCGCTACGGTCAGTGGAACGGCCCCGGATCATCCGGGGCCGTTCACTTTTCGGCCGACTCGCCGTTCACGGTGTCCACCCGTTCGCAGTTGCGCGTCTCGGCGAGGATGGCTGCATGTCTACCTTCGGCAAGTGGTACGGACGTCTCGGCACACTCCTGGGGACGGTCGTGCTGACGGTGTTCGTCCCGGTGGCCGCCTGGGCCTCGACCGGGACCGGCGAACTGGTCGTCGAGGCGGCCCGGCGGCGCGGACGCGGCTTCGGCTTCTTCGGTTTCCTGAGCCTGCTCTGCTGCCTGGCGGTGGTGGCCGTGGTCGTCGTGTTGTTGATCCGGATGACCCGCGGCCGTCGTGGCGGTCCGCGGCGCTGACCGGCCGCCCGCGCCCCAGGTCCGCCACCGGTGGCCCGTCCGGCCCATGGTCTACTTGTCTGCGTGGAACTTCTGCATTCGGGCAAGGTGAGGGACGTCTACGCTGATGGCGACGATCTGATCCTGGTCGCCTCGGATCGCATCTCCGTCTACGACGTGGTGCTGCCGACCCCCATACCGGACAAGGGCAAGTTGCTCACCGCCCTGTCGCTGTGGTGGTTCGAGCAACTCGCCGACCTGGTGCCGAACCACGTCATCTCGGCAACCGACGTGCCGGCGGAGTTCGCCGGCCGGGCGATCCGCTGTCACCGGCTGGAGATGGTGCCGGTCGAGTGCGTCGCCCGTGGTTTCCTCACCGGCGGTGGCATTAAGGAGTACGAGGCCTCCGGCGCGGTCTCCGGCATCGAACTGCCGCGCGGCCTGGTCGAGGCGGCCATCCTGGCCGAGCCGATCTTCACCCCGTCGTCGAAGGCGCCGGTCGGTGAGCACGATGAGCCGATGACCTTCGCCGAGGTGGTCGACAAGGTCGGTGTGGAGACCGCCGAACGGCTGCGGCAGCTGACCATTGACGTGTACTGCCGGGGTGCCGAACTCGCCGCCGACCGGGGAATCCTGGTCGCGGACACCAAGATCGAGCTTGGTTGGGCGCCGGATGGGACGCTGGTCCTCGCCGACGAGCTGCTCACCCCCGACTCGTCTCGGTTCTGGCCGGCAGAGTCCTATCAGCCGGGCCGCGCGCAGTTCTCCTACGACAAGCAGCACGTGCGGGACTGGGCGGCCGGCAGCGGCTGGGACAAGCAGGCCCCGCCGCCCGAGGTGCCGCCCGAGGTGGTGGAATCCACCCGGTTCCGCTACGTCGACGTCTACCAGAAGTTGACCGGCAACCGCTGGTAGTGCGCAACCGGGGGTACGGCCGCCGCCGAAAGGCAGGGCCGCTACTCGCTGCGGTGGCGGCCGACGTGCTGCTCGGCGGGCACAGCCGCGGTGGTGATGCGTACCGTGGTGCCGGCCGGACCGGTCTCGACATCCATCGTGTCGGTCAGCTCGCGGGCCAGCCAGAGGCCCCAACCGCCGGCCATCTCGGGTGCCGGCCGGCCGCGGTTGGCGAGGTCCTGCGGGGTGATGCCCGGGCCGTGGTCAGAGACCTCGCAGCGCACCAGTCCGGGGTCACGCCACAGCCGCAACCAGCCCCGACCGCCGCCGTGCCGCACCGCATTGGTGATCAGTTCGTTGACGGCGAGCACGAAATCGTCCAGTCGCTCGTCGCGCAGCCCCGTTGCGCGTGCGCACGAGGCAACCGAGTGTCGAAGCTCGGTCACCTGGGCCTGGTCGAAGGCGTCAGCGATCAGCAGGGCATGGTCGATGGGCACCACCGTACGCGGTGTGGGGGTTTCGCCGTTCGTCATGGCCCCGTCCCGACAGGAGATCACAGAGGTTACGCGGCATTTACCACCGTACGTCAGTGTTCGGGGAACCGCATCGGCGGCAGGAGGCCCGAAGCGGCTGTGGCATCGTGACGCACGTGCCCGAGCCAGGTGGTTTCGAGGTCCCGCTCTGGCGGGCCGTCGCGGTCTTCCGGCTGGCTTCCCTGACGTACGTCTGCGTGGTGCTGATCCGCGACGTGGACCAGTACGCCCACCCCATCGCCGCCGGTGCGCTGGTGCTGGTGATGGCGGCCTGGACCAGCGTGACCGCCGCCGGCTACGCGACCCCGGCCCGGCGTGGCTGGCCACTGCTCCTGGCCGATCTGGGCGTCGTCGTGGCGATCCTGCTGGTCACACCGTGGGTGATGGGCCGGACGGCGCTCGCAGCCGGGCTGCCCACCCTGCCGGTGGCCTGGCTGAGCGGACCGGTGCTGGCCTGGGCCGTCTCCGGAGGGCGGCGGCGCGGCACGGTCGCCGCGCTGGTGCTCGGCGCGACCGACCTCTTCACCCGGGGCGTGGTGACACCGAGTGCGTTCAACGGCGCGATCCTCATGCTGCTCGCCGGCCTGGTGGTCGGGCATGTGGCCCGGCTGACGGTGACCGCCGGGGAACGGCTGCAACAGGCGGTGGAGTTGGAGGCCGCCAACCGGGAACGGGAGCGGCTGGCCCGCGACATCCACGACTCCGTGCTTCAGGTGCTCGCCCTGGTGCAGCGGCGCGGCGCCCGACTGGACGGCGAGGCGGGCGAACTGGCTCGGCTCGCCGGTGAGCAGGAGGCCGCGCTGCGGGCGTTGGTATCCGGCGTCGGGCAGGTACCGGCCGGTGCCCCCGACACGCCGGTGGACCTGCGCGCGTTGCTCGGCCGGTACGCCTCGGGCGCCGTGTCGCTGTCGGTCCCGGCCACCCCGGTGTGGCTGTCACCGGCGGTGGCCCACGAACTGGCGGCGGCGGCCGGCGCGGCACTGGACAACGCGGCCCGGCACGGCGGTGGGCGAGCCTGGGTCCTGGTCGAGGACGAGGGCTCCGCGGTGACCGTGTCGATCCGGGACGAGGGGCCGGGTTTCCCGCCGGGCCGGCTGGACGAGGCCGTTGCCCAGGGCCGGTTGGGTGTGGCCCAGGCGATCCGGGGCCGGCTGGCCGACCTGGACGGAACCGCCCGGATCAGCTCCACCCCGGGTGCCGGAACCGAGGTCGAACTCACCGTGCCGAGGAGGCGGACATGAACGCTGTGCGGGTGATGGTCGTCGACGACCACCCGATGTGGCGGCAGGGAGTGGCCCGTGACCTCGCCGAGGCCGGCCACCAGGTGGTGGCCACCTGTGGCGAGGGCCGCCAGGCGATCCGGGTGGCCGCCGCCGCCCGTCCCGACGTGGTGGTGCTCGACCTGCAACTGCCGGACATCTCCGGGGTCCAGGTGATCCGTGGGCTACGCGCGGCCAGGCCCGAGGTTCGGGTGCTGATGCTCTCGGCCAGCGGCGAGCAGCAGGGCGTGCTGGACGCGGTGAAGGCCGGGGCGACCGGCTACCTGCTGAAATCCGCCGCCCTGGCGGAATTCCTGGAGGCGGTGCGGCGCACCGCGGTGGGGGAGCCGGTCTTCACGCCCGGGCTGGCCGGGCTGGTGCTCGGTGAGTACCGCAGACTGGCCGCCGTCGGGCAGGGCACGCCCGGAGGTGTGCCGGACTCGGCCCCCCGGCTCACCGACCGGGAGACCGAGGTGCTGCGGCTGGTGGCCAAGGGGATGTCGTACAAGCAGATCGCCGAGCGGCTCGGGTTGTCGCACCGCACGGTGCAGAACCACGTGCAGAACACGCTCGGCAAGCTTCAGCTGCACAACCGGGTCGAACTCGCCAGGTACGCCATCGAACGCGGCCTGGACGAGTGACCCGTCCGTCGCCGCCGGGTCAGACCGAGTGCGGCGGCTGGGTCTCGTGCACCGCCAACTCCTCGGCGCTGGCCCCACCGCCGGCTGCGCCCGCGTCGTACGCGATCGAATCGGTCTCCTGGTCGGTGTGCGCACCCTCGTCCGGTTCGACCAGCCGGCCCACCGTGGCATCGGCCACGCTGCCCAGTTGACCGTGGTCGTAGAGCGAGACCGGGGAGTTCGAGTCGGAGGTGGGACCTGGGTCGATGACGTCGGCGTCGAGCTGCGCCTGCGCCGCCTGTTCCCGGCTGTCCGCCTCGGCCGCGATGTCCGGGTCGACGGGGCCGGCCAGCGGGTCGTCGACCGGGATCTCGAACTGCTCCCGGTCGAGCTTGTAGTCCAGCGACTCGCCGTCGAGCTGCTCGACGGCGGTGGTGCCGAACTCGTCGACGGCCACCGGAGTTCGGTCGCCGGGCAGCTGAGCCGGCGCCGGGCCGTCCGCCTCCCGGCCGGTCAGCACGTCGTCGCCGGCCGTCGAGTCGTCGTCGGCGGTGTCGGGCAGGCCGTCGGCCTCCGGATCGGAGACGGGGGTCGGGTACTCGTCGTCGCGCATGACTGACCACTACCCGCTGCCCTCCCGCCGTAACCGGTCCCGCCCCCGCCGATCCCACCCGACGGTCCCACCCTCCGCACGGATCCCGACGGACCGGGTCAGCGGGTGGACCGGGCGCGGCGGGTCACCACGGCGACCGTTCCCACGGCGCTGCCGGCGGCGAGGCCGAAGGCGGCGGTCACCCGGACCAGCTGCCGACGCCGGCCGTGCCAGCCGCCGACCGGCGTGGCCGTGCCGTCGGGCTGGAAGACGTTCCCGGCGCTTGCGCCTTCGGGTGCCGGCCCGAACTGGGTGCGGCGCGCGTACCAGCCCAGGACTCGTTCGGCCAGTGCCGGCGCGAGTCGCCATTGCAGGCTGATCAGGCGGCCGGCCCCGCCGGCGTACGCCTCCCGCCGGGGCCGGCACAGCAGCCGGACGATCGTCTTCGCGACCACCTCCGGCGGGTAGAGCGGCGGAGGTGGCACAAGCTGTCGACCGCTGTGGTTGGCGGCGTGCCGGAAGAAGGGTGTGTCGATGGTGGCGGGAAGCACGGTGCAGATCGAGATGGCACTGCGGCCGGTGATCCGAAGCTCCTGCCGGACCGTGTCGGTCAGCCCGCGAACGCCGTGTTTGGCGGCGTTGTAGGCGGACTGGTACGGCATCGCCACCTCGGCCAGGACCGAGGCGTTGTTGACCAGGACGCCGCCACCGGCCGCGCCGAGGTGGGGCAGCGCGGCCCACATGCCGTGCGCGGTGCCGAGGAGGTTCACCTCCAGCACCCGGCGGAGCTCGGCCAGCGGGATCTCGTCGAACAGCCCGACCGTGCCGACCGCAGCGTTGTTCACCCAGGCGTCGATCCGGCCGAACTCGGCCACGGCGGCGGCCGCCAAGCGTCGCACCGCGGCCGCGTCGGTCACGTCGGTGGGTACGACCAGGGCGCGCCCGCCCAGGTAACGACAGTTGCGGGCCACCTCGCGCAGGGCCGTCTCGGTGCGGGCGGCCAGCACCACGGTGCTCCCGTGGCGGGCCAGGGCGTAGGCGGTCGCTGTGCCGATACCACCGGAGGCGCCAGTGATCACCACGGTCGAGTCCGCAAGGCTTCGGGCGAGAGGCATTCCTCATCGGTACCCCGCAGTGTCCGGGTCATGCCGCCGACCGCACCCCCGATCTGCGATGTTTCGGCTCGTCGGACCCGGGTTAATGGGACGCTCTGAACCGGAGACCATCGCCCCATCTGCATGGAGGTGACTCATGCGTGTCGGCCTCGTCTGTGCCCACGCCGCTGCGCCGCCGTCCGACGACGGCACCGTCGTCGGCACCTACGAGCACATCGCACGGGTCGCCGCCGAACTGGCGGTGCGGGGTCACGACGTCCGGGTCTACACCCGCCGGGACGATCCGCAGGCAGCTGAGAGCACCACCCTGGACGGCTACCGCGTGGAGCGGGCCCCGGTGGGGCCGGTGACGCCCATCCCCACCGCCGAGCTGGTGCCCTACGTGGCCGAGTTCGGCCAGTGGCTGGCCGAACGGTGGTCCGGTGACTGGACGCCGGAAGTGGTGCACGGCCACTACTGGGTCGGCGGGCTGGCCGCCGCGCACGCCGTCCGGGAGACAAACATTCCGGTGGTGCAGACATTCCACTCGCTCGGTATGGAACAGCTGCGCCACCTCGGCCCGCAGTACGACGGACCCGGCACCCGCATCCCGCTGGAGCGGGCGCTGACCCGCGCGGTGGACATCGCGGTCGCCCAGTGCAACGACGAGGTCGATGAGCTGACCCGGATGGGTCTGCAACGCGCCTCGGTCGCCATGGTTCCGACCGGCGTGGACACCGAACGGTTCCACCCCGACGGTGAGGCCGCTCCGCGCGACCAACGACCCCGGATCCTGTCGGTGGGTGGGCTCTCACCGGGACACGGCCAGGACGACCTGATCCGGGCGTTGCGCCTGGTCGGCGACGCGGAGCTGGTGATCGCCGGAGGACCGCCGGCCGACCGGCTGGCCAACCAGGTTGAGGCGCGTCGGCTACGTGAGCTGGCCGAACGTGTCGGGGTGGGCGATCAGGTGCAGCTGGTGGGTGCGGTGCCACACGAGCAGATGGCCACCTGGTACCGCTCGGCCGACGTGGTGGCGTGCACCCCGCACTACTCCTCGGCCGGCCGGGTGTCACTGGAGGCGATGGCCTGCGGCGTACCGGTGGTCGGCTACGCGATGGGCGGCATCGCCGACGCCGTCGTCGACGAGGTGACCGGCAAGCTGGTGCCGCCGGGTGACGTACGCACCCTCGGGATGACGCTGCGCCGGCTGCTCACCGACAACGCGGGCCGATTCGCCTATGGGCATGCCGCGGTGGACCGGGTCCGGTGCAGCTTCACCTGGGAGCGCACCGCCAGCGCCCTGGAGCGGCTCTACGAGCGGGTGGTCGGCCGACGCAAACCGGTCGAGGCGGCCTGAGGCCGTCCGACCGCGCTGGTTGCCGCGCGCGTGACCATCCACTCCGGTCGGTCGGTACGCGGCGTGAGCAGCGGCGGCCGGGCGCCGACCACAACGCGGGTCGTCTCCCGGGCGATGGCGTGCTGGTGCTGGGGTGCGGCGTACCGGGTGAGTCCGATGACGGCCGCGAGGGTGACCAGGAAGCCGATGCCGGCGAGCCATTCCCGGCCCGGCCAGATCTTGTCGTTGAGCAGCAGCAGACCGACGATGGCGGCGGGCACGGCGCCGGCCGCGTCCATGGCGGCGACCGCCGCCGTGGTGGAACCCCGCTGCATTGCCAGCCCGAGCAGCAGCTGACCTACCACGGAGTGGACGACGAGCAGGTACAGCAGTGGGTCGGCAAGGAACGCGTCCCAACTCGGTGCGGAGGCCAGCGGTCGGGCGGCCACCGCTGCGGCAGAGAAGGCCAGACCGGCCAGCGAACCGAGCGCCACCGAACCGGGCGCGCCGTGCAGCCGGACCGCGAAGAAGCCCAGGACCGCGATGACCGCCAGGGTCACCAGCAGGGCGACCATGCCCGCGGTGCCCAGGGCCTTCGACGGTGCCGGCCGGGCCGAGAGCACCAGTGCGCTGATGCCGGCGAAGAGCAGCACCAGGAGGGCCACCTCGGCCATCGGCAGCCGCCACTTCAACACGACCACGCCGAGGACGGCGGTGACCCCGAGCCCGGCTGCCACACTCGCCTGCACCAGGAACAGCGGCAGGTCCCGTCGGGCGAGGAAGGCCAGCACGAACCCGGCCACCTGACAGGCCAGGCCGACCAGATAGGTGCGGTGTCCGGCCAGGCGCAGCAGCAGTCCGGGATCGAAGGTGTGATGCACGGTGGTGCGGGCGGCGGCGATCGACTGCAACAGATTGGCGACGCCGTACGCGACGATCATCGCCGCGAGGAAACACCAACCCGAGGTAGCCACCTGGCGAGGATAGAGGCTACCGGGTGTCAGCGCGCGGCCGGTCGACCGAGACGATCGAGGATGTCGTGGTGCAGTGCGCCGTTGCTGGCCACGGCGCTGTTCTCGCCGCCGGCAGGGGCCGGACGCCCTGCCAGATCGGTGAACGTACCCCCCGCTTCGGTCACGATGGGTACCAGGGCGGCCACGTCCCAGAGCGACAGCTCAGGCTCGATCATCACGTCCAGTGCGCCCTCGGCCAGCAGCATGTAACCGTAGAAGTCGCCGTAGGCCCGGCTGCGCCAGGTGTCCCGCATCAGCTGGATCACCGGCTCCAGCCGGCCGGCCTCATCCCAACCGCCCAATGAGGAGTAACAGACACTGGCGTCGGCCAGCTTCGTCACCCCGGAGACCCGGATCGGTTCGCCCCGGGCGGCGTCCGGGCCCGCGTACGCCCCGGTGCCGAGCGCCGCCCACCAGCGGCGGCCCAGCGCCGGCGCGGCGACCAGCCCGGCGACCGGCCGACCGTCGTCCAGCAGTGCGATCAGGGTGGCCCAGATCGGTACTCCCCGGACGAAGTTCTTGGTGCCGTCGATCGGGTCGACCACCCACTGACGTGTCCCGGCGGCGGGCTTGGCGCCGTACTCCTCGCCGAGTAGCCCGTCGCCGGGGCGGTGCTCGGCGAGCAGGGCACGGATCTGACGTTCCACGGCGGTGTCCGCGTCCGACACCGGCGTCAGGTCGGGCTTCGACTCGACCCGCAGGTCGAGCGCGCGGAACCGGGCCGTCGAGATGGCCTCGGCGGCGTCGGCGAGCCGGTGGGCGAGGGCGAGGTCGTCGGCGTACCCGGTCATGCCGGACACGGTAGCGACGCCGGCGCCGGAGGGATCCCGGGGGCGGGTGGTCGGCTCACTCCGCCCGTCCGCGCGACTGGGCCTCGCCGCGCGGGTCGGTGTCGCCGGCCCGGGAAACCAACAACCGGCGGTACGAGGCCAGTCGACGTGGATCGGCCCGGCCGTCGGTGACCCAGGCCGTCAGGGCGCAGTCGATCTCGTCCGCGGTGTGTGGGCAGTTTGCCGGACAGTCAACGGTGGCCTCGACCAGATCCGGGAAGCCGTGCAGCAGGCTCTCGGCGCGGACGTGTGCCAGGCCGAAGCTGCGGACGCCGGGGGTGTCGACGATCCAGCCCGGGTCGCCGGCCGTGTGGGCCAGGGCGGGCAGCCGCAGCGCCACCGCGCTGGTCGAGGTGTGCCGGCCCCGCCCGATGGCGCTGACCGTGCCGACCGCCCGGTCTGCCGCTGGCACCAGACGGTTGACCAGCGTCGACTTGCCGACCCCGGAGTGCCCGACGAGCACCGAGAGTCGTCCGGCGAGCAGGCTGCGCAGCTCGTCCAGTGGCGAGTCCGGACGGATGAGCACGTGCCGCAGCTCCAGCTCGGTGTAGTAGTCCAGGACCGCTTCGGGACCGGCCAGGTCTGCCTTGGTCAGGCAGAGCAAGGGCTCGATGCCCGCGTCGTACGCGGCGACCAGGCAGCGGTCGACGAACCCGGTGCGCGGCGGCGGATCGGCCAGTGCACTGACGATAACCAGCTGGTCGGCGTTGGCGACCACCACCCGCTCCAGCCGCCCCTCGGCGGTGCTGGCGTCGTCCTCGGCGGTGCGCCGCAGCACCGACCCGCGCGGCTCGATCCGGACGATGCGGGCCAGTGCGCCGGCCGCTCCGGTGGTGTCGCCGACGAGACCGACCCGGTCACCGACCACGACCGACTTTCGCCCCAGTTCCCGGGCGCGCATCGCGTTGACGGTGGGCTCGTCGGGCTCCGCCCCGGCCGAGACGCAGGTGTATCGGCCGCGGTCCACGGCGACGACGAAGCCGTCCTTCGCGTCGGCGTGCTGCGGCCGGGTGCGGGTACGCGGACGGGAGGATCTACCGGGCCGGACCCGTACGTCGTCCTCGTCGTACTCGCGCCTGGTCGCCAGGGCCGCCCCTCTTCTTCGCTCAGCTCTTGCCGGTCACCACTGCTGACCATAGTGCCGGGAACTCCGGCATGGTCTTCGAGGTGCACGCCACGTCGTCCAACTCGATGCCGGGTACGGCGAGTCCGGCCACCGCCGCCGCGTGCGCCATCCGGTGGTCCTGGTAGGTGCGGAACATCCCGCCACGCAGTGGCCGAGGCCGGATCTCCAGCCCGTCGGGCGACTCGGTGACATCCGCGCCGAGTGCGGTGAACTCCCGCGCCAGCGCAGCCAGCCGGTCGGTCTCGTGCCCACGGATGTGGCCGATCCCGGTGAACACCGAGGGGGAGTCGGCGAGCATCGCCAACGCGGTGAGGGCGGGCGTCAGCTCGCTGACGTCCGACAGGTCGGCGCGCAGGCCCCGTACCGACCCGGTCCCCCGCACGGTGAGCCCTTCGGTGGTGAGCGCGACCTCAGCGCCCATCTGCTGGAGCAGGGTGCGGAGCAGTTCCACCGGCTGGGCGCTGCCCTGCGGCGGCCAGCCGCGCAGGGTCATCTCACCGCCGGTGACCAGAGCGGCGGCGAAGAACGGCACCGCACCGGAGAGGTCCGGCTCGACCTCCCAGCTGCGGCCGGTCAGCGGGCCCGGCTCCACTGCCCAGACATCGGGGGTGCTGTCGTCGACCGCCGCACCGGCGGCCCGCAGCATCTGCACGGTCATCCGCAGGTGTGGTGCCGAGGGCACCGGCGGACCCACGTGCCGGACCACCAGACCCCGGTCGAAGCGCGGCGCGGCGAGCAGCAGGCCGGAGACCAGCTGGCTGGAGGCCGAGGCGTCGATGACGACCTCGCCTCCGGTGACCCGACCGGCGCCCATCACCACCAGCGGCAGGCTGCCCGAGGCGGGAGTGTCGACGCGCACGCCGAGCGAGCGCAGCGCCTCGATCAGCGGGCCGAGCGGGCGGTTGCGGGCGTGCAGGTCACCGTCGAGGGTGACCTGCCCTTCGGCCAGTCCGGCCACCGGGGGCACGAAACGCATGATGGTTCCGGCGAGGCCCACGTCGACGTGCGCCGGCCCGACCAGTTGGTGCGGCCGGACCAGCCACCGGTCGTCGTCGGCGATGGAGACGTGGGCGCCAATCGCCCGCAGCGCGGCGGCCATCAGCTCGGTGTCCCGGGCACGAAGCGGCCGGGTCAGGGTCGACGGGCCGGCGCCCAGCGCGCTGAGCACCAGGGCCCGATTGGTGATCGACTTGGACCCGGGCAGGCGCAGCGACGCCGAAACCGGATCGCTGGCGGTCGGGGCGGTCCACGGCTGTCGCGGCCGGGTCGCGGTCAGATTCCGCACAGCTACATTGTGCCGTGTCGGGGCCGGTGACGGCGGCTGCCCAGCGGCGCTCCCGGCTGGCGGGACAGCCGGCTGGGCTGCGGCGCGCTAGCGTGTACGGCATGTGTGGGAGGTACGCCACGACCCGCGGCGCCGGTGACCTGAGCGGCCTGTTCGAGTCCGCGGACGAGACCGGGGGCGGTCTCGTCGCCGACCACAACGTGGCACCGACCGACCCTGTGCCGCTGGTCCGGGTCAGCTCGGCCGGGCACCGCGCGCTCTCGCTCGGCAGGTGGGGGTTGGTGCCGCCGTGGTCCCGGTCGCCCGCCGGCGCCGCCCGCATGATCAACGCTCGCGTCGAGACGGTCGCCACCAGCCGGGCGTACGCTCCCGCGTACGCCCGCCGCCGGTGCCTGGTCCCGGCCGACGGCTGGTACGAGTGGGTGCGACTGCCCGGCGGGGCGAAACAGCCGTACTACATGACGCCGCGCGACGGCTCGGTGCTCGCCTTCGCCGGCATCTGGTCGGTCTGGGGCGGTCCGGACAGGCCGCTCTTGACCTGCAGCGTGTTGACCACTGCCGCGCTCGGCGAACTGGCCGAGGTGCACGACCGGATGCCCCTGCTGATGCCGCCCGATCGGTGGGCGACCTGGCTGGACTCCGATGGTGGCGACGCGGAGCTGCTCGTCCCGCCGCCGCGGAGCTGGTTGGCCCGACTGGAGGTGCGGCCGGTGGGGCGGGCGGTGGGTAACGTCCGCAACGACGGCCCCGAACTGATCGCCAGGGTGTCTCCGGCGGGCGGCGCCGACCCGCTGGACCGCCCGCTGTTCTGATTTCGCTCCGCGCATTGTCGGGAGTGATTTGCTGCGATTGTGGGTGAAAAATGACTCGGCTGTAGCGCCAACTTCTCGGCAGAGACTTGTCCCGGCATGGGTAAGTGCGATAGAACACAGCGCCGGTGATGGGTGTCGTTGACGTCGGGTGAACGATACTTATCGATCTTGCTGGTCCCACGGGGGAGGTGGGTGGATGACACGGGCGCGTATGCCCCGTCCGCACGAGGTGGCCGCCGCGAGGCGTGACCCGCGACTGTTGCGGGCGTTGCGTGAGCGACGAGAGGACGAAGCCTGGCGTACCAGAGGCACCTGTCAGAGCGTCGACCCGGAGACGTTCTTTCCGGCGCCGAACGAGCCGGCAGACGCGGCGGTGACCCTCTGTCGCAGCTGTGACGTGCAGGGTGCCTGTCTGGCCTGGGCGTTGGAGGTCGGCGACTGCCACGGCGTGTGGGGTGGCACCACCCCACGGGAGCGGCGGGCGATGCTGGTGGCCTGGCGCAGCGAGGTGCAGCCCGACCCGGACGCAGCCAGTGCAGCCGGCCCGCCGGTGCGCGACCGGCTGCTCACCCTGGTTCCGTTGAGCTGAGGCGTCGCCGGTCCACCGGGCCTGCCCGGTGGACCGGCGACGCCCCGAACCTCGCGATGACGAACCGCAGGGAGGTGCCGGCTGCACACGGTTCAATGGGACGGTGCCGTACGACCACCTCATCGAGACGCCGCGCGGTCCGGCGCGGGCCGAACTCGACCCACCGGCCGGCCCGGCCCGGGCGCTGCTGGTGCTCGGCCACGGGGCGGGTGGTGACGTCGACGCCCCCGATCTGCTCGCGCTGCGCGACGCAGCGTTGGCCGCCGGAGTGGCCGTGGCCCGGGTGACCCAGCCCTACCGGGTCGCCGGTCGGCGGGCGCCGGCCCCTGCCGGGCACCTCGACGAGGTGTGGACCGCCGTGCTGGCCGTGCTCCGAGGGCATTGTCCGGGCGTACCCCTGGTGGTGGGTGGCCGCTCCAGCGGGGCGCGGGTGGCCTGCCGGACCGCTGCGGCCGTGGGCGCCGCCGGTGTGGTGGCCCTCGCCTTCCCGCTGCATCCGCCCGGCCGCCCGGAACGCAGCCGGGCCGGAGAACTGGGCACCGGCCTGCCGACCCTGGTGGTAAGCGGTGACCGGGACCCGTTCGGCGTGCCGGAGCCGGGCCCCGGCGTGCGGGTGGTGGTCCGGCCGGGCGAGCGGCACGACCTGCGTGGCGACCCGGGCGGTACGGCCGCGGCGGTCATCGGCTGGCTGCGCGAGCGGGGATGGGCCCGGGACTGAACTTCCCGCCCACCCTGCCGTACCTGCCCGCCGTGCCAGCGCCGTTTCCGCCGGACGCGTCGGTTCGTTGCACCCGATGGCGTCGCCATGCCCGATCGGGCGGTGACACCGGGCTCCCAGGCCCTTCCTGGTCCCAGCCTCGGTCGCACCGCCGCGGCCGGGACCAGGAACGCTGGGGCGGGACGGAATGTCCTGGCCCTCGGCGTGCGTTGAACACCTCGGACAACCACTGAGCTTTCTCCAGACCCGCGTGGGCCGGTTCCCGCACTGACCGCAGGGCGAGGTCGGAGAAGCTTCACTGCGCGAGGGGGTGGCCGGTGCCGACCGAGATCCGGAACCGGGAACGTGACGATCGGGACGCCCGGCAGCTCAAGCAGTTGCTGGCCGGTCCCGACTGGCCGGCGGCGGTACCACCGGCAAAGGTGGCGACGGGCCCACCCGTCGGAACCGAATCTCCCGACAGGTCCGTGCGCGTATCCTCGGCGAAGAAGCATCCGACCCGAGGGGATGTGCGGTTGACCACCGAGAAGACGGACGAGCGCAGGGCCCGGTTCGAGCGGGACGCGATGCCATTCGTCGATCAGCTGTACGCGGCCGGCCTACGGATGACGCGCAACCCGGCGGACGCCGAGGATCTGGTCCAGGAGACCTATCTCAAGGCGTACGCCGCCTTCCACCAGTTCGAGCAGGGCACGAACCTTAAGGCGTGGCTCTACCGGATCCTGACCAACACCTACATAAACTCCTACCGGAAGCGGCAACGGCAGCCGGTGCAGGCGCCGACCGAGGAAATCACTGACTGGCAGCTCGCCGAGGCGGAGTCGCACACCTCCAGCGGGCTGCGGTCGGCCGAGACCGAGGCGCTCGACCGGCTGGCCGACAGCGACGTCAAGAACGCCCTCCAGCAACTGCCGGAGGAGTTCCGGCTGGCGGTCTACCTGACCGATGTCGAGGGCTTCGCCTACAAGGAGGTAGCCGACATCATGGGTACGCCGATCGGCACCGTGATGTCGCGGTTGCACCGCGGGCGTCGTAACCTGCGCAAACTGCTTGAGGGCTACGCCTCGGAGCGCGGCTTCTCCGCCGCTCAACCGGCCCGGAGCTCGACCGCTACCGCCGGCGGGGAGGTGTGACGTGAGCTGTGGGAAGCCGCACGAGACCGACTGTCGTCAGGTGATCGCCGAGGTCTACCTCTATCTCGACCTGGAGTGCGCCCAGGAGCGCCGGTCGCTCATCCAGCACCATCTCGACGAGTGTGGCCCGTGCCTGCGGGAGTACGGCATCGAGCAGGAGGTCAAGGCGCTCGTGGCCCGGTGCTGCGGCAACGAGTCCGCGCCGGACGAGCTGCGTGAGCGGCTGCGGGTACGGATCAGCGAGCTGGTCGTGTTCGAGAGCAGCGAATCGCGGGAGTTGACCGACTGATTGCGACGGCCCGGGTCGGACTCGACCCGGGCCACCGGTGTGTCCGTCGGCCTTCGCCTCAGGAGTTGGGACGCTTGCCGTGGTTGGCGGCGTTCTTCTTGCGGGCCTTCTTCTTGCGGGACTTCTTCGCCATGCTGACCTCCTCGTGATGGCCGGATCGTCTGCGTAGGGCCCGGTGCGGGTGGGCGCGGTTCTTCACCCGGCGTCAGGGCCTGACCCGCTGATGTTAGTGCGGCCGGCTGCGCCGGACCGCTCGCGGGGCCGATGGACCGGGGTATCGGGACGTGCCGGGCCGCCGCTGCGCACCCACCGGCGGCCGGGGCGTGATTGGATACGTCGCAGGCAGTCGCGAGAGAAGGGGCCGGGAGAGATGGCCGAGGAGATCCGCGCCGAGATGGTGGCGAACGTCTGGAAGGTCGTCGCGTCGGCCGGGGACACCGTGTCCGAGGGGGACACGCTGGTGATCCTGGAGTCGATGAAGATGGAGATTCCGGTGATCGCCGAGTCCGAGGGCGTCGTGCAGCAGCTCGCGGTGAACGAGGGTGACGTGGTGCAGGACGGTGACCTGATCGCGGTGATCGGTTGACCAGCACGCTGGTCCGTCGGGCCGGGCCAGCCGACTTCGCCGCGGTGGCCCGACTCACCGTCGCGGCGTACGAGGCCGATGGCCAGCTCAAGGGTGAGACCGGATACGCCGAGGTGCTGGCCGACGTGGCCGGGCGGGCGGAGCACGGCGAGATCCTGGCCGCCGTCGACGCGGTGACCGGCCGGCTGCTGGGCTCGGTGACCTTCGTGCTGCCGGGCACCCGGTATGCCCAGTTGTGCGTCGCGGGCGAGGCCGAGTTCCGGATGCTGGCGGTCGACCCGGCGGCGCAGGGCCGGGGAACCGGTGCGGCGCTGGTCGAGGCGTGCGTGGCGCGGGCGGTCGCGCTGGGCTGCACGGCACTGATGATCTGTGTACGCGCCGGCCACGCCGAGGCCGCCCACCAGCTCTACCGGCGGCGCGGCTTCGTCCGGGTACCGGAGCAGGACTGGACTCCGCTTCCCGGCGTGAACCTGCTCGCGCTCCGCCTACCCATCGCCCCGACGCCCTAGGGCGCGGTGGGCGCAGGTGGGTCGGCGATCGCGGCGAGCAGTTCGTCGGCGACCTCCAGCGCCACCCGCTTGCGCTGCGTGTCGGTGATGTTCGGGGTGCGTACGGCGAACCAACTGCTGTGCACGGCGAACAGGGCGAGCACGGCACGTAGCTGGGCGGCGGGGGAGTCGTCGCCGTGGGAGAGCACGGCGGCCAGCCGGAACATCCGGCCGCGCAGTTCCCGGCCGGCGGATAGACTTTTCAGCGCGGTCTGGTTCTGCTCGAAGAAGCGCATCACCGATGGCTCCTCGCCGCTGAACATGGCGTCGGCGTACCGCTCGATGACGGCGCGGCGGGTGGCCTGCCCGGCCGGCTGGTTCTCGGCCCATGTGATCAGGGCGTCCATCCGGTCCAGCCGATCGGAGACCACGCTGGTGACGATCTCGTCCTTGCTCTTGAAGTGGTAGTAGAGCGCGGCCTTGGTGACACCGAGGCGCTCGGCGACCTCGCGCAGTGAGGTCGCCTCGTAGCCCTGCTCGGTGAAGAGCTCCAACGCGACCGCCTTTATCCGCTGTCGCGTGCCGCCTGTGCCCTGGCTCACTCGTACCACCTAGTCAACTTGACCGCCGTCGCCTGTCCAGCTTACCGTCCGGCTAGTAAGGTGCTGGCCGGGCGGCCGGTAAGTGCGCCGCATCTCGGGGGGAGAGCTTACCGATGGCCGAACAGACCCAGACCGTCGCGCGACCGAATATCCGGGTCGTGCTCTTCGGACTGATGATCGCCATGATGCTGGCGATGCTCGACAACATGATCGTCAGCACCGCCCTGCCGCGCATCGTCGGCGAGTTCGGCGGGCTCAACCACTTCACCTGGGTGGTCACCGCGTACGTGCTGGGCACCACCGTCTCCACCCCCATCTGGGGCAAGCTCGGCGACCTCTACGGCCGTAAGGCCGTCTTCCTCACCGCTGTGGTGATCTTCCTGGCCGGCTCCGCGCTCTGCGGCATGGCCGGGTCGGGGTTCCTCGGCGGTCCCGACGACGGCATGGTCCAGTTGATCGCCTTCCGGGCCGTCCAGGGTCTGGGCGCCGGTGGCCTGATGGTCGGCGTCATGGCGATCATCGGCGACCTCGTGCCGCCCCGCGAGCGCGGCCGCTACCAGGGCATGATCGCCGGAATCATGGCGATCGCGATGGTCGCCGGCCCGCTGGTCGGCGGCTTCATCACCGACCACCTTTCCTGGCGCTGGGCGTTCTACGTCAACCTGCCGCTGGGCGGCGTGGCGCTGGTGCTGCTGATCGTCACCATGCACCTGCCCAAGTACCGCACCGAGCACCGGATCGACTGGCTCGGTGCGGCACTGCTGTCCGTGGGCATCACGGGCATCGTGTTGATCACCACCTGGGGTGGCAACGAGTACGCCTGGGCCTCTCCGCAGATCCTCGGCCTCGCCGTACTGGCGCTCGCGGCGCTGGTGCTCTTCGGGTTCGTCGAGCGGCGGGTTCCCGAGCCGATCCTGCCGCTGCGGCTCTTCGTCAACCGGAACTTCGCCCTCATCTCGGTGATCGGCTTCCTGCTCGGTTTCGCGATGTTCGGCGCGATGAACTTCCTGCCGCTCTACCAGCAGACCGTCCAGGGGGCCTCGGCCACCGACTCCGGCCTGCTGCTGCTACCACTGATGTTCGGCATGCTGGTGGTGTCGCTGGTCGTCGGCCGGGCGATCACCCGGACCGGGCGGTACCGGATCTTCCCGATCGTCGGCGGTGTGGTGATGGCTGTCGGCCTCGCCCTGCTGAGCCTGCTGGACGTGGACACCAGCAAGGTCACCTCGTCGTTGTACATGCTCGTGCTCGGCGCCGGCATGGGCTTCCTCATGCAGACGTCCATGCTGATCGCGCAGAACAGCGTCGCCCAGAAGGACCTCGGCGCGGCCAGCGGGGCGGCCACCTTCTTCCGCTCCATCGGTGGATCGTTCGGCATTTCGCTGTTCGGCGCGATCTTCGCCAACCGACTTGCCGGCTCGACGGCCGGCGACGCCTTCAGCGGCGGCGGCGAGGCCGGTGCCGCGATGAACATCGAGCAGCTCAAGGAGTTGCCGGCACAGGCCCGGGAACTGGTGTTGGGCGGCCTCGCCGACGCGATCTCGCACGTATTCCTGTGGGCCGTGATCTTCGCCGTGGTGGTCCCGCTGCTCGCCTGGTTCATCCGGGAGATCCCACTGCGGACCAGCAACGCCCCCGAGGCCGCCAGCCCGCAGGAGCAGGCCGAGACCGCCCTCGCCCGCTGACCTGTGGGAAAAGGAGCCCTTCCTGACGTCTGGTGCATAGGAGGGGCCCGCCCTGGCATCGCCAGCCGTGTCGGGCTGTCGTGGTCAGGGTGGTGGTGGACCGGGTAGGCGGGGCCGGAGCAGGCGGCCCAGCAACCGGCGCAGCCGGTGGCGGCGCCGCCTGCCACGTAGGCCGGCCAGTTCCTGGGCCAGGGTGACGGTGTCCCGGTCCAGCTCGGGGGTGGCCAACGCCAGATGGGCCAGCGAAGTGGCGGCCGGCACCGGCCGTTCCCGAGCCGTCCCGGCCACCGCCGCGAGCCGCTCGGCGACCACCTGGGCCACGTCCGACCGGACGGACGGGTCGACCCAGGCGGCGGTCACCAGGGCGAACAGGGCCGCCTCGCCGGCCTCCCCGGCCGGGTCCAGGGCCAACTCCACCAGCACCCGTCGACGGGTCGAACCGGACCAGTGCTCGTCGGTGCGGTGGTGCAGCAGGCCGAGGCAGACCCAGACCTGCACACAACGCACCCACAGCGCCGGATCCTGGCCGGCGAGCACCTGGCCCAGCGCGCTCTGCGGGGTGTCAGGTGGGTGGACCAGCAGACCGAGCAGATCGGGCAGGTCGAGGGTGGCCAGGCCGACCGCGGCGTCGTATGCCGCCGGCGGGTGCGGCCAGGCCGGGTGAGCGAGTTCGCGCAGCCGGCGCGCCGCCTCCGCCGAGGGTGGGGGTGGCGTCGGGCGAACCGGCTCCGGCTCGGTGTCGTCGGGCGATCCGGCGGCGGGCGGGACCGGGGTGAGCTGGCCGAGCCATGGTCGACCTCGGCAGCACTCGGCCAGGTCGCTGTGTTCGTGGGAGTCGTCCGGATGGTCGCGGATGAAGTCGGCCAGGCCGACCAGGTGACGTACCTCACCGTCGCGTTGGAACCTGAGCCGGTGCGCGGTGTGCACGGCGCAGTCGAAGGACGGGTTGCGGGCCAGCGCGCGTTCGATCCAGGTCAGCGCCTCCGCCAGCCGGCCGTGGTCGGCCAGCGTGCCGGCGATGTCGGCGTACACCGCCAGGTCGTCCGGGTCGTGGTCGACGGCCCGGCGCAGCGCGGCGAGCGCCTCGCGGGTGCGGCCGGCGCTGCGTAGGGCGTATCCGAGCCAGACCTCGCCCATCTTCGACGGCGTCGCGCGGACGCTTCGGCTGGCCCAGCGGACCGCGAGCGGCACCTCGCCGACGCGCCGGGCCAGCGCGGACGCGGTGCCCAGCAGCAGGCCGTGCTCCGGATGGACGGTGACGGCGTTGCGGGCGAACGTGAGGTACGCCGCCAGCGCCGCCCGGTCCGAGGGCGGCACCGGATCGGGGGCGGCGGCGCAGACCTGCATCAACACCCGCGCCGCCGCGTCGGGTCCGAGTCGCTCGGCCAGCTCCGGCGAGGTCACCCAGG
This sequence comes from Micromonospora sp. LOL_024, assembly GCF_048060415.1. Classification (NCBI taxonomy): domain Bacteria; kingdom Bacillati; phylum Actinomycetota; class Actinomycetes; order Micromonosporales; family Micromonosporaceae; genus Micromonospora; species Micromonospora sp. LOL_024. Next base: position 678,673 of record NZ_JBHMIS010000001.1, read on the forward strand.
GCACCCCCGCCCAGTCCGCCCGGGGTACGTGCGCGGTGGCCGCGACCAGCAAATCGAGACCTTCGCCCGGCCGGCCCGCTGCGGCGAGCAGGTGCGCGCGGGCGACGACGGCGCCTACGAACGTGTGGTGCTGCAACGGGAACAGGCCGACTCCGCCGTCGCCGCTGGCTGCGGCCAGGTGGGCGAGGGCCTCGTGCACCTCGGGCAGGGTCGGGGCGCGGGCCAGCGCGGCCGCGACATGCTCAGCGGCGTGCGCCAGCTCGCCGGAGTCCAGGGCCCGCCGGGCCAGGGCCAGTTCCTCCGTCGCCGGCAACGCCCGGTCGTCCGTCCCCTCGGCCACGTCGTCCTTCCACTCGTCGGTACCGGTTGCGCGGTGAGGTCGGGTCAGCGTAGGTGACGGCACCCAGTTTTGGTGATCCACTGCGCATTTCTGCTTGTTTAATTGCTCAGGTCATATGAAAAGTGCAAGACTGATCATGGAACGCGCGCCAATCGCGCAGGGGAGGGGTTTCGTGACGCGCCCAGGTAGCGGCATGGCCGCCGACATCGACGAGCAACCGGCCGGATACGAGCGGTTGCTCTCCGCCGAGCATGCCGCATCGATCGCGCGGGTGGCCGCATCGATCGCCGAACGCCGCCCCCGGCACGTCGTCTTCACCGCGCGGGGCACCTCCGACCATGCCGCGCTCTACGCCGCCTACCTCACCGAGATCCGCCTCGGCCTGCCAGCCGGCCTCGCCTCGCCGAGCGCCGTCACTCTCTTCGGCGCCCGTCCGGACCTCTCCGACGCCCTGGTCGTCGGCGTCAGCCAGAGCGGTGGCTCGCCCGACCTGACCGAGGTGCTCCGGGCCGCCCGGGACTCGGGTGCGCTCACCCTGGCGGTCACCAACGCGCCGGACTCCCCGCTGGCCGCCACCGCCGACCTCGCCGTGGACATCGCCGCCGGGCACGAACGGGCCGTGGCCGCCACCAAGACGTACACCGCCGAACTGCTCGCCCTGCTGATGCTGGTGGAAGGGGTCCGGGCCGGCGACGGCGCGTTGCCCGCCGAGGTGCGCCAGGCCCTCGCCGGCCTGCCCGAGCTGGCCGCCCGAGCCCTGGCCGACCCCACCGCCGCTCAGCTCGCGCCGCGTTACCGGTTCGCCGCCCAACTGGTCACGACCGGCCGGGGGTACGCGTACCCGACCGCGCGGGAGGCGGCGCTCAAGCTGATGGAGACCTCGTACCTGCCGGCGCTGGCCTTCTCCGGCGCCGACCTGCTGCACGGCCCACTCGCCATGACCGACCCGGACGTGCCGGTGCTGGCGGTGGTCGGCTCGGGCCCGGGTGGCCGGGCGATGGGCGAGGTGCTGCCCCGGCTCGGCGAGCGCCGCGCCGACGTGGTCGTGGTCGGCTCCGCCGAGGTCGACGGCGCCACCCGAATCGCCGTACCCGAGGTCGACGAGCGGTACGCTCCGCTGCTGGACATCCTGCCGTTGCAGCGGCTGGCGCTGGCGCTGGCGCTGGCCCGGGGTGAGAACCCGGACGCGCCGCGAGGGTTGAAGAAGGTCACCGCGACGATGTGACACCGACGTGGCACCCTGGTCGGCGTGTCAACGCTGCGCGATCTCGCCGAGGAGCACACCCACCTGTCCCGGGCCGACGTCGACCACCTGCACCGGATCGCCGGTGACTGGCAGTTGCTGTCCGACCTCTCCTTCGCGGATCTGCTGCTCTGGGTGCCGGTCGACGACGAGGGCAGTTTTCTCTGCGTGGCCCAGGTCCGCCCGACCACCGCGCCCACCGCGTACCAGGACGACCAGGTGGGGCGAATTGTAGGCGGGCCGGAGGTGGCCCACCTGGAGGTCGCCTACCGGCAGGGGCGGATCTGGCGGGAGGGCGACCCGGTCTGGTACGGCGACGTGCCCGCCCGGCACGAGGCGATCCCGGTGCGGCTGCGTGCCACCGACGGTGAGTCCGGCGAGGTGATCGCCGTGGTGGGCCGGGACACCAACCTCTCCACCGCCCGTACCCCCAGCCAGCTGGAGCTGAACTACCTGACCACGGCCGACGACCTGGCGCAGATGACTGCCGACGGCACCTTCCCGCCGCCCCGGCACCCGGGCGAGACGACCTCGGCTCCGCGGGTCGGCGACGGACTCGTCCGGCTGGACGCCGGTGGGAAGGTCACCTACGCCAGCCCGAACGCGCAGTCGGCGTACCGCCGGTTGGGCCACGCCTCCCTCCTGGTGGGCGAGGATCTCGCGGTGCTGCACCGCCGGCTGGCCGGCGACCCCCTGGAGGGCACCGACGCCGCCAACGGCATCCTCGCCGCGTTGCGCGGCGAGGCGCCGCCTCGCCGGGAGATCGACGCGCGCGGTGCGACCATGCTCACCCGGGCCCTGCCGCTGATGCCCGCCGGAGTGCCGATCGGCGCGCTGGTGTTGGTCCGCGACATCACCGAGGTTCGGCGCCGCGACCGTGCCCTGATCACCAAGGACGCCACGATCCGGGAAATCCACCACCGGGTGAAGAACAATCTGCAGACCGTCGCGGCACTACTGCGGCTACAGGCTCGCCGGGTCGCGATGCCGGAGGCGCGGGTGGCCCTGGAGGAGTCCGTGCGCCGGGTGGCGTCGATCGCCCTGGTGCACGAGACGCTCTCCATGTCCAGTGACGAGGTGGTGGAGTTCGACGGCATCGTCGACCGGGTGGCCAGCGCGGCGACCGAGGTGGCGGCGACCGAGGTGACCGTCGGGATGCGACGCAGGGGCACCTTCGGCGTACTGCCGGCGGAGATCGCCACCTCACTGGTGATGGTCCTCAACGAGCTGCTGCTCAACGCCGTCGAACACGGCTTCCCGCCGGCTGCCGAAGACCTGGCGTCCGGCACCGCGCCCGCCGCCGCCCCGGTGCCTGCCGATGATCTCGGGTTGGCCGCGCCCGAGGTGGTGGTGTCGGCCCATCGGTTCCGCAAGATGCTGCACGTGACCGTCGCCGACAACGGGCGGGGGCTGCCGGCCGGTTTCGACGCCGCCGGCGACGGCAAGTTGGGGCTGCAGATCGTCCGGGCGCTGGTCACCGGCGAACTGCGCGGCAGCCTTGAGCTGCGTCCCGGTGCTGACGGCGGCACCGAGGCGTTTCTGGCCGTTCCGCTGGCCCGCACCGCCACCCCCGACGGCCGCTCCGCCGCCTGACCCTGTCCCCGCCCGGGTCAGCGGGTGAGCAGGGCCACGGTGAGGCCGGGATGCGGCCAGACCTGGGTGACGGTGAAATGCGCCCGCAGCGCCTCTCCCTTGGTTCCGGGCACAGCTGCCAGCGGGTCGGTACGCCGACCGGCCAGCACCAGCCAGACCCGGTCGGCCTCGGCCAGGCACTCCGCCTGCCGGTCGCACTCGGTGGCCCACAGGTCGCCGCGTTGCCGCTGCCCCTTCGCCAGCAGCGCGTCCTGGGGGAGCCGGCCGCCGAGGTGGTAGCCGAGACCAAGGTCGAGGAAGAGCCAGCTGTTCCGGGGCGAGTAGACGATCACGTCGCCGGGGCGCCGGCCGTCCGCGACGGTCCGGGCCGCGCCCCGGTAGTCAACCGCCGCGTTGCGCGGCCACTCGTGGGTGTGGCGCAGCGCCACCTGGTCGGGGAGGCCGAGCAGTCCGGTCAGGCCCACCACGACCAGCGCGGCCGGTAGCCGGGCCGTGGCCAGCGCGACGCCGGCCAGCAGGCAGCCGAAGGGCACCACGAAGACCAGATAGCGGGGTACCCACAGGGGCACGACCAGGCCGGCGAGGAAGAGCAGGAGTACCGGCAGCAGCACGGTGCCCGTCGGTAGCAACCCGCGGCGGCCGGCCCGGACGGCACCGAGCGCGGCGAGCCCGACCAGCGCGCCGCCGACCACCCCGCTCTGCGCCACCCCGCCGGCCAGCGCCGCCAGGTCTGCTGGCCGGGTGGTGTCCACCCAGTCGAGCTGTCGGGCCCGCTGGCCCCGGGCCAGCAGGGCCAGGGGGGCTACCGCCGCCGCCACCGGCAACAGAGCGGCCAACCAGAACCGGACCGACCGGTCGCGCGGCAGCCGCCCCTGCTCCTCGTCGCCGGCCGGTCTCGGGTCGCCGGCTGCCGGGCCGCCGGGCCGGGCGTCACCGGTGTCCCTCCGGCCGGCTGTGACGGCGCGCCGGACCGCGGGGGTGAGTACGACGGCCGCGTGGGCGGCGAGCAGGGTGAGGGCGACCAGATGGGTCAGTCCGAGGGCGGTGGTCGCGGCGGCGTAGCCGGTCCAGCGGCGCCAGCCGGGGCGGCGCAGCGCGTTGACCAGCAACAGGGTGCTCAGCACGGCGAGCGCGGTGGCCAGGGCGTAGGGCCGGGCCTCCTGGGCGTACCGGGAGGTGCCGGGGAGCACGGCGAACAGCAGCCCGGCGAGGGTACCGACCCGGGTGTCCCACAGTCGTGCCCCGAGCACGGCGGTCAGGCCGGCAGCCGCGGCCATCGCCAGCGCGGACGGCAGGCGCAGCGTGGCCACCGAGTCGCCGGCCACCGTCACCCAGGCGTGCATGAGCAGGTAGTACGGGCCGGCTGCGGCGTCGATGGTGCCGGCCAGCCGGAGCAGGCCCGCTGCGCCCCGGGTGGCGGCGCTCCAGGTCGCCAACTCGTCGCGCCACGGTTGAGCGGCGTCCAGGCCGGCCAGCGTCACCACCAGAGCCACGCCCGCCGGTACCAGCCACACCGGCAGCGAGCGCATCCGCGTCCCGTCCAGCCGGACGCCCGTTCCGGCGGTCGGGATCGACCTACCGGACAGATCCCCCATGCGGTGAGCCTGCCACACGGTCGCGCTCCGGGTGGCCGCAGCGACCGCCCGTGATGTGGGATCCCGCACGTGCTTATTGGCCGCTCCGTGCCGGGTGTGGCAACATGACGCTCATGACTGCCGCTGTGGTCCGCCGCTTCGTGGCTCGCCGCCACGTCGATTACGGCCGCGTACGCAGCGCCATCTGTCCGGCTCCCTGACGACGCCCGAGACCATTTCTGCCCGGGCACGCAGCGCGCCGGCCGGTCAAGACATCGCCGTCCACGGCCCTTCCGGAATCCGGTCGTCGCGTCCGCGTAGCCAACCGAGGCACAGCAGACAACGGAGGACGCCGCGATGGCAGTCAGTGAGATTCCGGCCCGCTCCGGGGATGCTCCGGGGCGCCCGGCGCGGACGCCCCGACGCCCTCGTGGCGAGGGTCAGTGGGCGCTCGGGCACCGGGAGCCACTCAACCCCAACGAGCGGATCAAGAAGGACGACGACCCGCTCAACGTGCGTGACCGGATCGAGAACATTTACGCCCACCGCGGCTTCGCCTCCATCGACCCGCAGGACCTGCGTGGCCGGTTCCGCTGGTGGGGCCTCTACACCCAGCGCAAGGCGGGTATCGACGGTGGGCGTACCGCCGTGCTGGAGCCGCACGAGCTGGAAGACGAGTACTTCATGCTGCGGGTGCGCGTCGACGGCGGCCAGCTCGATCTGGCGCAGCTGCGGACGATCGCCGAGATCTCCCGGGAGTTCGCCCGGGACACCGCCGACATCACCGACCGGCAGAACATCCAGTACCACTGGATCCGGGTCGAGGACATGCCGGAGATCTGGCGGCGGCTGGAGTCCGTCGGCCTGCAGACCACCGAGGCGTGCGGCGATTGCCCCCGCATCGTGCTGGGCAGCCCGGTGGCCGGGGTGGCCGAGGCCGAGCTGGTCGACCCCACCTCCGCGATCGACGAGATCGTCCGGCGGTACGTCGGCGACAAGCAGTACTCCAACCTGCCCCGCAAGTTCAAGTCGTCGATCTCGTGGCTGGTGGACACCCCGTACGAGGCGAACGACATCTCCTTCCTGGGCGTCGATCATCCCGACCACGGCCCGGGGTTCGACCTGTGGGTCGGCGGCGGCCTGTCCACCAACCCGATGCTGGCCCAGCGGCTCGGCGTCTGGGTGCCGCTGGCCGAGGTGCCGGACGTCTGGGCGGGGGTGGTCGGCATTTTCCGCGACTACGGCTACCGCCGGCTGCGGCACCGGGCCCGGCTGAAGTTCCTGCTCGCCGACTGGGGTGTGGTGAGGTTCCGCGAGGTGCTCGAGAAGGAGTACCTGGGCCGGACGATGCTCGACGGGCCCGCCCCGGAGCTGCCGGACAAGCCGATCGACCACATCGGCGTGCACGTCCAGCGGGACGGCCGCAACTACGTCGGTGCCGCTCCGGTGGTCGGGCGGGTGTCCGGCAGCCAGCTGGCCCAGCTCGCGGACGTGGTCGAGTCGCATGGCAGCGGTCGGGTGCGACTCACCCCGTACCAGAAGCTGCTGGTGCTCGACGTGCCGCCGGAGCGGACCCGGTCATTGGTCGACGGGCTTCGGGGGATCGGCCTTGATGCCTCTCCGTCGGCCTGGCGGCGCGGCACCATGGCCTGCACCGGCATCGAGTACTGCAAGCTCGCGATCGTCGAGACCAAGGCGCTCGGCGAGGATCTGGTGGCCCGGCTGGAGCGGCGACTGCGCGATTTCGACGCGGACATCTCCATCCATATCAACGGCTGCCCGAACGCCTGCGCCCGCACCCAGGTCGCCGACATCGGCCTCAAGGGCCAGCTGGTTACCGGCCCCGACGGCCGTCAGGTGGAGGGATTCCAGGTGCACCTCGGCGGTGGGCTGGGCATGGCGGAGGGCCGGACGTCCGGCTTCGGGCGCAAGCTGCGTGGCCTGAAGACGACCGCCGAGGAACTGCCCGGGTACGTCGAGCGGCTGGCCCTGCGCTACCTGGCCGGCCGAACCGAGGGTGAGACGTTCGCCAACTGGGTGATCAGGGTCGACGAGGAGGAACTGCGATGAGCGGCGAAACCCGAGCAGCCCCGCTGTACTGCCCGTACTGCGGGGAGGAGGACCTGCGCCCGAGCGAGACCGGGCACGGCGCCTGGGAGTGCCACGCCTGCACCCGGGTGTTCACGGTCCGCTTCACCGGCCTGCTCTCCCGGGCGGTGACCAGTTGAGCGCCCTGGTCTCCGCGGCCGGGTTGGGGCTGATCGGCACCGATGCCCAGGCTTCCGCGGATCCGGGCGGACGTGGTGACGAGCTGCGCCAGTTGGCCGAACGGGCCGGCCGGGAGCTTGAGGGCGCACCCGCGACGGAGATCGCCCGGTGGGCCTTTCAGACGTTCGGCGACCGGTTCTGCGTCACCAGCTCGATGGCCGACGCGGTGCTCGCCCACCTGGTCTCCCGGGTGGCGCCCGGGGTGGACGTGGTGTTCCTGGACACCGGCCTGCACTTTCCGGAGACGCTGGCGGTCCGCGACGAGGTGGCCCGCACGCTGCCGGTCAACGTCCGTTCCATCCGGCCCCGGCTCACCGTTGGCCAACAGGACGGCGTGTACGGGCCCCGGCTGTTCAACAAGTCGCCCGACGAGTGCTGCCGGCTGCGCAAGGTGGAGCCCTTGGAACGGGCGCTGACCGGTTACGACGCCTGGGCGGCCGGCCTGCGTCGTGACGAGTCGCCGACCCGCGCCAACACTCCGGTGGTGGCCTTCGATCCGCGCCGCGGCAAGGTGAAGGTCAACCCGATCGCGGCCTGGACGCAGGCGGACGTCGACGCGTACATATCCCGATGGAACGTGCCGGTCAACGAGCTGTTCCGGCGCGGTTACGGCTCGATCGGTTGCTGGCCGTGCACCCGGCGGACGGGCGCGGGCGAGGACGCGCGCGCCGGCCGCTGGGCCATGTTCGAGAAGACCGAGTGCGGCCTGCACGTCTGACCGGTGCCGGCCTCGTCCGACCCGGCGGGCGCGGGACCGCCTGCGATCCGCTGCTGCTGGTCGCCCACGGCAGCCGGGATCCGCGGGCGGCCGAGGCGACCAGGGCGCTGGCCCGTTCGGTCGCCGCGGCCCGCCCCGGAACGCCGGTGCTGGCAAGTTGGCTCGACCATACCGAGCCCGGCCCGACGGCGGCGTTGCGCGGGCTGGCCGTGGCGGGTCACTCCCGGGTGGTTCTGGTGCCGCTGTTGCTGACCGCCGCGTATCACCGTCGGGTGGACATCCCGGCGGCGGTGGCGGCGGCCCACCAGGCCGGTCCGCCGATCAGCGTGCGGGTCACCGACGTGCTCGGCCCGGTGGGCGCGGAGGCGGATCCGGCGCTGCTGGCCGGGTTGCGGCGGCGGCTGGCGGAGGCGGATCCCGGCCGGTTCGACGCTCTGGTGCTGGCCGCCGCCGGGAGCCGCGATGTCGGGGCGCGGGGGTCCGTCGGCCGGGTGGCCGAGGCGCTCGGCGTGGCCCTGGGGACCCGGACGCGCGTCTCGTACGCCTCAGCGGCACCACCGGCCGTCGACGTCGCGGTGGCGCGACTGCGGGCGGGTGGCGCGCGGCGGGTGGCGGTGGCGGCGTACTTTCTGGCACCCGGGCTGTTCCATGACGCGGTGGTGGTGGCGGCCGGCGAGGCGGGCGCGGTGGCGGTGGCGGCCCCGCTGACGGACGCACCCGAACTGGTAGACCTGGTGCTGCGCCGGGTGGATGCGCAGGCAGGTGCGGGCGGCTGAGTCCGCCGAGGCGGCGAACCGTGCGACCGGGGTGGGCTGTGCGGCCACTCGTCGGCGGGCAGCAGAACGCCCCGGGCGGGCTGCGCCGGCCGGGGCGTTCTCGCTTGGTGCGGGTGTGATGGTCAGGCGGAGTGAGCGCGCAGCACCCGGAGGCCGCCGCGACGCTTGACAGCGCGCCGCTCCTCCTCGCTCATTCCGCCCCAGACGCCAGCGTCCTGACCGGACTCGAGCGCCCACTGCAGGCACTGGTCGGTCACGGAGCAGCGCCGGCAGACGGCTTTGGCCTGCTCGACCTGCAGGAGAGCCGGACCGGACGTCCCGATCGGGAAGAACAGTTCCGGGTCCTCGTCGCGGCAGACAGCATGGTGACGCCAGTCCATGGCGGCAACACTCCTCATTCTGGATGGGTGGCAGATATTGCTTGTTGGTGCTTTTCCTATATGCATCCGCAATGCCGGCGGTGACGGTTCGCGTTCACCATTTGGGCAGTGCGTGAGCAGGCTGTTGGTGCCGGGGGCCCTGCTGGAACCGCTCAACCTGCCGAGCATATCCAGGCAATGTCCCGGTAACTCAAGTTCGCTTGTGAATACTTTCACGAACTTACGCGATGTCAAGGGTGACGCTCGGAAAAACTCCGGACGGTGAGCAAGCCCACAACCCTTTTGTCCGGGTTCCAGATCGCCCTGGCTACCCGGCCTGTCACAGTCGAGGATCAATATAGTACAGTCCGCCGCGCATTGCTGGCATTTCCGGCATCCGTCCAGGTGTCGCAGTCGTCGACCGTCGAGGTCACGCCGACCAACTCACGCCGGTGGTACCGGAGACCTAACAGATTACTCTGAGTGCGGCCGGAACGGAGGTGAATCTGACTTTTTCCCGCTCGCCAAGATAGTCGCCATCGAGTTGAAATGCCTGCGGACGGCTTGCGACCAGCGTGAACTCGCCCACGTCGTGTAGCCGAAGAACTTGTCGACCGCGCGGATCGGGCGTGGCGGAGAAGAATTGTGTGACTGTGCGTGTCGTGCTGGCAACGCCCAGCTGGCGTAGCGCCAGTATGTCCAACCCGAGATCGAACGACGCCTCCGGGTTGGGGTGGACCTCCCGGTCTCCGATGTAGGTCCACGGAGCGGTGTTCTGCACGATGACCGTGGCGAGTTCGCTCTCTGTCGTCTCGCCCGGCCGCTCCACCTGGATCGCCGGGTGCCGCCGCTCCGCCCCGACGAGCAGCTGCGCCGAGAAGGCCCGGAAGTAGAGCGTGGGAGAGGGCACCCGCCCGCGGCGACGCGCCTCCTCGACCCGGTGGATCACCGCCGCGTCGAGCCCGAAGCCAGCGCAGAAGGTGAAGTAGCGGTCGTCGGCCCGGCCGAGTCCGATCGTCCGGTGCCGGCCCAGCCGCAATCCCTCCAGGATCATGCTGGCGCCCTCCGGCCACTCGCGAGGTAGGCCGAGCGCCCGGGCGAAGACATTGGTCGAGCCACCCGGCACGGTGGCCAGGGCTGGCAGCCGCTCGGCGCTCGATGCCTCGCCGTCGACGGTGGTCGCCGTCATCAGCCCGTTGACCACCTCGTTGACCGTGCCGTCGCCGCCAAGGGTGACCACCGCGTCGACGCCCTCCTCAGCGGCCTCCCGGGCCAGCGTGGTGGCGTGACCACGCTGGCGGGTGTAGCGCACGGAAAGGTCGACCTCACTACGCAGCGCGCGGACCAGTACGTCCCGCGCACGCTCGCTGGTGGTGGTGGCCTTCGGATTGACCAGCAGGACGGCCCGCATGGGCGGCACTGTACCCGGGGACCTCACGGGTATCGTGACCGCGTGACGACCGACCCCGACCTGACGCCGGTCACCCTCCGTTGGGCAGTCCGGCTGTTGTGGGGTCAGGCGGTCGCCGTCGGGTTGGTCGCCGCCTGGCTGGTCTTCGCCAACCTCACCACCGAGGCCACCGATCTGACGTCGGCGCTGATGGTCACGGCCTTCGCGGTCGGCGTCGCGGTGGCGCTCTGGGCGCTGGGTAACGCGCTGTTGCGGCGCCGGGCAGGCGCGCGGGCCCCCGCCATCGTGCTCCAACTCATGCTGCTGCCGATCGGCTGGTTCATGATCCAGGGCGGGCTCGGCTGGCTCGGTGTCCCGCTGATCGCGCTCGGTATCGGCGTCACCTGGCTACTGGTGAGCCCGCCCACCACCCGGGCGCTGGGCTTCGAGTGAGGTGATCCGCGGGGGAGCCCTCACCAGCCGGAGGCACGCCGGGTGAGCAGGGAGATAGTGGCTCTGCCGTCGGCCGCGCCCGCCGCCGCCGACGTAGTCAGCGCGGTGAGCACCTTCCACGCGAACGACGACTCCGCCGGAAGCCCGGCGCCCGGCACCGTCGGCACGGTCACCTCGACGGTCAGCGCATCCTCGGTCACCGAGAAGCGACAGTCGAGGTCGGCGCCCGGCGTGGCGATGGCGAGCAGCATGGCGCAGGCCTCGTCCACCGCGATGCGCAGATCCTCGATCTCGTCGAGGGCGAACTGAAGTCGGGCCGCGAGGCCGGCCGTGGCGGTGCGGAGAACGCTGAGATATCCGCCTTCCGCAGGCACGGTGAGGTGCACGACATCATCGTCGTTCGTCAGTTGGCCGGTCAGTTGAGTCACCACTCATCCCCCCGATCGGGGACTCTACCCGCTCCGGTGGCCGGACGGTCAGCACGGCGGTCGGACCGGGCCGTACGGCCCGATCCGGACGTGGCCGGAGAGCCGGGGGCGCGTCGGCGGCCGGCGCGTCCCGGTGAGGACTCGTCGGCCGCCGACGCAGTTGCCGTACGCGGGCGACGTCACGCCTGCTTGGTCTCCCAGAAGATCTTTGAAATCTCGTCGATCTTCTGCAGCAGCTCGTCCGCCTTGGTCGGGTCGGTGGCGCCCTTGGCGCCGGCCGCGCCGGCCAGCTTGGTGGCCTCGTTGAACAGCTGGTGCAGGTTCGGGTACTTCTCGAAGTGCGGGGGCTTGAAGTAGTCGGTCCACAGCACCCAGAGGTGGTGCTTGACCAGATCGGCGCGCTGCTCCTTGATCAGGATCGCCCGGGTGCGGAACTCGGGGTCGGTGTTGGCCTGGTACTTCTCGCAGATCATTTTCACCGACTCGGCCTCGATCCGGGCTTGCGCCGGGTCGTAGACCCCACAGGGCAGGTCACAGTGGGCGCTCGCGGTCACGCGGGGCGCAAGGATGCGTGGAAGTCGCATCGGGATCCTCCATGGGAAGTTTGCGATGATCCATGACGACATTACTCCTGGAGAGTGGTCCCCGAGGCCGCTGGAGGTGAAACCCGTGCCCGTGCCCCGGCTGCGGTGGCCGCTGTCGGCCGTGCTGGTGACCGGCCCGTCCATGGCGCCGACGCTGCGCCACGGCGACGCGGTGCTGGTCCGTCGCGGTGGCCGGGCGACCCGGCCCGGCGACGTGGTGATCGCGGTCTTCCGTACCCGTCCCGACCTGCTGGTGGTCAAGCGCGCGGTTCGCCCGGCCGGCGGCGGATGGTGGCTGTATGGGGACAACACCCTGGTCACCGACGACTCCCGGGCCTACGGCGTCGCCGACGTGCTGGGCCGAGTGGTGGCCAGATACTGGCCCCGGCCCGGCCGGGTGGCGTCAGATCGGTTATGACCCTGCTCACATGCCGCCCCCGTGGGCGTGACTATGCTCGGAAGTGCCCGGGTGACCCCCCGCACCGCGCGCCGCCGCTCGCTCGCCTCACCGTGCGCCCGACCGGCTGGTCCAGCTGCTCGACCTTCCTGGAGTCACCATGTCTTCGTCCACCATGGACCCCGCTGATCCCGTCTTCCAACTGCACCGGGGCGGCAAGATGGCCATCGTCTCGACGGTCCCGTTGACCAGTCGGGACGACCTGTCCCTCGCGTACACCCCGGGTGTGGCCCGGGTCTGCGAGGCGATCGCCGCCGATCCGAACCTCGCCCACGACTACACCTGGGTCTCGCACGCCGTCGCGGTCGTCACCGACGGCTCGGCGGTACTCGGCCTCGGCAACATCGGGCCGAGAGCCGCGCTGCCGGTGATGGAGGGCAAGGCCGTGCTGTTCAAGCAGTTCGGCGGGATCGACGCGGTACCGGTCTGCCTGGACACACAGGACGTCGACGAAATCGTCGCGACGGTCAAGGCGCTCGCGCCGTCGTTCGGCGGCATCAACCTCGAGGACATCAGCGCGCCGCGCTGCTTCGAGGTGGAGCGCCGGCTCGACGAGGCGCTGGACATCCCGGTCTTCCACGACGACCAGCACGGCACTGCGATCGTCGTGCTGGCCGCGCTGCGGAACGCCGCGGCACTGCTCAACCGCAAGCTCGGTGACCTGCGGGTGGCCGTCAGCGGCGCCGGTGCCGCCGGAGTGGCGGTGACCAGGATGCTGGTGGCCGGCGGGGTGGACCCGCAGCGGGTGGTGGTCTGCGACTCCCGAGGCATCATCTCCCGGCAGCGCACCGGCCTCACCGGCACCAAGGCTGAACTCGCCGAGCTGACCAACGCCGACGGCCGGCAGGGCGACGTCACCGAGGCGCTGCGCGACGCCGACGTGCTGATCGGCGTCTCCGGCGGGCAGATCCCCGAGCAGGCGGTGGCCGGGATGGCGCCGGGCGGGATCGTGTTCGCTCTGGCCAACCCCACCCCGGAGGTGCCTCCGGAGGTGGCCGCGCGGCACGTCGCGGTAGTCGCCACCGGCCGCAGCGACTATCCGAACCAGATCAACAACGTGCTGGCCTTCCCGGGCGTCTTCCGGGGCGCGATGCAGGCTCGGGCCAGCCGGATCACCGACGCCATGAAGGTCGCGGCGGCCGACGCCATCGCCTCCGTGGCGGCCGACGCGCTGACCCCGGAGGCCATCGTGCCTTCGCCGCTCGACCCCCGGGTCGCGCCCGCCGTCGCCGAAGCGGTCGCCGAGGCCGCCCGCCACGACGGCGTCGCCCTTGCCTGACGTGTAAGGAAGGGCCCCCTCCTAACGTCTCCGGTAGCGGAAGGGGCCCTTCTTAACAGTGGCTCGGCTTGTTACGGTGCGGATCATGCGTGCCGCCTTCGCCTCCCGTTTCGACGCCGCCGACCCGCTCGCCGCGCTCACCGTCGGCGAGCAGCCCGAGCCGAGCCTGCCCGACGACGACTGGGTGACGGTGCGCGTCACGGCCAGCTCGCTCAATCACCACGACCTGTGGTCGTTGCGCGGCGTCGGGCTTCGCGCCGAGCAGCTGCCGATGATCCTCGGCTGCGATGCGGCCGGGGTCGACCCGGACGGCAACGAGGTGGTCGTCTACCCGGTGGTACCCACTCCCGATGACCCGCGCGGGATGTCCATTCTCTCCGAGCACCGTCCCGGCACCCTGGCCGAGCGGGTGGCCGTACCCCGGTCGAATCTGCTGCCGCTGCCGGCGGGACTGGCGGCGACCGACGCTGCCTGCCTGCCGACTGCCTGGCTCACCGCGTGGCGGATGCTCACCGCGAAGGGCCGCGTCGACGAGGCCGAGGCCGTCCTGGTCCAGGGCGCCGGGGGCGGCGTGGCCACCGCGGCGGTCGCACTCGCCGTCGCGATGGGCAGGCGGGTGTACGCGACCAGCCGCGATGCCGCCAAGCGGACCCGGATCGCCGGGCTGGGGGCGACCGCCGTGGAGCCCGGCGCACGGCTACCCGAGCGGGTCGACGTGGTGATCGAGACGGTCGGCGCGGCCACCTTCGACCACTCGCTGAAGTCGGCCGCCCCAGGGGCGCGGATCGTGGTCTCCGGTGCGACGGCCGGGCACGAACCGAAGGTCAACCTGCGTCGGGTCTTCGCCATGCAACTGGAGATCCTGGGCACCTCGATGGGTACCCCGGGCGAGCTGACTGAGCTGCTGGCCTTCTGCGCCGAGCGGGGGGTGCGCCCAGAGGTGGACAGCGTGGTGCCGTTCAGCCGGGTCGCTGACGCGTTCGCCCGCCTGCACTCCGGAGACGTCTTCGGCAAGGTCGTCGTCGACCACACGGCGTGAGCCGCGGTGTTGGGCGGGGACCCCTGCCCCGTCTGAGGCGTTGAGCAGGGGCCCTTCCTTCGGTTAGAGATGGTTGTCGAGGGTGGCGATACCGCCGCGGGCGCTGACGGTGGGGATGCGTTCCTTGGCTGCCGCATCGCCGTAGAGCGTCCAACGCAGGAACTCGATGGTGGTGTCGGCGACCACCCGCAGCGAGGTGCCCTCGTCGTCGCGTAGCAGGGCCCGACCGTGGTCGCCGTCGGGCAGGCTCAGCATCGCCTTGGGCCAGGGCACCTTGTCGTACACGGCCTTGCCGGCGGAGTACTGCACCACCTCGTCGGCCTCGCCGTGCACGAACAGTTGCGGGGCGGAGGCACCGGCGAAGGCGGTACCCACCCCGAGGGCGGTGCCGGCGAAGACGATCCCGGCGGCCAGCCGTTCGTCCCGGCCGGCGGTGAACAGCCCGATGGTGGTGACTGCGCCCGCCGAGTGGCCGGCGGCGGCGACCCGGTCGGCGGCCAGCCGGCCACGCAACGGATCGCCGTCGCGCCCGTCGAGGGCGAGCACCCGGGTCAGGGCGTACGACACGTCGGCTGGCTGGTTGAGCACGTCGAGCACGTTGTTGTCGTCGCCACGCCCGGAGGTGTTCGGGAACCTCGGCGCGGCCACCACGAAACCGGCCGACGCCCAGCGCGTCAGCAGGGCGGCGTAGTCGGTCGGCCGACCGCCCAGGCCGTGACTGAACATGACGACCGGGAACTCTCCGTCAGCGCCCTCCGCCGAGTCCACCGGCTCGCCACCGGTTCGACCCGACGCCGGATACCAGATGGTCACCGGCAGTGGCCGGTTGTCGTCGCGGTTCAGCTTCAGCTGCCGTACGCCGACCGCGAAGGCGCCTTCCGGTGCGCTGCCGGCGGCAATCGCCGGGGACGGACTCGCCGCCGGTGGTGTGGAGGCGGTGAGCTGCGGGGCGGGCGGATCGGCCCACCCGGCAGGCTCGCGGTCGGTGGAACAACCCACCAGCGTGCCGGCGAACAGCGTGGCGGCGATCAGGACTGAGGCGGCGCGACGGGACATGGCTCCGATTGTGCCTCGTCCACGAACCCGACCGGGCGGCTGCCGGCGCCCGGCGGGCCGTGGGGCGGCCTGGGTGGACCGGTTTCGCTAAGGTTCCCGACATGGCTGAGAACTACACGGACCCGAGCGGCAACACCGAGGCGTTCCGCGCCTTCGTGAACCCGGACGCTCCGGCGCAGGCGGCGTCGCGTACCAAAATGATCGTCGGGGCGGCCGTGGTCGCGGTGGTGCTGATCGCGCTCGCCACCTGGCTTGCCCTCGGCTGAGCCGCCCGCCCGGGCGGTCAGCCGCCGGACACCACCGCCCGGGCGGCCCGGGCAATCTCCCGTTCCTCGTCGGTGCTGACGACGCAGACCGCGACCTCCGCGCCGTCCGGTGAGATGAAGCGGTCGCCGCTGCCCGCGTTGCGCTCCGGGTCGACGGTGATGCCGAGCCGACCCAGTCCGGCCAGGGCCGCCGCGCGTACCGGCTCGGAGTGCTCACCGACACCGGCGGTGAAGGTGACCGCGTCCACCCGGCCGAGCAGGGCGTAGTACGCCCCCACGTAGCCGGTGAGCCGACGGCAGTATGTGTCGAAGGCGAGCACCGCCGACTCGTCCCCGGCCGCCCGCCGGGCGAGCACCTCACGCATGTCGTTGACGCCGGTCAACCCCAGCAGCCCACTGCGGTGATTGAGCAGGTCGTCGATCTCGTCGACGCCCAGCCCGCCCTCGCGGCGCAGGTGGAACACGACGGTCGGGTCGAGGTCACCGCTGCGGGTACCCATCACCAGGCCCTCCAGCGGGGACATCCCCATCGAGGTGGCGATGCTGCGCCCACCGGCGACCGCGCAGGCGCTCGCCCCGTTGCCCAGGTGCAGGGTGATCGTGTTGACCTCGGAGTACGGGCGACCCACCAGCTCCGCTGTGCGACGGGAGACGTACGCGTGCGAGGTGCCGTGGAACCCGTACCGCCGGATGCCGTACCGCTGCGCGACGTCCCGGTCGATGGCGTACGTGGCGGCGGAGTCCGGCAGCGTGTGGTGGAACGCCGTGTCGAAGACAGCCACCTGCGGCACCCCCGGCAGCGCCTCGCGGGCCATCGCGATGCCGGCCAGGTTCGCCGGATTGTGCAGCGGCGCCAGCGGCACCAGGTCGGTGATGGCGGCCAGCACCGCGTCGTCCACCAGGGTCGGTGCGGTGAACCGTCGCCCGCCGTGCACCACCCGGTGGCCCGCGGCGACAAGGCCAGTCAGGTCCAGCCCGGCCAGGATCTGCCGGACCGCACTGGCGTGGTCGGCCGGACCGCCGCCCGGTTCACCGACCCGTTCGACGACGCCCCTGTCGAGGACGTGATCGTCGTCGTACAGCCGGTACTTCACCGACGACGATCCGCAGTTGAGCACGAGCACGCTGCTCATGACGCCTCGGCGAGCGCGGCGGCCTGGATGGCGGTGATCGCCACGGTGTTCACGATGTCCGGCACAGTAGCCCCCCGAGAGAGATCGTTGACCGGCCGGCGCAGGCCCTGCATGACCGGCCCGACGGCGACCGCCCCGGCCGAGCGCTGCACCGCCTTGTACGTGTTGTTGCCCGTGTTCAGGTCCGGGAAGATGAAGACCGTGGCCCGGCCGGCGACCGCACTGCCGGGGAGCTTCATCGCCGCCACGGCCGGGTCGATGGCAGCGTCGTACTGGATCGGTCCCTCCACGGCCAGCTCCGGCCGCCGCTGACGGACCAGCGCGGTGGCCGCCGCGACCTTCTCCACGTCCTCTCCGGCGCCGGAGCTGCCGGTCGAATAGGACAGCATCGCCACCCGGGGTTCGATGCCGAACCGGGCCGCGGTGTCCGCCGAGGAGATCGCGATGTCGGCGAGCTGGGCGGCGTCCGGGTCGCGGTTGACGGCACAGTCGCCGTACACCAGCACCCGGTCGGCGAGCAGCATGAAGAAGACGCTGGAGGCGACGGAGACCTCCGGCAGGTTCTTGATGATCTCGAATGCGGGCCGGATGGTCGCCGCGGTGGTGTGGGTGGCGCCGGAGACCATGCCGTCGGCGTGGCCCGCCCACACCATCATCGTGCCGAAGTAGTTCGGCTGCGCCACGATGTCGTGCGCCAGCTCGACGGCGACCCCCCGGTGGGCGCGCAGCTTCGCGTACGCCTGGGCGAACTCCTCGCGCAGCGGGCTGGTCGCCGGGTCGGCCACGGCCGCTCCGGCGATGTCGACGCTCAGCTCCCGGGTACGCCGCGCCACGTCGTCGGGGTTGCCGAGCAGGGTCAGGTCGGCCACTCCCCGACGGAGCAGGATTTCCGTGGCGCGCAGGATCCGTTCCTCGGTGCCCTCTGGAAGGACCAGGTGGCGACGTCGGGCGCGGGCCCGGTCGATCAGGTCGTACTCGAACATCAGCGGGGTGACCCGCTGCGAGCGGCTGACCGCGAGCCGGCGGGCCAGGTCGTCGGTGTCCACGTTGGTCTCGAAGGCGCCGAGGGCAGCCTCCACCTTGCGGGCGTTGGCCGCGCTGGGCCGCCCCTCGATCCGGCTGGAGGCGGCGACCGTGTCGTAGCTGTCGCTGGCGACGCTGAGCACCGCGAGGCCGGTGTTCAGCCCCTCGAAGAGCCGCAGCGCCCGAGGATCCGGCTGCTCGTCGAGGGTGAGGACCAGCCCGGCCACCGAGACCTGGCCGGCGACATGCGCGGCGCTCGCCGCCACCAGCAGGTCGTCCCGGTCGCCGGGGGTGATCACCAGGCAGCCGTCGGTCAGGTGCTCCAGCAGCGTCGGCACGTGCGCCGCGCCGACCACGTAGTCGAGCACGTCGCGGCCGAGGGCCGCCTCGTCGCCGACGAGCAGCGTCGCGCCGAGCGCGGCGGCCACCTCGGCCACCGTCGGCGCCGACACGCTCGGCACCTCCGGGATCGCGTACGCCGGCACCGGCAGCTCGGGCATGGCCATCGGCTCGGGTACCCGGTTGGCGATCACCGCGAGCACCGTCGCGCCGAGGTCCACGAGATCGAAGTACGCCCCGCGGGCCGCCGCCGCGATCGCCTCCGGCGACTGGCCGTACCCGTCGATGACCGGCACCACCACGCTGCCGAACTCGGTCGCCAGCCGGGCGTTGAAGGCCAGCTCACGTGGGGTGGCGCCGTCGCCGGAGTAGGCGAAGTCGCTGCCGACCACCACGACGGCCGCGCACTGCTGTTCGATCGCGCGGTAGCGCTGGACCACCCGGGAGATCAGTTCTTCCCGCCGGCCGTTCGAGACCAGGGCGGTGGCCTCGGCGTAGGTGGCTCCACCGAGGTCGACCGGGTTGATGTCCACGCGGTAACGCTCGCTGAGCAGCGCGATGATGTGATCGGGGCCGGTCGACGGCACCAACGGGCGGAACACGCCGATCCGCTCGACCTGTCGGGAGAGCAGTTCGGCGAGGCCGAGTGCGATCGTCGACTTGCCGCCCCCGGATCCCACGCTGGTGAGGTAGACGCTGCGGGCCATGCCGTCAACCTACTCGGTCTGGTGGTCGACGTGGATCTACTCGTCGTCGGGGTCGTCGAGGCGGGCGAGCCAGGTGGCGAACCGTTCGATCGGGGTCTCGAACTCGGGGTTCAGGTCGACGAAGTCGCGCAGCCGCTCGCCGAGCCACTCCAGGGTGACCTCCTCGCCGCCCCGCCGCTCAACCAACTCCTCGATCCCACGATCCGTGAAGTACACAGAACTGTCCTCTCATCCACCGCAACCCGTCCCGTCCCGCTCCGCCGTCGCCCCGCCCCGCCCCGCGTCGATCTAGGGGTTATGGTCGTCGATAGAGATCGACAAGCGACGACGACCCCTAGATCGACGAGGTTGGGAGGGTCAGGGCCGGGGGAGTGCGGCCTCGATCAGGGCGGCCTGCTCGACCTCGTGCATCTTGGCCGAGCCGACGGCCGGGGCGGCGGCGGCAGGCCGGGAGATGCGGCGAAGCCGCACCCCGTCGAGGTGTTCCAGCAGGTTGAGCGCGACGAACGACCACGAGCCCTGGTTGGCCGGCTCCTCCTGCACCCAGGCGAAGTCCTCCGCGTTCGGGAACTGGGCGAGCGCGGCCCGGATCTCTTCTACCGGCAGCGGATAGAGCTGCTCCAGCCGGAGGACCACGGTGTCGGTGACGCCGCGCTCCTGCCGGGCCTGGAACAGGTCGTAGTAGACCTTGCCGGAGCAGAGCAGTACCCGCTTGACCTGCTCGTGGGCCGGGGCGGCCTGGTCGGCCAGCACGGTGGCGAAGGTGCCGGTGGTGAAGTCGGCCACGGAGGAGACGCAGAGCTTGTGCCGTAGCAGGGACTTCGGGGTGAACACCACCAGCGGCTTGCGCTTCGGCGAGAGGGCCTGGCGCCGCAGCAGGTGGAAGTAGTTGGCCGGCGTGGTCGGGATGGCCACCCGCATGTTGTCCTCGGCGCAGAGCTGGAGGAACCGCTCCGGGCGACCTGAGGTGTGGTCCGGACCCTGACCCTCGTGACCGTGCGGCAGCAGCAGGGTGACCGCGGAGCGCTGACCCCACTTCACCTCGCCGGAGGAGATGAACTCGTCGATCACCGACTGGGATCCGTTGACGAAGTCGCCGAACTGCGCCTCCCAGCAGACCAGCGCGTCGAGGTTCTCCACGGAGTAGCCGTACTCGAAGCCCATCGCGGCGTACTCGGACAGCAGCGAGTCGTGCACGAAGAAGCGGGAGCGCTCGCCGTCGCCGGTCAGCGACTTCAACGGCAGGTAGTCGTCACCGGTCCGGGCGTCGACCACGGAGGCGTGCCGCTGCACGAAGGTGCCACGGCGGGAGTCCTGCCCGGCGAGCCGGACGGTCACCCCGTCGTGCAGCAGCGCGCCGAGGGCGATGATCTCGCCGAAGCCCCAGTCGATGTTGCCCTCGACGGCCATCCGGGCCCGCCGGTCGAGTAGTTGCTGGATCCGCTTGTGCGGAGTGAAGCCGTCGGGCAGGTTGACGTGCGCCTCGCCGATGGCCCTGACGACCGCCGCCTCGGTGGCCGTCTGCACCTGCGGCTCCGGCTCGTCCTGCCGCGGTGGACGGCGCACCTGGCGCGGCGCGCTGGCCGCGTCGCGGGTGGCCTTGAAGACCCGCTCCAGCTGCGACTGGTAGTCGCGCAGCAGCTCCTCGGCGTCCTCCACGGTAATGTCGCCCCGCCCGATCAGCTCCTCGGTGTAGAGCTTGCGGACCGAACGCTTCGAGTCGATGATCCGGTACATCTGGGGGTTGGACATCGAGGGGTCGTCCCCCTCGTTGTGGCCCCGCCGCCGGTAGCAGACCAGGTCGATCACGACGTCCTTGTTGAATGCCTGCCGGTACTCGAAGGCCAGCCGGGCGACCCGGACCACGGCCTCCGGGTCGTCGCCGTTGACGTGGAAGATCGGTGCCTGGATCATCCGGGCCACGTCCGTGCTGTAGAGGCTGGAGCGGCTGTATTCCGGGGCGGTGGTGAAGCCCACCTGGTTGTTGACCACCACGTGCACCGTCCCGCCGGTGCGGTAGCCGCGCAGCTGGGAGAGGTTGAGCGTCTCGGCCACCACGCCCTGCCCGGCGAAGGCCGCGTCACCGTGCACCGCCAGCGGCAGCACGGTGTAGCCCTCCAGCTTGAGGTCGATGCGGTCCTGCTTCGCCCGCACGATGCCCTCCAGCACCGGGTCTACTGCCTCCAGGTGGGAAGGGTTCGCCACCACCGAGACCTTGACCGAGTGGTCGCCGCCCGGGGCGGTGAACTTACCGTTCTGGCCGAGGTGGTACTTCACGTCGCCCGAGCCCTGGGTGGAGCGTGGGTCCAGGTGCCCCTCGAACTCCGAAAAAATCTTCTCGTACGGCTTGCCGACGATGTTGGCCAGCACATTGAGCCGGCCCCGGTGGGCCATGCCGATGACGACCTCGTCCAGCCCGCCCTCGGCGGATGCCTCCAGCACCTCGCCGAGCAGCGGGATCAGCGATTCGCCGCCCTCCAGCGAGAACCGCTTCTGGCCGACGTACTTGGTCTGCAGGAAGGTTTCGAACGCCTCGGCGGCGTTGAGCCGGTTCAGCACGTGCTTCTGCTCGTCGGCCGGCGGCTTCTCGTACTTGCGCTCGACCCGCTCCTGGATCCACCGGCGCTCCGCCGGGTCCTGGATGTGCATGTACTCGATGCCGAGCCGCCGGCAGTACGAGTCGCGTAGCACACCGAGAATTTCCCGCAGCCGCATCCGCTGCCGGCCGGCGAAGCCGTTGACGGGGAAGGTGCGGTCCAGGTCCCAGAGGGTCAGCCCGTGCTGGAGGACGTCCAGATCCGGGTGCTTTCGGATCTTGAACTCCAGCGGGTCGGTGTCGGCCATCAGGTGACCGCGAACCCGGTACGAGTGGATCAGCTCGTGTACCCGTGCGGTCTTGTTGATCTGGCCTTCGCTGTCGACCGCGACATCGCGCATCCAGCGCACAGGCTCGTAGGGGATGCGTAGCGAGGTGAAGATCTGGTCGTAGAAGCCGTGCTCGCCGAGCATCAGCTCGTGCATCGCCTTGAGGAACTCGCCGGACTGGGCGCCCTGGATGATCCGGTGGTCGTAGGTGCTGGTCAGCGTGATGACCTTGCTGACTGCCAGCTCGGCCAGGGTGGCCTCGCTCATGCCCTGGTACGGCGCCGGATACTCCATGGCGCCGACCCCGATGATGGCGCTCTGCGCCTGCATCAGTCGTGGCATGGAGTGCACCGTGCCGATGCCGCCGGGGTTGGTCAGCGAGATGGTGGTGCCGGAGTAGTCCTCCATGGTCAGCTCGTTGCGGCGGGCACGTCGGACGACGTCCTCGTATGCCTGCCAGAACTGCCGGAAGTCCATTTTCTCGCAGCCCTTGATGGAGGGGACCACCAGGTTGCGGCTTCCGTCGGGCTTGGTCAGGTCGATGGCGATGCCCAGGTTGACGTGCTCCGGACGGACCATCGCCGGTTTGCCGTCGACCTCGGCGAAGGAGTTGTTCATCTCCGGGTGAGCGACCAGGGCCCGCACCAGGGCGTACCCCACCAGGTGGGTGAAGCTGACCTTGCCACCACGGCCCCGCGCGAGGTGGTTGTTGATCACAATGCGGTTGTCGACCAGGAGCTTGGCCGGCACGGCGCGGACGCTGGTCGCGGTCGGCACCGCCAGGGAGGCGTCCATGTTCTGCACGATCTTGGCGGCTACTCCACGCAACGGCGTGGTCTGCGGCCCGGTCGCGGTCGGGGCGGTCTGTGCCGGCCGGCTCTTCGCCGGTTCGGCCTTGGCCGCCGCCGGCCTGGCCTTCGCCGGGGCGGGAGTGGGTCGGCTCTCGGTCCTGGCCGGTGCTGCCTTAACGTCCGGTGCTGCCTTAACGTCCGGTTCGGCCTTGGTGGCCGGCGTGCTCTTGGCAGCCGGTTGGGTCCTGGCCGGTGCTGCCTCCTTCGGCTCGGCCGAGGCGGCGGCTGGCTGGCCGGCGCCGTCACCGTCTGCCGCGCGGACGCTGCCCGGGCCGGGCC
The DNA here is from genome assembly GCF_048060415.1 of Micromonospora sp. LOL_024. Taxonomy (NCBI): domain Bacteria; kingdom Bacillati; phylum Actinomycetota; class Actinomycetes; order Micromonosporales; family Micromonosporaceae; genus Micromonospora; species Micromonospora sp. LOL_024. The sequence goes on from NZ_JBHMIS010000001.1 coordinate 701,693, forward strand.
GGTAGTCGGCGAAGAAGTCGTGCCAGGCCGGGTCGACGCTGGTGGGGTCGGCGAGGTAGCGCTGGTACATCTCCTCGACGATCCACTCGTTCGGGCCGAAGCCCGCCAGTGGGTTCTCCTGCGAAGTCTGCTGGGTCGACACGGCCGGTAATCGCCTCTTTCACGCGGGTCTGTGGATCACGCGGTGGGGGGCCGGTGGCGTCGGGACGGACGCGCACAGGTGGGTTCCCAGGCTACGCCGTACCGGGCCGCAGGGCATTTCCGCCTCCGTCGCGTGGTCCGATTCACAATAGATGCCGGAAGTTCGGTAAGCGCTGCGTATCCCGTTGCTCGCCGCGAGCAGCCGGCGGGCCCGGTTCGTCGGTTGTCCACCGGTGAACCGGGCCCGCCGGCCGCTCGCGGCCCGAGTCAGGAGATGTCGCGCCGCCGGGTGATCAGGATGCCGGCCAGTCCGCTGACCATGGCGTAGCCCACCAGCACGAGCGCGCCGACCCACCAGGCGGGCAGCATCTCGTTCTCGCCCGGCGTGATCATGATCTGTGACGCGGCTGCCGGCCAGACCACCTGCCACTTCATCACGGCCACGTTGTCCAGCAGGTTCGACAACAGCAGGAAGAGCAGGCCCACCACCTGGGTGCCGATCAGGTAGAGCACGGACGCGGTGATCACCGCACCCAGCTGGTTGGTGATCAGGGTGCCGATGCCGACCCCGAGGACCGTCCAGATGGCGTACGCCATCAGGTTGAGCAGCAGTGCCCGGTGAACCTCCCACTCGCCGAGCTGCGTGCCGTAGTCGTTCAGCGACAGGAACGCCGCACCGGCGGCCAGGTCGATCACCGTGGTCACCAGCCAGAAGGCGAAGCCGAGCAGGCTGGCCGCGATGAGCTTGCTGACGATCACCGAGGTGCGCCGCGGGGTGGCCAGGAACGTGGTGGTCGCGGTCTGGTGGAAGAACTCGTTGGTGACCATGAGGATGCCGATGAGCATCACGAACATCAGGCCGAGGTACTGGCCGGAGGTGTAGAGGTTCGCTGCCTGAGCCGGCGCGGACGCGGCGTCGCCGGTGTAGCCGAACTCCTCACCACCGCCGCTGAGGGTCTCGCTGGCCAGCCAGGCGTTGAGGGCGAAGGCCAGAGCGATCGACAGGAACGCCCCGATCGCCAGCCACCACCAGGTGCTGGTCGTACGGATCTTGAGTAGTTCGGCGCGGACGAGGTTGCTCATCGGATGCCCGCCTTTCCAGCCGTCAGTTCCAGGAACACGCGTTCCAGGTCGGGTCGTTCAGTGGTCAGCTCGTGCAGCTCCACCCCGGCGGTCAGCGCTGCCCGGCCCACCGTCGGGGCGTCCACCCCGGCGATCAGCAGAGCGCCCTGCCCGTCGGCCTCGACGGTGGCCGGCCCCTGGGCCAGCGCGGCGGTCAGCGCGTCGGCCTGCGGGGTGTGGACCCGCACCCGGACGCCCTGCGCCATCGAGCCGATCACCTGGTCGACTGTGCCCTGCCGGACCAGCTGCCCGGCCGCGATGATCACCACGTCGTCGGCCAGCAGCTGCATCTCCGAGAGCAGGTGACTGGAGACCAGCACGGTGCGACCCTCGGCGGCCAGGCCTTTGAGGAATCCGCGCATCCACCGGATGCCCTCCGGGTCCAGCCCGTTGGCCGGCTCGTCGAGGATCAGCACCCTCGGGTCGCCGAGCATCGCGGCGGCGATACCGAGCCGCTGCTTCATGCCCAGTGAGTAGCCCTTGAACTTGCGCTTCGCCGCCGGGGTGAGCCCGACCAGGGCCAACGCCTCGTCGGCCCGCCGCGCGGGCAGCCCGGCCGCCGCACAGATCACCCGCAGGTGGTTGATGCCGGTACGGCCCTTGTGCGCGCTGGACGCCTCCAGCACGGCGCCGACGTGTCGCAGCGGGTCGGCCAGGTTGGGGTACCGGCGGCTGCCGATGGTCGCCGTGCCGGCGGTCGGGGTGACCAGATTCAGCAGCATGCGCAGGGTGGTGGTCTTGCCCGCGCCGTTCGGGCCGAGGAAGCCGGTGACCCGGCCCGGTTCGACCGTGAACGACAGGTTGTTGACCGCGAGCACGTTCTTGTACTGCTTGGTCAGGCCGGAAACCACGATCTGCGCGTCATTGGTGGGGCTTGACTGCCCGTCGGACATCGTTCTCCTCCCGCGTCGGCGCCGGAATGCGCCGTTGCACAGCCTGGCGGTAGCTGTCAACCAAATCAATCGGGCTCGCCCCGGAGATCGTGATCCGCCTCAGGCAGGAGTCGTCTCATCCCCAGGTACGAGCCGATCGACGGCAGTGCCTACACCGCGATCCAGGTGGCCCGGGCGCGGCCGAGCAGAGCGCCGTCGGGTGCGTACAGGCTGGTCCCCACCTGCGCCTTGCGGCCCTCGACAGCGAACGCCGCACCGGTGACCACGCACTCGTCCCCCGGGCGGGGCAGCGCCTCGATCCGCGCCGTGATCCGGCCGAGCACGTACGTGCGGCCGGCACCGATCACCACCCAGCCGCCGGGGCAGTCCAGGGCGGCCCAGAGCGTGGCCACGCCGACCTGCCGGGGTATCCGTACCGGCGCGGCCGTCCGGCCGTCCGGCAGGCGTCCGGGAAAGATCCGCAGGCCGTCGGCGCGGTCCGGGCCGCAGACGTAGCAGCCGGGGAACGGATGGTTCACCAGTCCCGGGTACGCGGCCGAGGCGGCCCGGGCGGTCGACAGGTCGACCGGCGGCACCGGGCTGCCGCCGAACTCCTCCGCGGGGCGCAGTAGGGCGACCACCTCGCCGGCCGGGTCACGAACCTCCCCGTCGACCAGGGCGAGCGGGGTGTCCAGCGGTGGCGGTCGGCGCAGGGTGACCTCGACCGGCCCCTGCCCGCCGTGGGCGGCGGCGAAGACACCGGCGCTCCAGCCGCCGTTGCCGGATCCTAGTGGCCCGTTGAAGCGCGCCTCGATGATCACCGGGATTCCCTCCACCGTGCCACCCGGCCGCGTCGCCGGGACACCGGCAGCCTCGCACGGTCGCCGTGTGGGCATTCCGCTCGGGTCGGCACCCGTTGTGTACGCAGCTGGTCGAGGCGGGTCGTTCTTGCGTGCATCCCGCGCACCGGAACGGTGCGGTGATCAACCTGATGTGGGCCGGCATCACCTGGCGCCGCCGCCGCTGCGGGTCAGCCCGTTGCGGCCCTGGTTCGCCGAGCCGGGTGTGCCGCGAGAAACGGTTCCCGGAGCGGGTAACCTGGTCCCCCCGCTGCTGCGCGGATACCTGCGGCTCGGCGCCTGGGTCTGCGGGGAGCCGGCGTACGACCCCGACTTCGGGGTGGCCGATTTCTACGTGCTCTCTCCATGGGCCGGATGAACCCCCGCTACCTGCGGCACTTTCTTGGTGGGCAGCCATGACAACGTCGGCGCATCCGCTGTGGCGGCCGATGTCCGGCTGCGGGCCCGGCTGCCTGCCGCTGCCCGGCCGGTCGCCGGTGGTGTCGATGGGCCGTCGGCTGGGTCGGGCCACCGCGCTGCTCGCGACGGTGGGGCTCGGGACCGGGCTGGCGGTGCTGCTTCCGGTGCTGCCCGCCCGGGAGCGGCAGGTCGCGTTGCGCGGGTGGGCGCGGGCCACGGCACGCGCCTGCGGGGTACGGCTGGCCGCCTGACAGACGCGGCGCGGCCGCTCACAGGTTATTTTCAGGATCCGCCCAGCGCGGGCGCAGCGACCGCGCGGATGATGGGCGGCATGGCCGCAACCCAGACTGAGGCGCGACTGCTCGTCGTCGAGGACGATCCCAACATCCTCGAGTTGCTCTCCGCGAGCCTGCGCTTCGCGGGATTCGACGTGGCCACCGCCACCAGCGGCAGCGCCGCGCTCAACGCGGCCCGGGACCGCCGTCCCGACCTTGTGGTGCTCGACGTGATGCTGCCGGACCTCGACGGGTTCGAGGTGATCCGGATGATGCGCGAGGGCGGCACGCGTACCCCGGTGGTCTTCCTCACCGCCCGGGACGCCACCGACGACAAGATCCGCGGCCTGACCCTCGGTGGCGACGACTACGTCACCAAGCCGTTCAGCCTGGAGGAGTTGACCGCCCGGATCCGGGCGGTGCTGCGGCGCACCAGCACCGGCGAGCAGGCCCCCGCCCGGCTCACCTTCGCCGACCTGGAGCTGGACGAGGAGACCCACGAGGTGTACCGGGCCGGCCAGCGGGTCCAGCTCTCGCCGACCGAGTTCAAGCTGCTGCGGTACCTGATGCTCAACGCCAACCGGGTGCTGTCCAAGGCGCAGATCCTCGACCACGTCTGGAACTACGACTTCCGGGGCGACGACAACATCGTCGAGTCGTACATCTCCTATCTCCGGCGGAAGATCGACAACGTCGAGCCCCGGCTGATCCACACCCTGCGCGGCGTCGGATACGTCCTGCGCAAGCCGGCGGCGTGAACGCGTTACAGCAGGGCAAGCTCCGACTCCGCGCGGTACCGCTGCGGGTCAAGCTGGTCGCGGCCGTCCTCGCCCTGGTCGCCGCCGCGCTACTGGTGATCGCCTCGCTGACCACGGTCTTCCTCCGCAGCTACCTCGTCGACCAGATCGACGCACAGCTGCGGGGGTCGACCCAGACACTGGTGCCGCTGATGCCCAGCATGCGTGCCGGCAAGGTGGGGGCGACGCTGCCCAGCGACTACGTCGTGGTGCTGGCCAACCCGGAGTTCGGGGTGAGTCCGCCGTTCTTCGACGACATCACCCTGAAGTCGGAGCAACTGCCGCGGGTGCCCAACGACATCGAGGGTTTCACCGAGCGGATCGGTGAGCCACGAAACGTGATCTCCTGGGACGGCCACACCCGCTGGCGGATGTACTACGCCGAACTGCCCAACGGCGAGGTGCTGGCGATCGGTCAGCCGCTCACCGAGGTGGAGTTGGCGGTCAAGCGGCTGATCTACATCGATCTGCTGGTCGGCGGGGCGGTGCTGGTCCTGCTCGCCTCGATCGGCGCGGCGATCGTCCGGACCAGCCTGAAGCCGCTGGTCGAGATCGAACGTACCGCCGCCGCCATCGCCGGCGGTGACCTGAGCCGGCGGGTGCCCGATCCGGAGGACGGGGAGCCCTGCCCGACCTCGGAACTGGGCCGGCTCTCCCGCGCGTTGAACGCGATGCTCAGCCAGATCGAGATGGCCTTCACCGCCCGCGCGGCGTCGGAGTTCGCGGCCCGGTCCGCCGAGGCCGTCGCCCGGGAGGCCGCCGAGAGCGCCCGGGCCTCCGAGGCGCGGGCCCGCCGCTCCGAGGAACGGATGCGGCAGTTCGTCGCGGACGCCTCACACGAACTGCGTACGCCCCTGACCACCATCCGGGGCTTCGCCGAGCTGTACCGCCAGGGTGCGGCCCGGGAACCCGAGCAGACCTCCGACCTGCTGGGCCGGATCGAGGACGAGGCGGCCCGGATGGGGTTGCTGGTGGAGGATCTGCTGCTGCTCGCTCGGCTGGACCGCGAACGTCCGCTCTCGCTCGCCCCGGTGGAGCTGCCGGTGCTGGCCGCCGACGCGTTGCAGGCGTCTCGCGCCGTGGCGCCGGACCGGCGGATCGAGCTGGAGATCGAGCCCGGTTCCGGGCCGCTGGTGGTACGCGGCGACGACGCGCGGTTGCGTCAGGTGATCGGCAATCTGATGACCAATGCGCTGCGGCACACCCCGACCGAGGCGGCGGTGACCCTGCGGCTGCGTGCCGAGCCGGGCAACCTGGCGGTGATCGAGGTGAGCGACACCGGTCCGGGGCTCACCGGTGAGCAGGCGGAGCGGGTCTTCGAGCGCTTCTACCGGGCGGACGCCTCGCGGACCCGCAGAACCGGCGGTAACACCGGCACCGGCCTCGGTCTGGCGATCGTCGCCGCGCTGGTGACGGTGCACCAGGGCACGGTTGAGGTGACCGAGACACCGGGCGGCGGTGCCACGTTCCGGGTCCGCCTGCCGCTTGCGCCGGCCGCCGACAGTGAGTACGAGTGATTTTCAGCCAACGCTCAGGCCAGCCCAAGGCAGGTCCAAGAGGGATGGGAGAGGGTAGCGACATGACCGAGTACGAGTCCGACCCGCGCCGGCCGGCCCCCACCGACGCCGAGCCGTCGTATCCCGAGGTGTCCCGCGCCGAGTACGCGCGGTCCGACTCCCCGTCCGCTCCGGCGTCCGGTGCCGACGCCACCCCCTCCGCTGAGGCGCCGACCGTCGCGGTCGGCGCCGCCGAGCCGCCGGCGTCCGGTGCCGGCGGCCCGGACGAGCCGACCCGGCACGGCGTGCCCGTCGCAGGCTCCGTCCCGCCGCCGCAGCCGGACTCCGGGCAGCCCACCTGGGCGTCGGCCGGCGGGCACCGATATCCGCAGCAGTACCCGTACCAGTCCGGGCACGCCGGCCCGCGTTACCCGGGCGCGCCCTGGTACCCGGGCCAGCAGTCCAGCTGGAGCGGCGCGCCGCAGGCCGGCGCACCGTCTCCCGGCGCGCGGTCGACATCGCCCGGTGCCGGGCACCCGGGCCAGCCAGGATACCCGGGCCAGGCGGGGCACCCGGGACAGCCCGGCGGCTATCCGGGGCAGCCGGCGCCGTGGGGGCCGGCCCCGTCGAGCGGGTTCCGTCCCGGCCGGATCGCCAAACTGGCCGGTGCCGGCGTCGCGGTGTTCGCGTTGATGCTCGGCAGCGGTGTCGCCGGTGGTGCGCTCGCCCTCGCGCTGAGCGATGGAGGGGTCACCCGCACCTACAGCGCCGCGCCCGTCATCGACGGCGCTGACCTGCCACGCATCGCCGCGTCGGTGGAGAACAGCGTCCTGTCCGTCAGCACCGGCAGCGGCGAGGGGTCCGGCGTGGTCCTCAGCGCCGACGGCTACGTACTGACCAACAATCACGTGGTCGCCGGAGGCGGTAACACCGTTCGGGTGATCTTCGCCGACGGCACCAGCGCAGACGCCCAGATCGTCGGCACCGACCCGAAGACCGACCTCGCGGTGCTGAAGGCGGACGGTGTGAGTGACCTCCAGCCGGCCACCTTCGGCGACAGCGACGCTATGCAGGTCGGCGACCAGGTGCTCGCCCTGGGCAGCCCGTTGGGCCTTCAGGGCTCGGTCACCGCGGGAATTCTCAGCGCCCGGGACCGCACCATCCAGGCCGGCAGCGGGCAGCAGCTCCCCGGCCAGGCGGTCAGCTCGATTTCGGGACTCCTGCAGACCGACGCTCCGATCAACCCGGGAAACTCCGGCGGGGCGCTGGTCAACACCCGCGGCGAGGTGATCGGCATCAACACCGCCATCGCCACCGCCGGGCAGGGCGGCACCGGCAACATCGGGGTGGGCTTCGCCATCCCGAGCAACAAGGCCAAGGACGTCGCGGACAAGCTCCAGCGGGGCGAGAAGATCAGCCACCCGACGCTCGGGGTGAGCGTGAACGCCGCACCCGACGGCGGCGCGCTGGTCGGCGCGGTGAGCCCGGGTAGCGCCGCCGAGCGGGGCGGGCTGCAACAGGGCGACGTGATCACCCGCTTCGGCGACAAGGTGATCAATGACTCCAGTGACCTGGTCGCGGCCGTGCAGGCCGGCAAGGTCGGTGACCAGGTCGAGGTGACGTACCAGCGGAACGGTGCCGAAGCGACAGCAACCGTGACGCTCGCCGAAGCGTCGTAACGACGTAGAACCTGCTTTCCTCCCTCCAGGGCGGCGGGCGGTGCGGCCAAGGGGGTTGGCCGTGCCACCCGCCGCCCTCCTCCCTTTCCGGGTTCACCCGGTCCGGGTGAACCCGGAACACCCCGCCGGCCGGCGGCCTCCCATGCCGGTTTGCCGATGCCTGGGCCGGGAAGACGCTCTGACCCGCCCTGCCTTCGGCGGATCGGGTCCGACGCCACCGGAGAGCGACGGGGAGGGCACGTGGCCGACAACGTTCCGCGGGAAGGCCGGTTGCGGATCGCGATGGTGGTGCCGCCCTGGCTGTCGGTGCCGCCACCGGGTTACGGGGGGCTGGAGCAGGTCGTGGCCGGGTTGGTGGACGCCCTGGTCGCCCGGGGGCACGCGATCACGCTGATGGGCGCGGGTGAGGCGCACGGCACCTCCGGCGACTATCTCGCCACGCTCGACGAACTCCAGTACGACCGGCTCGGTGAGGCACTTCCCGAACTGGCTCACCTGGCCCGGGTGAACCACCTGGTCAGCACCGCCGACTTCGACATAGTGCACGACCACACGACAATCGGCCCGCTGGTCGCTGGGCGGCGGGAGGTGCCGACCGTGGCGACCGTGCACGGCAACCCGGTGGGCGAGTACGGCACAGTGCTCAGCGACACCGACCGGGGAGTCGGCCTGGTGGCGATCTCGCATGCCCAGCGCGGGCTGAACCCCCACCTGCCCTGGGTCGGCACCGTGCACAACGCGATGGACGTCGGTGACTTCCCACGTAAGAACACGTCCGGCCACGGGCCGGTGCTGTGGCTCGCCCGGTTCAGCCCGGACAAGGGGCCGGAGCTGGCCATCCGCGCCTGCCGGGCGGCCGGACTGCCGCTGGTGCTGGCCGGCAAGTGCAACGAGCCCGCCGAGCGGCGCTACTACCACGAGGTGATCCGGCCGCTGCTCGGTCCGGACATCCGGGTCGTGCTCGACGCCGACCGGAAGACCGTGCTGCTGCTGCTGGCCGAGGCGCGCTGCCTGGTGATGCCGATCCAGTGGGAGGAGCCGTTCGGCATCGTGATGCTGGAGGCGATGGCGTCCGGGACGCCCGTGGTGGCGTTGAACCGGGGCGCGGTGCCGGAACTGGTCCGTCCCGGGTTGACCGGGCTGATCTGCGAGCGGCCGGACGAGTTGCCGGCGGCGTTGCGGGACACGTCCGGCCTCGACCCGGCGGACTGCGTGGCGCACGTGGCCGAGACCTTCTCCACCGAACGAATGGCCGCCGGCTACGAGGCGGTGTACCGGCGGTTCCTGGTAGCCGCGGCACCGAGCACGGTGAGGCGGGAGCCGGCCCGGGTCACCCCTGGCTGACCGCGCACCTGCCGGGAAGATCAGACCTGCGCGGCGCCGAGCGCGGCGATCGCCGCGTCCAACTGCCGGGCGTACGCCGGGCTGAGCCCGTCCTCGCTGAGTCGGGTGGCGACCTTCTCCCGCAACCGGGCCACCCCTGGGCCTAGCTCGCCCTCGCCGCCGGCCACCGCCTGGGTGAGGTTGCGCAGCTCGTTGCGCAGGTCGAGACCGACATCGTCACGGATTCCGCCGTCGGTGAGCCCGGCACCGATCACCGCTTCCAATCGTTTCGCAGCCTCGATCAGGGTGTCCCCACTGCCGGGCAGGTGCGGTACGGCGGTCGCCGACGGCGGCTGGGACAGGCCGTTTGACGGCGCGACGGGCGGCTGTTCGTCCGGGGTGGCGTCCGGCAGGTGCGGACCGTCCGTCACCGTCGGGCCGGTGCTCGGCAGCGTGTGGGGCGAGGAGTTGTCGTCGGGCAGCAGCGCAGCCACCGTAAGGGCCGCCCCGATCAGCACCGCCACCGCCGCTGCGACGAGTACCGGGCGCGGCCCGCGCCGTCCGCCGCCGGTGTCTGCCGCGCTGCCCGGGTCGGTGTCCGCGCTGTCCGCGTCGTTCCCGTCGCCCGCGGTCCGGCCCGTGCTCGCGGTCGGGCCCGGCGCCGTAGCGGCGGTGGCCGAGGTCGGGGCCGACGCGGGGCCGGTGGCGGCCGTGGTTCCGGCGGAATGCACTGCGGGAAGGGCGACGGTCGGGGCGAGCATCGTGCCGGCCTGCGGATCGGCGGGCAGCATCTGGTTACGCAGCACAGTGGCGACCTGGCGGGCGGTGGGCCGGTCGGCCGGGTCGCGGGACAGGCAGCGAAGGCAGATCTCGGCCACCACCGGAGGCAGGCCCGGTACGTCGACAAGGGTGGGCGGTTCGCCGGTGGCCAGTGCGGCGCTGAGTTCGTCCCAGGTGTCCGCCGGGTACGGCACCCGGCCGGTCAGCGTCTCGTGCAGCAACACGCCCAGCGAGTAGACGTCGGTCGCCGGCTGGGCCGGCGAGCCGTCCAGCCGTTCGGGTGCGACGTACGCGGGGGTGCCGAAGGTCGCACCGTCCTCGTCGTCGTCGGGCGCGCCGATCCGGGTCGCGATGCCGAAGTCGAGTACCTTCGCGCCGACCTGCGTCATCATCACGTTGGAGGTGGTGACGTCCCGGTGCACGATGCCGAGCCGGTGGGCGGCGGCGAGCGCGTCGGCGACCTGGACGCCGACCTGTACCGCCTCGGGCCACGGCAGTGGTCCCTCGGTGAGCCGGAACTCCAACTCCTCACCGGTGAGCAGCTCCATCACCACGAACGACGTGATGGTGCCGTCCGGCGAGACCGCCTCGCCGTAGTCGTGCACCGAGGTGACGTTCGGGTGGACAAGCTGCGCGGCGGCCCTGGCCTCCTCGCGGACCATGTCGCGGAACCGGACGTCGGCGGCCAGCGACGGGGTGAGGACCTTCAGTGCCACCACCCGGTCGAGCACCTCGTCGTGAGCCCGCCAGATGACCGACATGCCGCCCGAGCCGATCTGGTCGATCAGCCGGTATCGGGTGGCCAGCAACCGGCCGGGCTGCAGTGCTGGCTTCACGGGTCGAACCTGCCTCTCAGGTCGGAAGCGGTATCAGGTTGCGCGAATGTTCCCGTCGTGTCAACGGGCCCTCCGCGTGACGGGAAACCATGCGTGCCACCTCGACTGGGCTGGCCTGTCCGATGTCGAGGAGGCGGGCAGCGCGGACGGGCCCGCTGGGCGCGGGCGTGCCAGGATGAACGGCATGGCGCACGGACCGGTGGCTTTCGTGCTCGGGGGCGGTGGTGTCCTGGGCGCGGTCGAGGTGGGCATGCTGCGGGCCCTGTTCCGGGCCGGGATCCGGCCCGACATCGTGCTCGGCACGTCGATCGGCGCGGTAAACGGCGCCCTGGTCGCCGCCGACCCGTCCGAGGCGGTGACCGACCGGCTGGTGCGCCTCTGGGCCTCGCCGGAGGCCAGCGAGGTGTACGGCGACTCGGTGGCCCGGCAGTTGCGACGCTTCGCCGCCCGTACCCACCTGCACTCGCCCCGGCCGCTGCGCAAGCTGCTGGAGAGCGAGCTGGGCGCGGAGACCACCTTCGCCGACCTGGTGGTTCCGTTCCGGTGCTGCGCGGCGAACATCGAGCGGGCCGCCGAGCACTGGTTCGTCAGCGGACTGGTGGTGCCGGCCGTCCTGGCGTCGGCCTCGGTGCCGGGGCTGCTGCCGCCGGCCCGGATCGGCGACCAGCACTACATCGACGGCGGCATCGTCAACTCGATCCCGATCGGGGAGGCGGTCGCTGCCGGCGCCAACCGCGTCTTCGTGCTCCAGGTGGGTCGGATCGAACGGGCGCTGGCCCCGCCCCGGCGACCCTGGGAGATCGCCCAGGTCGCGTTCGAGATCGCCCGCCGGCACCGGTTCGCCCGGGAGATGGCCGCCCTGCCCGAGGGGGTGGAGGTACACGTGCTGCCGACCGGCGGGCTGGAGCCGCGCGACGACACCCCGTGGGCGTACCGGGACTTGGCCGCGGTGGGGCGACGGATCAGTCGCGCCTACTCGGCGTCCCGGCACTATCTGGCGAACCTGGAGCGTTGATGCCGTTACCGCCCCGATGGCTCCGCCGGCTGCTGCTGGCGCCCGGCGTGGTGCTGCTGGCGATCCTGCTGGTGTCCACGGTGCCGGTGTGGGCCCTGCTGGCGTTGGCCGCGTCCCCGTTCGTCCCCGGGCACCTGCGACCGCTGCGGCTGCTCTGGATCGGCTGCTTCTACCTGATCTGGGACGCGGCGGCGCTGCTCTGCCTCTTCGGGCTCTGGGTCGGTTCCGGATTCGGCTGGCGGGTCAACTCGCCCGCCTTCCAGCGCGCCCACTACCTGCTGGCCGGCTGGTTCCTGCGGGTGCTCTTCTGGCAGGCGCGGTGGACGCTGCACCTGAGCATCGACGTGGTCGGCACCGACCCGGACACCGCCCTGCCCGGCCGGCCCGAGCTGGTGCTGTGCCGGCACGCCGGGCCGGGTGACTCGTTCATCCTGATCCACGCCTTGGTCAACTGGTTCCGGCGCGAGCCGCGGATCGTGCTCAAGGACACCCTTCAGTGGGACCCGGCGATCGACGTGCTGCTGAACCGGCTGCCGAGCCGGTTCATCGCGCCCGGCCCGGACGGCCGAGGCTCGATCGTCGAGCAGATCGGCCACCTCGCCACCGGCCTGGACGACAACGACGCCTTCGTGATCTTTCCCGAGGGGAGCAACTTCACGCCGACGCGCCGGTTGCGGGCCATCGCCCGGCTGCGCGACCGGGGTCACGAGCGGATGGCGTTGAAGGCGGAGACCATGCGGCACGTGCTCGCCCCGCAACCCGGTGGGGTGCTGGCGGCGCTGGACGCCGCGCCGGACGCCGGGGTCATCTTCGTCGCCCACACCGGTCTGGACCGGATGCTCACCGTCATCGATGTGTGGCGGGAGCTGCCGATGGACAAGCAACTCGTTATGCGGTTCTGGTCGGTGCCGCCCGAGGAGATCCCGGCCGACCCGCAGCAGCGGATCGACTGGCTCTACGACTGGTGGAGTCGGATAGACGAGTGGGTCGCGGCAAACCGCCACGGTGCGACGTAGAGTTCGCAGGTGGAGCGGATCTGCGTGGTGACGACGGTGGTCGACGCGCGATCGGTCGCCGATCTGCTGGCCGCCGCCGCGGTGGCCGGGCGGCTCGCGGCCTGCGCGCAGGTGGGCGGTCAGGTGGTGAGCACCTACTGGTGGCGCTCGGGAGTGGAGAGCAGCACCGAATGGTCGGTGCAGTTCAAGACCGCACCGGACCGGGTCGACGCGCTGGTGGAGCACCTGCGGGTCAGCCACCCGTACCAGGTGCCGGAGATTCTGGTCAGTCGGGTCGAGTGTGGCCACCCCGGGTACGCCACCTGGGTTCACGAGCACACGCGGCCCTGAGTACGCGCACTCTGGTACGGGCGGTGTGTGAGCGTCGAGGATGACCTGGTGGACAACGGCTACCCCTGCCCGGCCTGTGGCGCACCGGCGGATCTGAACTCCGGCTGCACCGGCTGCGGCAGGCCACCGCACCCGGCCGCGGCGGAAGTGATCCGGCTCGACGGGGAGATTCTCGCGCTCGGCGGCGAAGTCCAGCGGGCTCGCCAGGTGTACGAAGGACTTGCCGGCCGGCTGGCGGCGGCCCGGCAGCGGCGGCACGATCTGGCCGCCGCCGTTCGGCGAGAGTTCGCGGCGCCCACCACAGTTGCCGGCGGATCGGTTCCCGGCGCGCCCGGACCGGTCGGCGGTGGGCAACCCGTCCCAGCACCGGCCCGGCCGGGCGGGGCCGAAACCTCGACGCGCACCGTGCAGGGTCTGCTCTTCGTCATCGGTGGGTTGCTGCTCGGCACCGCCGCGACGGTCTTCACGGCGGTGGCCTGGTCATCGGTCGGGGTGGCCGGCCGGGCGCTGATCCTGCTCGCGTTCACCGTGCTGCTGCTCGCCGTGCCGCTGGTCGCCCGCTGGCGTGGGCTGCGCGGTACCGCCGAGACCTTCGCCGCCGTCGGGCTGCTGCTGGTGCTCCTCGACGGGTACGCCGCGTGGACGGTGGACCTGTTCGGGGTGACCGCCTGGTCGGGCAGCCGTTACGCCGCGCTCGTCGCGGCCGGCTGCGCGGCGGTGGCCGTCGGGTACGCCCGGCTCAGCCGGCTGTCCGTGCCGTGGTTCGCCGCGCTGCTGGCCGGGCAGCCGGTACTGCCGTTGCTCGCCGCGCCGGCCGGTCCGGGGCCGGCCGGATGGTCGGTCGTCTTCGTCGGGGTGGCGCTGCTCGACCTTGCGGTGGTGGTGGTGCTTCGGTGGCGCCGGGGGGACGTCGTGGGCGAGGGGGCCACGACGACTCCGGCGGTGCCGCTCGCCGGCCAGGCACTGGCCTGGATCGGTCTCACCGGCACGTTGGTGCTCGCCGCGGGCTGCGCGATGGTGCCGCTGCTGGTCGGGCGGGCGGGTGGTGTGCCGCTGCTGGCCGGCGGGCCGCTGCTGCTGGTGGCGCTGACCGTGCTCGGCGCGGCGCTGCTCACCGGCGGCGAGCCGGCGCGGGCGGTGGCGGCGGGCGCGCTGGTGCCGGCGCTGGCCGCCGCGATGATCCGTCCGGCGGTGCAGCCGCGCCCGCCGGTGTGGCTGCTGGTGGTCGGGCTGGTCGCGGTGGGGCTGGCCGGCGCGGTACGGCTGCTGCCGGCCGGCTGGCGGTCCGGTCCACGGGCCGGGGCGCTGCTCGTTGCCGGCGGCGCGGGGCTGCTGACGGCGCTGGCGGGGGTGGTGCTGGCCGGTGCCGCCGTGGGGCGGTCCCTGCCGCCGTGGCGGGGGGCCACGGCGGGGCCGGCGTTCGCGTGGGGGTGGCAGCTGCCGTTGACGGTGGCGCTGACCTTTGCCACGGCGGCCTGGCTGCTGCCCAGGTCGGCCCGGTCGGCGGTCACGGCGGCCGGCCTCGCCGCGACCGCGCTGGCGGTGCCGGTGGCCTGGGCCGCGCCGTGGCCGGCGGTGCTCGCCGTCGACCTGGCGGTGGGGGCCGTCCTGGTGGCCGCCGCGGTGGCCCGTCCGGCGGTACCCGGTTCGGCGGTGCTGACCCCGGCGTTGGCCGGTGCCACGCTGCTCGGGCACGGGCTGCTGGTCGGGCTGGCCGCCCCGGCGGGCGCGGGCGCGGCCTGCACGGTCATCCTGGCCGTCGGCTTCGGGGTGGCTGTCGCCGGCCGGCGTGGCGGTGTCGTGCAGCGTGCCGTGGCCGGGTGCGGGCTGACCGCCGCGGTGCTCGTGGTGCCGGCCGGCGCGGCGGTCGCCCTGATCGGTGCCGGAGCACCGCCGTGGTGGCAGGCCCGGGCCGCGCTGGCCGCCGTCGCGGTGCCGGCGGTCGCGCTGGCCGCGCTGCGTCGGGCCTGGCTCGAACTGACCGGGTACGGCTCGGCCGGGCTGGCCGTGGTGGCCCTGCTGACCGGCCTCTCGCCGCTGGCCGTGCCCGGCGACGAGCCGGTGACGGTCTACGCGGCGGTGGCGGCGCTGCTGCTCGCGCTGGCCGGCTTCGGGACCCGTCCGGCGGCGGCGTTGCCGGTGGTCGGGCTGGGCCTGACCGCCGTGGCGACCCTGGCGACCCTACCGGTGGTCGTGACGGCGCTGCTGACGCCGTACGGGCCGCCGCCCGCGTCGTGGTCCGGTGCCCCGGCCACCCAGCCGTTGCCGGATGCCCCGGTGGTGGGTTTGGCGCTGGCGGTGCTGGCCGTGGCGGCGGTGCTCGCCGCCTGGCCGGCCGCCCGCGCCGACGGCTCGGACACACGAGCCGGCGGTGGCGAGCGTTGGCGGGTGGCTGCGGTGGCGCTGCCGTTCCTGGCGGCCGGAGGACCGGTTCTGCTGGTCGCCGCCGCCGTGCCGTGGCCGGTGGTGCCGACCGTGGCGCTGCTCGCCGGCGCTGCCCTGCTTCTGACCGTCGCACTGCTGTCCACCCCGGGGTCGTTCGTTGCTGCCGGCCTGTCGGTCGGGCTGCTGCTGGCTGTCGCGGGCCTGCTCAACCTGCAGGCGACCCGGGCCGGCACCCTCGGCGGGCTGGGCCTGCTGGTGGTGGCGGCGAGCGTGGCCGCAGTGGCCGCCCGGCACTCGGCGGTACGCCTCACGAGCTGGCTTGTCGCGCTCGGGGCGGCGACCGGGTTCGCGCTCGCCGCCCCGCTGGCCGGCGGGCTGCCGCTGCGGATCGCGGCGTTCGCGGTGCTCGGCGTGGCGCTGCTCGCCCTCGCGTTCGCCGCGACGCTGCCCGCCGACCGGCGGGCAGCCCCGCCCTGCGCGCCGACGGCGGCGGCACCTCGGCCCGAGCCTGCCGCGCCGACGGCGGCGATGCTGGTGAACCGGGTGCTGGACGTCGCCGCGCAGGTGGTGGCGCTGCTCGCACTGCTGCTCACCGTCGGCGCACCCGGGCACGCCGCGACGGTCTGCGTGCTCTGGGGCGCGGCGGTCGGGGTGCGGCTGTTGCGACGGGGCGAGCCGGCCGTCCAGCGGTGGGTTTTCGCCGGCATCGCCGGTGGCAGTGAACTGCTGGCCGTCTGGCTGTTGCTGGTGGCCGGCGGGGTGAGCGTGCTGGAGGCGTACACGGTGCCGCTGGCGCTGGTGGGGCTCGGCGCGGGCGCGCTGGCGTTGCGTACCCGGCGGGGGTTGACGAGCTGGCTCGCGCTCGGCCCCGGCCTGGCCGCCGTGCTTCTGCCCAGCCTGGCCGCCGTGCTGTTCGGCCCCGATCCGCAACCGTGGCGGCGGCTGCTGCTCGGCGCCGCCGCGCTGGCCGCGACGCTGCTCGGCGCGGTCCGTCGCTGGCAGGCGCCGGTGCTGCTCGGCGGGGTCACGTTGACCCTGCTCGCCCTGCACGAGCTGGTGCGCAGCTGGGACCTGCTGCCCAGGTGGGTCTTCCTGGCCGCCGCCGGGTTGGCGCTGATCGGCCTGGCGGCCACCTACGAGCGCCGCCGCCGCGACCTGCGCCAGTTGCGTGCCACCGTCAGCCGGATGAGCTGACCTGGGTTTGACGCTGGAGGGCGCTTTGCGGGTGGTCGTGGTCGTGGGGGTCAGCGGTAGGGTCTGGCCATGGCAGTGGTGCTCACCGCCGAGGCGGTGCGAGACGAGCTGGGTGGGCTGGTGGGCTGGTCGGGCGACCCCGCAGGGATCATCCGCACCGTGGAGCTGGCGAGCTTTCCCGACGCCGTCACGGTGGTCGACCGGGTCGCCGTGGTGGCCGAGGAGCTGGACCATCACCCGGACATCGACATCCGGTGGCGCACGGTGACCTTCCGCTGCGTGACCCATTCGGCTGGCGGCGTCACCACGCGCGACGTGGACCTGGCGCGTCGGATCGACGAGATCGTGGAGGGCACCCGATGAGGTTCGAGATCAGCAAGGTGTTGGACGCCATCGAGGGTCGGGTCTGCACTGACCCGCAGTTGGCCCGCGCGGTGCTCGACCTGGCGGAGGTCATCCGCTACCAGGACCTCGACGGCGGCCGTCCGGCCAGCTCGCTGCGGCTCGGCATGGTCATCGACGCGCTGGCCCGCAGTTTGGAGGAGGACACTGTCCCGGTCTACGCGGTGGTGCACCGGGGCATGCTCTCCGACGCCGACCTCACCTCCAACGAGCGGATGGTGGTCCGTCGCTGGGCCGACGACGGTCTGGTCGAGGTGCTCGACAACCCCGGTGACCGGATGTTGGAGGTGGCCGACCTGCTCGGTCTGCCGGTGCTCAGCCGGGTCCGGTTCGACGGCTTGCGGGGGCGGTTCCCGTGGCTGGTGGAGCAGCCGGGCCGGGTCCTCGCGCCGGTGCCGGGTGCCGGCGGGCCGGTCTTCATCGCCCACGTCGGCGGCGGTCACACGCCGGTGGCCGGGCCGCCGTCGCCGGCCGGCGCCAAGTTGCTTGCCCGTGAGTGGCGCTGCCCGGAGTCGGGCTGCACTCTCTTCGGCGGTGCCGGCGGTGGCGGTGCCTTCGCTGACCTGGCACTGGTGGATCGCGCGCCGACCGGGCAGCCGCCGCCGTCGCTGCGTAACGGCGTGCCGAGCTGCCCTCGGCACGGTTCGCGGCTGCGGGACGCCGGTCCCCGGCCTCGCAGCGAGGTCCTCGCGGTCCGCGTCGGCGGCTTGATCCGCCGCCGCTTCGTGCTTACCGAGGAGCAGTCGGCAACGATCGGACGAGCCCCGGACGGCTCCGGTGCGATCATGCTCGGTCAGTGGCTCAACGACGAGGCCCGGCGTTGGATCAGCCGGAGTCACCTGCGGTTGGATCTGCGCGGCGGCGACGTCGTCGCCACCGACATCAGCACCAACGGCTCCGGTGTTCGACCGGCCGGCTCGATGGCGGAAGCGGACCGTGTCCCGCTGGCCCCGCAGCAGTCCCGGGTACTCGGCGCCGGTGACATGGTGGAGCTGTACCCGGGGGTCCAGGTCGGCCGCCCGAGCGAGTTTCCGGCCGGCGCGCCCTACAACCCCGACTCGGTCATGTCCGAGGCGCCGACGATGGCCATGCGGCTGCCCCGTTGACGTCTCCGGTACGAGCGTGGGCGCCGGAACCGTGGTCCGGCGCCCGCGACAGTGGTACGGCTGGTCAGTCGGTCAGCACAGCGGCCAGCTGGGCGACCGCGTGGTCGATCTCCTCGGCGGTGATCACCAGCGGTGGGGCGAGGCGGATGGTCGAGCCGTGCGTGTCCTTGGCCAGCACGCCCCGCTCCATCAGCCGCTCGCAGGCCACCCGGCCACTCATCAGTGCCGGTTCGATGTCCAGGCCGGCCCAGAGCCCTCGGCCGCGGACGGCCACCAGACCTTTGCCGATCAGCGCGTGTAGGCCGGCGTGCAGCCGTTCGCCCAGGTCGGCGGAGCGGCGCTGGAATTCGCCGGTGGCCAGCAGCCGGACCACCTCGGTGGCCACCGCGCAGGCCAGTGGATTGCCGCCGAAGGTGGAGCCGTGTTGACCGGGCTTGAGTACACCGAGGACGTCGGCGTCGGCGGCCACCGCGGAGACCGGCACGATGCCGCCGCCGAGCGCCTTGCCCAGCAGGTACATGTCCGGCACGACGCCTTCCTGCTCGCAGGCGAAGGTGGTACCGGTGCGGCCCAGACCGGACTGGATCTCGTCGGCGATGAACAGCACGTCGCTGTCGGTGCAGAGCTGGCGTACGCCGGGCAGGTAGCCTGCCGGTGGCACCACCACGCCCTGCTCACCCTGGATCGGCTCCAGCAGCACCGCGACGGTGTGTTCGTCGATCGCCTCGGCGAGCGCGGCCAGGTCGCCGTAGGGGACGATCCGGAAACCGGGGGTGTACGGCCCGAAGTCGGCCCGCGCGTCGGAGTCGGTGGAGAAGCTGACGATGGTGGTGGTTCGCCCGTGGAAGTTGCCCTCCGCGACCACGATGTTGGCCTGCCCGGCCGGTACCCCCTTGACCTGGTAGCCCCACTTGCGAGCCACCTTGACGCCGGTCTCGACGGCTTCGGCCCCGGTGTTCATCGGCAGCACCAGATCCTTGCCGCAGAGCGCCGCGAGTTCGCGGCAGAAGTCGGCGAACTGGTCGTGGACGAACGCCCGGCTGGTCAGGGTCAGCCTGTCGAGCTGGGCGTGGGCGGCGGCGATCAGGGTCGGGTGCCGGTGCCCGAAATTGAGCGCCGAGTAGCCGGCCAGGCAGTCGAGGTAGCGCCGGCCGTCCACGTCGGTCACCCAGGCGCCCTCCGCGGACGAGATCACCACCGGCAGCGGGTGGTAGTTGTGCGCGGTGTGGCGCTCCGCGTCCTGCATCGCGGCGGGAGTCCGCAGCATGTCCTCGATCACTGGCTTGCCTTTCCCTGACGGAGTCGCAACGTGCAGCACTTCGGGCCACCGCCGGCCCGGCGCAGTTCGGACAGGTCGACGCCGAGCGTCTCGTAGCCCCGGTCGCGCAGCTTGGCGGCCAGGCCGGTGGCCTGCTCGGGAAGCACCACGTGCCGGCCGTCGCTGACCGCGTTGAGACCGAGTACCTTGGCGTCGGCCATGGTGGCGTGCACCGCGTCCGGGAAGAGCCGGCGCAGTACGGCCTGACTGCCGGGCGAGAACGCCTCCGGCAGGTATGCCACGGTTCGCTCGTCGAGCACGTTCAGCGCGGTGTCCAGGTGGTAGAAGCGCGGGTTGACCAGCTGCATGGTGACCACCGGATAGCCGAAGACCTCCTGTAGCTGGGCGTGCGAGGCGTGCGCGGTGCGGAATCCGGTGCCGGCCAGCAGGTGATCGCCGGCCAGCAGGATGTCGCCCTCACCCTCGTTGACGTGCTTCGGGTCGTACATTTCGAAGCCGGCGGCCTCGAACCAGGCACGGTAGGCGGGGGACTCGTCGGCGCGCTGTGGGTCGCGGAACTGCACAGCCATCGCCCGGCCGTCGATGACGGTGCCACCGTTGGCGGCGAAGACCATGTCGGGCAGGCCCGGCAACGGGGTGATCTCCTCAACGGTGTGGCCCAGGTCCAGGTAGATTTGGCGTAGCCGTTCCCACTGGCGGACGGCGAGGTCGGTGTCGACTGGGGCGCTCGGGTCCATCCACGGGTTGATCGTGTATTCGACGGCGAAGTACGTCGGCCGGCACATCAGGAAGCGCTGGCGGGTGGCGTCCATCGTCATTGTCCTGCTCCCAGGGTCTCCGCGCGCCCGGCCTCCGTCGGCCCACGGGCTGGCGCCGTCGCTCAACCGTATGCGGTCCGGAAGAGCAGAACCCACCATCGGGCGTTGCGAAGGCCGTTGAATCATTGCGTTTGCGGCGACTTTAACGTCCGATCCTTGCGTCGACCGTTCGTGGCGGGCTGATACGGACGGTGCGGGGCGGCCGGGCGGCCGACGCTCTCTCGGCGCACAGTCAGGAGCCGGACAAACGTCAGGGGCGGCGAATCGCCGCCCCTGACGAGCCGTTTGCGCCCGGCTGGTGAACCACCAGCTGATCGGGCTGCGGCCGGTTCCGCACCGGCCGGCGCCGGTGAACCACCGGCGGCCGAACAGTGCCCGCTATATCCGATCGACAAACTGTGAGTCAAGCCACTCACGGAAGCGGACCACCATGTCGCCGTCGGTGGTCGGCCAGTCGTACTGCCCGGTCATCGCCAGCACGCCGATCACCACCGCGCCGAGGCCGAGGGCGATTCCCAGCAGGGCGTCGGACTTACCGGCGATGTGCCGCCGCCGGGTGGCCATCAGCCCGACAACGGCCAGCACCGCTCCGGCCGTGCCCAGCCCGATGCCGTACCCGGCCAGGGCGCCGGTGAGCACGAAGAGGACACCGGCGACACCGACGATCAGGCCGAGCGTGGCCAGCAGGCTGGCCCGGGGCCGAGGACCGACCGGCGCCGGCGGCGCATCGGGAACCGCGTCAGTGGCCGCGTCGCGCTCGGGTGTCGTGTCACTGGTCGTGTCGCGCTTGGCGGTCGTGTCACCGGTGGTGGTCGTGTCCCGGTCGTTGGTCGTGTCCCGGTCGGTGGTGTCGGCGGGGCCAGTGCGCTCGGCGGCGCGGCGGGCCGCCGTCGGGCTGCTGGTCGTCGTCGGGCTGGCCGTCGGGGTGTTGGTCGTCGGGGTGTTGGTCGTCGGGCTGGCCGTGGTGGGTCGGGCGGATGGTGTTCCGCGACGGTTCGCACCACCGTCGGCGCGCTTCTCGACCGGCTGCCCGGTCGCGCGGGGAGCCGTGGCGACCACCCCGTTCCGGTCGACGCTGGTGTCGTCGGCCGGCGACTCCGGTTGCTCCCGGCGCGACAGCGAAGGAAATTTCACAGCTTCACCTCCTGGTTGTGCGTGGGCGGCGGCATCAGCCCCGTATTCGCCAGCCACGCGGTAGCACCTTCGGAGGTACCCAACCCCCACCGAACTGACACCCACCGATTCCACCCCCGAATGCGCTCCGCGATCATGCAGGTGTGGTAATCGCCGGTGGTCACGCTGACGCCCCCGTCATCCTCGGCGCCGTTCCAGGATCGGCGGCGTGGGTTCAGCGGCTGGCCCGGACGGTGCTGACCTGCGGGGTCGGGCGGCGCGCGGGAGCCGGTCGGGGTGCCGGGGTCGGTCGGGGTGCGGGGCGTAACAGCGTGATGCCCGCGCGGCGCACGAAGATCGACCGACGGGCGACCGCCTGGCCCTTGGTGTCGAGTTGGTACCCGTCCAGCCAGCACCAGCCGTCGTAGGTGGTCCAGTTCAGTTCCCGGATCACCCGGAACAGGATCGGGGTGCGGAACTGCACGCTGGCCGCCTGGGCGACGCGCAGCAGGTCACCGGCGTTGAGGGCGCTCACCGCAGCCAGCCGAGGAACCGGCGGTGCAGTGTGCCTGCGGTTGACCAGCCCAGGTCGTGGCTGGCGGAGACGAGGCAGGCGCCCAGGTAGAGCGCCAGGGAGACCGGTGCCTGGTCGTACTCCGCACGCAGTTCGATGCGGCGGCGCGCGCACGGCCACGGTCGTCCGCATCCGGCGCAGCTCCAGGTGGGCACCACCGGCCCGTGGGCGGTCACCGTCCGCCGACCGGAGCAGGCGCCGCCGCGTCCAGGTTCTGCTGGGGTACGCGCATTGGGTGATCCTTTTTCGCAGGGTGTGCATCGGAAATCGCGTGTGGGTGGAATCCGGGCGGAGTCGATGGCCATTTCCACGTCAATTCATGACGGTTGCCGACATGGCCGGGACCTGCCCAGAATGTGCCCTACCGAACAGCTTGCGCAACGCTCCGCGCCGCCCTAATCTCGGCCCGTAATGGTGCGCGAGGAATGGCAACAAGGTGCGCGTGCCGGGAAACGTCGAGCGTTGCAGGAGGAGTGCGGTGATGTTGCATGACGGATGAAACAAGCGGGTCGACGGTGCCCCGGCGGCAGCTCGGGCGGCTGCTCACGCAGTTGCGCGAGGAGGCTTCGGTGACGCTCGACGCGGCTGCCGAGGCGCTGGACTGCTCGCGGCAGAAGGTCTGGCGCATCGAGAAGGGGCTGGTGCCGGTGCGGGTGGTCGACGCCCGGGTCATGTGTGATCGTTATCGGGTTCCGGAGGAGATGACGACAATCGTCACCGGCCTGGCGAAGGAAACTCGCGCCAAGGGCTGGTGGCACTCGTACGGTGATGTGGTGCCGTCCTGGTTCTCGCTCTATGTCGGCCTCGAATCGTCTGCCTCTCTGATGCGCCGATATGACTCCGAGCTGATCCCGGGCCTGCTCCAGACCCGGGAGTACGCCACCGAGTTGTTCCGTCGCAAGAACCCGACCATGACCGCCGAGGAGCGGGAGAAGCTGGTGGCGGTGCGCCTCCAGCGGCAGCACATCCTGGTCCGCCGGCTGCCCAGCGCGCCCACCCTCAAGGTGGTGCTGAGCGAGGCGGTGCTGCGCCGCACCATCCCCGACCGGCGGGCCATGGCCGAGCAGTTGCGGCACCTGCTCGACGTGGCCGCGCTGCCGAACGTCTCGCTGCGGGTGCTGCCGCTGGCCGCCGGCCCGCCGCTGGCCAGCGAGACCGGCACCTTCGTCCTGCTGGGTTTCCCGCAGGCGTTCGGTCGGGCGTCGACCGAGCCGAGCACCGTCTACCTGGAGAACATCACCGGCGCGCTCTACCTCGACAAGCCGGCCGAGGTCGCCGCCTTCGAGCATGTCTGGCACGACCTGGAGGCACTCGCCCTCGGTGAGGCACAATCAGGAAAATCGATCCAGGTGATCATCGAGGAGCATCATGACTGATCTTGCCGGTGCGTTCTGGCGCAAGAGCACCCGCAGCGGCGGCAGCGGTGGCGACTGCGTCGAGGTGGCCGACAACCTGCCCGACGTGGTGGCCGTACGCGACAGCAAGGACCCGCACGGTCCGGCGCTCGCCTTCACCCCCGCCCGCTGGTCCGCCTTCCTCGGCGAGCTGCGCCGCACCCGGCGCTGAGTGTCAGCAGGTGCCCTCCTTCCCGCTGGTCGTGCCGGGCGGTAGTTACGCTTGGTGGTTGTGCCAGAGGGACACACCATTCATCGGCTGGCCGCGCGGCACGCCGAGCTGTTCGGCGGGGACAAGGTGCTCGCCGCCAGCCCGCAGGGCCGCTTCGCCGAGGGCGCGGCCCGCATCGCCGGCACCGTGCTGGAAAGCACCGAGGCCTACGGCAAGCACCTGCTGCACCACCACGCCGGTGAGCTGACGCTGCACGTGCACCTCGGCCTCTACGGAAAGGTCACCGACGGTGAGGGCGAGCCACCGGAGCCGGTGGGGCAGATCCGGCTGCGGCTGAGTAGCGACCGGCACTGGCTCGACCTGCGCGGGCCGAACGCCTGCGAACTGCTCACGCCCCCCGAGGTGGCGGTGCTCCGGGCCCGCCTCGGCCCCGACCCGCTGCGCGCCGACGCCGACGGGCAGCGGGCGTACGCCCGGATCTCCCGCAGCTCGACGCCGCTGGCGGCACTGCTGCTGGACCAGTCGGTGGTGGCCGGCGCCGGCCTGATCTTCGTGACCGAGGCGCTGTTCCGTGCCGGCATGTCGCCGACCCTGCCGGGCCGGACGCTGACCCGCACCGGCTGGGAGACGATCTGGGCCGACCTGGTGGAGTTGATGACGCTCGCCGTGGCCACCGGCCAGATCGACACCGTGCGCCCCGCGCACCTGCCGCAGGCGATGGGTCGACCGGCCCGCGTCGACCGGCACGGCGGCGAGGTGTACGTCTACCGCCGCCCCGGCCAGCCCTGCCACGTCTGCGGCACCCCGATCAGCCGGGGCACCATCGCCGCCCGCAACCTCTACTGGTGCCCCCGCTGCCAGGCGTAGGGAGGGCCCCTGTCAACGCCTCAGGTACAGGAAGGGCCCCGGGTGGAGTGGGTGTTGGTCGCGGGTCAGTCGAGGAGCCAGCGGACCACGTCGACGTGGGCGTCGAAGACCTTGCCGCCGTCGATGCTCCAGGCCATCGTCTGGCCGATCGTCCAGCCGCGTACCCGCTCGCGGTCGAGCCCCAGCTCGGCGCTGAGCCGCTCCAGTCGGCGACGGACCGCCGCCTTCGAGTGGCCCAGTTCGACGCCGCGCACCATCGGCACCACCGAGAACTCCCGCTCGCCGACCATCGGCTTCGGGTCGATCACCAGCCACGGCTCGCGCTCCGCACGCAGCACGTTGGCGGCGTGCAGATCCTGGTTGACCAGCACCTGCTCGCCCTGGCTGCCGGCCAGCGCGGCGAGCTGGTCGAGCGCGGCGTCGACCAGCAGCCGCTCGTACGGCCGGCCGGCCCGCTCCCACTTGGTCGGGAGTCTGGCCGCCCAGCCGGCCGTCGCCTCGGCCAGTGACATGAACGGCTGACCGGCCGGCACCCAGAGCCGGGGGAGCAGCCCCACCAGCACGTCGAGAGCCTCGTCCAGCGGCAGCGCGTGCAGCGGCGTGCCGGGGTGACAGCGCTCGACCAGCAGCGCCCGCAGGTCAGGGTCGTGGGCGAGCAACCGGACGGCACCGTCGCCGTCCCAGCGGCGCAGCGCGGTCGCCTCGTGTTCGCTCTCCGCGTCGGGAAACTGCACCTTCAGCACCGCCGGGGTGCCGTCCGGTAGGTCGGCCGGCACCACCAGCGAGGCGAAGGCGTACCCGAACGGTGGCCCGACCCGCAGCGACCATCGCCGGGCACACGTCGCCAACCGATCCGGCAGCTCGGCCAACCACTCCGGGCCGCCCGGCGTGCCGCGTAGCCAGGTCAACTCGTCCGGGATCCGCAGCGCGTCGGTCATCGGCTCATGGTGGCCGAGCCACCCCGTCGCCTCAACCCGCTCAGCGCAGCCGGCGGATGTCGCCGTACGCCCGGTAGAAGCCGCCTCGGCCGGACTCGCGGATCTCCGTGACCAGGTAGCGCGCTCCCGGCTCGCGGATGCCCTTGGGGAACTGCACCGACCAGCCTCGGTGGTAGCCGGTGCTGAGCACGTGCACCCGCAGCCGGCCGCCCTGGTCGACGCACTCCACGACGACCCCGTCGCCGGTGTCGCCGACCACCTCGACCTGGCTGAACGCGGCAGGCTCGGGCAGCCGGGCCGGTGCTTTGACGTCCACCACCTCGGGCACACTTCCCTCCTGCGCCGCCCGGATCGCCGGTTCGCTGGCGTCGATGCAGGCCAGGTGGCCGCTGGTGGTCACCACGTAGAGGCGCTGCTCGTGGTACTGCATCGAGTAGGCCGAACCGCAGCCGGTGCCGAGCTTCCACAGTCGGGTGCCGTCGGGGGCGAAGCAGTAGATGGACGACTGGCTGTCGCCGGCGAAGACGTACCTGCCGTCGGGGGCGGTGGCGCAGGAGTAGACCGACGCGTCGGCGCGGTAGGCCCGGGAGGCGTTGCGGCCGTCCTTGTCGATCCGCACCACCTCGCGGGTCGTGGTGCCGGCGAACACGGCGTCGCGCTCCTGCCAGCCGAACAGCACCGAACCGGTGGGCGTGTGCCACAGCTCCCGCCCGGTGCGCCAGTCGTAGCCGCTGACTCCGGTCGAGTCGCCGTGGTAGACGGCGTCGGTGTCGCAGCGCACCATCCACGCCGACCGGCCGCGCCCGCCCCGGCGCCAGAGGAACTCGTCCTCGTGGTCGATGGCGGCGATCCCGCCGTGGGCGTCGGAGACTCCCAGCACACCGTCGTGGATGTCCAGCCAGTAGATGTCGATTTCGGGGGCGATCGCGTACGCCACGCGGGGGATCTTGCCGGAGAGGTCGTAGACGTTGCCGTCGTCGCAGCCGGCGTAGATCCAGGCGTCGTCGGCCACGATGCACTTCACCCCGTCGGGCAGACGGACCTGGTCCAGCACCCGGGCATCATGGTCGAGAGTGGTGATCACCCCTCGCTCGTTGCCCACCATGCAGGTGCGACCGTTGATGAAGATGCCGAACGCCGATGCGCCGGAGTCGTAGCGCCAGAGCACCGGGGCGGTGCGGGCGGCCGAGCGGGTGCTGACGATCTGCCGCCGGGATACCGTGCGCTTCTGCCGCACGCCGGGCACCGCCGGGGCGTACCCCTTGCGGACCTTCTCGCCGATCTTCTTCGCCGCGACGGCCCGCGCCCGCGCGTTGTCGGGGTAGCCGGTGGTCTTCACCTGGCCGTGGTCGCCGATCCGGCCGTAGCGCACGGTCAACGCGGCGTCGTCGACCACCACCTCGTAGAACTTGTGTGCTCCACCGTCCACTTCGGACAGTTCGAGGTAGGTCGTCTCCTGCGACATGGGGATCCTCCGAGGGGTTCGCGTCGTCCCTGACCGGGCGGCGCGCCCACCTTAACTGTCCCCACCGACAAGAACTCAGCGGGCGAGTGCGTCCACCGCCTTGCGGGCGGCGACCAGCACCGGGTCCCACACCGGGGAGTACGGTGGAGCGTAGCCGAGGTCCAGCGCGGTCATGTCGTCCACCGTCATCTGGTTCCACAGTGCCACGGCCAGCGTGTCGATCCGCTTCGCCGCCTCGGACCAGCCGACGATCTGCGCGCCCAGCAGCCGCCCGCTGGGGCGCTCGGCGATCAGCTTCACCGTCATCGGCCGGGCACCCGGGTAGTAGCCGGCGCGGCTGGTCGACTCGGCGATGACCGAGACGAACTCGAAGCCGGCGGCCCGGGCGTCGCGCTCCCGCAGCCCGGTGCGGCCCACCTCCAGGTCGCAGACCTTGGTCACGGCCGTGCCGATGACGCCCGCGAAGGTGGCGTACCCGCCGCCGATGTTGATCCCGGCGACCCGGCCCTGCTTGTTGGCATGGGTGCCGAGCGGAACGTGCACCGGCATCCCGCTGACCCGGTGCAGGGTCTCCACGCAGTCACCGGCGGCCCACACCCCGGGCGCACCGGTTACCCGCATCCGGCGGTCGACCCGGATTCCGCCGGTCGGGCCGAGCGGCAGGCCGGCCGCTTCGCCGAGCGCGGTGTTGGGGCGTACGCCGAGGCCGAGCACCACCAGGTCGGTCGGGATCGGGCCGTCGTCGGTGACCACCCCGGACACCCGGCCTTCGTGCTCGGTCAGCCCGGTCACCCGCACGCCGGTACGGATCGTCACACCCAGCCCGCACATCGCCTCGGTGACCAGCCGGGCCATGTCCGGATCGACGGTGGACATCGGCTGCTCGCCACGATCGACCAGGGTGACCGACAGCCCACGACGCACCAGCGCCTCGGCCATCTCGACGCCGATGTAGCCGCCGCCGACCACGACCGCGCGTCGGGGCCGCGGGTCGGCCTCCAGCCAGGCGCGCAACGCCGAGCCGTCGTCGAGGGTCTGCACCCCGAACACCCCGGCGACGTCGCCGCGAGCCCATTCCGGCTTCTTCGGGCTCGCGCCGGTGGCGTACATCAGGTTGTCGAACCGCTCGCGGACCTCGCCGCCGCCGTCCAGGTCCCGGGCGACCACCTCGCGGCGGTCCAGGTCGATGTCGACCACCTCGTGCCGGAGCCGCACGTCGATGGCGAACTCCTCCCGGTGTGTGGCCGGCGAACGGGCGACCAACTGCTCCCGGTCGGTCACCAGACCGCTGATCCAGTACGGGATACCGCACGCCGAGTACGAGGTGAAGTGCCCTCGCTCGAACGCGATGATCTCCAGGTCGTCCCGGCCCCGACGACGCCGGGCCTGCGCGGCGGCCGCCATGCCGGCGGCGTCCCCGCCGACGACGATCAACCGTTCCGTCACGGCACCACCCCTCCTGTCATGCCGGGCTCGTATCCCCGGGTCTGTCGTGCCACGTCCACCACCACATCCTCCAGTCGGCCGGTGCGTGCGTACACGGAACGCTGCCGCGCCGCACCGGTCCCGTGCCGGCGCAGCCCCTCCAGCAGAGCGGTCACCTCGGCGAGGTCGCCGTGCCGCTCCAGGGCCGGACCGAGCCGCCCGACGAACTGGTGCAGCAGGTCCCACGCCGGCCGCAGCTCGCCGTTGGTCAGGTCGACCGCCGATCCTTCGAGGCCGTCGTGGGCGGCTCGCCAGTGCGCGCCGACCAGCAATTGGTGATCGGTCGGCAGGGTCGGCCGGCGGCGATGTCGTCCATCGCGGTCGCCACCAACCCACGGACCAGCGCGGCGACGAGCACCGCGTCGTCCACCGTCGGACAGACGTCACCGATGCGCAGCTCGACCGTCGGATACCTGGCCGACAGCCGGCGTACCAGTAGAGCATCCCCTCGTCGAGCATCACGCCGCTGCCGATCAGCTGTCGGATCAGCCGTTGGTAGTGCTCGTGCGAGACCAGGTAGGGGGTCGGCGCCACCGACGGCCAGCGTTACCACTCGACCGAACGCCAGCTGGCGTAGCCGGTGTCCGCGTCCGTTCCTGCCGGGTCGGTTCGTCCGCTCCCGGTCGGCCGGCAATTACCCGCAGTGGTTGGCGCGGGAAACTCCCTGCCGGTCCGGCCGCCTGTGGCGAGGGGTGGGGTTCGCCGGACCGATCGATATTGACAACTGTGCTGGCGGGACGTACAACTTTTGAGAGAGCGCTCTCTCATCCGTCCCCAGAGAGGCCCGTCCAATGACACCTGCCCCGGCGGCACCCGCCGCCCCGCCTGCGCGACGACGCCGGCTGCCGCTGGCGTTGGCGCTGCTCACCGCCGCCACCACCGGCCTGGCCGGACTCGCCGCCACCGCCACCGCCGACGCCGCCGTGCCACCGCCCCCGCCAGGCTGGAGCCTGGTGTGGAGCGACGACTTCACCGGCGGCGCCGGAACCCTCCCGTCGTCCAGCAACTGGATCATCGACACCGGCACCAGCTATCCGGGCGGCCCGCCCAACTGGGGCACCGGCGAGATCCAGACCTACACCAACAGCACCGCCAACGTCAGCCACGACGGCGCCGGCAACCTGCGGATCACCCCGCTCCGCGACGGCGCCGGCAACTGGACCTCGGCGCGCATCGAGACGGTCCGCAGCAACTTCAAGGCCCCGGCCGGCGGGGTGCTGGCCATCGAGGGTCGCCTCCAGATGCCCAACATCACCGGGGCCGCCGCCTCCGGCTACTGGCCGGCGTTCTGGGCACTCGGCTCGCCCTACCGGGGCAACCACCACAACTGGCCGGGCATCGGCGAGTTCGACGTGATGGAGAACGTCAACGGGCTCAACTCGGTCTGGGGCGTGCTGCACTGCGGCGTCGCACCCGGTGGTCCGTGCGACGAGTTCAACGGCATCGGCGCCTCCCGGGCCTGCCCCGGCAGCACCTGCCAGTCGGCCTTCCACACCTACCGCTTCGAGTGGGACGCCTCGACCAGTCCGCAGCAACTGCGCTGGTACGTCGACGGGCAGCTCTACCACACGGTGAGCCAGAGCCGCGTCGGTGAGCCGTACTGGTCACAGATGACCAGCCACGCCGGCTACTTCCTGCTGCTGAACGTGGCGATGGGTGGGGCCTTCCCGAACGGGGTGGCCGGCAGCACGACCCCGACCGCGGCGACCGTGCCCGGCCGGCCGATGCTGGTCGACTACGTGGCCGTGTACAGCCGGGGTGGTGGCAGCACCCCGCCGCCGACGACGTCTCCGCCGACGACGCCGCCGCCCGGCACTGTGCGCGACGCCTACGCGACCATCCAGGCCGAGTCGTTCAACGCGCAGAACGGCGTCATCGTCGAGGCGTGCTCCGAGGGCGGGCAGAACATCGGGGCACTGCGCAACGGCGACTGGGTCCGCTTCGACAACGTGGAGTTCGGCTCCGGCGGGCCGCGTGACTTCGTGGCCCGGGTCGCCTCCGGCGCGGCCGGCGGGGTCAGCGGTCTGGTCGAGGTGCGGCTGGACAGCCCGACCGGCGCGACGATCGGCAGCTTCGCCATCGCCAACACCGGCGGCTGGCAGAGCTGGCGCTCGGTGCCCGGCAACGTCTCCGGCGTGACCGGGCGGCGCACCGTGTTCCTGACGTTCAGCAGCGGGCAGCCCAACGACTTCGTCAACGTCAACTGGTTCCACTTCCGCCGCTGAGGTGTAGGGAGGGCCCCCTGATGACGCCTCCGGTAGAGCAGGGGGCCCTTGTCAACAACCTTCCGACAGCTCTGGACAGAAATAGTAAACAGTCTTAATAATGGGCGCCAGGTCGATGCTCATGGATCCTGTCCAGCCGGGAGGCTTGCATGAAACGGTCCAGAACCCTGGTGCTCTCGGTGGTCGGTGCACTGGCCGCCGGGCTCGCAGCGGTGTGGGCGGCACCGGCGGCCAACGCCGCCACAGTCACCGCCACCTTCGTCAAGACGTCCGACTGGGGCTCGGGCTGGGAGGGGAAGTACACGATCACCAACGGTGGCGGCGCCACGGTCACCGGCTGGAAGCTCGCCTTCGACCTGCCCACCGGCACCACGGTGGGCACCTACTGGGACGCACTGCTGACCTCCGGTGGACAGCGGTACACCTTCACCAACCGGTCCTGGAACGGCACCGTCGCCCCCGGCGCCTCGGTCTCCTTCGGATTCCTGGGCAGTGGTCCCGGGGTACCGGCGAACTGCCTGCTCAACGGAGTGGCCTGCGCCGGTGGAGCGCCGCCACCGACCACGCCGCCACCGACCACGCCGCCACCCAGCACGCCGCCACCGACCACGCCGCCACCGACCACGCCGCCACCGACCACGCCGCCACCCAGCACGCCGCCACCGACCTCACCACCACCCACGACACCGCCGCCGACCAGCCCTCCGCCGGTCACCGGGTTGCCCAAGCACATCCTTACCGGCTACTGGCACAACTTCGACAACCCGGCCGTTGAACTGCGGCTGCGCGACGTGCCCATCGAATACGACCTGGTCGCGGTCGCCTTCGCCGACGCCACCAGCACCCCCGGCGCGGTCGGCTTCGCCATCGACCCCGGGCTGGCCGCCGCCCTGGGCGGCTACACCGACGCCGAGTTCTCAGCCGACGTGCGGACGTTGCAGAGCCGGGGCAAGAAGGTGATCATCTCGGTCGGTGGTGAGACCGGCCGGGTCGCGGTCAACGACTCCGCCTCCGCGGTGGCCTTCGCCGACAGCGTGCACGCCCTGATCCAGCGCTACGGCTTCGACGGGGTCGACATCGACCTGGAAAACGGCCTGAACCCGACACACATGGCGCAGGCGCTGCGGTCGCTGCGGTCCAAGGTGGGTAGCCGCCTGATCATCGCAATGGCGCCGCAGACCATCGACATGCAGAACCCGGCCGGCAGCTACTTCAAGCTGGCGCTGGACATCAAGGACATCCTGACCGTGGTGAACACCCAGTTCTACAACTCCGGGGCGATGCTCGGCTGCGACAACAACGCCGCGTACGCCCAGGGGACGGTCAACTTCATCGTCGCGCTGGCCTGCATCCAGTTGGAGGCGGGGCTGCGGCCCGACCAGGTCGGGCTCGGCCTGCCGGCGGGCGCCGGGGCGGCCGGCGGTGGCATCGTCGCGCCCAGCGTGGTCAACGCCGCGCTGGACTGCCTGACCCGGGGGACCAACTGCGGCAGCTTCCGCCCCCCGCGTACCTACCCCGGCCTCCGTGGCGCCATGACCTGGTCGATCAACTGGGACGTCACCAACGGCAACACCTTCGCCCGCACGGTAACCCCCCACCTCCGCACCCTCCCCTAGACCTTCGCGCCGGTCACGCGGTCGTGGCACCTCACAAGAGTCGCGTAGAGGGCAGTCTCCGGTGCCACGACTGCATGACCGCGGGGGTCAGGGGTGGGGTCGGGGGGTGGAGCGGCGGCGGTGTTTCTTGACCGCCCAGGAGACGATCATCAGGGCCAGGAGGGTGAGGATGGCGTAGTCGAACCAGGAGCTGTAGCGGCCGATCTGGTCCCACCGCGAGCCGAGCGCGTAGCCGAGGCCGATGAACAGCCCGTTCCAGATGCCGCTGCCCAGCGTGGTCAGCGCGACGAACTCGACCAGTGGCATCCGGTTGGCCCCCGCCGGCACCGAGACCAGGCTGCGGACCACCGGCGCCATCCGGCCGAAGAACACCGCCCGGCGGCCGTACCTCTCGAACCACCGGTCGGCCTTCTCCAGGTCGTCAAGCTCGACCAGCGGCAGCCGGTCGAGCCAGCGTCTGAGTCGGTTCTCGCCGACGGCCGCGCCGAGCCAGTAGAGCACCAGCGCACCCAGCACCGAGCCGACGGTGGCGGCCACCGTCACCAGGACCACGTTGAACCGGCCCTCACCGGCCAGATATCCGGCCATCGCCAGGACGATTTCGCTCGGGACCGGCGGGACGATGCTCTCCAGGGCGACCAGCAGCGCCACACCCACCTCGCCGCTCGCCTCGATCACCGCGGCCACCCACCCGGTCAGCCCACCAGGTTGGCCGGGTTCGACATCCTGGGCGAGCGCCATGGGAGTGCCTCCGCGGGTCGGCGTGAAAGCCCCTCCTACCCCCCGGTGCGGCCCCACACACCGCTGCGGCCCGCTCACCGCGGATCGGCACCGTCGGTCCAGCCCAGCTGGAAGCCCACCTCCACCGCCCCAGCCGGCTCCCGCCACCAGGTGCCGTTGGACCAATCGAGGCTCCAGATCACGGCACCGTACCGAGCCGCCCGGGTTTGCCGCTGCCCCGCACGGGAGAAGGTTCCGGGGCATGGCTGACAGGTGGTACTCCGAGGCGGTCGTCTACTGCCTAGACATCGACACGTACGCGGACTCCGACGGTGACGGGGTCGGTGACATCCGGGGCCTGATCGGCCGGCTGGACTACCTGGCCCGGCTCGGTGTGACCTGCCTCTGGCTGCATCCCATCCACCCGTCGCCCAACGACGACGACGGGTACGACGTGACCGACTTCTACAACGTCGACCCCCGTTTCGGCACCCTGGGCGACTTCGCCGAACTGCTGCACCAGGCGCGCAACCGGGGCATCCGGGTGATCATCGACCTGGTGGTGAACCACACCTCCGACGAGCACCCGTGGTTCGTCTCGGCCCGCTCGTCGCCGGACTCGCCGTACCGCGACTGGTACGTCTGGTCCGACCAGGAACCGGCCGACCGGCATCAGGGCATGGTCTTCCCCGGTGAACAGCACGAGACCTGGACCTACGACCGAACCGCGAGAGCCTGGTACTACCACCGCTTCTACAAGTTCCAGCCGGACCTGAACACCACCAACCCGCAGGTACGCGACGAGATCAAGAAGATCATGTCGTTCTGGATCCAACTCGGTGTGGCCGGGTTCCGGATGGACGCGGTGCCGTTCATCATCGAACGCACCGAGCCGGGCGACCCCAGCCCGGAACTGGACTTCGAGTTCCTCACCGAACTGCGCCAACACGTGCAGTGGCGGCGCGGCGACGCCGTGCTGCTGGCTGAGGCGAACGTCGAGCCCGACAATCTTCCCGCCTTCTTCGGCGACAGCGGCGGCTCGGCGAATCGGATACACATGCTCTTCGACTTCATGCTCAACGGCCGGCTGATGCTGGCCCTGGCCCGGCAGGACCCGGAGCCGGTGATCGAGGCGCTGCGCGACACCCCGGCGCTGCCAGAGGGTGGGCAGTGGGCCACCTTTCTGCGCAACCACGACGAGATCGACCTTTCCCGGCTCACCGCCGAACAACGCAACGAGGTGTACGGGCAGTTCGGTCCCGAGGAGCACATGCGTATCTACGACCGGGGCATCCGCCGCCGGTTGGCGCCGATGCTGAACAACGACCGGCGGCGCATCGAGCTGGCGTACTCCCTCCAGTTCTCGTTGCGTGGCACTCCGGTGCTGCGCTACGGCGAGGAGATCGGCATGGGGGAGGATCTGTCGCTGCCGGGGCGGGAGGCGATCCGTACCCCGATGCAGTGGTCGTACCAGCGCAATGCCGGCTTCTCCACCGCGGAGCCGGACAAGCTGGTCCGTCCGGTCCTCGACAAGGGCGAGTTCGGATACGAGAAGGTCAACGTCACGCTCCAGCGCCGGGACCGCACCTCGTTGCTGGCGTGGTTCGAGCGGATGATCCGCACGCTCCGGGAGGCCCCGGAGATCGGCTTCGGCTCCACCGCCCACATCGACACCCCGACGCCCCCAGGGGTGTTGGCGCACCGCGCCGACGGGCCGACCGGGACGATGGTCTTCCTGCACAACCTCGGCACCATCGACGCCGAGGTGGACCTCAGCCTGCTCCAGCCGGAGGCGGACCTGCCCATCGACGTGCTCGCCGACCGCAACTACGACGAGGTCGGCAAGCTGGACAAGCTGAAGCTCGCCGGCCACGGCTACCGCTGGATCCGGCTATGCCGCTCCTGGTCCTCGTGATCCTGGCCCTCCTGACCGCACCCCAGCGTGGGTTAGGCTCCTGCCGTCGAGCGAAGTTACCAGGAGGTAGGCATGTTGGAGGGGCAACGGGTCGCCGTCGTGACGGGCGCGGCGCGGGGAATCGGGGCGGCCACGGCCAGGCGGCTGGCCGCCGACGGCCTGGCCGTCGCGGTGGTCGACATCGAGCAGACGGCCACGAAGGAGACCGTCGACGCGATCGTGGCGGCCGGCGGCCGGGCGCTCGGCGTCGGCGCGGACGTGGCGGACCGGGCTCAGGCCGAGGCCGCAGTCGAGCGGGTCGCCGCCGAACTGGGTGCGCCGACCGTGCTGGTCAACAACGCCGGCGTGCTTCGCGACAACCTGCTGTTCAAGATGACCGACGCCGACTGGGACACGGTCATGGGCGTACACCTGCGCGGGGCATTCCTGTTCAGCCAGGCCGCGCAGAAGCACA
Source organism: Micromonospora sp. LOL_024 (assembly GCF_048060415.1). Taxonomy (NCBI): domain Bacteria; kingdom Bacillati; phylum Actinomycetota; class Actinomycetes; order Micromonosporales; family Micromonosporaceae; genus Micromonospora; species Micromonospora sp. LOL_024. The sequence continues at coordinate 736,756 of NZ_JBHMIS010000001.1, forward strand.
TGGTCGAGGCGAAGTGGGGGCGGATCGTCAACCTTTCCAGCACCTCGGCGCTGGGTAACCGGGGCCAGGCCAACTACTCGGCCGCCAAGGCGGGCCTGCAGGGCTTCACCAAGACGCTCGCCATCGAGCTGGGACCGTTCGGAGTGACCGTCAACGCGGTGGCGCCCGGGTTCATCGTCACCGACATGACGGCGGCCACCGCCGCCCGGATGAAGGTGGACTTCGAGGCGATGCAGAAGCACGCCGTGTCGGAGATCCCGGTCCGCCGGGTGGGCCGGCCCGAGGACGTGGCCCACACCATCTCGTACCTGGTCAGTGAGGGCGCGTCCTTCGTCTCCGGCCAGGTGGTCTACGTCGCCGGGGGCCCTACTGACTGATTGAGGAAGGGCCCCTTCTTGACGCCTCCTGTCTGGGAAGGGGCCCCGCTGCACGCCTGGTTCTCCAGAGCCAGGTCAGGCCGAGGACGGGCAGCACCAGCGGGACGTACCCGTAGCCGCTGCCAAAGCCGGACCAGACGGTCTCGTCGGGAAACAGATCCGGCCGGGCCAGGCTGAACGCCCCGACCCCGACCACGCCGGCCAGCTCCGCGGCACAGCAGACCAGGGCGATCCGGCGGCCCGCGCGCCCGGCCCACGCCAGGCCCGCCGCCGCCACGATGTAGACCACCGCGGCGAGCGCGGAGAGCAGGTACGCCAGCGGCGCCTCGTCGAACCGCGTGGCGATCTGGAGCCCGGCGCGGCTGGTGGCGGCGATCGCGAAGAGCAGGTACACAGCGATCAGCAGCCGCCCGGGGCCGGCGTTGGTCCTCGCCCGGGCGGCCCCCACCTCAGCCACCGAGCACCTCCCACGTCTGCTGGAGCCGGACCACGACCACCGGTGTCACCAGGCAGACCGCGCAGACGATCGCCGACCCCCAGCGGGTCGGCTCCATCCGGGCCAGCACCGCCGCGAGCGGCGGAAGGCAGACCAGCGTCACCAGGTACCCGAAGAACGCACCCGGCTCGCCCGGCTGCGCGCCACCGCCGAGCGCCACGGCGGCCACCACCGCCAGCGCGAGCAGCAGCAATTCCAGCGCGCCCAGACCGATCAGCTGTACCCGATCCGGCGGCCGGTGGCGCAGGGTCGTCGCCAGCGCCCAGCCGGCCACCAACAGCGACAGCACGATGGCGGCGACGGCCAGCCCGCCGTCTACCGGCGAACCGGTGGCGGTCACCGGGCCCGCCCAACGCTCGTTCCGATCACCGGGCCACTCTACTAACCCACGTAGTAAGAGCCCGCGCAGGCCGGGCGACGGAGGACGCCCGCGCCGAGGGGCGGGATCCACCACGGCGGCGACCGGCGCGGTCGACGGGAGGCCGCGCACCGGGCCGCCGGGGACGCGAGCTGCGCAGCAGGGCACCAGGGCGGCGGGCGGCATGCGTGACCGCCCGGAGGACTAGCGTGGACCTTGCCGTGGGTGGGCCGCGGCCAGGCGACGACGGAGGTATGTGATGCGGTTCGGGTTGTTCGGCACCGGCCACTGGGCGGCGGAGACGCACGCCGCGGCGCTCGAAGCGCACCCGAGGGCGGACCTGGCCGGCGTCTGGGGCCGCAACCGGGACAAGGCCGCCGCACTGGCCACCCGCTTCGGCGTACCGGCCTTCGACGATGTCGACGCCCTGATCGAGGCGTGCGACGCGGTCGCCGTGGCCCTGCCCCCGAACGTGCAGGCGGACATCGCGGTCCGGGCCGCCACCGCCGGCCGCCACCTGCTGCTGGACAAGCCACTGGCGCTGACGGTCGCGGACGCCGACCGTGTGGTCGAGGCCGCAGCCGGATCGGGCGTGGCCTCGGTAATCTTCTTCACCGGCCGCTACCAGCCGGACGTCGCCGGCTTCGTCGCCGCGACCGCGGCGGCCGGGGGCTGGCACACCGCGAACGTCATCCGCTTCGCCTCGATCTTCCAGCCCAGCAGCCCGTACGCGCAGTCGCCGTGGCGCCGGGAACACGGCGCGCTGTGGGACATCGGACCGCACGCCCTGGCGGTGCTACTGCCGGTGCTCGGCCGGGTCACCCGGGTGGCGGTCGCCGACGGGCCCGGCGGCCTGGTCCACCTGCTGCTCAGCCACGCCGACGGAGCCACCAGCACGGTGTCGCTGACCCTCGACGCGCCGCCGGAGTCGGTCGCCGCGGAGTTCGTGCTGTACGGCGAGAACGGCATCGAGCGACTCCCCGACGGCGGTGCAAGCGCGGCCACGGCCTTCGGAGTGGCTATCGACCAGCTGATGGCGGAGGTCGACGCCGGAACCCGGGACCACCGCTGCGACGTGCGCTTCGGCCGCGAGGTGGTGGCGGTGCTCGCCGCCGCCGAAACCGCACGCACCCAAGCCACCGTCGGCGAGCTACCCGCCTGAGAACCCCACCCTGGCCCTCATCCAGGGGTGGTATTGGCGGGCGGGGTCGGCGGCTCGCTCGCGGCCTCACTGGCCCGCGAGCATCGGCGGGCCCGGCTGACGGCGGCGCTGCGCGCCAGCCGGCTCGACCAGGACACCCCACTCGGGCATGTCTGGCCTGAGCAGTGGTTGGTGCTGCACCGCTTGCTGCACGCCCGCTGACGCCTCGGCGGCCGGCTCAACCCGCCACGCTCCACGACCGTCCCGGCACACCGGCGAGCCGGGGCGTTTGCCCAACCAGGACCCGGGTAGCCGCAGGCATGCAGGTACAGCGGCTCGGCGCGCCGGGCGACCTCGATCCGTTGCTGGAGCGTGTCCGGGACGCGCGGGTGGTCTTGATCGGGGAGGCGACGCACGGTACCTACGACTACTACCGGATCCGGGAGCAGCTCACCCGACGCCTGATCGCCGAATGCGGCTTCTCCTTCGTGGCCGTCGAGGGCGACTGGCCCGACTGCGACCGGGTGCACCGATCGGTGACCGGTGCCGCAGACGGGTTGGCCGAGCCGCAGATCGCCCTGGAACGCTTCGAGCGTTGGCCCACCTGGATGTGGGCCAACGCCGAGGTTGCCCGCTTCTGCCGGTGGCTGCGCTCCTGGAACATGGAGCGCGCACAGCCGGCCCGGGTCGGTTTCCACGGCCTCGACGTCTACAGCCTCTGGGAGTCGATGCAGGCGATCCTCGACTATCTCGGCGAGGAGGACCCGGCCTCGCTGGAGGCCGCTCAGGACGCGTACCGGTGCTTCGAACCGTACGGCAAGCGGGTCGAGGAGTACGGCATGGCGAGCCGTTTCGTCTCCGCCCGATGCGAGCAGGAGGTGATCCGGCTGCTCGCGCGTACCCGGGAAGTTGCCGCCACCGACGCACCGGGAGCCTTCTCGGCCTGGCAGAACGCGGAGGTCGTGGCCGGCGCGGAGCGCTACTACCGGGAGATGGTCGTTGGTGGCCCCGGATCGTGGAACGTCCGGGACATCCACATGACCGACACCCTGGACCGGCTGCTGGAGCGCTACGGGCCGGGCGCCCGGGGGGTGGTCTGGGCGCACAACACGCACGTGGGTGACGCACGGGCGACCGACATGGCTGCCGACGGGATGGTGAACATCGGCCAGTTGGCCCGGGAGCGCCACGGCGCCGACGAGGTGGCGCTCATCGGGTTCGCGAGCTGGCGCGGCACGGTGATCGCGGCGCCGCGCTGGGGATCGCCCGCCGAGGCGATGGTGGTGCCGCCGGCCCGCGAAGGCTCGGTGGAGCACCGGCTGCACGAGCTGATGCCGGAACGGGCGGTGCTGGTCTTCGGCGGGTCGGACCAGCCGGGTTGGGTCACCGACACCCTCGACCACCGGGCCGTCGGCGTGGTCTACGACCCGTCGTTCGAGTCGTGGGGCAACTATGTACCGACCCGGCTGGGGCAGCGGTACGACGCCCTGATCTGGTGCGACGAGACCACCGCGCTGCACCCGCTGCCCGCCCTGGCCACCCCGGGCGAGATGGAGACGTACCCGGCCGGAGTCTGAACCGTGCGAACGTCGCCGCCGTCGGTGCCTGAAGGCGGCCGTCAGTTGACCGGGGCCCCCTGCTGACGCCAGGCGTTGGCAGGGGGCCCTCCTCAGCCTCAGGTGCCGGCGGGAACCTTGTCGTCGAGCTGGGCGCGCAGCTTCTCGCCCTCGATGTCGACGTTGGGCAGCGCCCGATCGAGCCAGCGAGGCAGCCGCCAGGCCACCTTGCCGAGCAGCGACATCACCGCCGGGACGATGGTCATCCGGACGACGAAGGCGTCGATCGCCACGCCGATGGCGAGCGCGAAGCCGATCGACTTGATCACCGGATCGTCGAGGAAGACGAAGCCACCGAAGACCGACATCATGATCAGCGCGGCGGCGGTGACCACCCGCGCGCCGTGTCCCATCCCGTTGATGGTGGCCTGCTGGGCGGTGTCGCCGTGGACAAAGTCCTCCCGCATCCGGGAGACCAGGAAAACCTCGTAGTCCATGGCCAGACCGAACAGGATGCCGATCAGCAGGATCGGCAGGAAGCTGATCAGTGGGCCCGGCGTGTCCAACCCGACCAGGTCGGCGAGGTGACCCTGCTGGAACACCGCGACCGTGATGCCGAACGTGGCGGCGACGGTCAGCAGGAAACCCAGGGCCGCCTTGACCGGCACCAGCAGGGAACGGAACACCAGCATCAGCAGCAGAATCGACAGGCCCACCACCAGTGCCAGGTAGACCGGCAGCGCGTCGGAGAGCTTTTCGGAGATGTCGATTCCGATCGCGGTCGCCCCGGTGAGCAGCACGTCCGCACCGTCGACCGCGCCGACGGCGGTACGGATGTCGTGCACCATCGTCTCGGTCGCCGGGTCGGTCGGGCCGGTCTGCGGGATCACTCCGAGCAGAGCCGTCCGGCCGTCCGGGCTGAGCTGCGGCGGGGCCACGGCGAGCACGTTGTCGGTGCGCTGGACCAGGGCGGTCACCTGCGGGACCGCCGCGGCGGTTGCCCGGGCGTCGTCGCCGGCGACCACCACCGCGAGGCGGCCCGTGAAGCCTGGCCCGAAGCCCTCGGTGATCAGGTCGTTGGAGACCCGGGCGGGAGTCCCGGCCGGCGCGGCGCCGGCGTCGGGGAGGGCGAGACGCATGTCCGACGCGGGCAGCGCGAGCAGCCCCAGGCCGAGTACGCCGACCAGGATCACCGGTACCCGGAAGCGGGTGATCAGCCGGGCCCAGCGGAAACCGAACGTGAATCGATTCTCGCCGGTTCCGGTGGCGGCCTGCAATGCCGCCCGGCGTTCCGTCGTGTCGCGCCGCTCGGTGGCGCTGTCCTCGGCGTCGGCGTCGGCCGACGGCACCGAGGTGCGCAGCCGGCGGGATAGCACCCGGCGCCCGGCGAAGCCGAGCAGGGCCGGCTGGAGCGTGATCGCCACCAGTACCGCGATCGTCACCGTGCCGGCGGCGGCCAGACCCATCACGGTGAGGAACGGGATGTTCACTACCGCCAGGCCGGCCAGGGCGATGACCACGGTGGAGCCGGCGAAGACCACCGCCGAGCCGGCGGTGCCGACGGCGCGGCCCACCGCCTCGTCGGCCGGGAGGCCGTCGAGCAGGTGCTGCCGGTATCGCGAGCTGATGAAGAGCGAGTAGTCGATTCCGACGGCGAGGCCGAGCATCAGCGCGAGGATCGGCGCGCTGCTGGTCAGTTCGATGGCGCCGCTGAGCGCGAAGAGTCCGGCCATACCGACACCGACACCGATCAGCGCGTTGAGCATGGTCATTCCCGCCGCCACCAGAGAGCCGAAGGTGACCACCAGGACGACGAGGGCCACCGCGACGCCGATCGCCTCGGTGGAGCCGATCTCCGGTTCGGTGTTGAGCACCTCACCGCCGGCGGCCACCTGCCAACCCTGTGCCTGTGCCTCGGCGCCGACCTCCTCGTACGCCTCCCGCTGCTCCGTGGTCACCTGGTCGGCGCCGCCGCTGAACTGCACCTGGATCAGTGCGTACTGGCCGTCGGGGGACACCGCGCCGACCTGGAACGGGTCGACGGCGGCCACCACGCCGGGCACCGTGGTGGCCTCGGCCGTGATCGCCTGGACCACCTCCTGCCCTTCGGGTGTCCCGAGTTGACCGGCGGAGGGCGCCTTGACCGCGATGGTGCCGGTGGCGCCAGCAGCGGCCGGGAACTGCTCGTTGAGCAGGTCCAGCGCCTGCTGCGCCTCAGTGCCGGGCATGGTGAAGTTGTTGGCTGTCGGGCCACGCAGGGTCGCTGCGGCCAGGCCGAGTCCGACGAGTACGACGAGCCAGATCGCGGCGACAAGTCGCCGGCGGCGCATCGAGCCCCGGCCAAGCCGGTAGAGCAGGGTCGCCATGAGGTCCTTTCCCTCGGTCGTGGATTGGTGGGACGGGTCAGTGAGCGGGTTCCAGTGCCCGGCGAAGCAGTGCCAGCAGTGCGGCGCTCAGCGCCTCGTCAGGCACGTCGGCGAACTGGCCGCATTGCTCGGCGATCCCGGCGAGCAGTACCAGCGCGGTGATCCGGGCCGAGGGCCGCTCGGGGTGGCCGGCGAGGGCGTCGATGAGCCGTTCGGAGATCCGCTGGATGTGCGCGAAACCCGGTTGTTGCAGCAGCTCCGGACAATCGCCGCGGAGCAGGGCGATCTCTCTGCGGAACCGGACCGCGAGGTCGACGAAGCCCTCGGCGGCGACCCGCTGTGCCGATGCCGGGTCGGGCTGGGCGGCGATCTGCTCGTCGAGCGACCGCAGCACGCCGGTCGCGGGGGCCATCAGCTCGGTGAGGATGGCCTCCTTGTTGGCGAAGTGGTAGAGCACCGCCGCCTTGGAACAGCCCACCTCGCTGGCGATGTCCTGCAACGACGTCCCCCGGTAGCCGGTGGCGGCGAAGCGGCTCGCCGCGGCGGCCAGGATGTCGCCGTGCGTCTGCGGGGTGGAGCGGACCATGGCCCCCAGCATGCCTGACCGATCGGTCAGATCTGACCGATCGGTCAGATCAGTGGCCTTCGCCACAGCCGGGCCTGCCCCGTGTCCCCGTTGACCTGCGGGTGCCGGGCAGGGATGGTGATTGGGTGACCGGAGCTGACGAGACCCTGGACGGCGTCGCGCTGACCAACCTCGACCAGACGTTGTTCGACGGGTCGGAGGCGACCAAGCGTGACCTGGTCGACTACCTCGACGCGGTGGCCGATCGGCTCGTACCGCAGCTGCGCGGCCGGCCGCTGTCGGTGGTCCGGGCCCGCCCGGGCCAGCCGGCGTTCATGCAGAAGAACCTGCCGCGCCACACCCCGGAATGGGTTCGCCGCGTGCCGGTCTGGGCCGAGGCGTCACGCCGGGAAATCTCGTACGCGCTCTGCGACGACCGTAGGACGCTGCTCTGGTTCGCCAACCAGCGGGCGGTCGAGTACCACCCCACCCTCGCCACGGCCGACGACCTGAGTCGCCCCACCCACCTGGTGCTCGACCTGGACCCACCGCAGGGCGACGGGTTCGCCGCCGCGGTGGCCGCCGCGCTGCTGGTCCGGCAGGCTCTCGCGGACGCCGGGCTGGCGGGCGCGGTGAAGACCAGTGGCGCCAAGGGGGTGCACGTCTTCGTTCCGGTCGAGCCCGGCCCCGACGCCGAGGAGTTGGCCGCCGCGACCCGGGCCCTGGCGGCCCGGGCCGAGCGCCTGGACCCGGCGTTGGCGACCACCGCGTTCATTCGCAATGATCGGGGCGGCAGGGTCTTCGTCGACCCCACCCGCACCGGTGGCGCGACCGTCGCGTCGGTGTACAGCCCACGGCTGCGGCCCGGCGTGCCGGTCTCCTTCCCGGTGCCCTGGGCGGAACTGGAGTCGGTGACGCCGGCTGATTGGACCATCCGGACAGCCGCGGCGCTGCTGAGGCGCCGGGACCCGTGGGCGGAGCTAATGCCGGGGCCGCAGCGGATCCCCACCGAACTGGTCGAGGAGGGGCGGACCATCCCGGTGCCGCGGGTGCAGGCCATGCACGAGGGCCGCCGCCGGGCCCGCGCCGGGCGCGCCGCCGCCGACTGAGTACCCGCAGCAACCCCAGGGGCCGCGGCGGTATCGACGGTGCAAGATCCTATTGGTCGGGCCGCCTCGTGAACGATACGTGAAGGACCCCTGACCGGGGCCTGCCTGGTCAAGGGCCTTCGTGTCGATCGATCAGTGTGCCCCCGGCAGGATTCGAACCTGCGCCCCCGCCTCCGGAGGGCGGTGCTCTATCCCCTGAGCTACGGGGGCTCAGCGACTGGAGAAGACTAGCAAACCGGGTACCCGATCGCCGAATCGGTATCGGCGGGTCGGCTCCGGCCGCTGACGGCCAACCGGTGGTGCTCAGGCGGCCTGGGCGCGCCCGCAGCTGGGCAGCGGGTGCGGCACGATGCGCCGGGGAAGCCGGCGCGGCCATTCGTTCCGGGCCCACGAGCCGTCCACGATCAGGTGGACCGTGCGCTGCTCCGCGCCGCTGAGCCGGAGGACGAAGTCGCGGTACGGGGATGGGTCCATCGACGGTGTGTTGACCATGAACCGGACTCGTCCCCGCGAGGACACGGCCGAGATCACGTCGGCTGCCGGCATGGTGCCGCGTAGCCGGAACCGGCCGATCCAGTAGACCTCGGCCAGGTGTTCCTGGGCGGCCCGGGTGATGGTCGGGTACTCGCCGCGTACCCACCGTTCGACGGCGCCGACGCAGAGTCCGCAGGCCCGCTCCCGGGGCTCGCGTGGGCCCAGCCCCCAGGCCCGCAGGTACGTTCCGACCACTCCCGCGTCCAGTTTGAGCCCGAAGTGTCGTTCGATGAGGATGTGCAGACTCTGGCGGGTCCACAGCTCCTCGTCCAGGCCGAACTCGTCGGGGTGGACGCCCCGAAGGGTGTCGATGAGCTCCAGCTCCTGTTCGCGGCTGAGTGTTCCCGGCTCACCCTGCCGCTGTCCGCGACGGACGGCTGCCACCGCTCCGTCACCGCCGATGGTGTGGCGCCGGCACCAGCTGGTGACCGAACGCCGTGCGTCTCTGAGTGCAACCCCCACGTCCTGCGCAACGAGTCCGAATCCCAACTGGTCACGATATGTATGGAGAAAACTCTCTAAGATAAGTAATCTGGCAAAAACCGGCAAATCGGGCGGCGAGTCGGAGGTGGGTGCGCGCGGTCCGTGCGGCGGCCGGTACCAGTGGCCGGGCGCGCGGACCGCCGCACGAAGTCGAGATCAGGCGTAGACCGTGAAGTACGGGCTCATGGACGTGGTGTGCGCCCTCCCCGCGCTCGTGTAGATGGTGACGATGGTCCGGCCGGTCTTGTAGCTCGGCGGCTGGGTGGCGAGGTTGTGAGTCCAACAGCACCAGCGCCCCGACCGGGTCAGGCGCGCCTGGTTGACCTTCTGGTGCCGGACGCCGCTGACCTCGATCCACACCGAGTAGTAGAAGTAGCTGCTGTCGGGGGTCCGGTTGAAGTAGAAGTCGGCTCGGGCGTTGCTGCCGGTCGAGCCGTAGTCGTAGCACGCAGAAACTGTCTGGTTGGCCTGGTCGCAGCCGCCGATGGCGAGCGCTGGCGACGCGGCGACCACGGTTGTGCCGCCCACGACCAGTGCGATCACGGCGAGGTACCGACCCAACTTTTTGATCATGCTGCAATCCCTTCGACTAGTGCCACTGCCTGTACCAAGGACTCCCGGTCGATCGTCCCGGGACGAGTCTGTCGGGGCCGGTTGCACGGTCGCTATGCGGTCGCTATGCGGTCGCTATGCGTGATCCTCCAGGTTCCTGGGAAGCGGTCTGCCCGTCGGATGGGCAAGTGATCGACCTCGATGACGCGCTACCCTGGCCTCGGTCATGTGACAATGTGACCGCTTCGGCAACGGGGGCCGTGATGAAGTGGAAACTTCTGGGGCCGGTAGAGGTGCACAGGGTCGACCGACAGGTGCGCCACATCCGGCCCCGACAGCGGGCTGTGCTCGCCTATCTGCTACTCAACGCCAACCGGGTGGTCTCCACCGCCCAGCTCATCGATGCGGTATGGGCCCATGACCCTCCGCGAAGTGCCCGGCTGCAGGTGCAGGCGTGCGTCTCCGCACTCCGGCGGGCCATGGTGGCCAATCCGGCGGACGGACCGCTGGTCAGCGAGGCCGGCGGCTACCGGATGGTGGTGGCGAACGGTGAGCTGGACCATGAGGATTTCGTCCAACGGGTGAGCCACGCCCGATCGTCCCAACAGGCCGGGCGGTCCGAGGAGGCGGCCGACCAGCTCCGTTCGGCACTGGTGCTGTGGCGGGGAACGCCGCTCGGCGGCACCAACGGCGCCTTCGTCGCGGATGCCTCGGCAGCCCTGGAGCAACAGCGGCTGGCGGCACACGAGGACTTGGCGGACATCGAGTTGAGCCTCGGGCGGCACGCCTCTCTCGTCCCGGAGCTGTCCGCGTTGGTCAGCGCGAATCCGCTCCGGGAGCGCTTGGCGGCGCAGTTGGTCGTCGCCCTGGCCGGGGCCGGTCAACAGGCGCGGGCCCTACAGGTCTACCAGGATGTGAAGTCCCGGCTCGCCGATGAGTTGGGTCTGGAGCCCGGGTCGGGTCTGAGCGCCGCGCAACTGAGTGTGCTGCGCCAGGACATCCCCGGAAGGCGGCGAGACGGCAGCGCACCGTCGTCGCGGGGCCCGGTGCGGACCGACGGTTGGCGAACCTCTGTCTGAGCGTCGGACGGGGCCGGCGGTGGCATTCTGCCGGGCGGGCCGGTGGCCGCCGGCCCGCCGGCGAGGACGCGAGCGGCCCGCCGGCGGCTTCCGGCGGGCCGCTCGCGTTTCGCATCGGCCCGGAGTGCCTGCCGGCTCTCAGCCGTCGGACACCTGGAGCTTGCGCAGCTCGTTGATCTCCTTCTGCTGCGCCTGCTTCATCGCCTGGGCCATCCGGACCACCTCGGGACGGTCGGAGACCTCGAGCAGACCGTCGGCCATGTGGACACCGCCCAGGTGATGGTTGATCATCAGCCGGATGAAGAGGCGGTCGACCTCGCCGGCCGTCGACTCGTGCAGCTGAGTGATCTCGTCACGGGTCGCCATGCCCGGCATCAGCCCGTCCTGGCCGACCCGCACGCCGTCGGGCATCCACTCCATCGCCGGACGGGAACCGGTCGGCAACAGCTCCCACTCCTGCAACCAGCGCTGCATGTGCCCGATCTGGGCCTGCTGGGTCAGGGCCATGTCGTACCCCATCTGCCGGATCGCCGGATCCTGCCCCTTGTCGTAGGCGATCATGGCCATTTCCACCGCCTGGGCGTGATGGCGGGACATGTCCCGGGCGAAGCCGGCCTCGGCCGACTGCCCGTCCGGGGTGCGACCGGTGGTGAGCGTGGCGGCCGTCCAGCCCACGCCGAGCAGGATCAGTGCGGTCAGGGCCAGGGTCAGGTAGCGCAGAGTCCGGACCGATTGGCGAGGTTCCGCCGGTTCCATCCGCTGTACCACCGGTGCCTCCTGTACCGCACTGGACACGTCAGCCACCGGTCGGCGGGGCCAGCTCGCGCGGCTCGGTGCCGGTGCCGGTCGTGTAGTTGCCGGAGGAACAGGGCACGCCCGGCTCGATCGAGGCGTTCTGCGCCAGCGTGGTGGTGAACTGCTCGATCCGGGAGTCGTCGGCGCTGTCGACCTTGAGCTGGTAGCCCCACGCCTGGACCGAGACCTCCGCGTCCAGGCCCTCGTACGGGCTCATCAGCATGAAGTCGTTGTTGCGGATCAGGCCGGCCAGCCGCTCGACGTCGGCCGCGGGCAGATCGGGGCGGTAGGTGAGCCAGACCGCGCCGTGTTCCATGCTGTGCACGGCGTGCTCGGCGGCGATCGGCGCGTCGTAGACGTCGCCGAGGCAGCGCTGCCAGGCGTTGTTGTGGGCGCCACCGACCGGCGGGCTGTACTTGTACTCGATCGGGCCGGACTGGTGCGACTCGTAGCTGATGCCCTCCGGGTCGCTCTCGCGGTAGTTCACGATGCCGTCGATCTCCGCCGCCTTGTCCTCCCAGGACTGGCTGCCCTTGAAGGTGGCCCAGGCGCCGAATCCGATGATCGCCGTGGCGAGCAGGCCCACCGCGACGAACATCGCGATCGGCCCCCAGGGCCGGCCCTGGCTGACCTTGACCGGAGCGATCGGCTTACGCGGCCCCTTGCCGCCGCCTGCCCGCTGGGGCTTGCCGGACCCGGCCTTGGCGGCCGTCGGCTTGGCGTCGGCGGCGGGCCGACCCGCCGCCGGCTTCTTGCCGGTGCTGACCACGGTCGGGCGGCGCTGCGGGCCGCCCGGGGTGCTGATGCTCATCGGTCCTCGTCAGGTCGGTCGGTCAGGGGCTCTGGCGGCCCGGCCCCCGATGCCGGGTCGCCGCCGCGGGGACCGAGTCTACCCCCGATAACATGGGTCGGTGACTCCCGCAGAACTCGCCGAAGCCGTCCTCGCCGCCGCTCACGCCGTCTTCGCCGAACGAGGGCTGGACCGCTCCGCGCTGCCGGAGCACACGACGGTCGAGCGCCCCCGCAACCCCGATCACGGCGACTACGCCGTCACGCTGGCGCTTCAGCTGAGCAAGAAGGTGGGTATGCCGCCGCGCGAGCTGGCCGCCGGGCTGGCCGCCCAGCTCGGCAGCGCGCCGGGGATCAAGTCGGTGGAGATCGCCGGTCCGGGCTTCCTCAACATCCGGCTCGACGCCGCCGCCGCCGGCCAGCTCGCCCGCTCGATCGTCGAGGCCGGCGAGGCGTACGGCCGGAGCGATCGGCTCACCGGCCTCAAGATCAATCTGGAGTTCGTCTCGGCCAACCCGACCGGCCCGGTGCACATCGGCGGGGTGCGCTGGGCGGCCGTCGGCGACGCGTTGAGCCGCCTGCTCCGCGCCACCGGCGCGGACGTCGGCACCGAGTACTACTTCAACGACGCGGGTTCCCAGATAGACCGGTTCGCCCGCTCGTTGCTCGCCGCCGCCAAGGGGGAACCGGCACCGGAGGACGGCTACGGCGGGGCGTACCTCGCCGAGATCGCCGAGCAGGTGACCACCCGGCGGCCAGACGTGCTCACCCTGGACGACGCCGCCGCCCAGGAGATCTTCCGGGTCGAGGGCGTGGCGTTGATGTTCACCGAGATCAGGTCCTCGTTGAGTGATTTCGGGGTCGAGTTCGACACCTACTTCAACGAGAAGGACCTGCACGACCGGGGCGAGCTGGAGCACGCCCTGACCCGGCTGCGCGAGCAGGGCCACGTCCTGGACTCCGACGGGGCCACCTGGCTGCGTACCACCGACTTCGGCGACGACAAGGACCGGGTACTGCGCAAGTCCAACGGCGAGTGGACGTACTTCGCCGCGGACTGCGCGTACTACCTGGACAAGCGGGAGCGCGGCTTCGACCGGGTGGTGATCATGCTCGGCGCGGACCACCACGGCTACGTGGGTCGGATGAGGGCGATGGCGGCCTGCTTCGGTGACGAACCCGCACAGACCCTGGAGATCCTCATCGGTCAGCTGGTCAACCTGGTCCGCGACGGCGTGCCGGTGCGGATGAGCAAGCGGGCCGGCACCGTGGTCACCCTGGAGGACCTGGTCGACGCGATCGGCGTGGACGCCGCCCGGTACGCGTTGGCCCGCTACTCCAGCGACTCGCCGATCGACATCGACATCGAGCTGTGGACCCGGGCGACCCGCGACAACCCGGTCTACTACGTGCAGTACGTGGCGGCCCGGACGGCCAGCGTCGGGCGTAACGCCGCCGAGGTCGGCCTGACCCGGGGTGACACCGGGTCGTTCCGCCCCGAACTGCTCGACCACGACAAGGAGAACGAGTTGCTCAAGGCGCTCGCCGGGCTGCCAGCCGTGGTGGCCGCCGCCGCCGAACTGCGCGAGCCGCACCGGGTGGCCCGTTTCCTGGAGGATCTGGCCGGGGCGTACCACCGGTTCTACGACAACTGCCGGATCCTGCCCCGCGGCGACGAGGAGATCACCGACCGGCACCGGGCCCGGCTCTGGCTCAACGACGCCACCCGGGTGGTCATCGCCAACGGTCTGCGCCTGCTCGGCGTCTCGGCCCCGGAGAGGATGTAGCAGTGCGGGCTCACGAAGCGGGTGCGTTGCACGGCGACATCGGCAACCGGGGGCCGGCCTGGCTGCGTACCCCGGCTGACGTCAACGCCCTGGTGCCGCAGCTGTGGCCGCGCAACGTGACGCGCGGCGTCGACGGCTCGTTGGCCGTCGCGGGCCTGGGCGTACGCGACATCGCCGCCGAGTTCGGCACCCCGGTCTACGTCCTGGACTCCGACGACCTGCGGTCGCGCTGCCGGGACTTCCGGGCCGCCTTCCCCACCGAGGACGTCTACTACGCCGGCAAGGCATTCCTCTGCCGGGCTGTGGTCCGGACGATCGCCGAGGAGGGCCTTTTCCTCGACGTGTGCAGCGGCGGCGAGCTGGCCGTGGCGCTGTTCGGCGGGATGCCGCCGGAGCGGATCGGGTTCCACGGCAACAACAAGTCGACGGCCGAGCTGAGTCGGGCGCTGGACGCCGGGGTCGGTCGGATCATCGTCGACTCGTTCGGCGAGATCGACCGGCTCACCGAGCTGGCCCGCGAGCGCGGCGTACGGCCCAGGGTGTTGATCCGGGTCACCGTAGGCGTGGAGGCGCACACCCACGAGTTCATCGCCACCGCCCACGAGGACCAGAAGTTCGGCTTCTCGCTGGCCGGCGGGGCCGCCATCGCCGCCGCGCTGCGCATCCTCGACGCCGACGTGCTGGAGCTGCGTGGGCTGCACTCACACATCGGCTCACAGATCTTCGACACCAGCGGGTTCGAGGTCTCCGCCCGCCGGGTCCTCGCCCTGCAGGCCCAGATCCGCGACGCGCGCGGGGTGGAGCTGCCCGAGCTGGACCTCGGCGGTGGCTTCGGCATCGCGTACACCTCGCAGGACGACCCGGCGGCCCCGCACGACCTGGCCAAGCGGCTCCGCAAGATCGTCGACTTGGAGTGCGCGGCGGAGCGGCTGGTCGTACCGCGGCTCTCCATCGAGCCCGGCAGGGCGATCGTCGGCCCGGCCGTGTTCACCCTCTACCAGGTCGGCACGGTCAAGGACGTCGACGGAATCCGCACCTATGTCAGCGTCGACGGCGGGATGAGCGACAACATCCGTACCGCGCTCTACGACGCGTCGTACTCGGCGACACTGGCCTCCCGGGCGAGCATCGCCGAGCCGATGCTCGCCCGCGTGGTGGGAAAGCACTGTGAGTCCGGGGACATCGTGGTGAAGGATGAATTCCTGCCCGCCGACGTGCAGCCCGGAGATCTTGTCGCGGTACCCGGTACGGGTGCCTACTGCCGCAGCATGGCCAGCAACTACAACCACGTACCCCGCCCGCCGGTGGTCGAGGTGCGTGACGGCCGGGCCCGGCTGATCGTTCGACGGGAGACCGAAGAGGACCTGCTCGCTTTGGATGTGGGATGACGTCACCTGTGCGCCTCGCGCTGCTCGGCTGCGGCACCGTCGGTGCCGAGGTGGTCCGGCTGCTGCACGAGCAGTCGACCGACCTCGCCGCCCGGATCGGTGCCCCGCTGGAGATCGCCGGCATCGCCGTACGCCGGACCGGGCGTGACCGCGGCGGCCTGCCGATCGATCCGGCCCTGTTCACCACCGACGCGCTCGGGCTGATCAAGCGTGACGACGTCGACGTGGTGGTCGAGGTGGTCGGCGGGATCGAGCCGGCGCGCGGCTGGCTGGTAGAGGCGCTGCGGGCTGGCAAGAGCGTGGTCACCGCCAACAAGGCGCTACTCGCCGAGGACGGTGGGGCGCTGCACGACGCGGCGGTGGAGGGGAGCGGCGACCTCTACTACGAGGCGTCCGTGGCCGGTGCCATCCCGCTGCTGCGCCCGCTGCGTGAGTCGCTGCACGGCGACCGCATCACCCGGGTCACCGGCATCGTCAACGGCACCACCAACTTCATCCTCTCCGCCATGCACGCCACCGGCGCCGGCTTCGCCGAGGCGCTGGACGAGGCGACCGAACTGGGGTACGCGGAAGCCGACCCCACCGCCGACGTGGAGGGCTTCGACGCCGCCGCGAAGGCCGCCATCCTCGCCTCGCTCGCCTTCCACACCCGGGTCGGCGCCGCCGACGTGCACCGGGAGGGCATCACCGAGGTCACCGCCGCCGACGTGGCCAGCGCCAAGGCGATGGGTTGCACGATCAAACTGCTCTGTATCGCCGCTCGGGGCGCCGACGGGCGGGGCCAGGAGACGGTCGGCGTTCGGGTACATCCGGCGATGATCCCGCTGACCCACCCCCTGGCCAGCGTCGGCGACGCGTTCAACGCGGTCTTCGTCGAGGCGGAGGCGGCCGGGCAGTTGATGTTCTACGGGCGCGGTGCCGGCGGCGCCCCGACCGCCAGCGCGGTGCTCGGCGACGTGGTGGCGGTGGCCCGCAACCGGCTGGCCGGGGTCCGCGCGGCCAGCGAGTCCGCCTACGCCGACCTGCCGGTACGGCCGATGGGGGAGGCGCTCACCCGCTACCACATCAGCCTCGACGTGGCCGACCGTCCCGGTGTACTGGAATCGGTTGCCGGGGTGTTCGCCCGGCACGACGTGTCGATCGCCACCGTGCGGCAGGGGCCAGCCGGTGGTTCCGCCGGCGGGGCCGGCGAAGCGGTGCTCGTCATCGTGACCCATGTCGCGCCGGACGCGGCCCTGGCGGCGACCGTGCGGGAACTGCGTGGCCTGGACATCGTCCGGTCCGTGGCGAGCGTGCTGCGGGTCGAGGGCGGACTGTGAGAGGCGAGGAGAGCGACATGTGGCGGGGTCTGATCGAGGCGTACCGGGAAAGGCTGCCGGTCACCGACGCCACGCCCGTCATCACGCTGCACGAGGGGAACACGCCACTGCTGCCCGCTCCGGTGCTCTCTGCCCGGCTGGGCTGCGACGTGTACCTCAAGGTGGAGGGCGCCAACCCGACCGGCTCGTTCAAGGACCGGGGCATGACGATGGCCGTCTCGAAGGCGGTCGAGGCGGGCAACAAGGCCATCATCTGCGCCTCCACCGGCAACACCAGCGCCTCCGCCGCCGCGTACGCGGCCCGCGCCGGGGTGACCTGCGCGGTGCTGGTGCCGCAGGGCAAGATCGCGTTGGGCAAGCTGGCCCAGGCGCTGGTGCACGGTGCCCGACTGCTCCAGGTCAACGGAAACTTCGACGACTGTCTGGCGCTGGCGGCCAAGCTCGCCCAGGACTATCCGGTGGCGCTGGTCAACTCGGTCAACATCGACCGGTTGCACGGTCAGAAGACGGCGGCCTTCGAGATCGTCGAGGCGCTCGGTGACGCCCCCGACATCCACTGCCTGCCGGTGGGCAACGCCGGCAACATCTCCGCGTACTGGATGGGCTACAGCGAGGATCTCGCTGCGGGCAATGCCACCCGCTCCCCGAAGATGTACGGCTTCCAGGCGGCCGGTGCGGCGCCCATCGTGACCGGGCAGGTGGTGCCCGAGCCCTCCACGATCGCCACCGCCATCCGGATCGGCAATCCGGCGAGCTGGACGAAGGCCCTGGACGCGCGGGACGCCTCCGGCGGCATGATCGAGGCGGTCTCCGACCGGGAGATCCTGACGGCGTACCGGCTGCTGGCCCGGGAGGTCGGTGTCTTCGTGGAGTTGGGCAGCGCGGCAAGCGTCGCCGGCCTGCTCCAGCAGGCCGCCGCCGGCCGGGTGCCGGCCGGCGCCACGGTCGTCTGCACGGTCACCGGGCACGGCCTGAAGGACCCGGAGTGGGCCATCTCCACCGCACCCGTCCCGGTCACCATCGCCAACGACCCGCTGGCCGCGGCTCGCTCCCTCGACCTAGCCTGAGGCCGCCGGTCCATCCGGCGAAACGTAGCGTGGTCGACTCGGCGGTGCGTACCGGAAGGAGGCGCCGGCCACGGGTGATCTGGGTAGCCGGGGTCAGGCGCGGGCGGTCGGGCGGGTCAGCGGCGGAGGGCGACGGCACCGGCCACGGTGTGTGTGACCAGCCCGAGTACCTCCTGGCGCGACACGTCGTGCTCGGTCAGGTAGCTCCAGCCCGCGTAGAGCTGTGCCCAGAGCACCGACTGCACCCAGGCGGAGGGTAGCGCCGGGTCGATGCTGCCGTCGGCGTGGCCCCGGGCGACCAGGCTGTGGAAGTCGGCGTCGCAGACCTGCGTGGCCCAGGCCGGGTCGGCGACCAGTTGGGGATCAGCGAAGATCAGCGACAGCAGGTCGCCCAGGTCGAAGTATTCGGCGCAGAGCCGGTGCAGGGCCTCGGCGCCACTGCCGGAGCCCAGGCGCGCACGGGTGGTGGCCCGGTTCAGCCGGGCGACGCCTTCGGCGATCACCCCGGCCAGCAGGTCCGACCGCTCGGCGAAGTAGCGGTGCAGGGTGGTGCGGCCGACGTTGGCGGCGGTGGCGATCTCGCCCAGGCTGGCCGCCGGGTTGCGGCTGAGCACCTCGATCGCCGCCTGCAGGATGGCCTGCCGGGTCCGGGCCCGGCTGCCGCTCTCCTCGGTAGTCACCACCGCCAAAGGTTACCAATGTCCATATTCGGAATTCAGCTTGCCCGCAGTGGAACAGTGATGTTCCATTGCGGGGTGACTGAAACCGCCGTTCCTGCCCTGACCGACCCTCAGCCGGCCCGCGCCGACCCTGAACCGGCCGTCCAGCGGGCCCGCACCGGCCTGCTGCTGGCGTACCTCAGGCCGCACTGGCCGGCCATGCTGCTCGGGCTGCTGCTCGGCCTGGTGGCCAACGCGGCCGGGCTGGCCACCCCGCTGGTGACCAAATGGGTGCTGGACACTCTCGGCACCGGCGGTTCGCTGGCCCGCCCGGTGGCAGTGCTGCTGGCCCTCGTCGTCGTCGGCGCCGCCATCACGCTGTGGCAGTGGATGCTGATGGGGGGCGTCGCCGAGCGGGTCGTGCTCGACGCCAGGGCTGGGGTGATCCGGCGCTACTTCGCCGCCCGGATCGATCAGCTGACCCGCCGGTCGGGCGGTGAGCTGGTCACCCGGGCCACCTCCGACCCGGGGCTGCTGCACCAGGCCTCCGGTAGCCTTGTCGGGCTGATCAATGGCGCGGTCGCACTGGTCGGAACGCTGGTGCTGATGGGCACGCTGGACGTGGTGCTACTGGGCGTAACCCTGGTCGCGGTGGTCGCCGTCGCGGTGCTGATGGGGCTGCTGTTGCCGTCGATCGGTCGAGCCCAGGAGGCGGCGCAGGAGTCGGTGGGGCGTCTCGGTGGGGCGCTGGAGGGCTCGCTGCGCGCCATCCGGACGGTCAAGGCCAGCCGGGCCGAGCAGCGCCAGGCAGCCCTGATCACCACGCACGCCGAGGACTCGGCACGGCACGGTATTCACGCCGCCCGGCGCGCCGCAACGGTCTGGACCATCTCCTGGACCGGAATCCAGCTCGCCGTGATCGTCATTCTCGGGGTCGGCGCCGCCCGCGCCGGGCGGGGCCTGATCGAGGTCTCCACGCTCATCGCCTTCCTGCTCTACGCCTTCCAGTTGATGGGCCCGATCAGCGACCTGACCCAGAACATGACCGCCATGCAGGCCGGCATCGCGGCGGCCGGCCGGCTGCGGGAGATCGAGGCCATCGCGGTCGAGCCCGGCGGGCCGCCGGCCGGCACCGCGCCGGCTGGGCATGCCGGGCTGGCTGGGCATGCCGGGCTGGCTGGGTCGCCCCGGGCCGGTGCCGCCGTGCTGGCCTTCCAGGGTGTCACCGCGCGGTACGCGCCGGGCGTGCCGCCCGCGGTACGCGACATCGACCTGGAGATCCCCCGGTTCGGCCACACCGCGATCGTCGGTCCCTCCGGCGCGGGCAAGACCACCCTCTTCTCCCTGCTGCTGCGCTTCCTCGAACCGGAGCGGGGCC
The DNA here is from genome assembly GCF_048060415.1 of Micromonospora sp. LOL_024. NCBI lineage: Bacteria > Bacillati > Actinomycetota > Actinomycetes > Micromonosporales > Micromonosporaceae > Micromonospora > Micromonospora sp. LOL_024. Next base: position 756,554 of record NZ_JBHMIS010000001.1, read on the forward strand.
GGCTGCTGCTCGACGGCCGGCCCTACCCGGACCACAGCCCCGAGGAGATCCGGGGCCGGCTTGCCTATGTCGAGCAGGAGGCCCCGGTCGTACCGGGCACCGTCGGGGACAACCTGCGGTTCACCCACCCGGACGCCACCGACGCCGAACTGTGGGCCGCGCTGCGGGCGGTCGACCTGCACGACCGGGTCGGTGCGCTGGACCTCGGGCTGGACACGCCGCTGGCCGCCACCACCGTTTCCGGCGGTGAGCGGCAGCGCATCGCGCTGGCCCGGGCCGTGCTGCGTACCCCGGACGTGCTGTTGCTCGACGAGGCGACCTCGCAGGTCGACGGGCTGACCGAGGCGGCGATCGCCCGCTGTGTCCGGCAACGGGCCGCCTCGGGGGCGGTGGTGACCATCGCCCACCGGCTGTCCACCGTGCTCGACGCCGATCAGATCGTGGTGATGGACAGCGGCCGGATCCGGGCGGTCGGCGACCACGCGACCCTGCTGCACGGCGATGAGCTGTACCGGGACCTGGTGGCGTCGCTGCGCATCGGCGCCAGCGGGGCCGCGCCCGCCCCGGAGGTCGGCGGACGGACCGGGTCGGGCAGACTGCTCCTACCCCTCGACCGCCTCCCTCAGGAGTGAGTCACGCCGATGTCGCTGCTCGCCAGATTCAGCCTCGCCAACCGTGGGTTGGTAGCCCTCATCGCGGTGGTGACCACCGCGTTGGGTGTGTACGCCGTGCCGTCGCTGAAGCAGCAACTTTTACCGTCGTTGGAATTCCCGGCCGCGTTCATCGTGGCCCCGTACCCCGGTGCCGCTCCGGAGGTCGTCGAGAACCAGGTCACCGAGCCGATCGAGAACAGCCTGCGTGGCATCGGCGGCCTCGACACCGTGACCTCGACCTCCCGGGAGGGCCTGACCACCATCCAGGTGCAGTACGAGTTCGGCACCGACCTCGACGACGTGGTCAGCCAGACGCAGGCCGCGCTGAGCCGCACCCGGCTGCCCGACGGCGTCGACCCACAGGTGATCGCGGGTAGCACCGACGACCTGCCGGCGGTGGTGCTGGCCGCGGCCGGCGACGGCGACGAGCGGGCGCTCGCCGCGAAGCTGCGCGACATCGTGGTGCCGGAGCTGGAGGCGATCGAGGGCGTCCGCGGCGTCGAACTGACCGGGGTACGGGACGAGCTCCTGGTGATCACGCCCGACCCGGCCAAGTTGGCCAGCGCGAAGCTGTCGCCGACGGTGATCGGCGCCGCGCTCAAGGCCAACGGGGTGGCGGTGCCTGCCGGTGCCGTGCAGGACGGCGAGCGGGCACTGCCGGTGCAGGTGGGCGCGCCGCTGACCAGCGTGGCGGACCTGAGCGCCGTGATCGTCGCCCCGCCCGTCAAGAAGGCCGGGCCGGTACGGCTCGGCGACGTCGCCACGGTCTCCGAGCAGCTCGCCCCAGCCACCGCGATCACCCGTACCAACGGTCGGGAGAGCCTGGGTATCGCGGTCACTGCGGGGCCGGACGGCAACGCGGTGGACATTTCGCACGCGGTCGCCGACCGCCTGGCCGACCTGCGCGCCGCCACCGGGGCCGAGTTGACCGTCGTGCTCGACCAGGCGCCGTTCGTGGAGAAGTCGATCGAGACGCTGAGCACCGAGGGCCTGCTCGGCCTGACTATGGCCGTGCTGGTCATCCTGGTGTTCCTGTTGTCGGTACGCTCGACGGTGGTCACCGCGGTCTCCATCCCGCTGTCCGTGGTGGTCGCGCTGATCGCGCTCTGGATCGGTGACTACTCGCTGAACCTGCTCACGCTCGGCGCCCTGACGGTCGCGGTCGGCCGGGTGGTGGACGACTCGATCGTGGTGCTGGAGAACGTCAAACGACACCTGTCGTACGGCGGGCCGAAGCGGGAGGCGATCCTCACCGCCGTACGTGAGGTGGCCGGCGCGGTGACCGCCTCCACGCTGACCACGGTGGCGGTCTTCGCGCCGATCGCACTGGTCGGCGGCTTCGTCGGTCAGCTCTTCGCGCCCTTCGCGATCACGGTCACCGTGGCGTTGCTCGCCTCGCTGCTGGTGTCGCTGACGGTGATCCCGGTGCTGGCGTACTGGTTCCTCAAGCCGGTGACCGGCGCGGTCGACGGGGCTGCCGTGCGCCGGGCCGCCGAGGTGCGCGAGCTGCGTAGCCCGCTGCAGCGGGCCTACCTGCCGGTCATCCGGTTCGCCACCGGGCGGCGGGCGTACCGGTGGGCCACCCTGGCGACGGGCCTGCTGGTGCTGGTCGGCACCTTCGGCCTGGCCCGCCAGTTGGAGACCAACTTCCTGGACGACTCCGGCCAGGACACCCTCAACATCCGGCAGGAACTGCCGGTGGGCATCGGGCTGGCCGGCACCGACGCGGCGGCCCGGCGGGTCGAGGCGGTGCTGGCGGACACCCCGGGCGTGCGGTCGTACCAGGTCACCGCCGGCGGTGGGGACACGCCCTGGGCCGGCAACGCCGGCAACAATGTGGCCAGCTACGCGCTGCTGCTCGGCGAGGAGACCGACGCCAAGGAGATGCGTGGGGTCCTGCGGGACCGGTTCGCGGTGCTCGGCCCCGAGGCGGGCGAGATCACCTTCCCGGCCGGCCAGGGCGGGACGTCCGGCAACGAGTTGGCGGTGGTGGTGCGGGCGGCCGACTCGGAGGCGCTCGCCGGTGCCGCGGAGCGGGCCCGGGCCACGTTGGCCGGCATCCAGGGGGTCGAGGACGTCTCGACCACCCTCGCCGACCGGGTGCCGCGTGTCGACGTGACCGTCGACCGCGAGGCCGCCAGCCGGGTCGGGCTCACCGAGGCCGCGGTCGGCCAGCTGGTGACGCAGGCGTTCCGCGGTACGCCGCTCGGGCAGCTGACCATCGACGGCGACGCGCGGGACGTGGTGTTGCGCCTCTCGGCGCAGCCGCCGGTGACGGTGGAGGAACTGCGGGCGTTGCCGGTCGGCGCGCTCAAGCTGGACGACATCGCCGATGTCACCGAGGCCGAGGGGCCGCAGCAGGTACGGCGAATCGACGGCGAGCGCAGCGTGACGGTGACCGGCACGGTCGCGGGCTCCGACCTCGGCGCGATAAGTGCGGAGCTGCAACGCGAGCTCGACGGGATCAACCTGCCCGGCGTCACGCTGACTCTCGGTGGAGTCAGCGCTGAGCAGCGGGAGACCTTCGCCGATCTGGGTTTGGCGGTGCTGGCCGCGATCGCGATCGTCTTTTTGATCATGATGGCCACGTTCCGTAGCGTGGTCCAGGCGCTGATCCTGCTGGTCTCCATCCCGTTCGCGGCCACCGGCGCGGTCGCCCTGCTGCTGGCCACCGGCACCGCGCTGAGCGTGCCGGCGCTGATCGGCGTGCTCATGCTGGTCGGCATCGTGGTGACCAACGCGATCGTGCTGCTGGATCTGGTCAACCAGTACCGCGCCCGGGGGATGGGAGTGCGGGAGGCGGTGGTCGAGGGCGGACGTCACCGGCTGCGGCCGATCCTGATGACCGCGATCGCCACCATCTTCGCGCTGATGCCGATGGCCTTCGGGCTCACCGGCGAGGGCGGCTTCATCTCCCGCCCGCTGGCGCTCGTGGTGATCGGTGGACTGCTCTCCTCCACCCTGCTCACGCTGATCCTGGTGCCCACGCTGTACGCCATGGTGGAGGACACCAAGATGTCGTGGGGCGCCTGGCGTCGACGGCGCTTCGGCGCACGCGGCGACGACGAGCGTGCGGGGCAGCAGGACGCGCCCGAGCCGGGTCCCGCCGACCGGGCCCCGGTGGCGGCCGGGGTCGGTGCCGAGGACGACCCGGGGCGCAAACGGGAGAGCCGGCCGGTGCCGGCGGCACCCACCGGGGCGTTGATCGAGAACACCGACCAGTTCGAGGTGCTCCGGCTGCCGAAGGGCCGCAACTCACCCTTCCCGAAGGGGGACTAGCCGCCGCTCCGGCCGCTGAGGCGGTGTCCGCACACCGACTCGGCGGCCGGCGGCGGCCCGGTAGGGTCCGCTGGTGGCGTCCACCCTCTCGGTTCTCACCCGCAATCGGAACTTCCGTAACCTGTTCCTGGCCGAGCTGGTGGTCTTCGGCGCTGACTGGTTCGTCATGGTGCCGCTGCTCGTGCTGCTGCCCAAACTGACCGGCAGCGGCGTGTGGGGTGCGTTGGTGCTCGCCGTGGACACCGGCATCGTGGCGTTGCTGCTGCCGTATACCGGCACCATCGCGGACCGGTTCGACCGGCGCAAAATCATGATCGTCGCGAACGTCGCGGCACTGGTCGGTGTGCTGCTGTTGCTGGGCGTACGCAGCGCCGGCACGGCCTGGCTGGCGATGCTCGGCATCGGTGTGGTCGCGGTGGCCAAGGCCCTCTACTCGCCGGCGGCACAGGCCGCCCTGCCGAACGTGCTCGACCCGGAGGAGATGGCCGCGGGCATCGCGGTGGCCGGGTCGGCCTGGGGCACAATGACCATTGTCGGCGCGTCGCTCGGCGGCGTGCTCAGCGCCGTCGCCGGGCCGTACGTGTGTTTCTGGGTGGGCGCGGCGGCGCTGGTGGCCGCCGCGGGCCTGGCCACGCTCATCCGCCGGCCGTTGCAGGCGCCGCGTGAACAGGGTGCCGTGCCGCAGACCTGGGCGGCCATCCGCGAGGCGCTGGCCTACATCGGGCACCGCCCGCGGGTCCTGGCGCTGGTGACGGTCAAGTCGGCGGTGGGGCTCGGCAACGGCGTGCTGACCGTCTTCCCGCTGCTCGCCGGGGTGTACGGGGTGGGCGCGCTCGGCGCCGGCCTGCTGTTCGCCGTTCGCGGTGCCGGTGCCCTGGCCGGCCCGATCCTGATGCGCCGGCTGCTGACCCGGCGCGCCTGGCTGCTGCCCGGACTGGCGCTGTCCATGTCGGCGTACGGTCTGGCCTACCTCGGCACCTCGGTGGTGACCTGGTTCCCCCTGGTGCTCGTCCTGGTCTTCGTGGCGCACTTCGCCGGTGGCAGCAACTGGGTGATGTCCAACTTCGCGTTGCAGGGCGAGGTTCCGGACCGGTTGCGGGGTCGGGTCTTCGCCACCGACATGATGCTGGCGACCCTGGCTATCTCCGTCAGCCAACTGGTGGTGGCGGCAGTGGTGGACGTGGTGGACGAGCGGGTCGTGCTGGCCGGCTGCGGCCTGGTCACCCTGACCTACGCGGTCGGTTGGCGGGTCGCCACCCGACATCTGTCGCTGAACGCGCCGGCCGCGGCGCCGCGGCGCACCGCGCTGCCCTAGCATGGGTGGGTGCCGACCACATTCGTCGCTGGCCCGGCCCGGGTCCGGACCCCTGCCACCAGTGCGAACCTGGGGCCGGGCTTCGACACGCTGGGCCTGGCCCTCGCGCTGCACGACGACGTCTCCGCGGCGGTGACGGCCGACGGCGTGACCGTGTCGGTGACCGGACAGGGGGCTGGCGAACTGCCGGCCGACGAGGGGCATCTGGTGGTCCGCGCGATGCGGGCGACCTTCGACGTACTCGGCGGGCAGCCGTCGGGGCTGGCGGTGGAGTGCGTCAACCGCATCCCGCAGGCGCGTGGGCTCGGCTCCTCCTCGGCGGCGATCGTCGCCGGTGTGTTGCTGGCCCGGGCGCTGGTCACCGACGGGGAACACCGTCTCGACGAGGTCGCCGTGCTGCGGCTGGCCGCCCAGATCGAGGGCCATCCGGACAATGTGGCGCCCTGTCTGCTCGGCGGCTTCACCGTGGCCTGGACGGAGCCGTCCGGCGCGCGGGCGGTGTCGGTGCCGGTGGGCGACAGCGTACGCCCGACGGTGCTGGTTCCCGCCGAGCGTGGGCTTACCGCGTCGGCCCGTGCGGCGTTGCCGGCGACCGTGCCGCACGGCGACGCCGCGTTCAACGCCGGTCGGGCGGCGCTGCTGATGCACGCGTTGACCACCCAGCCGGCGCTGTTGTTGCCGGCCACCGTCGACCGGCTGCACCAGCACTATCGCGCGCCCTCGATGCCGGGGACGGCAGCCCTGGTCAGCGAGTTGCGTGCGGCCGGCGTGGCCGCTGTGGTCAGTGGGGCCGGGCCGACCGTGCTCGCCCTGTCCGAGCTGCCCGAGGGCTTTGATGCGGGAACAGCCTGGCGACTGCTACGGTTGGCGGTAGAGGTACGCGGCGCACAGGTCGGGCGGGGTAAACTCGGACACGCGGAGCGGGACCCTGTTGCCGCAGGTCGGAAGAGTTGATTACGCTCTAGACTCAGCACAGCCGCGAAGCATGCGATCTCCTGCGGGTCGGCGCACCCCCGAAGCTCTCGGCGGTAAGCCCGTCACCCCTGCCTAGGCCCACGCCGCACCGCAGTCTTCACTGGTCGCCGCAGACGGCGAAACCCGCTCGCCAGATCCTCTGGCGGGTCGGGCTACCGACCGGCTGCTGTGTTACAGACTCCCGCGAAGCGTCATGCGAGGCGGGTGCACCGAGGCCGCCCGGCCACCTGTTGTCGATTCCGGGCAGCCCCGGCCTTACCGAGGGAAGGAATCCATTGAGCGACACCACCGACGTGACGTCGGATGTTTCCAACGTCGCTGGCGATGCCACCACCGCTGCTCCTGCCCGTCGCCGGCGCAGCGGCACGGGTCTGTCGGCGATGCTGCTGCCGGAACTGCAGAGCCTTGCCGCGTCGCTCGGCATCTCGGGCACGGCTCGCATGCGCAAGGGCGAGCTGATCAGCGCGATCACCGAGCGACAGGGTGCCGCCGGGGCCCCTCGACCGCGGGCCGAGGTCGCGGCGGCCGCTGCACCGGCCCGCGAGGAGGTCCACGCGGAGGTACGGGACGCGGGTGAGCGGCCGGAAGGCGAGCGCCGTGGCGCCGAGCAACCGGCGGCGAGCGTCGAGAACGAGGGCCGTGGTCGTACCCGGCGCAGCCGAACCGCCGTGGCGGAATCCCGTACCGAGGAGCCGGCCGCCGGGGGCGACCGGTCCGAGGACCGGTCCGGTCGCGACCGCGGCGAGCGGCCTGCCGAGCGCGCCGATCGTGGCGAGCGTGCCGCCGACCGTGGTGAGCGGGCTGATCGTGCGGAGCGCGGTACCGAGCGCGGCGAGCGTGATCGCGGTGAGCGGGCTGACCGTGGTGAGCGCGGCAGCGACCGTGGCGAGCGTGACCGTGGTGAGCGCGGCAGCGACCGCAGTGACCGCAGTGACCGCAGTGACCGGGGTGATAGGGGACAGCGCGCCGAGCGGGACAACGACGGCGACGACGACGACAGTGGCGGCCGGCGCAGCCGGCGTAGCCGCTTCCGGGACCGTCGGCGGGGCCGCAGTGACCGTGGTGAGTCCGGCGGCGACAGCGGTGGTCGTGAGCCGCAGGTCGGCGACGACGACGTGCTCGTCCCGGTGGCCGGCATCGTCGATGTGCTCGACAACTACGCCTTCGTCCGGACCACCGGCTACCTGGCCGGCCCGAACGACGTGTACGTGTCGATGTCCCAGATCAAGAAGTACGGCCTGCGACGCGGTGACGCGATCACTGGTGCGGTGCGGGCGGCACGCGACGGTGAGCAGCGGCGCGACAAGTACAACCCGCTGGTTCGGCTGGACACCATCAACGGGATGGAGCCGGACGAGGCCAAGCGCCGGCCGGAGTTCTACAAGCTCACTCCGCTGTACCCGCAGGAGCGGCTGCGGCTGGAGAGCGAGCCGCACATCCTCACCACCCGGTTGATCGACCTGGTCATGCCGATCGGCAAGGGGCAGCGGGCGTTGATCGTCTCGCCGCCGAAGGCCGGTAAGACGATGGTGCTGCAGGCGATCGCGAACGCGATCACGCACAACAACCCGGAGTGCCACCTGATGGTGGTGCTGGTCGACGAGCGGCCCGAAGAGGTCACCGACATGCAGCGGTCGGTCAAGGGCGAGGTCGTCGCGGCCACGTTCGACCGCCCGCCGCAGGACCACACCACGGTCGCCGAGTTGGCGATCGAGCGGGCCAAGCGCCTTGTCGAGTTGGGCCACGACGTGGTCGTGCTGCTCGACTCGGTGACCCGGCTCGGTCGGTCGTACAATCTGGCGGCGCCGGCCAGCGGCCGGATCATGTCCGGTGGTATCGACTCCACCGCGCTCTACCCGCCGAAGCGGTTCCTCGGCGCGGCCCGCAACATCGAGAACGGCGGCTCGCTGACCATTCTCGCCACCGCCCTGGTGGAGACCGGGTCCATGGCGGACACGGTCATCTTCGAGGAGTTCAAGGGCACCGGCAATGCGGAGTTGAAGCTGGACCGGAAGATCGCCGACAAGCGGACCTTCCCGGCCATCGACATCCACCCTTCCGGCACGCGCAAGGAGGAGATCCTGCTCGCGCCGGAGGAGTTGGCCATCGTGCACAAGCTCCGCAAGGTGCTGCACTCGCTGGACTCGCAGGCGGCGCTCGACCTCCTGCTGGACCGGCTCAAGCAGTCCCGGACCAACATCGAGTTCCTGATGCAGATCGCCAAGTCAACGCCGGGGGAGTGACCTCCGCCGGAACAGTTCCGAGCAGTACGCCGAGGGGCGTGGCCGACACCGGCCGCGCCCCTCGGCGTACTGCGGTTCCGGTACCGGCCGCGTCCCGCGCCTGCGCAGGGGACGCGGCGGGCCGGGCACCGGGCGGGACGAATGCCTCGCCAGGCAGCGGGAATGCTCAGAGACGACCCGCTGTTGACCTGGTCGGACCAGCGGCGCGGCCCGCTTTCCGGGTCGGCCGACGCCCATGGCACACTGGTCAATCGGCCACCGGTTCCGGTTCACGCCCCAACAAGTGCGCGAGCGGCGCACCAGGGCGACCCGGCGACCACGACGAGAGGACCGAGGCGAGATGAAGTCCAACATTCACCCGGAGTACGTGACCACCGAGGTGACCTGCACCTGCGGCAGCACCTTCAACACCCGCAGCACCGCCAAGGGCGGCTCGATCCACGTCGAGACGTGCAGCGCGTGCCACCCGTTCTACACGGGCAAGCAGCGTGTCCTGGACACCGCTGGTCGGGTCGCGAAGTTCCAGCAGAAGTACGCCAAGGTTCAGGCCAAGAAAGCCAAGTAGCTCCTCGTCCGACGCCCGCGTCCGGTTCAGCGCCGGACGCGGGCGTCGGCCGTCTGTGTCCGGAATGCCCGCGTCCTAGGAGCGAAACCCAGCATGAGCAGCGAACGCCTGGCCGCACTCCTCGACGAGTACGCCGAGTTGGAGGAACGGCTGGCCGACCCGGCCATCCACGCCGACCAGGGCACGGCCCGGCGAGTCGGCCGCCGGTACGCCGAGTTGGCGTCGTTGAACAAGGCGGCGGGCGAGCTGCGGCGGGCGCGTGCGGATCTCGCCGCCGCGCGGGAGTTGGCCGCCGAGGACGGCTCCTTCGCGGCCGAGGCCGAGGCGATCGCGGCGACACTGCCGGGGCTGGAGGGACGGCTCGCCGAGCTGCTGATACCGCGCGATCCGCACGACGCCAAGGACGTCATCGTCGAGATCAAGGCCGGCGAGGGCGGGGAGGAGTCGGCGTTGTTCGCCGCGGACCTGCTGCGGATGTACACCCGGTACGCGGAGCGGCACGGCTGGCTCACCGAGGTGCTCGACGCCCAGGACTCCGACCTGGGCGGGGTGAAGGACGTCTCGTTGGCGATCAAGACCAGGGGCGTGCCCGAGGGGGGCAACGGCGTCTGGTCCCGGTTGAAATGGGAGGGCGGCGTGCACCGGGTGCAGCGGGTCCCGGTCACCGAGTCGCAGGGGCGGATCCACACCAGCGCCGCTGGCGTACTTGTGCTGCCGGAGGCCGAGGAGGTCGACGTCACCGTCGACCCCAACGAGCTGCGCATCGACGTCTTCCGCTCCTCCGGGCCGGGCGGCCAGTCGGTGAACACCACCGACTCGGCGGTGCGGATCACCCACCTGCCCACCGGAATCGTGGTCTCCTGCCAGAACGAGAAGTCGCAGCTACAGAACCGCGAGCAGGCGATGCGGATTTTGCGCGCCCGGCTGCTCGCCGCGGTACAGGAGCAGGCCGACGCGGCCGCCTCGGACGCCCGCAAGGCCCAGGTGCGCACCGTGGACCGGTCCGAGCGGATCCGCACGTACAACTTCCCGCAGAACCGGATCACCGACCATCGGATCGGGTACACGGCGTACAACCTCGACCTGGCGCTCGCCGGGGACCTGGACGGCGTGCTCGACGCCCTCGGCCAGGCAGACCGGTCGGCCCGCCTGGCCGGCGACGCGGAGTTGGCCCGCCGCTGACGCCGGTCAGGCGGACCGGGGCCGGGCCTTGGCCCGCAGCATCTCCCGGTCGGCGGCCTCGAAGGCGGCGCCGAGCGCGTCCCGCTGACCTGGCCCGGCGGCACTGACCTGGGACAGGCCGATGCTCACCCCGACCGGGGTGCCCGGCACCAGTGACTCCCAGTCCTCGGCGCGCACGGCGGCGTCGATGCGGTGGGCCACCTCGGTCGCCTCGGTCATCTCCGCGCCGGGCAGCACCACCACGAACTCGTCGCCGCCGTAGCGGGCCACGAAATCTCCCCGGCGCATCACCCTGTTGATCACTCCGGCGACGCGCTGGAGGACCAGGTCCCCCGAGTGGTGTCCGTGCCGGGTGTTGACCGCTTTGAATCCGTCCAGGTCGCAGACGCCGAGCACCACCCGTTCGCCCCGGGCGACGACCGCCGCGATGTAGCGTTCCAGCCGGCGCCGGTTCGGCAGCCCGGTCAGCGGATCCGTCAGCGCCTCGCCCTCGAAGCGCGCCGCCTCGCGCCGCATCTCCTCGTGGTCGATCCGGGCGGCGATGCCGTCGATGTAGACGTCGCGGAGCCGGTCGTGGCGCTGGGCGGCCAGCCGGAAGGCCAACCGGTCGGCCCGGTGCGCCCCCGCGTGGTCGCCCGCTCGCCCCAGGGCCAGGCTGCGCAGCCGGGCGGACTCGGCCGCGCCGAGCGTCTCGACGGCGACGTGTACGGTCTCCAGCCGGCTGACCGCCTCGATCGGACGTCCGTCGGCGATGGCCAGGCAGACCTGGCCGAGCTGGCGCATGTCGCGGGCGCGGGCGCTGTCCGCGCCGTGCCCGAGCAGCCGGTCCGGTGCGCTGTCCCCGGAGTCGGGGACACCGTCGCCGAGAGCGGCCCGGCGGGCCGCGGCGTACCCGTAGGCGGCCAGGCTGCTGGGGCGCAGCCGGGCAGCGCGTCCGGCGGTGACGAACCGGTCGAGGTCGCCGGCGACGTCACGCAGAACGCGCAGGCAACCGTCGCTGTCCCCGGTATGGTCCAGGGCAACCGCGTTGCGCAGCCGGATACCGGGGGCGGCGAACGTCTCCTCGGGGATCGCGGCGGCGGTGCCGAGTTGCCGGGCGCGCTCGATCGCGCCGAGTGCGTAACCGTGGAAGCTGAGGTAGGAGTAGGCCATCGCGAGGTCGTGCCAGCCCCAGGCGGTGTCCCGGTCCGGGTCTGCCACGGCCCCGAGCGCCCGGGCCGCCTTCACCAGGTGCGTCACGCAGCGGTCCAGCGCGCCCTGGTGGTGGGCGGCCAACGCGGCTAGCGCGTTGAGGTGCCCGTGCAGGTAGGGCTCGGCGAGGTCGCGGACCGCGCCGGAGGCCTCCTCGATGGCGCGGGTGTACTCGGCGGTGCGACCGAGATTGATCAGTGTGGAGAGCCGCTGTACGAGCGCGTCGGCCCGGGTGTGTGTATCCCGGGTGGTACGCAGCACCCGGTCGAGGATCGCGTACGCCTCGGCAGAGCGGCTGACCTCCTGCAATGCCCGCGCTTTCGTCAGGACGTCAACCTGGTCATCGACCCGGTCGAGCCAAGCCACCCGCGACCTCCTGTCGGCGTGTCGCCGACTGCACCCGCTTATGCACGTGCACCGCGACGATTCATGATTATTGCGTGACCACCGTGCCGCAACACCCGTCCGAAGGGACGAGACGTCACCGTCCCTCTCCCGCGCTGGCCCGAGCCGCCCGCGACCTCGCGTCGGCCGGCGTGGTCTCGGCCCGGGCGGAGGCGGAGTTGCTGGCCGCCCACGTGCTCCAACTGCCCCGGGGACGATTGGCTCTCGCGGACGGGTTCACCGACAGTCAGCTCGACGTCTACCACACGCTGGTGGCTCGGCGGTGCCGGCGGGAGCCCCTGCAACACCTCACCGGCCGCGCCGGCTTCCGGCATCTGGAGCTGGCCGTCGGGCCGGGCGTCTTCGTGCCACGTCCCGAGACCGAACTGCTCGCCGGCTGGGGCGTCGAGCGGGCCCGGCAGGCCGGTCGGGCCGGCAGCGCGCAGCCGCTGGTGGTGGATCTGTGCAGCGGGTCCGGGGCGATCGCGTTGTCGGTGGCTCACGAGGTGCCCGGGGCCCGGGTGGTCGCGGTGGAACGCTCACCCGCCGCGCTGTCCTGGCTGCGGCGCAACGCGGCGGCCCGGGTCGCGGCGGGAGACCGGCCGATCGAGGTGGTCGAGGCGGACGTCACCGACCCGGATCTGCTGGCCGAGCTGGTCGGTCGGGTCGACGTGCTGCTGTGCAACCCGCCGTACGTCCCGCAGACGGTGGCCGTGCCGCCGGAGGTGGCCGGGCACGACCCGGCGGAGGCGGTGTTCGGCGGCACCGACGGCCTCGCCGTCATCCGTCCGGTGGCCGACCGGGCGGCGGCCCTGCTGCGCCCCGGTGGCGGGCTGGGCATCGAGCACGACGACAGCCACGGTACGGCGGTACCCCGACTGCTCACCGCGCACGGCCGATACGTGTCGATCGCCGACCACCGCGACCTCGCTGGCCGGCCCCGTTTTGTCGCGGCGTCCCGCCGGGCGGACCGCCCGACAGCCGATCCGGCCCGGACGTGGCAGACTGGCTCCTCGTGATGCTCTACGACTGCCGGTCGCTTGCCGACCGGGACCGCGGCATCGCTGCGGCCATCGAGGCGGTCCGCAACGGTGAGCTGGTTGTCCTGCCCACCGACACGGTCTACGGGATCGGCGCGGACGCGTTCACCCCGTACGCGGTCAGGGCGCTGCTGGACGCCAAGGGTGCGGCGCACGTGCCACCGCCGGTGCTGATCGGCTCCAGGCACACCCTCGACGGGCTGACCTACACGCTGCCGGCAGCGGCCCGGGACCTGGTGGCGGCGTTCTGGCCGGGGGCGCTCACCATCCTGGTGAGGCACTCGGCGAGTCTGCGGTGGGAACTCGGCGACGACAGCGGCACGGTCGCGGTGCGCATGCCGTTGCACCCGGTGGCGCTGGAGGTGCTGCGCGAGACCGGGCCGATGGCGGTGGCTTCGGCCAACAAGGCCGGTAGGCCGGCCGCGCTCACCGCCGACCAGGCACGGGACCAGTTGGCGTACTCCGTGCGCGCCTACCTGGAGGCCGGGCCGGCGGTGGATCCGGTGCCGAGCACGATCGTGGACCTGACCGGTGACGAACCGGTGCTCGTCCGGGAGGGCGCGATCGATGTGGCCCGGCTGCGCGACGTGGTGCCACAGCTGCGCGAGAGCCAGGAGGCGTAGGTGCCGCCTTTCACCGTCCTGCACGTGTGCATGGGGAACATCTGCCGTTCGCCGATGGCCGAGCGGCTGCTCAGCCTCGCCGTGGGCGGGCGGCTTGCCCGGCGTGCCGTCGATCCGGCCCGGGCAGAGGCGTTGGTGCACAGCCACAGCGCGGGCACCGGCGGCTGGCACGCCGGCGAGGAGATGAACCCGCCGGCCGCCCGCCAGGTCGTCACCCGGGGCGGCACGGTGGACGGGTTCGCCGCCCGCAAGCTGCGCTCCGACCACATCGACGCCGCCGACCTGGTCCTGACCGCGACCGCCGACCAGCAGGAGTACGTGGTCGCGTTGCGTCCCGATGCGGCCTCCCGCACCTTCGTGCTGGGCGAGTTCGGCCGGCTGCTGGCCGTCCTGGATCCGGCGATGCTGCCGGCGGCCGAGGCCACCGCGGATGCCCTCCACGCGCGTGGGGTGGCGCTGGTCGAGGCGGCGCACGTGTCTCGCCAGGGGACGACTCCGCTTGCCACCGACGATCTCGACGACCCGTGGGGGCGCGGCGACCAGTGCTTCAGCCGGGTGGCCGACGAGATCGAGGAGACGGTGCATCCGCTCGCGGCTGTCCTGCTCCCCTGATCGGTGAATGTCATCCGGGTTTGAGGGAAAAGCGCGGCAGAAGGGGCAATTAGCCCCATTCTGGGGGAGTCCTGCCGGCTCCTGCGGGGAGAGCTGATGACCCGGGCGTTCCTGCCGAAGATCTTCACCGTCCTGCTGGCCGGCGTCCTGGCCGGCCTGGCGCTGGCGGCGGCGGCCCTGCCGGCCGCCTTGGTGTTCGGCATCGGCTTCTCGGCGCTCGCCGCGCCCTACGCAGAGTTGCCCAACACGCTGCGTACGGCGCCGACGGCCCAACGGTCCAACCTGTACGCCAACGACGGCACCACCCTGATCACCTCCTTCTACCAGGAGGACCGGGTGGACGTGCCGCTCCACGCGGTGGCTCCGGTGATGCGTCAGGCCATCGTCGCCGCCGAGGACGCCCGCTTCCACGAGCACAGCGGGGTGGACCTGCGGGGCATCGTACGGGCGTTCACCGTCAACCGGCGCGACGGCACCACCCGGCAGGGCGCCTCCACCCTCACCATGCAGTACGTCCGTAACGTGCTGAGCACCGACCCGCGGCTGACCGAGGCGCAACGGGTGGCGGCCACCGAGGTGAGCACCGCTCGCAAGATCCAGGAAATCCGGTACGCGCTGGCGTTGGAGCGTGAGCTGACCAAGGACCAGATCATGGTCCGCTACCTCAACATCGCGTACTTCGGTGCCGGCGCCTACGGCGTCGCGGCAGCCAGCAAGCGCTACTTCTCCACCTCACCGGCCAAGCTCACCCTGGCCCAGGCGGCACTGCTGGCCGGGCTGGTCCGGTCACCGGACAGCGACGACCCGATCAACGGGGACGCGGACAGCGCGACCGAGCGCCGTGGGTACGTGTTGGACCGGATGGTCGAGTCGGGCCACCTCACGCCCGACGTGGCGGCCCGGGCCCGGGCCGAGCCGTTGAACCTGCGCCCCAGCGGAACCCCGAACGACTGCACCGCCGTGCCCGAGGGGCACAACGACTGGGCCTTCTTCTGCGACTGGTTCACCCGCTGGTGGAACGACCAGAAGGCGTTCGGCGGCAGCGTCGACGAGCGGCAACGCGCCCTGCGCCGGGGCGGCTTCACGATCGTCTCCTCGCTCGACCCGGGCGTGCAGCGGGCCACCACCGAGCAGGTGCGCCGGATCTATCCGGTGGAGCATCCGCACGCCCTGCCGACCGCCGTCGTACAGCCCGGCACCGGGCGGGTGGTCGCGATGTCGGTCAACCGGGTCTACAGCGTGGCGGCCAACCCGAATGGACAGCAGAACCATCCCAACACCGTCAACCAGCTGGTCGCCGGTGGCGGCACCATCGTCGGCTACCAGGCCGGCTCGGCGTTCAAGCTCTTCACCATGCTGGCCGCCCTGGAGGCCGGGCTGCCGCTGCGTACCGTGTTCGACGCCCCACGGCGGATCGTCACCGACTTCCGGATCAGCGGCGAGGCGAGCTGCGGTGGGTACTGGTGCCCGGAGAACGCCAGCTCCTCGCTGAGTGGCGAGCACGACATGTGGTCCGCGTTCGGCAACTCGGTCAACACCTACTTCGCCTGGCTGACCGAGCAGGTCGGCGCGGACCGGGCGGTGGAGATGGCCGAGCGCCTGGGCATCGTCTTCCGGGCCGGGGACGACGAGCAGCTGGCCCGGCACGGGGCCCGCGAGTGGGGGCCGTTCACGCTCGGGGTTTCCGCGACCACCCCGCTCGACCTGGCCGGGGCGTACGCGACGCTGGCCGCCGAGGGCACCTGGTGCGCGCCGACGCCGGTCACCTCGATCACCGACGCCGACGGCCGCGACGTCGCCGCCGGAGCACCGGACTGTCGCCAGGTGCTCGACGTCGACGTGGCCCGGGCGGCGGCGGACGCTGCCCGCTGTCCGGTCGGCGACCAGTCCATGTACCACGGCTGTGCCGGCGGCACGGCCACCGGGCTGCGTGGCCAGCTGGGCCGGCCGGTGGCGGGCAAGACCGGCAGCTCCGAGCGGTACGCCACGGAGACCGTCGTGGCATTCACCCCGCAGTTGGCGGTCGCGGCGATGGCGACCAACCCCGACGAACCGCGCGACGCGGTCGGCCGGGCGGTGCAGACCGTCATGGTGGAAGGGGTGGGTGAGATCCTCTCCTTCGCCCTGCGGGACGAGCCGGTACGTGACTTCGTGCCGCCCAGCGAGACGACCGCCTGGCGGCTCACCGGTCAACGCGCCGGTAACTGATCCGGGACCCGCTTGGCTCCCAACGCGATGTTGCGGGCCATCCCGCCGAAGACCAGCGCGTGGAACGGCGCCACCGCGGCCCAGTAGGCGTGGCCGATCAGCCCTTTGGGCAGGAACACCGCCCGCTGCCGGTACGTGACCCCGCCGGTGTCGTCCTGCTGCACCCGCATCTCCAGCCAGGCACGGCCGGGTAGGCGCATCTCGGCGCGTAGCCGCAGCAGTTCTCCCGGCACGATTTCCTCCACCCGCCAGAAGTCCAGCGCCTCGCCCACCCGCAGTCGGTGCGGGTGCCGCCGGCCGCGGCGCAACCCCACCCCGCCGGCGAGCCGGTCCAGCCACCCCCGAACCGACCAGGCCAGCGGGAACGAGTACCAGCCGTGCTCGCCGCCAACCCCCTCGATCACCCGCCACAATGCCTCCGGCGAGGCCGCCACCGCCTGTTCCCGCACGTCCGTGTAGGCGGTGCCGCCGCTCCAGTCCGGGTCGCTGGGCAACGGCTCGGCGGGCGCGTCTCCGCCGGCCGCGCTCGACCAGCGGGTCTCCACCTGGGCATCGCGGACCGTGGTAAGGGCCAGCTCGACCGCCCGGTCGAAGCCGATCAAGCCGTCCGGCGGGTCCGGGAGGTAGGCCGCGATGTCGTGCTCCTGCGCGACCGCCTCGTGCACCAGGCTCTCCACCAACGGCCGGGCGAGCTTGTTGGGCACCGGGGTGACGAAACCGACCCAGTACGACGAGAGGGTCGGCGTCAGCGGCCGTACCGGCAGCAGCAGCCGGCGGGGGAGCCCGGCCACCCGTGCGTAGCGCTGCATCATCTCACCGAAGGTCAGCACGTCCGGGCCGGCGATGTCGAAGGCGCGGTTGACCTGCGGCGGCAGCCCGACGCAGTCCACCAGGTAGCGCAGCACATCGCGGACGGCGATCGGCTGGATGCGGTTGCTGACCCAGCGCGGCGTGACCATCACCGGCAACCGCTCGGTCAGGTAGCGCAGCATCTCGAAGGAGGCCGAGCCGGAGCCGAGGATCACCGCAGCCCGCAGCACCACCGTGGGCACGCCGCTGTGCAGCATGATCTTGCCCACCTCGCTGCGGGAGCGCAGGTGGGCCGAGGAGGCGTAGCCGGCGGCCGGCTGTGGCCCGCCCAGGTAGACGATCCGTCGTACGCCGGCTGCGCGGGCAGCCTCGACGAAGGCCGTGGCGGCCTGCCGGTCGACAATCTCGAAGCTGGCCTGGCCGAGCGAATGCACCAGGTAGTACGCCACGTCGACGTCGTCGAACACCCCGGCCAGGGTCTCCGGCCGGCCCAGGTCACCCTCGACCACCTCGACCTGTGCTGCCCACGGGACGTCCCGTAGCCGTCCGGCCCGCCGGGCCAGGCAGCGCACCGTGTGTCCCTCAGCCAGCAGGCGGGGGGCCAGCCGCCCGCCGATGTATCCCGTCGCACCGGTCACCAGGCATCTCATGGCTTCCAGTCTGCGGTCTCCTAGACTTTGGCGCTGTGAAGACCGTCAAGGGCACCTTCTGGGGGCCGGATTTCGAGCAACTCAGCACGACCGACCCGGAGATCGCGGAGGTGGTGCTCGGCGAGCTCGACCGGCTGCGTGGTGGCCTGCAACTGATCGCCAGCGAAAACCTCACCTCGCCGGCGGTGCTCGCCGCGCTGGGGTCGACGCTGACCAACAAGTACGCCGAGGGGTACCCCGGCCGGCGCTACTACGGCGGCTGCGCGCAGGTGGACCGGGCCGAGGAGATCGGCATCGCCCGGGCGAAGGACCTCTTCGGCGCCGCGCACGCCAACCTCCAGCCGCACTCCGGTGCCAGCGCCAACCTGGCCGCCTACGCGGCGCTGGTACAGCCCGGCGACACGGTGCTGGCGATGGAGTTGGCGCACGGCGGGCACCTGACCCACGGCAGCCGGGTCAACTTCTCCGGCAAGTGGTTCCACACCGTCGGCTACACCGTCCGGCAGGACACCGAGCTGATCGACTACGACGAGGTACGCGACCTCGCTCGCGCGCACCGGCCCAAGGTGATCATCTGTGGGGCGACGGCGTACCCGCGGCTGATCGACTTCGCGCTGTTCCGGGAGATCGCCGACTCCGTCGGCGCGTACCTGATGGTGGACGCGGCGCACTTCATCGGGCTGGTCGCCGGGCAGGCGATCCCGTCCCCGGTGCCGTACGCCGACGTGGTCTGCGCGACCACGCACAAGGTGCTGCGCGGTCCACGCGGCGGCATGATCCTGTGCCGGGAGCCGCTGGCCGAGCGGATCGACAAGGCGGTCTTCCCGTTCACCCAGGGCGGTCCGCTCATGCACGCCGTGGCGGCGAAGGCGGTTGCGCTGCACGAGGCGGCCCAGCCGGCGTACCGCACGTACGCCACGCAGGTGGTGGCCAACGCGCGGGCGCTGGCCGACGGGCTGGCGGCCGAGGGGATGCGCCCGGTCTCAGGCGGCACCGACACCCACCTGACCCTGATCGACCTGCGGGAGACCGGAGTGAGTGGAGCCGAGGCGGAGGCACGCTGCGACGCGGCGGCCATCACGCTCAACAAGAACGCGATCCCGTACGACCCGCGCAAGCCGATGGTCGCCTCGGGCATCCGGGTGGGCACCCCGGGCGTCACCACCCAGGCGATGGCGGAGCCGCAGATGCGCCAGATCGCCGAGCTGGTCGGCCGAGCCGTGCGGACCGACCCGGCGGCGTCGGGCGGGACCGGTGAGCTGGCCCGGATCGCCGCCGACGTGGCCGAGCTGGTCGGCGCCTTCCCGGCGTACCCCCGATGAGCGCGCCGGATGCCGGCGGGCCCGCAACGGACGTGCCCCGTGCCGGCGAGCCCGGTGCGATCCGGGCCCGGCTGCCGTATCTGCGCCTGTCGCTGCTCGCCTGCGCCGTGCTGGCCGTGGTCGCGGTGCCGGCCGCCGCGGTGCTGCGCGGCCCGACCGGCGCGGCCGGGGTGGCCGCCGGGATCGCCCTGGTGATCGTCAGCTACCTGATCTCCGGACTCTCGGTGGCCTGGGCCGACGCGGTCCACCCGAGACTGATCATGTCGGTGGGCCTGGTCACCTACGTCACGAAGATCGTCATTCTGGGCGTGGTGATGGCGGCCGTCGCGGCCACCGGCTGGCCGGGTCTGCCGGACATGGGCGTGGCCATCATCGCGGCCGTGGTGGTGTGGACGGGTGCCCACCTGACCTGGGCTCTCCGCTCCCCGCTGCCCACGGTGGACCGGTCGTCGGGTCACTGACCGTACGGCTGGCGTTATCCCGGCGTTTCATCGGCCTGTTCGGCCGGCCGAACAGGAGTAGGCTAGGCCCGGCTTGACGCGCCCGCACCCGCCCGCACGCTGTTCGCAGTGTGGGGGGTGCCGCACACTCGCGAAACACCCGACTGATAGTGTTCGCCTCGTCATGGCCGACAATCCACACCGCGAAAGCGCCGACGAACACTCGTCGGAAGGCGTGGCCGGAGCCGTTCTCGGCTACCTGCTCGCCGGCATCGTGGTGTGGGGATTCCTCGGCTGGTTGGCGGGGGAGTTCCTCGGTGCGCCGACCGGCGTGGGGATCGCCGTGGGCATGATGCTCGGCGCAGCCGGAGCGATCTACCTGATCATGAAGAGGCTCGGTGCCTGAGTTCCGGCACGCGTGGGTCTGTCGAGTGCGGAGGATGACACGGTGAGTGGACAGCTTGTCGCCGCTGAGGGCCTTCCCTGGCCCCCCAGCGTCGGAGACTTCTACCCGCCGGATCTCGCCGGTCCGTGGGTCACGAAGTTCACGCTTATGGTCTGGCTGGCCGTCGGGCTGTTGATCATCTTCTTCATGGCCACCTACCGGAACCCGAAGCTGGTGCCGAGCAAGGGCCAGTGGTACGCGGAGTCGATCTACGGCCTGGTCCGGGACAACATCGCCCGCGAGCAGATGGGCAAGGACGGCATCCGGTTCGCGCCCTACTTCACCGTGCTGTTCTGCTTCATCGTGGTGACCAACCTCTTCGGCATCGTCCCGGGGTTGCAGATCTCGCCGAACTCGCACATCGCCTTCCCGATCGTGCTCGCCGTGATCACCTACGTGATGTACCTCTACATCGGTGTCCGCAAGCAGGGACTGGGCCGCTACCTCAAGCAGAGCCTGATCATCCCGGGCGTGCCGTGGCCGATGCACTTTCTGCTGATCCCGATCGAGTTCCTGCAGAATTTCATCAACCGACCGGTCACGCTGGCGGTCCGACTCTTCGCCAACATGTTCGCCGGTCACCTGATCCTGCTGGTCTTCACCGTCGGTGGTTTCGTGATGCTCGCCTCGGACAACATCTTCATCCAGGTGACCTCGGTCTTCTCGTTCGCGATGGCGATTCTGATGGCCTTCTTCGAGGTGCTCGTCGCGCTGCTGCAGGCATATGTCTTCGTCACCCTGACCGCCAACTACATCGGCACGTCGCTCTCCGACGGGCACTGATCCACAGACTTAGGCGGGCCGCCCGGCCCGACCAAGCTTTCGGTACGACCGC
Source organism: Micromonospora sp. LOL_024 (assembly GCF_048060415.1). NCBI lineage: Bacteria > Bacillati > Actinomycetota > Actinomycetes > Micromonosporales > Micromonosporaceae > Micromonospora > Micromonospora sp. LOL_024. The sequence continues at coordinate 777,326 of NZ_JBHMIS010000001.1, forward strand.
GTACGCGTGAAGCCTCACGCGTCTACTAGGAGGAATACCCGCAATGAGCGCTATTGCCGCCATCGAGGGCAGCGTCAACACCATCGGCTACGGCCTCGCCGCCATCGGCCCCGGCATCGGTGTCGCCCTGGTCTTCGCGGCCTACATCCAGGCCAGCGCCCGCCAGCCGGAGTCCGCCGGCTACAACCGCACCTGGCTGGTCCTGGGCTTCGCGCTGGTCGAGGCGCTCGCCCTGTTCGGCCTGGTCCTCGCGTTCGCAGTCTGACACCTCGCCCGACGCGACCCGGAGGTCTGACATGAATCTCGCCGCCGAAGGCGTGGAGCACCACCCGCTCGTGCCGATCTGGCAGGAGCTCGTCGTCGGCACGATCGCCTTCGCCCTGCTCTGCTTCGTCCTGATGAAGTTCGTCATGCCGCGCATGGAGGCGATGTACCAGGCGCGGGTCGACGCGATCGAGGGCGGACTCAAGCGTGCCGAGGCAGCTCAGGCCGAGGCCAACCAACTGCTGGAGCAGTACCGGGCCCAGCTCGCCGAGGTGCGTACCGAGGCGGCCAAGATCCGGGACGACGCCCGCGCCGACGCCGAGTCGATCCGGACCGAGATCCTCGCCAAGGCCCGGGAGGAGTCCGACCGGATCATCGCCGCCGGCCGGGACTCGCTGGCCGTGGAGCGCCAGACCATCGTGCGTGAGCTGCGCGCGGAGGTCGGCGGCCTCGCGGTCGACCTGGCCAGCCGGATCGTGGGCGAGTCGCTCGCCGACGAGGCCCGCCGCAAGGGCACCGTCGAACGTTTCCTCACCGATCTCGAGAGCGCGGGGGCCCGCTGATGCGAGCTGCCAGCCGGGAGTCCTACTCCGTCGCGGTGACGCGGCTGGAGGAGTACCTCCGGGGGGCCGAGCCGTCGGCCGCCGCCACCACCGGCGGGGAGCTGCTCACCGTGGCGGACCTGCTGCGGCGTGAGGTCCGGCTGCGCCGGGCGCTCTCCGATCCGGCCCGTCCGGGCGAGGACCGGGCCGGCCTGTTGACCGGGGTGCTCTCCGGCAAGGTCGGTGCGGACCCGCTGGAGCTGCTCGACACCCTGGTCACCGGCCGATGGTCGGCACCGTCGGAGCTGCTCGACGCGGTCGAGCGCCTCGGTGTGCAGGCCCTGCTCGGCAGCGTGGACCGTGCCGGTGAACTCGGCGAGGTGGAGGACGAGCTGTTCCGTTTCGGCCAGGTGGTCGCCGCGGATCGGCAGCTCTCCAACACCCTGTCCGACCCGATCGCACCGGTGGCCCAGCGGGCCGAGCTGGTCGGGATGCTCCTGAACGGCAAGGCCCGGCCGGTGACCGTGCGACTGGTGGAGGCGGCCCTGGCCGGCTTCGGTGGCCGGTCGTTCTCTGCCGGGCTGACCCGACTGGTGGAGCTCGCGGCGGACCGTCGCGACCGGCAGGTCGCGTACGTCACCGTCGCGGCACCGCTGACCGAGGACGAGGAACGCCGGCTGGGCGACCGGCTCTCGACCATCTACGGCCGGGAGGTCGCCGTGAAGTTTACGGTTGACCCGACGGTCCTCGGTGGAGCGAGTGTCCGGGTGGGCTCGGACCTGTACGACGGGACGATCCTGCGCCGCCTCAACGAGACCCGTAACGCGCTCGCGAAGCGCTGACCAACACCCCGTGAAGCGCTCGGAATGACAGTCGACCCGAGGACCGGTCGGTACTAGGTATCCCGGGCCTCTGACATTTAAGGAAGCAGAGGATGGCCGAGCTGACCATCTCGACGGAGGACATCCGTGGCGCACTGGAGCGCTACGTCTCCTCCTATTCGCCCGACGTCTCCCGTGAGGAGGTCGGCACCGTCGCCGACACCGGCGACGGCATCGCCCACGTCGAGGGCCTGCCCTCGACCATGACCAACGAGCTGCTGGAGTTCGAGGACGGCACGCTCGGCGTGGCACTGAACCTCGACGTCCGGCAGATCGGTGTCGTTGTCCTCGGCGACTACTCCGGGCTTGAGGAGGGGCAGCGCGTCAAGCGCACCGGCCGGGTGCTCTCGGTGCCCGTCGGCGACGGCTTCCTCGGCCGCGTGGTCGATGCGCTCGGCGCGCCGATCGACGGCCTCGGCGACATCTCCGACGAGGGCTACCGCGAGCTGGAGCTCCAGGCCCCGAACGTGATGGCCCGGCAGTCCGTGTTCGAGCCGTTGCAGACCGGCATCAAGGCCATCGACGCGATGACCCCGATCGGTCGGGGCCAGCGGCAGCTGATCATCGGTGACCGCAAGACCGGCAAGACCACGGTCGCCCTGGACGCCATCCTCAACCAGCGCGAAAACTGGGCCTCCGGCGACCCGAAGAAGCAGGTTCGCTGCATCTACGTGGCCATCGGTCAGAAGGCCTCCACGATCGCCTCCATCAAGGGCCAGTTGGAGGAGGCGGGCGCGATGGAGTACACCACCATCGTGGCCTCCCCGGCGTCGGATCCGGCGGGCTTCAAGTACCTCGCCCCGTACACCGGCTCGTCCATCGGGCAGCACTGGATGTACAACGGCAAGCACGTTCTCATCGTCTTCGACGACCTGAGCAAGCAGGCCGAGGCGTACCGGGCCGTGTCGCTGCTGCTGCGTCGCCCGCCGGGCCGTGAGGCGTACCCGGGTGATGTCTTCTACCTGCACTCCCGTCTGCTGGAGCGGTGCGCGAAGCTCTCCGACGAGATGGGCGGCGGTTCGATGACCGGCCTGCCGATCATCGAGACGAAGGCCAACGACATCTCGGCGTTCATCCCGACCAACGTCATCTCCATCACCGACGGCCAGATCTTCCTGGAGACCGACCTGTTCAACCAGGGCGTCCGGCCGGCGATCAACGTCGGCACCTCGGTCTCCCGGGTCGGTGGCGCCGCGCAGGTGAAGCCGATGCGTAAGGTCGCCGGCTCGCTGCGGCTGAACCTGGCCCAGTTCCGCGAGCTGGAGGCGTTCGCCGCCTTCGCCTCCGACCTGGACAAGACCTCCCGCGCCCAGCTGGACCGCGGTGCCCGCCTGGTGGAGCTGCTCAAGCAGCCGAACGCCTCGCCGTACCCGGTGCAGGACGAGGTCGTCTCGGTCTGGGCCGGCACCGAGGGCAAGCTCGACGACGTCCCCGTCGGTGACGTGCGGCGCTTCGAGACGCAGTTCCTGGAGCAGTTGCGGCGCAAGCACAGCGCCACGCTGCAGGCGATCGCCGACAACAAGTGGGACGACGACGTCATCGCCACCCTCGACACGGCCGTCACGGAGTTCAAGCAGGGCTTCCTCGGCCGCGAGGACGGGCGCACGATCAACGAGGCGCCGGCGGCGCCGCTGGAGGGCGAGGCCGAGCACGAGACGGTCACCCGCTACAGCGGCGGGGCCCCGGCCCAGAAGCAGTAGGGTCGGGCCATGGCGGCGCAGGTACGTGTTCTTCGTCAACGGATTCGCTCGGCGAAGGGGATGAAGAAGATCACCAAGGCGATGGAGCTCGTGGCGACGAGCCGCATCGCCAAGGCCCAGGCCCGGGTGGGGGCGTCCCTGCCGTACGCCCGGGCGATCACCGGCGTGCTCACGGCGCTGGCGTCCAACGCGCGGATCGACCACCCGATGCTCACCCCGCGTGAGCGGGTGCGCCGGGCGGGCGTGCTGCTGGTAACCGCCGACCGGGGTCTGGCCGGCGGTTACAGCTCCAATGCCATCCGTACGGCGGAGTCGCTGGTCGCCCGTCTTGAGGCCGACGGCAAAGAGCCGGTGCTCTACGTCGTCGGACGCAAGGGCGTGTCGTTCTACCGTTTCCGTAACCGGCCGATCGAGGCCAGCTGGACGGGCTTCTCCGAGCAGCCGTCGTTCAACGACGCCCGCGAGGTGGGCGAAACGCTGATCAAGGCGTTCTCGGCCGGCGCGGACGACGTCGACGGCGAGCCGGGCCCGGACGGGGTGCGTGGGGTCGACGAGTTGCACATCGTCTTCACCGAGTTCAAGTCCCTGATGACGCAGAACCCGGTCACCCGGATCATCGGACCGTTGCAGGTCGAGGAGCGGCCCCGGTCGGAGGCGGCGCCCGGCGCGTTGCCGGACTACGACTTCGAGCCGAACCCCGAGGCGCTGCTCGACGCGCTGCTGCCGAAGTACATCAACACGCGGATCTACGCGGCGTTGCTGGAGTCGGCGGCCAGCGAGTCGGCGGCCCGGCGGCGGGCGATGAAGAGCGCCACCGACAACGCCGAAGAGATGATCGACAAGTACACGCGTGAGATGAACTCGGCTCGCCAGGCCGGGATCACCCAGGAGATCAGTGAGATCGTCGGCGGCGCGAACGCGCTGGCCGCGTCGGGAAGTGAAGTGTGATGACTGTATCCGCAGTTGCTGGTGGACCAGCTGAGACCAAGACGGCCACGGGTCGCGTGGTCCGGGTCATCGGCCCGGTCGTCGACGCCGAGTTCCCGCGCGACGCCATGCCGGACCTGTACAACGCCCTCCAGGTGAGCGTGACCCTCTCCGGCGGCGAGAAGACGCTCACCCTGGAGGTCGCCCAGCACCTGGGTGACAACGTGGTACGCGCCATCTCGATGCAGCCCACCGACGGCCTGGTCCGCGGTGCCGAGGTGCGGGACACCGCCTTCCCGATCCGGGTACCGGTGGGCGACGCGGTCAAGGGCCACGTGTTCAACGCGATCGGCGAGTGCCTCAACCTCACCGAGGGCGAGACCATCTCCGCTGACGACCAGTGGGGCATCCACCGCAAGGCCCCGGCCTTCGCGGACCTGGAGCCGAAGACCGAGATGCTGGAGACCGGCATCAAGGTCATCGACCTGCTCGCCCCGTACGTCAAGGGCGGTAAGATCGGCCTGTTCGGCGGTGCCGGCGTGGGCAAGACGGTGCTCATCCAGGAGATGATCACCCGGGTGGCCCGGAACTTCGGTGGCACCTCGGTCTTCGCCGGCGTGGGTGAGCGCACCCGTGAGGGCAACGACCTCATCCACGAGATGACCGAGTCCGGCGTCATCGACAAGACCGCGCTGGTCTTCGGGCAGATGGACGAGCCGCCGGGCACCCGGCTGCGGGTCGCGCTCTCCGCGTTGACCATGGCGGAGTACTTCCGCGACGTGAAGAAGCAGGAGGTGCTGCTCTTCATCGACAACATCTTCCGCTTCACCCAGGCCGGTTCCGAGGTCTCCACCCTGCTGGGCCGGATGCCCAGCGCGGTGGGCTACCAGCCGACGCTGGCCGACGAGATGGGTGAGCTGCAGGAGCGGATCACTTCCGTCCGGGGTCAGGCCATCACCTCCATGCAGGCGATCTACGTTCCGGCGGACGACTACACCGACCCCGCCCCGGCAACCACGTTCGCCCACCTGGACGCGACCACCAACCTGGAGCGGTCGATCTCCGACAAGGGCATCTACCCGGCGGTCGACCCGCTGGCGTCCTCGTCGCGGATCCTGGCCCCCGAGTTCGTCGGCCAGGAGCACTTTCAGGTGGCCAGCGAGGTGAAGCGGATCCTGCAGCGCTACAAGGACCTGCAGGACATCATCGCGATCCTCGGTATCGAGGAGCTCTCCGAGGAAGACAAGATCACGGTCCAGCGGGCCCGGCGGATCGAGCGCTTCCTGTCGCAGAACACCTACGCGGCGGAGCAGTTCACCGGCGTACCGGGCTCGACGGTCCCGATCAAGGAGACCATCGAGGCGTTCCGGAAGATCAGTGAGGGCGAGTACGACCACTTCCCCGAGCAGGCGTTCTTCATGTGCGGTGGGCTCGAGGACCTGGAGAAGAAGGCCGCAGAGCTGATGAAGAGCTGACCTTCGCCCCGAACAGAAGGCCGTCCCGGCAACTGCGGGGCGGCCTTTGTTCATCTTCACGTCGTAGCATCGCCGCTGTCCGTCCGTGCTCGGCGGTCCCGCCGCCTGCGAGATACCGTCTAGCCACGCTCGTTGCGCCGACGAGCGTCGAACGGTTAAACCTTTTGGCTACGCGCGCCCGTACTTACCAGGGGACGCGACGAATGGAGATCTCTGTGGGCAAGGCCGGCAGTGGCGGTGGACGCGGTAAACGTGGTCGACGCCCGTCCGTGTGGCGTGGCGTGCCGCGTTGGGCGCAGCTCTGCACCGTCTTCGGCGTCATCCTGATGGTGCTCAGCGGTACGAGCCTGGTGGGCGCGGAGGCGCTGATGGCCCGCTACGAGGGTGCGATCGGCAAGGCGGACCTCTTCGGCGACCAGACGGCCGGCAGCACGCCCAGGAGCGACATCAAGGGGCCGCTCAACATCCTGTTGGTCGGCATCGATCCCCGCGACGAGGACACGCCTCCGCTGTCCGACGCGATCATGGTCCTGCACGTGCCGGAGGAGATGGACCGGGCCTATCTGTTCTCCCTGCCGCGCGACCTGTACGTCGACATCCCGGCGTTCCCCAAGGCGGGCTTCGGCGGCGACACCACCAAGCTCAACGCCGCGATGTCCTACGGCAGCCGGGTGCCCCGCGGCAAGCCAGACGCGGCACGCGGCTTCGAGCTGCTCGCCGTCACCGTGCAGAACGTCACCGGGATCGAGCGCTTCGACGCCGGCGCGATCATCAACTTCTCCGGCTTCCGGAAGATCGTCGACGCCATGGGCGGCGTAACCATGAACATCGAGCGGGAGGTCCGCTCCGAGCACCGCGAACCGGACGGCAAGCACCGCGAGGGCAACCCGAACGGCGCGGGTTACATCGGGCCGCAGGCGGTCTACCCGAAGGGCAAGCAGCACCTGAGTGGCTGGCAGGCGCTGGACTACGTCCGCCAGCGGTACCCGGAGAACGGTGTCCCGGACGGCGACTACGGTCGGCAGCGGCACCAGCAGCAGTTCGTCAAGGCGATGGCCGGCCAGGCGCTCAGTGCCGACGTGGTGACCAACCCGGTCAAGCTGGACAAGGTGCTCCGGGCAGCCGGCGAGTCGTTGATTTTCAGTGGCCGAGGGCACAGCGTGGTCGACTTCGCCCTCGCGCTCAAGGACATCCGCCCGGGCAACATCCAGATGATCAAGTTGCCGGGCGGCGGCCTCTCCGAGAACGGCAAATACCTCGGCGAGCGCTTCGAGCCCGAGGTCGACGACTTCTTCGTCGCCTTGGAGCGGGAACTGCTGGATCCGTTCCTGCTCGAACACCCCAAGCTGTTGAGCAGCAGTTGACTGTGGCGCAAGTCCCGGTACCCGCATGTAGAACACGTCCGGGGTCGGACTAGACTTTCCCAATCCGCCGCCTCAGCAAGGAGACAGCGTGGCAGAGCAGCTTAACGTCCAGCTCGTGGCCGTCGAGGAGAAGGTCTGGTCCGGCAAGGCCGAGTTGGTGATGGCCCGCACGACCGAGGGTGAGCTGGGTGTGCTGCCGGGGCACGCGCCGCTGCTCGGTCAGCTCGCCGAGCCGGGCCGGGTACGCATCAAGCTCCCCGGGGGTGAGCAGCTCGCGTACGAGGTGGCGGGTGGATTCCTCTCGGTGAGCGAAAGTGGCGTCACCGTACTGGCCGAGAGCGCCACCCCGGTCTCCGCCGCGTCGGGCAGCTGAGTCGAACCCGCCGATGGAGATCGTCGAAGGGGTCGGAATCGGCTTCGCCGTGATCCTCGGCGCGATCCTGTTCCTCTTCATCCGGCGTGCTCTGGTCACCCGTAGCGGTGGCATCATCCGGTTGAGTGTCCGGACGACCACCATGCTCGACGGCCGCGGTTGGTCACCCGGTTTCGGCCGCTTCGCCGGTGACGAGCTTCGTTGGTACCGCATGGTCAGTTTCGCGGTACGCCCCAAACGGGTGCTCTCCCGCGACGGCCTGACCGTGGAACGACGGCGACTGCCGGAGGGGCAGGAACGAATGTCCATGCCGGCCGACTGGATCATCCTCCGCTGTACAAGTCGACACGCCCCGGTCGAGATCGCGATGGCACGATCCACCGTCACCGGGTTCCTTTCCTGGCTCGAGGCCGCTCCTCCGGGGGCGGTCTCGCCGCGTATGGCCTCGCAGGACTGGCCCGCCGCCTGACCCTGCCGGGGCGGATGTGGTCCGACGCGATCGACCCCGTTTCGCCGGTATGGCGGTATCCCGCGACGCCCGACCCGCCATATCGCCCATCCGGTGTCGATCAGCCCGTCGGTCGGCACTAATCACCGACGGATCTCCACCCGTGGGTGGTGTCGGCTCCGAGGTCCGATCCAGTCAGGTTGGCCGGGGGCGTCGGGGTGGAATGGCCGGCGGGCGCGCGTCGTTGTACATCCCTGAACGGCTGAGGACTACCGCCCGCCGAGGTGGGTGCTGGACCCCCGGGAATGGTGGCGGGTCGCCGGTCGTTACACATGGTCCTGGCGTCGAGCAGCGGCTGTCCCTGGCAGCCGCGCGTGCCGGAGTAGTTCTTTCCTCCTGAGTCTTTGGGCGCCTGTCGGTGCTTGCGTGTGCCCGCGTCCCCCTGTGTGCGGTGTGTGCGCCAACCCCCGAATGGAGCTTCGATCATGAACTTGATGCTGCGTAAGAGCG